>JANNXX010000050.1:0-49390 GCA_031409795.1 Rhodobacterales bacterium
CCGAAAAAGCCAAAGCGGATGAACTGTTGGTAGATCGAGAAGTCCATCGTCGCACTAGCAAGGCCGGGGCCGCCGCCGGTCAGCACATAGATCCAGCCGAACATGAAAAGGAAGATCGCGACCACCTGAAACATCGTCCACAAGATGATCGTGTGCCGCACGGCGGGGACGGCGATCAGGAGGAACTCTTGCCAGAACCCTGCGCCGTCAAGTCGTGCGGCTTCAAGCACGTCGCGAGGAATGGACTGGAAGGCAGACGTGAAAATCAGGACGCCGGTTCCGAACCCGGCCCACAAAACCATCACGATCACCACCGGTTTGACCAGATCCTGATCGGTCAGCCAGGGCTGGATAAGCGCCTCCAGCCCCGCGTTGTGCAGCGCCGCGTTCACCGTTCCATCTGTGGCAAGAAGTGTTCGGAACACCAGGCCGACGATGGCCGGCGACATGACCGCAGGCAGGAAGTAGATCGCGCGGAACAGGCCCGCACGCCAGACCCTGTCCTTCAGTAGATAGGCCACAACCATTGGGCAGATCACCCAAAGCGGCAGGCCAAGCAGATAGAAGGCCTGATTGCGCACGATCTGCCAGAACTCGGGGTCTTGCAGAAGGATGCGGTAGTTGTCCAATCCGACCCAGACCGAGGTTCCGACCGGCTGCCAGTCATAGAATGACCGCAGCCCGACATAGGCCATCGGCGCGAAAAGCACGACAATTTCTGCAAAGATGGCTGGGATGATCAGCCAAAGTCCGGATCTCATCATGTTCGGCAACCTTTGCTCCGGACCTTCGTCAAAGTGTCAGCGGGTACGCAGAAAGGCACTCTGCATGCTTTGCACGAACTCTTCTGCGGTCATTGTCCCGGCCATCAGCGGAACCGCGTTGCGTTCGATCACCGCCAGAACGGTCAGCGGGATCGCCGCAAAGCCGGTGTGATTGTCCGGCAGCGACAAAAGCGCAAGGTAGTCGGCACGCAGCGGGTCGGTCGCGGAAACCGTGGCGCCGGTGATGTTGGACGGAACGTCAATCTTTTCGGCCAAGATCTTCTGGACCTCGGGGCTTGCGAGGTAGTTGACGAAGGCAACGGCCGCTTCGGGGTGCCGGGTCCATCGTGTGATGCTCCAGCCGGCCTCGGCGCCAGCGTCGATCATCGCCCCGTTCGGTGCCCCCGGAACCATCGGCAGCGGCAAGACGGTCGAATTTGGCTGCGAGTCCGCCACATAGATCGCGGTGTTGATCGTACCCACCGCCAGCATCGCCGCCTGACCGGCAAGGTACTGGTTGGTCATGTCGTCGAACATGGTACGGCCAAGGGCCTCTTCGCCGCCAAAGCAGCCGGCGTCGCGCATTTCAAGGACATGGCCAACGGTCGAAACAAAGACCGGGTCATCCATCTGCAGGTCGCGACTGACAAAGCGCTGCAGGGCGGCATCGTCCATCAGCTGGCTGCTGATCATGTAGACGAAAGTCTCGAGCAGATAGCCGTCGCGCCAGCCCGAGGCAAAGGGCTGCACGCCTGCGTCAGAAAGTGTGCGGCAAGCGTCCAGCATGCCTTGCCAGTTGGAAAGGGCCGCGACCGGATCGACATTCGCCTTGGCGAAAAGATCGCGGTTTGCAAGCAACGTATAGCCGTACTGCCCGACAGGCAGGACGTAAAGATTGCCGTCCGAGGAATAGTTCTCGGGAAGGAAGCGCAACGTGCCGCGAAGATCGGGCGCGATGACATCCTGCAACGGGAAAAGGCCGGTACGATAGCTGAAGGCCTGGGCCGCGCCGTACATCGTGATGACGTCGGGCCCGCTTTGCGCAACGATCGCGTTGCGAATGCCATCGAAATAGGTGGGATAGGGCATATCCACCAAGTCGACCGTGACATTCGGGTGCAGGGCCTGAAACCCAGCGACGACTTGGGCATAGACCTCGGCACCGGCGTCGTAATTGCCCGGAAGAAACGTCCAGACGGTCAGAGTCGTCGGGCTTTCGGGAACGGGCGCGATCATCAATGCGTCGACCGGGCCCTCACTTTTCGCCGGTCCGGCCGCAAGAAACGCGGCAAGTGCAATCGTTCCGCTCAGTCTATGGGTCATGTCGGTCGTCTCCTGTGGTTTGTGGGCAATGACGCGGCTTTTCGCCGTGCCTCACCAGTGTTTCATCGCCAGTTCAAGTTCCGGCGTCATCGGCTCGATGCTGCCACCGGCCAGCTTGATCCGCGTCGTCGCAAGTTCCATTTCGATAGATTCTGGCAACCGGTGCAGGCCCGGCTTCATGTCGCGACCGTGTGCGGCCAGATATTCCGCGGCACTGGCCTGCAGCGACAGCGACAGGTCCATGACCTCGATCGGGTTTCCTTCGCCAGCCGCGCAGTTGATGCAATGCCCCCCGGCAATGACCAGAACGCCGCGGCCGCTGGCGGTATGATATTCATCGACATCCTTGCGCAGGTTCTTGGCCGCGCTCTGGCTGCGAAGATAGTCCATCGGCAGTTCGAAACTACCGCCCCCAGCCGTGCAAAGGATCGCACCCTCGGGCATCGCCAGAACATGGTCGGGCGTGATCACCCCCGCTATGCCCGTCGCCGCGAAGGTGACTTCAACGCTTGGCGCGGCATTGGCCACCGAGGCGACCTGATGTCCGTCATGCAAAGCCTGAAGTGCCTTGATCGGGTCAAGCTCGGCCACGATCACCACGGCCCCAAGTGCTGCGCAATGCCGCGCGACCCCCTGGCCCACCCAGCCGTAGCCCACGACCAGAACCCGCCGTCCTGCAAGTTGCAGGTTGGTGATGTCCAAAAGCGCCATGACACAGGATTGCCCGGTGCCATAAACGTTGTCGAAGATATGCTTGAGCCGCGAGCCGTTGACGCTGACCACCGGAATCCGCAACTGACCGTCGCGGGCCATTATGGTCAGCGGGCGCACTCCGCTGGTGGTTTCCTCGGCCGCGCCGACCATTCCGGCGACCAGATCGGGGAACTCGCGATGCGCCAGCCGGATCACGAAAGCGCCGTCGTCCAGAATGATCTGAGGCGAGGTTTGCAAGAGCGCGCGGGCCTGGGCCAGATCGTCCGCCTCGCCTGCCGTCGCGGCAAAAACTGACACCCCCAACGAACGCAGCGCTTCGACCACATCCGGCTTGGCACCGTCGGCCGAGGCCCCGAAGACACTGACCTCGGCCCCGGAATTGCGCAGCGCAAGGGCAAGGTTCGCCGTCTTGGGTTCAAGCACGAGCGAAATCGCGATACGCAGGCCTTGCAGGCTGCCGCTGGCCGTGAGGCGGTCCTCGATCCCTTTGAGCAATGGCATGCCGCGACCGGCCCAGGCGATCTTTTTCATGCCGGCCTCGGCCAGCGGCTGATCAAATGCCAGCGTGCTCATTGCGTCGCCATCCCCTTGATCATGTCGAGGAAGTCATCTTCCTGTTCGCGCCGGGGATGGTCGAGGTGAATACCCATGCTCGTCAGCTTGGCCGCTGCGATGGAATCGTCGACCGCTTTGGGCAGCACATGTACCCCCGGGGGAAGTTTGCTGTTGATCAGGTGATGGGCGCCCAGGCCCTGCACCGCAAAGGTCAGATCCATGATCTCGACCGGATGGCCGCTGCCGCCCGCAATATTGACCAGCGCCCCGCCGGACAGCACATGGATGTCACGTCTGTCCAATCTGTAGGTGGTAATCCCGGGCCGCGTTTCCGTCACCACTTGCGCGGCATGGGCCAGCGCCTCGACATCGACCTCAAGGTCATGGTGGCCAGCGTTGGCCAGAACCACGTCGTCCTTCAGAAGCGCGAACTCGGGCGCGCCAACAGCACGGATACCGCCCGTCGCTGCGACGACGACCCCCGCCCCCGGCAGAACATCACGGGCATTGCCAACGACATGCCCGTCCATATGGGCTTCTAGCGCACGGACAGGATCGACTTCGATGACGCGGGTATGGGCACCCATGCGCTTGGCATACTCGGCGATTCCGCGCCCGACATAGCCATAACCCACGATGCAGAACGGCACCCCGGCGATCTGACGGTTGGTCAGGCGCAGGATCGCCTGAATGGTCGTCTGTCCGGTGCCATAGCGGTTGTCGAACAGATGCTTGCAGCGGGCGTTGTTGGCGGTCAGCGCCGGAAAATGCAGCTTCCCCGCCGCCTCCATGGCGAAAAGCCTCGCGGTACCTGTCGTGGTTTCCTCTGACACGCCTTTCAAGGCCCGAAAGGCGTCGGGCCGGTGAAGGGCCATGCGCAAGGTCAATTCAGCCCCATCGTCGATCACATAATGGGGCCGATGATCGGCCGCTGCCAACAACTCGCGTTCCCAGGATTTCGCGTCGCCATCAGCATCGGATACGACCGTCAGTCCCCGATCGCGCAGGGCGGCCACAACATCGGCCTTCGTGGTGCGCGGATTGCTGCCCGCAACGATGACCTCGGCTCCGGCATCTGCCAGAATCGATGCGAGGAACGCGGTCTTTGCCTCGAGATGGACAACAACTGCAACGCGCACGCCGCGAAGCGAACCGTCGGACACCGCATCACGCACAAGTCCGTAAAGTACCGGCGAGTGCCGTTTGACCCAATCAATCTTGGCAAATCCCTGGTCAACAAGATCACGGTAATCGCTGGTGTTATGCTGGAGCAATCTGACTGCCTCGTCGCAATGGTTTCGAAACGGCCCCCAAGAGCCGCATGTTGGTTATCTAACCGGTTAGATTGTGACGAGTCAATACCCCGAGCCGCATGCGGGTTACCCCCGGAGATTGGGTAGTCGACAGGCCAAGCCACGATTTCGGCTGGCAAGGAGGGACGAAGTTGTTCCCAGAACCTGCGCGCCCAGCGGTGAACGGCCACGCCCTGGTATGCCGAGGGCGGAACGGCCCGTGCCTACAGATCCCTCGGGCGGTGGCACTAACCTGCTATTAGATTTTGCATGAATGTCAGTAATCGGTCTCTACGTAGACCCCCGAGCAGTCATAAGCGACCGCAGCTGCTGTTGCGCCGTTGTTCATGAACAGCCGGGGTGACAGGAACTGCGTGTTGGCTGGCAGGTCGGCAGTGATCTCCTGCTCGAACACCGCGCCCGAAACCTCGTCCACCACCCGCACCCAGACCAAGGTGCTATTGGGCGGTGCCGCGATGTACAGCGTCAGCACCCCACCCGTCGCGATGGCGAAACTCGCCCCCATGTCGGTAAGCGTCGGCGCGCCGGTGCTATTGTTTGCGACCAGCTGCCAACGGGTGTGCGTGCCGAGGCGCTAGAGACCACGCTCCGGCAGATCGTGGTCGGTCACCTGCGGAGAGCTGCAACTGGTCATGCGCTTTTGGCACAGCCAGAGGCGAGAGGTGCCACCGAGCTCGTCCGCCGCGCAACCGCACTGGCGGATCGGGTGGAAAGCGTTGCGGCACTTCTCGGCAGGATGATTGCAGCGGGAACAATCACCAAGGGTAAGCTGCAGCTTGATCTTGATCCGGGTGTGATCGCTGCGACGCTGGAGGTGCCCCCCGAGTCCCTGTCAGATCGGCTCCTCAGGTTCAGTTGCGCCTTTGCTTTGCGCCGCCGCGGCGTCGAGACCAGGATCATCGCGGGGGAGACCATTCCCGCGCCAGACGAGGTCCTTCAGCGCACTCTGGCCGAAGCGCATTCCTGGGCGAGGGCATTGCGGGCCGGCACCTCGCTCACCGCGATCGCCCGCGAGACCGGACGCTCCGAGCCCTACATCCGCACCCGCATTCCGCTGGCCTTCCCGGCGCCCAAGCTGCAGGCCGCGATCCTCGACGGACGGCAGCCAGTGCATCTATCGGTAGCGCAGCTCATCCGCGACGATATCCCGATGGGCTGGACGGATCAGGCGGGGCTCTTCGAGATAGGGTGACACCAGCCAGCAAAAGCACAATTTCGGGCGTTGGCGAACACCCCCGGCCCGCTTCGCACACACGACTCCAGCCCTTCCCTGTTCTTCCCAATTCTTTCCCTGTTCGGCCGAATTTTCTTCCCTGATCCTTTGATTTAAATTCCCTGTTCCTGTGGAGCAGGTAATTTGGCCGTAACCCACGGAAAACGCGCGAGGATTCAAGGCGCAAAATCGCTAAAGTGGCCCAAGAAAACCGAAATTCCCTGATAATACCCTGCTCTTTGCACGCAGGCAAACCGAACGGGCCGTGCGGCCTGCGGAGACGCAAGGCGGATTTGCAGGGATTTGAGAGGGGTCGGAGTGTCTCCGTCGGGGAACCGCCCGCCCAACCCCCGGAAACGCGGGGAAATACTGGCGCTCTCGGAAAAATCGTGCAATATCAATATGTTATGGCGGAGGCGGTGGGATTCGAACCCACGGTACGGTTCCCCGTACGCTCAGTTAGCAACCGAGTGCTTTCGGCCTCTCAGCCACGCCTCCGACCCAACTCATTTAGCGAGGTGCCGGAAAGGGGGCAAGGGGGAAAGGAAAGGCTCTGCCAAATGACAGGGCGGCAATTCTTCGCTACGCTGTCGGGGACGCTGCCGTTCGTGGGGGGCTGGCCATGCAGATGATTGCTGCCGTTCTTGCCTTGATGCTTGCGCTCCTTCCGGCCGGACGGGCACAGGCCTTCGTCCACGCCTGCACCGAACCGGTCTACCTGACCTACTTCGGACTGACCGTCGAACCGCAGCCCTGCACCGAGCTTGGCCGGGCCGAGGTCGTCAGCGCCCCCGGGCGGTCCACCATGCGGCTGATGCACCTCACCGGCATCCCGCCCGGTCGCGACCTGACCGGGTTTCTTGCGGCGTTCGAGCAGCTATCCGTCGCCCTTGGCCCGGCCTTCGACGGCATCGCGACCGCCCGGCCCGCGCGCCATGTCACCCTCCTTCTTGCCCCCGAAGCGCTCGTCGACCCTCTGGACGGTGAAATCCAGGCCGCCGCGACCGGCATGATCGGGCAGGAATGCACCGTCGTCATCTACAAGGTTTCCACCACGGCCCGCACCGAAGACCTGATGTTCACCCTTGCGCACGAGCTTTTCCATTGCGCGCAATACGCGACCTGGTTGCCGCAGATGGCCGACGGGGTCGACGAATGGTGGTCCGAAAGCAGTGCCGAATATTTCGCGCATCTTGCTCTGCCGGGCTACAACACCCGCAGCGGCTGGTTCGGTGCCTTCGACCGGAACGCGCTGACCCAAAGCCTGCCGCAGATGAGCTATGAAAACGTCGTCTTCTTCCTGTGGCTCGCCACCGAGGGCGGGCCCGAGGCGGTTGGGTCCTTTCTGGGCGCCATGCGGCTTGGCGACCAGACTGCCGTCCTGCGGTCGCTGGTCACGCCCGAAGCCTGGACCCGCTTCATCGAGGCCTGGAATGACGGCCGGATCCAGCTTCCCGGCGGCTTTCCCCTTGCGGCTCCGGTTGCCACCCTGACCGACCACCGCTTCAGCGGCCCGATGACCGTCTCGCTGCCGACCCAGGCCTTTGCCATCCCGCGCTGGGGCCTGATCTTCCCCGAAGGCAAGCGGTTTTCCCTGACCCTTGACCCGGCCGATGCCCCGCCCGATGTCAGGATGCGCGAGGACGGCACCTCCGGCTGGGCCCCGCCGCCCGCCACCGTCAACACCTGCGACGGCGAGAAGACCCACCTGATCTTCGCGGCAACGACCGAAGGCAACGCCAGCGCCAGCCTAGACGTCGACACCGACGACGACAGCTCCGGCGAGGACAGCTCCGGCGGGGCCTGCTGTCTGGTCGGGGCCTGGTCACCGACACAGGAAACCCTTGACGGATTTGCCACGACCGCAATGCAGATCGGCGCCGGCCCACTTGCGGCCGCCGGGGCCGGCATGTCCTGCGCCTATGCCAGCGGCGGCTGGGTCCTGACCTTCGACGAAGCCGGCACCGGCACTCTCGACTACCAGGCCAATACCAGCACCTGCAGCGTCAGCGGGGCCGGTGGCGGCACCATGCGGTTCGAGGAAAGTCGCAGCGGCGTCATCGGCTTTGACTGGCAGGTGGTGGCAGAAGGCGCAGGCATGGCGACCTACACCGAAAACACCCTGGCCTGGAGCATCGAAATCCACATCGGACCCATGGTGCAGAACCAGGGCGGGCCGGATGCCGGTCCCAGCATCCGGTCCAACGGCTTTGCCTTCACCTGCGAGGCGGACAGCCTGGCCATCCGGGGTCTCTACGGCGTCAGCACGGCCGAAGCGACCTATCTGCGGTTTGCCGACTAGGGTGCCGCCACGTCAGCCGCTGAACAGGAAGTGCAGCACATCCCCGTCCTTAACCTCATAGGTCTTGCCTTCGACGCGGAACTTGCCCGCCTCCTTGGCCCCCGCCTCGCCCTTGCCGGCGATATAATCATCATAGGCCACGGTTTCGGCGCGGATGAAGCCCTTCTCGAAGTCGCCGTGGATCACTCCGGCAGCCTGCGGGGCCAGGGTTCCCGCCGAAATCGTCCAGGCGCGGGCCTCCTTGGGGCCGACGGTGAAATAAGTCTGCAGACCCAGAAGCGCATAGCCCGCCTTGATCAGCCGGTCGAGCCCCGCCTCGTGCAGGCCCATTTCCTCCAGGAACATCACCGCCTCATCCTCGGCCAGCTGGCTGATCTCTTCCTCGATCCGGGCCGAGATGACCACCGAGGCCGCCCCTTGCGCCTTGGCCATGGCGGCCACCCGGTCGGATTGGCCATTGCCCTTGGCCGCCGACGCCTCTTCGACGTTGCACACGAAAAGCACGGGTTTCGCCGTCAGCAACTGCAGCATCCGCCATTGCCGCTGATCCTCGGCCGCGACGGCCACCGTTCGCGCGGGCTTGCCGTCGCTCAGCGCCGCCAGTGCGGCCCGCAAAAGCCGGTCCTGATCCAGCGTGTCCTGATCGCCGCCGCGCAGCTTCTTGGCCAGCGATGTCAGCCGCCGCTCCACCGACTCAAGATCCGCCAGCATCAACTCGGTCTCGATCGTCTCGGCATCGGCCACCGGGTCGATCCGCCCCTCGACATGGGTGATGTCGCCGTCTTCAAAGCAGCGCAGGACATGGGCGATGGCATCGCATTCGCGGATGTTGGCCAGGAACTGGTTGCCCAGGCCCTCCCCCTTCGACGCACCCCGCACCAGACCCGCGATGTCGACGAAGGTCATCCGCGTCGGGATGATCTGCTTGGATGCTGCAATCGCCGCCAGCTTCTCCAGCCTTGCGTCGGGCACCGCCACCTCGCCCACGTTCGGCTCGATGGTGCAGAACGGGAAATTCGCCGCCTGCGCCGCCGCTGTCCGGGTCAGCGCGTTGAAGAGGGTGGACTTGCCGACGTTCGGCAGACCCACGATGCCCATCTTGAAACCCATGACCGATCTCTCCTGCCCCGCACGGCGCCGTCACTACGGCGGGAACCCATCCTGCGCAAGCCGTGATGCTGTCAGTCGCGCTGGTCCCTGCGCTCACGCGACTGGAAGATCAGAAGCCACGCAAGAAGGATGAACATCGGATGGCTCAGCCCGCCCGAAAAGATCAGCGCCAGCACCCAGATCGGGAAGACGAGGATGCCAAGGATCGGCCGTCCGGTCAGGACGATGGCCAGCGGCGGCAAGAAAAGCGCAAGAAGGTAGGTCATGGAAGGGAAGATGGGATCGCCGCAGCGGATTCCCAGAGGCCGGACAACCAAATCGCCCGATTGCATGCTGCCGTGACTGCCCCCCCTCCTCAAGCCTGACGGCTTTCCTCGGCCGCCTTCACCGCAGCGAAGACGCCCGGTCCCGGGCGGATGAGCGGCCCATTGATTTCTCCTCGTGCCCCGTGGCAGATGGAGCCGTCCAAGGGGAGCCTGCCATGACACGGATCGACGCCACCTTCGCGCGCCTCAAGGCACAGGGGAAGAAGGCCTTCGTCGCCTACATCATGGGCGGTGATCCGGATGAGGCGACCAGCCTTGCCGTCATGCAGGGCCTGCCCGCCGCAGGGGTCGACATCATCGAGCTGGGGATGCCCTTCACCGACCCGATGGCCGACGGCCCGACGATCCAGCTTGCCGGGCAGCGCGCGCTGGAAGGCGGGATGACGATGGACAGGCTCCTTGCCATGGTCCGCGCCTTCCGGGCCGGGGACCAGACCACGCCCAGCGTGCTGATGGGCTATTACAACCCGATCTATGCGCGCGGCGTCGACCGGTTCCTGACCGACGCCAGGACCGCCGGGATCGACGGCCTGATCATCGTCGACCTGCCGCCCGAGGAAGATGACGAACTCTGCATCCCCGCGCAGCAGGCCGGCCTGAACTTCATCCGCCTCGCCACGCCGACAACCGATGCAAAGCGCCTGCCCAAGGTGCTGCAGAACACGTCGGGCTTCGTCTACTACGTCTCGGTCACCGGGATCACCGGGGCAGCCGCCGCCGTGGCCGCCGACGTCGGCCCCGAAGTCGCGCGGATCAAGCGCTCGACCGACCTGCCGGTGATCGTGGGCTTCGGCATCACCACCCCGGATCAGGCCCGGACCATCGCCTCGGTCGCCGACGGCTGCGTCGTCGGCTCGGCCATCGTCAAGGACATCGGCGCCGGCCTGCCGGTGCCGCAGGTGCTGGCGCGCGTGAAGGCACTGGCCGACGGCGCGCATTCGGCCTGACGCCGGGCGGCATAGGCCAGGCTCAGCCGACGCGGTGGGCCTGCGGGGGGCTGCCAGCACTGGATCGCGTCAAACCCGGCCCGGACCAGCGCCGCCTGCACCTCGGCCTGATGAAACCGGCGATGACGCCAGGCCAGCCAGACCAGACGGCTGCACCAGTGCGGGCGGCTTACCACCAGGATCGCCAGCCCGCCTGGCTTCAGAAGGCGGGCCATCCGGGACAGGGCGGCATCGGGGTCGGCCAGATGCTCGATCAGATGCGCAGCGGCCACGATGTCCGCCGCCGCCATCGGCAGGGCAGCGCTGTCCAGACCGGCGCAGACCATCCGGGCCCGACCCCGGCCCAGCCGCGCCTGGGCGGCAGCCAGCATCGCGGGCGACGGATCAAGCAGCGTCAGCCTCAGCCGGGGCCCAAGCCCGGCCAGCAACGCCTCGGCAAAGGCCCCGTCGCCGGACCCGAGGTCCAGCGCAACCAGCGGTCCCTCCGGCACGGGCAGCCGGTCCAGCGCCTGCGCCACGATGGCCCGGTAGGCCGCCGGAAAGCCCAGCCGGTCCAGCCGCCGCCCCCAATGCGAAGCGGCGGCCTCATACCGGGCGGCAAGGCCCCGTGTCATGCCCAGGGCTGCATCGGCTCGATCCGGGTGACGGTCCCCGCTTCCCGACCGGTCGGGTCAAGATAGGTCAGCCGCCCGACCTCATGCGTGATCTGCCAGTCGCCCGCCGGGCCGCCGTCCCAGGCGACGTGATAGCCTTGCGCAAGCGCATGCCAGCGCCCGGTCATCGGCGCCTTGCCGGGCAGGACCATCCGGGCCACCCCGGCAGCGCCGTAGCTGATCGCAGCCTCCGCCCCCTGGCCGATGTCGACATGATGGGTGAAGCCCGGAAGCAGGATCTGAAGGATGTCTTGGTTCAGCAACGTCATGGCAATTCCTTTCTGGCGCGCCGCGGGCATCCCCACGGCGACGGTTTGCAACCGACTCGGTTTCGTCTAGAAGCTTGACTATCTCTGCGGAACGCATGATTGTCAAGCAGCTTGACTAATGGAGAACCCATGTCCCCCTCCCCCCCCGATCACATCGGCTGGACACTGTGGCAAGCGGCCCAGGTCTGGCGGGCAGAGTTCACCAGCGCGATGGTCGCGGCGGGCCATGCCTGGTTCGGCCAGGCCCGGGCGAACCTTCTGCAGCATATCGGCCCCGGCGGACTGCGGCAGGGCGATCTTGTTGCGCGGGCGGGGCTGACCAAGCAGGCGGTGCAGCAATTCGTCGACGAGCTGGCGCGGGACGGGATCCTCACCCGCAGCCCCGATTCGGCGGACGCCCGCGCGCGCCTTGTCAGGCTGACACCTGCAGGACTGGCCGCGATGCGCGACGCCGACCGGATCAAGGCCGAGATCGAGACCCGCTGGCGCGCCCGGCTGGGCAGCGACGACTTCGACCGGCTTGACACGCTTTTGCGCAGGGTCCTGGACTGACGGGCCGGAAGCTGCGCCCGTGCGGCAAAACCACGGAAGGTGGGCCCAACCGCAGGCCCAAGGTCACCCAGGATCGCGCATCGCGTCCATGACCTTGCGCAGCGCGGTCAGTACCGGCACCGCCCCGGCGACCTCGGCCGCCGGAAACTGCCGGGCGATGGCGGCCATCCGGGGTTCCATCTGCCGGATCGCCCTCAGGCGGAAGCTGCGGCCCGCGTCGGTGATGAACACGCATTTCGACCGGCCGTCCCGCGCGTTCGGGCGCATCTCGACCAGCCCGTGCCGGTCCAGCACCGCAAGGCTGTGCGTCATCGACGTCTTCGGAACCTGGAACGCCCGCGCAAGATCAAGAGGCGTGCGCCCGTCCCTGACCCTGACCAGATGGTTCAACACCACGAACTGCGACACGGTGAACCCGTCCGGCAGCTCGGCCTCGAAGATCGCGCGGCTCAACTGCGCAAGGATGCCGATCTCGGTGAAGAAGGCAAAGAGCGCCTCTTCCGGGCTGGGGCCGCCTTGCGCAGTCGGGGTGTCAGGCATCCAGAATCTTCGCCTCCAGCGGCCAGCGCGGGCTGGGGGCGACCTCTGGCCCATAGCCGATGCGCGCCAACATCTGAACCGTCCCGCCAGTCGGTGCAAGCCTTGCATGCAGGTCACCGAACATCCCGGCCATCTCGGGATATTCCTGCAAGGCCTGGCTCAGCGGCTGGAACGCCACCCCCGCTGCCCTGGCCGCAAGGTTCACCCGCAGCCAGTCCGCCCCGGTGGCGATCTGGTCGAAACGCGTGTTGCCGGCCGTCACCAGCCAGACATGGCCCATCGCCGTATCGGTATTGGCAAAGACCGCGTCCAGCCCCGCCTGATAGGCCTGCGACGAGGTGTCCAGCACGCTGTCCCGCGTCATCAGGCCCGTCGCGCCCAGCACCTCGAACACCGGCCCGGTAAAGTCGATCCCGTCCGGGTTCGCGTCCACCTCGGCCCGGCCGATGCGGAAAAGATCCACTGATTCCCTGTAGGTGTGCGGCGTCTCGATCTCGATCCGCAGCGCCTCGTGGGTAAAGGCGCGCCAGTCAGCGACCTCCTTCGGGTCAAGCGTGCCACCAAGGCGCGCGGTCGTCGCGACGTCAAGTTTCTTCAGCGTGTCCGCGGGCAGCGGGCGGGTCAGATCAAACGGCTCCTTGGTCGACCGCCGGTCGATCGCATGGGCGAAAAGCGGGTCCGGCAGGACCGACGCATCCGCCGCAAACACCGCCCGCGCGACCGGGCGGGCATCCAGGGCCCGGTCATCGGACCCCTCGGGAAAAGGCGTGATCGTCACGCGCTGGCCGTCCTGGCTGGCCGCCATCCGCATCAGCTCCAGAAAACACCCAAGCCCGATGGTGATCTGGCGGTTGAAAGGGTCCGTCTTCGGCAGAAGCTTCGCGGTATCGACGTAAAGCGTCACCACCCCCGCCTCGGCCAGGTCCACCAGCCAGGGCTGCCGGTTGTGCGGGTTCGGCGCAAGAAGGGCGTAGGACAGCGCCCGGACGCGCGGGTCTTCGCCCAGCCCGGCCTGCCCCCAGGGCAGCTGGGCGGTGCGCGGCTGGCGGGAGGCGACGGCACCAAGACCGGCACCGGCGGCAAGGATCACGCCGCCTCCGATCAGGGCCAGGGTCTTGCGGCGGGACAGGGACATGCTGATCTCCAAATGGTGCGATATCGCATCATGTAATACGTTATCGCACCACATGCAAGCCCGCAGCAGGATTGCGCCCGGTCGCGTAGATTGGTAACCAAAGATGACCAATCCGAGGAAGGCCATGCCTGTCATCACCTGCATCGAGGACCTGAAGCGCCTGCACCGGAAGCGCACGCCGAAGATGTTCTGGGACTACTGCGAAAGCGGCAGCTACACTGAACAGACCTTCCACGAAAACTCCTCCGACTTCGCCAAGCTGCGCTTGCGCCAGCGCGTCGCCCGCGACCTGACCGGGCGGACCCTGGAAAGCACGATGGCCGGACAGAAGGTTTCGATGCCGGTGGCCCTTGCCCCGGTCGGCAGCACCGGCATGCAGCACCCGGACGGAGAGATTCACGCCGCCCGCGCCGCCGCGAAATTCGGCGTGCCCTACACGCTGTCCACAATGTCGATCTGTTCCATCGAAGACGTGGCAGCAGCCAGCCCCACGCCCTTCTGGTTCCAGCTCTACGTCATGCGCGACGAAGACTTCGTCGATGCGGTCATCGAACGCGCCCGCGCCGCGAACTGTTCGGCGCTGGTTCTGACGCTTGACCTGCAGATCCTCGGCCAGCGCCACAAGGACCTCAAGAACGGCCTGACCTCGCCCCCGCGCCCCACGATCCCGAACCTGATCAACATCGCGACCAAGCCCCGCTGGGCTTTTGGCATGCTGAAGACCCCGCGCCGCCAGTTCCGCAACATCGTCGGCCATGTGAAGAACGTGGAGAAACTCTCGGATCTCACCGCCTGGGCCAACGAACAGTTCGATCCCAAGCTTGACTGGGGCAAGGTCGCCCGCATCCGCGACCAGTGGAAAGGCAAGTTCATCCTGAAAGGCGTGCTTGACGCCGACGACGCGAAACTGGCCGCCGACATGGGGGCCGACGCGGTGATCGTGTCGAACCACGGCGGGCGGCAACTGGACGGGGCCTTGTCCTCGATCCGCACGCTGCCGTCGGTGGTCCGTGCCATCGGCGACCGGACCGAGGTCTGGATGGACGGCGGCATCCGCTCCGGTCAGGACGTGCTGAAGGCCCTCAGCCTGGGGGCGAAAGGCACGATGATCGGCCGCGCCTATATTCACGGGCTTGGCGCGATGGGCGAGGCGGGGGTGACCCGGGCGCTGGAGGTGATCCAGAAGGAAATGGACATCACCATGGCGCTGTGCGGCGAGAAGGACGTGAAAGCGATGGGCCGCCACAACCTGCTGGTGCCCGAGGATTTTGAGGGCCGCTGGGCCTGACGGACCGCTCTTCGCTCCCTTGCGGGCGCTCATCGCTGGCCAAAGCGACGAACGCCCGCAAGGGAGTGAGGAGCGGGCCCTTGCAATTTGATCAAATTCCGGCCAAGAAAGCGTCCGACAGTCCGAGGCCCACCATGACCGACCCCCTGATCGCCGGTATCCGCACCGATCGCCTTCTCGCCTTCGCCGCCCGCGAAGCCGCCGCCTATGCCAAGGCCCGCCCCAAAGCCCTGAAGGCGCTGAACGACGGCGCAGGCACCTTCCTCGGCGGCGTGCCGATGCACTGGATGGCCGACTGGCCGATGCCGCACCTGCCCCTTGTCGCCAAGGCCCAGGGCGCGCGGATCACCGATATCGACGGCCACACCCTCGACGACTTCTGCCTTGGCGACACCGGGTCGATGTTCGGCCACTCGCCGCCACCGGTCGCAAAGGCGATCCGCAAGCAGGCCCGGCAGGGCCTGACCTACATGCTCCCGACCGAAGCCGCGCTGGAAGCTGGCCGCCTTCTCACTGACCGTTTCGGCCCCTTCCAGTGGCAGATCGCCACCACCGCAACCGACGCCAACCGCTTCGCCCTCCGCGTCGCCCGCGCAATCACCGGCAAGCCCAAGGTGCTGGTCTTCAACGGCTGCTACCACGGCACGGTGGACGACACCTTCGTCAGCCTTGAGAACGGCCAGACGATCAATTCCCCCGGCCTCCTCGGCCAGGTGACCGACCTGACCCAGACCGCCGTCGCCTGCGAATTCAACGATCTCGCCGGGGTCGAGGCCGCGCTTGCCCAAGGCGACGTCGCCGCGATCCTGACCGAACCGGTGATGACCAACTCCTGCATGGTCCTGCCCGCGCCCGGCTTCCACGACGGGTTGCGCAGGCTTGCGACGGAATACGGCGCGCTGCTGATCATGGACGAGACGCATACCATCTCCTCCGGCCTCGGCGGCTACACCCGCGTGCATGGCCTTGCGCCCGATATCTTCGTCGTCGGCAAATGCGTCGCCGGGGGCCTGCCGACCGCCGTCTGGGGCCTGACCGATGAAACCGCGACCCGCTACCATCAGGCCAATGCCAACCGAGACTCCGGCCGCTCCGGCATGGGCACCACGCTTTCCGCGAACCCGCTCCAGTTCGCCTGTCTGGTGGCAACCCTTTCCGAAGTGATGACGCCCGGAAATTACGCCCATATGGAAACCCTCGCCGAACGCCTTGGCCACGGGCTGCACAAGACCATCACCCGCCACGACCTGCCCTGGCACGTCGTCCGGGTCGGTGCCCGGGTCGAATTCATCTGCGCCCCCGGCCCGCTGAAGACCGGCTCCGAAGCCGCCTTCGCGCATCAACCGCAGGTCGAGGCCGCGCTCCACACCGGCCTGATCAACCGCGGCTCGCTCATCGCCCCCTTTCACAACATGATGCTGATCAGCCCCGCTACCCGGAAATCCCAGGTCGACCGCCTGATCGCCAGTTTCAACGCCGTCCTGACCGACATCTCGAAAGCCGCCTGACCATGACCCACGCCAGCCCCTCCGGTTCCACCCCCTCCGAGGCGGAAGCCTTCCTTGCCGCCCACCCGGAAATCGAGGCGTTTGACATTATCCTGCACGACGCCAACGGCATCGGCCGGGGAAAGATCATCCGCCGGCATGAGCTTTTGTCCTTTTACAACAATGGCCGCCACCTGCCGATCTCGATCCTCGGCCTCGACATCTGCGGCGAGGATGTGCACGAGACCGGCCTGATCTGGGACCAGGGTGACGGCGACCTGCGCGCCTGGCCGATTCCCGGCACGCTGAAGCCGCTGCACAACACCCAGCCCCCGCGCGGTGAGGTGTTCATGTCGATGTTCACCCTTGATGGTGCGCCGATGACCAGCGACCCCCGCCACACCCTGCAGGCCCAGGTCGATGCCCTGCGCGCCGAAGGCCTGCATCCCGCCGGGGCCTTCGAGCTGGAATTCTTCCTGCTTGACCCCGAACGCGGCCCCGACGGCAAGATGCAGCCCGCCCGCGACGTGCTGGACCGCCGCAAGTCGAACAAGACCGAAGTCTACTCCGTCGACCACCTGCACGGCATGCTGCCGCTTTTCTCCGACGTCTACGCGGGGGCGGAAAAGGCCGGGATCAAGGCCGAAACCCTGATCTCCGAATACGCCCCCGGCCAGTACGAGCTGACGCTCCACTACCGCACCGACGTGATGCAGGCCGCCGATGACCTGATGCGCCTGAAACGCATCGTCCGCGCCCATGCCCGGGCGCATGGCGTGGTCGCCTGCTTCATGGCCAAGCCGAATGAAAACTACGCCGGGTCGGGGATGCACTTCCATGTTTCTATGCTGGACGGCGCGGGCAGGAACGTCTTCGTCGAAGCGAAGGAAGGCCAGTGGAACCCGCTGATCCTGCATTCCCTTGGCGGCCTCAAGGCCACGATGGCTGAATCGATGCTGGTCTTCGCCCCCCATGCCAACAGCTGGCGCCGCTTCGCCAACCAGTCCTACGCGCCCGTGTCCCCGACCTGGGGCGTCAACAACCGCTCGGTCGCGCTGCGCATTCCGGCGGGCGACATCAAGGCCCGGCGGATCGAACATCGCCCCGCCGGGGTGGACGCGAACCCCTATCTGGTGGCCGCAACGGTCCTCGCCGGCATCCGCCACGGCATGAAGCACCAGATCGACCCCGGCCCGGAAACCACCGGCAACGGCTATGAGGACGACAGCGCCGCGTCGATCCCGACCGACTGGAAACAGGCGATCGAGACGGCAAAGCGGTCGGATTTCCTGAAGGACGCGCTGGGCAACGACATGCACCGCACCTTCACCGCGATCAAGGCGGCGGAATACGGTCGAGTGATGCGGACGGTCAGCGAGGTCGACTTCGACCTTTACCTGCACACGGTGTAAGGACCGGGACCAAAATTTCTCAAGCAAGAAATTCGTCAGAATCCTTGCTTAAGGATTTTGGCTCCTTGCCCAACGGCAGGCCTTCGCACAGACCGGCACGCCCGCCGCAATCGCCGCCGCGATGATCCCCGGCACGCGCGCGTCCAGCCCCACCGGCGGCAGGATGCGCCCCCGGAAACCGGCTTCGGCCAGCGCTGCCGGGATGTCATCGCTGACATGCCCGCCCTCGGCGGCGAAGAACGGCAGGCAGACCCCACTGATCCCGGTCAACGACGCCAGCCTCGGCTCCTGATCAATGAACCCCACCGCCACCCGTACCCCGGTCTCCGCCCCGATCCGCCCCGCCACATGCCGCGCGATGTCGGACGGCACCGACGATTTGAACGACCCGTGAGCCGCAAGGATCACCTGATCCGCCCCCGCCTCGCGCAGCATCGTCACGCACAGATCATGCACCAGGGGGTCGCAGCCGAACGGCTCCAGCACCTGCCACCCCTCCGGACCGACAAGCGCCCCCGCCTCGGCCAGCCGCGCCGGAATCTGCACGCGTGTGAACCAGCCCCCAGTCATGAACATCGGGAAGACCACGCCGCCCGCAAGCCCCGCCACCGCCCCCGCAATCGCCTCCGGTTCCGCAAGCGTTGCCGTCCGCACCTCCCAGCCCGGCAGGTGTAGAGCAACCTGCTGCGCCAGCCCCTCCAGCGCCCGCGCTGCGGGCAACGGATTCGAGGGCTGGCCATGGGCGACAATCAAGGCGGTCCGGGTCATGCGGCAAGGGTGACGCAGCGACCCACCAGGTCAAGCCCCGATCAGCGCAGCGCCACACCACCGCGACGATTGACAGCACACCCCGCGCCGGTGAGGCTTTGCCCCATGATCCGCCCCGCCCGCGACAGCCTGATCGCCCTGATCCTGACCCTTGCAGGCCTTGCGGCCTTTGCGTTCGGCCTTTCTCGCCTTTTGACCCATGGCGAAAACGACGTCCCCGGCGGCGCATCTGCGGTGCTTGGCGGACTGACCGCGCTGATCGCCCTGCCCATCACGCTCAACTTCCTCTACGCCCTCCGTCTCGCCCGCCGACTGGAACGCGGCCAGGGCGTCATCGCCCGCTGGACCGTCCCCGCCGACCTTGTCGCCGCCTACCGGGCCGCCGAGAAGGCGCTTGCCCCGCCGCTTCGCAGCCGCTGGAGGCCTTCACCCGGCCCGGCCGAAATCCTTTTCGCCACCAACGGAGTGCTCGCCGGGGGTCACTATCTCGCCCTGTCGGCCAAGCGCCTGGCCACCTATGCCGGGGTCCACCACGTTCCCGGCGATCCGCCCACGATCCAGTTTTCCACCCGCGAGGTCACCGTGGTCGGCGACCGCATCGGGCAGCACCACGACATCCTGCGCCTTCCCGTCCCGCCCGAGGGCACCGACCGGGCCACAGCCGTCGTTACCCATTTCCGCCAGGCCCTTGCCACGGCGGCGGACGAAAGACCGGCCTTCTGGCGCTCCCGTCTGCGGATCGGGCAAGGCATGGTGCTGGCCAGCCTCGCAGCAGGTGCGGCGGGCTGGTATCTGGCCGACAGGGCGGGCTGGCGGGGCGAAGATCCCCTCGTCCTGCCCGCGCTGGTCCTGATGATCGCGGGCGTCCTGGTTGCCCTCGCGGGCCTGTTCCTGACGGCACTCTCCGCCCGCTTCCTGCGCCAGCGCTGACCCGCTAGGGCATCCGCCCGGCGATGTACTGCGCGAAGTCGTAGTTCGGGCGTTCCAGATGGCTCAGGGGTCCGGGCACCGACAGCCCGGCGCAAAGGCCCTGATAGACGCGCTCCACGCAGCCCTTGTCCTCGACGTTGACATCATCCAGCAGCGCCTTCAGCGCCGCGAAATGCCCGGCAGAGTCGGGGTCCGCTGCCCAGTCCGCCGCAAGACCGCCACCGAACAGGACGCCCACCTGCCCCGGCCCTTTCGGCGTCAGGCTGAGATACCAGAAGTACCCCGGCGTCAGGGTGATCAGCAGCGACGGATAGATCGACAGCAGCCAGGTGATCCGCCGCTGGTCCCCCTCCAGCCGTGCGTTCGACGGATGCGCCAGTGTCAGCGGCAGCGTGTCGTTCTTGACGATGTAATGGTAGTTGAACGCCGCCAGCCCCTCCGGGCAGGTCATCTGCATCAGGTCCACCGTGCCGCCGATGGTGCCCTGATGGCAGACCGGCAGGTGGTAGCTTTCCATGAAGTTCTCGGCCAGCACCTTCCAGTTGGTGTCCCAGGTAAATTCCTCACGGAACGCCTCGACATAAGCCCCCATGTCAAGATACCCGACCAGCGCCTCGACCTCGGCCAGCGCCTCACGCGGCGGCGGGGCGTCGGGGTTGAGCGTGACCATGATCCAGCCCAGCCAGTCCTCGACCCGCACCGGGGGCAGCTTGATATCCTCCTTGCAGAACCCCTCGTTCAGACCCATCGCCGGGGCACCGCGCAGGGTGCCGTCCAGATTGTAGGTCCAGGCGTGGTAGGGGCAGACGATGCTGCGCACATTCCCCCGCCCCTCCAGCAGCGTGCTCATCCGGTGGCGGCAGACGTTCGACATGCCGCGCAGGGCGCCCTCCCGGTCGCGCAGGATGATCACCGGTTCGCCCGCAATCTCCATCGTCAGATAGTCGCCGGGCGCGGGCAGCGCGTCCGCCCGCCCGGCGCAAAGCCAGTCCGTCGCGAAGATATGCCGCGCCTCGGCCTCGGCGAACTCGGGCGAGGTGTAGACCGATTTCGGCATCGCTCTTGCCCGTTCGAAGGGCAGGGCCACGTTCGCGCGCAGCTCGGCCAGGGCAGACAGCGCGGGCGCGCTCAGGGCGGGATCGTGGCGGGTCATCGGCTCCTCCGGGCTGCGGTCCCATCCTGCGGCAGGTTGCGCCCCCCGCAAAGCGGAAATCCTCCGCGTCACGGGAAATGCGCCCGGATCGCCGCCGCAAAGGCCTCGGCCAGCGCCGGATTTGCCGGCGCGTCATAATGCACCCCGTCGATGGCCGAAACCTTGACCACCTGCCCCGCATCCAGGAACGGCACGCCTGCCCGCCCGGCCGCCGCCTCCACCTCAGCCGCCAGGGCGCGTGACTTCGCCGCCCCGCCCGCGAACATCCCCGCCAGACACCCGGTCTCCACAATCGGCGGCGGGGCCACCAGCAGCACCCCCGGCCCCGCGCCCCCCGGCCCCGCGCCCGAGGCACGGATCACCCGCACCAGCCGCTCCAGCGCCAGCGCGATGTCGCCCGCGTTCACCGAAAACCGCTCCTTCAGGTCATTGGTCCCCAGCATCAGCAGCACCGCGTCCACCGGCTTGTGGCTCTCCAGCAGCGCGGGCAACACCGTCAGCCCGTTGCGATGCGCGCCCTCGATCGGGTCGTCATGCACCGTGGTCCGCCCCGGATGGCCCTCGGCAATCACCTCCCAGTCGGGCAGCAGGCGCGCCAGCCGCCCCGCCCAGCGCTCCTCCCGGTCAAAGCGCCCGTCGAAGCCCAGATGCGGTGCCGGCATCGTGCCATGGGTATTGCTGTCGCCGAACAGCAGAAGCGTGCGCATGCCGATCCTCCCTTGCCTGGGCCGACCATGCACCAGCCGACCGGCATTGGGGAAGCCTGATTGGGTGCCAGGGGTGGTGCGACAAATGCTGATTGACGCACCTCAGACAGGCGTCGATAGTCCGGCAAAGGGCTGAAAGGGGCTGATCGGTGCGGCCAACCGTGAACGACATCGCGCATGAGGCGGGCGTCAGCCTCGCCACCGTGGACCGGGTGCTCAACGCCCGCCCCGGCGTGCGCGCCAAGACCATCCGCGCGGTGAACGACGCCATCGACCGGCTGGGCTATGTCCGCAACGTCGCCGCCGCCAACCTGGCCCGGCAGCGCCGCTACCGGTTCCTCTTCATCCTGCCCGCCGTCGAGACGCAGTTCCTGCATGCCTTGCAGGCCGCGATCGCCGATGCCGCGCGTGGCCCGCTGGCCGAGTCCAGCGATCTGGTCATCGCCACCGTGCCGCAGCGCGATCCGCATGCCATCGTCCGCGCGCTGGAGGACCAGGGCGACCAGCCGATCGACGGCTGCGCGATCATGGCGCATGAAACACCGGATGTGCGCGACCTCATCATCCGGCTGAAGGCGCAGGGCACCGCCGTCGTCACGCTGGTCACCGACCAGCCGCAAGCCCCGCGCGACCACTTCGTCGGCATCGACAATCGGGCTGCCGGGCGCACCGCAGGCGTGCTTTTGGGCCGTTTTGCGGGATCGGCGCCCGGAAGGATCGCCGTCGTGGTCAGCTCCATGCTGGCCCGCGACATGGTCGACCGGCGGCTCGGCTTTGACGAGGTTCTGGCCGAACGCTTCCCTCACCTTCAGGCCCTCCCCTCGCTTGAAGGGCATGACGACCGGGATCTCACCGCCCGGATCACCGCCGCCTGCCTTGCCGCGCATGACACTGTCGTCGCGATCTACGTCGCGGGCGCGGGTATGCGCGGCGTCAACGAGGCGCTTCGCCGGGCGGGCCTTGTGGGCCGGCTCGTGGTCGTCGCCCATGAGCTGACCGACCATACCCGCAGCGGGCTTGAGGATGGCAGCATCGACGCGGTGATCGCCCAGGATGTCGGCCACCTGGCCCGCTCCGCGCTGCGCATCCTGCGGGCCAAGGCCGACCGCATGGCGATCGACGCCGGGCAGGAACAGATTCGCATCTCGGTCCTGTTGCGCGAGAATCTTGCCCCGGCGCCGCCTGCCCCGGACCTGCCCGACCCGGCAATTCCCTTCTGACCCCGACCGTCAAAGCGCTTTGATCCGGGCATTTTCCGGTTTCTGAGGTACGCACCTCAAAAATGCTTTACAGCAGCCGCCGCGCGGGTCTATCGTCAGGCCAATCCAAGAAGGCCCGGCATCCGTACGGGTCCGTTTCGCAACACCATCGGGAGGACTGCAATGAAAAGGACGACACTGGCCGCATCCGCGGCACTTGCCCTGGTCTGGGGCGCCGAGGCCCACGCCCAGGCCACCGAGCTGACCCTGTGCTGGGCGGCCTGGGACCCGGCGAACGCGCTGGTCGAGCTTTCGAAGGATTTCGAGGCGCAATCCGGCGTCAAGATGAACTTCGAATTCGTTCCCTGGCCCAACTTCGCCGACCGCATGCTGAACGAGCTGAACTCGGGCGGAAAGCTGTGCGACCTGATGATCGGTGACAGCCAGTGGATCGGCGGCGCCGCCGAGAACGGCCATTACCTCAAGCTGAACGACTTCTTCGCCGCCAATGGCATCTCGATGGACGCGTTCGTCCCCGCCACCGTCACCGGCTATTCCGAATGGCCGAAGAACACGCCGAACTACTGGTCGCTGCCCGCCTTCGGCGACGTGGTCGGCTGGACCTACCGCAAGGACTGGTTCGACCGCCCCGAAATCCAGGCCGCCTTCAAGGAAAAGTACGGCCGCGACCTGACCCCTCCCGCCACCTTCGCCGAACTGAAAGAGGTCGGTGAATTCTTCCAGGGCCGCGAGATCGACGGCACCACCGTCTACGGCCTCTCGATCTACACCGAGCGCGGGTCCGAAGGCATCACCATGGGCGTGATGGATGTCCTTTACAGCTTCGGCTTCCTCTACGAGAACCCGGAAAAACCCTATGACATGCAGGGGTTCGTCAACTCTCCGGCAGCCGTGGCGGGGCTTGAATTCTACAAGTCGCTCTATGACTGCTGCGTGGCACCCGGCACGTCCAACACCTACATGGGCGAAGGCATCGACGCCTACAAATCCGGCCAGGTGGCGATGCAGATGAACTTCGCCTTCACCTGGCCCGGCTTTGAAGTCGACCCCAACGTCGGCGGCGGCAAGACCGGCTATCTAGTCAACCCGGCCGGCCCGGACGGCGCAAGGTTCGCTCAACTTGGCGGACAGGGCATCTCTGTCGTGGCATACTCCGAAAAGCAGGATGCGGCGCTGGAATACGTCAAATGGTTCGCCCAACCGGAGGTGCAGCAGAAATGGTGGTCGATGGGCGGCTATTCCGCCCTGCGTTCGGTGGTCGAGGACCCTGCCTTCGCCGCCAGCCAGCCCTATGCCCAGACCTATCTGGACAGCATGGCCATCGTGAAGGACTTCTGGGCCGAACCCGCCTATGCCTCGCTGCTTCTGGCCGCGCAGGAACGGTTCCATGACTATGTGGTCGCAGGGACCGGCACGGCTCAAGAGGCCCTCGATGGCCTGGTTGCCGACTGGACCGAGGTGTTCGAGGACGAAGGCAAGCTGTAGTCCCCGCATCCCCGCCCCCTCTTCCCTTGCGGGAAGAGGGGCACCCGCATCTTCAGAAACGCCGCCTTTGCCCCTCCGGGGAAAGGTCAGGGTGTGGGGCCGCCCCGCACCGAACGGGATATCCGCATGACGAACCCCATCGACATCGCTGCAAAGGCCACGCCGCTGCCCATCGCGCGCAAGGTTCGCGGTCTATCCGACCGGGCGATCGCCTGGGCCTTCGTGGCGCCGACGATCTTCCTGCTCCTCGCGATCAACATCTTCCCGCTGATCTGGACGGTGCGGCTTTCCTTCACCAACTACCGGGCCAACCGCCCGAACGAAGAGATCGAGTTCGTCGGCCTGCGCAACTACATCCGCATCCTGACGGATGAGGGCATCTGGGCCACCATGCAGACCACGGCCCATTTCCTGATCTGGACCATCTTCTTCCAGGTGCTGATCGGTTTCACCCTCGCCTGGCTGATCAACCGCAAGTTCAAGGGCAACGACCTGCTGACCACGCTGATCGTGCTGCCGATGATGCTGTCGCCCGCCGTCGTGGGCAACTTCTGGACCTTCCTCTACCAGCCGCAGATCGGCCTGGTGAACTATGCCGTCGAATTCTTCACCGGCATCCCGGCCTCGTCCTTCAGCATGCTCGGGTCGGTCAGCCTTGCCCCCTGGTCGATCATCATCGTCGACACCTGGATGTGGACACCCTTCGTCATGCTGATCTGCCTCGCCGGGCTGCGCAGCATTCCCGACTACATCTATGAGGCCGCCGAAGTCGACCGCGCCTCGAAATGGCGGCAGTTCTGGACGATCACCGTGCCGATGGTGCTGCCCTTCCTGATGCTGGCCGTCCTCTTCCGCGGCATCGAGAACTTCAAGATGTTCGACATGGTCACCCTGCTGACGGGCGGCGGTCCTGGGAACCAGACGCTGCTGACCTCGATCGACCTCAAGCGCGAAGCCTTCGAGAAATGGCGGACCGGCTACTCCTCGGCCTATGCGATCATCCTTTTCGTCACGGTCTTCGGCCTCGCCTCGATCTACGTGAAAGCGCTCAACAAGGTGAAGGAACGGTGATGTTTTTGCACCCAGCCCCCCACCCCCATCCCCTCCCCACGGGGGGGAGGGGAGCCGCTCCGACCCTCCGCCATGGCGAACCTCCCGCTGCCTGGCACCTCCCTCCCCCCGCGTGGGGGAGGGCTGGGGTGGGGGGGCATCCCGCTGAAAGAACGAGAGCCCAGCCATGAGCGCCTATTCCGTCACCGAACCCTCGCGCGCCTCGAAATGGGTCGCCGCCGGGCTGGTCACCCTTTACACGATCATCACCCTCCTGCCGCTGCTCTGGATCATTTCCACCAGCTTCAAGACCGGGCCGGATTCGATCTCTTACCCGCCGAAAGTGGTGTTCGAGCCTTCGCTCGAAGGTTACGTCAACCTTTTCACCACCCGCACCCGCCCGGCGGTGTCCCAGCTTGAAACGCTGCCGCCACCGGACAGCTGGTACGACGAGATCGCCCGTCGTCAGGGCACCATCATCGCCGGGCCGTCGCGCTTTGGCGAAAGGTTCCTGAATTCGGTCATCATCGGCTTCGGTTCGACCTTCCTGTCGATCGTGCTCGGCACACTGGCCGCCTATGCCTTCAGCCGCTTCCGGGTGCCGCTGAAGGATGACCTGATGTTCTTCATCCTTTCGACCCGGATGATGCCGCCCATCGCCGTCGCGATCCCGATCTACCTGATGTTCCGTGAGCTTGGGCTGTCGGACACCCATCTCGGGATGATCCTGCTTTACACCGGGGTGAACATCTCCCTCGCGGTCTGGCTCCTGAAAGGCTTCATCGACGAGATTCCGCGCGAATACGAAGAGGCCGCCCTCATCGACGGCTACACCCGCTTTCAGGCCTTTCGCAAAGTGGTGCTGCCCCAGGCGGCAACTGGCATCGCTTCGACGGCCATCTTCTGCCTGATCTTCGCCTGGAACGAATACGCCTTCGCCGTGCTGCTCACCTCCGGCAACGCCCAGACCGCCCCACCCTTCATTCCCACGATCATCGGCGTCGGCGGTCAGGACTGGCCCGCCGTGGCCGCCGGGGCGACGCTCTTCCTCCTGCCCGTGATGATCTTCACCATCCTTCTGCGCAAACACCTGTTGCGCGGGATCACCTTCGGAGCGGTCCGCAAATGACCCACTCCCACATTCTATGTCCTCAAATATCCCCGCCGGAGGCTCTTGCCGCCAGTGTCGGATGCCTCCGGCGGGGATATTTGCAGACGAAGAATGGAGCGCAGCCATGACCGCCTTCCTCACCGGCCTCCTCCGCCTCCGCCGCGGCCCGTGGGAGATGCTCGCCACCATCCTCATCGCGCTGGGCGTCTTCATGCTGATGCAGCCCTTCTTCCTCTGGGCCTTCACCTGGTCCTTCCTTGTAACCCTTGTCGGCACCGTGATGTTCATCATCACCAGCCATTTCCCGGAATGACGCCGATGCTGGAAAACCTGTCCCCGATCCTGCCCGCCCGCGACATGACCGCGACCGAAACCTTCTGGCAGCGGCTGGGCTTTGCCACGATCTACCTCGACGCCGAATACCTGTTGCAAAAGCGCGAAGGCGCCGAGGTGCATTTCTTCCACCACCCCGGCCTCGACCCCGCAACAAACGACCACGGCGCCTATCTGCGCCA
This sequence comes from Rhodobacterales bacterium, assembly GCA_031409795.1. Taxonomy (GTDB): domain Bacteria; phylum Pseudomonadota; class Alphaproteobacteria; order Rhodobacterales; family Rhodobacteraceae; genus Tabrizicola. The sequence continues at coordinate 26,843 of JANNXX010000050.1, forward strand.
GTCCAGCATCGACGCACTCGACGCCGAATGGGCCGCACTTGGCCTGCCGGCAACCGGCATCCCCCGGCTGGAGCGTGCCACCGACAAACCCTGGGGCATGCGCGAGCTGGCGCTTCTCGACCTCAACGGCAACCTCATCCGCGCCGGGCAGGAGATCCCCCATGGCTGAAATCGTCATCCACAACCTGCGCAAGGAATTCGGCGCCTTCACGGCCGTAAAGGGCTCCAGCTTCACCATCAAGGACGGGGAATTCTTCATGCTCCTCGGCCCCTCGGGCTGCGGCAAGACCACCACGCTGCGCATGATCGCCGGGCTGGAACTGCCCACCTCGGGCGAGATCCTGATCGACGGCGAAGACGTGTCGCAGAAGCCCGCCTCGCAGCGCGACATCGCCATGGTCTTCCAGATGTTCGCCCTTTACCCGCACCTGAACGTGCGGAAAAACATCGCCTACCCGCTGGTCAGCCAGGGCCTGCCAAAGGCACAGGTCGCGCAGAAGGTGGCCGAGGTGGCAAAGATCCTGCGCATCGACCACATGCTCGACCGGCCCGTCGGCGGTCTCTCCGGCGGCGACCGCCAGCGCGTCGCCCTTGGCCGCGCCATCGTGCGCAACCCCAAGGCCTTCATGATGGACGAACCCCTCGGTGCGCTGGATGCCGAATTCCGCGAGATCATGGCCGAGGAGCTTCGCGCCCTCCACGACCGGATGCGCGCCACCACCGTCTACGTCACCCATGACCAGCTGGAGGCGATGCAGATGGGCGACAAGATCGTCGTGATGAACCACGGCGTCGTCGAGCAGTTCGGCACGCCCCAGGACATCTACGACCATCCCGCCACGCTGTTCGTGGCCGACTTCATCGGCAGCCCCTCGATGAACTTCCTGGCCTTCGAGGGGACCGCCGCCGCCGGGACCTCGTCGGTCCTGCTCGGAGACCAGCCGATGGCGCTTCCGGCGCTGCAGGAAGCCGCCTCCGGAAAGCTGGTGCTTGGCGTGCGGCCCGAACATGTGACCTTCAGCGACAGCGCCGCCTATCGCGGCCGGATCGAAGCGACGGAGTACCTTGGAACCACCCAGATCGCGACCCTGGCAACCGCGCATGGCCGCATCAAGGCGCGCATCTCCGCCGGTCAGGTCGCGCAGGTCGGCGAGACCGTCGGCCTGGCGCTGGATGCCCGCACCCTGACGCTGTTCAACGCCACCACCGGCCGCGCCCTGCGCACCGCCGCCAATGCCGGGGTCCATCATGGCTGAGGTCATCCTTGCCGGTCTTGCAAAGCCCTTCGCCGCCACCAGGGCGCCGATCAACGCCACCACCGGCCGCGCCCTGCGCACCGCCGCCAATGCCGGGGTCCATCATGGCTGAGGTCATCCTTGCCGGGCATGCAAAGCCCTTCGCCGCCACCAGGGCGCCGATCAACGCCACCACCGGCCGCGCCCTGCGCACCGCCGCCAATGCCGGGGTCCATCATGGCTGAGGTCATCCTTGCCGGTCTTGCAAAGTCCTTCGGCGCCACCAGGGCGCTGGACAATGTCACCCTGACGATCCCCGACGGCGCCTTCGTCGTCCTCCTTGGCCCCACCGGCGCGGGCAAGACCACCACGCTGCGCCTGATCGCCGGCCTCGACACCCCCGACCGTGGCGACATCGCCATCGGCGGCGCTTCGGTCGTGAACGACACCCCCGCCCAGCGCGATGTGGCGATGGTCTTCCAGCAATACTCGCTCTACCCCCACCTCACCGTGCGCGACAACCTTGCCTTCCCGCTCCGCTCGCCGATGATCGCGATGCCCGAAGATCAGATCGCCCGGCGCGTGGCCGAGGTGGCCGAGGTCCTGCGCATCCCCCACAAGCTGGACAACAAGGCCACCAACCTCTCGGGCGGCGAGATGCAGCGCGTCTCCATCGGCCGCGCCCTCGTCCGCAATCCCCGCATCTACCTGATGGACGAACCGCTCTCCTCCCTCGATGCCAAGCTCCGCGCCGACCTGCGGATAGAACTCAAGCGCATCCACCAGGACCTCGGGGCCACCTTCCTGTACGTCACCCATGACCAGATCGAGGCGATGACCATGGCCACCCATGTCGGCGTGCTCGACCAGGGCCGCCTCGTCCAGTTCGGCACCCCCCGTCAGATCTACGAGGAACCGGTCTCCACCTATGTCGCCTCCCGCCTCGGCCAGCCGCACATCAACCTTCTGCCCGCCGATGCCTTCGGCCCCCCGCCCGCCGGTGCCACCCGGATCGGCCTGCGCCCCGAGCATATCTTCCAGGGCGAGGGCCAGCCCGCCACCGTCCGCCGGGTCGAGCATCTGGGCGACCAGACCCGCCTGCACCTGACCCTCGGCCCGCACCAGATCATCACCCTGTCCGACGCCCACACCCCGCTGCGCCCCGGCGACAGCCTGCCCATCCGTCCGCAAAACCCGCTCTGGTTCGATGCCAGCGGCAACCGACTCCAAGGATAATCCCATGAAACAGTTCATGAACGCCAAGGACAGCCTCGTCACCGACGCGATCGACGGCCTTTTGCGCACCTCCGGCGGCAGGCTCGCGCGGCTCGACGGCTACCCTCACATCCGCGTGGTGATCCGCACCGACTGGGACCGCACCAGGGTTGCCCTCGTGTCGGGCGGCGGCTCGGGGCACGAACCCTCGCACGCCGGCTTCGTCGGCCAGGGCATGCTCACCGCTGCCGTCTGCGGCGACGTCTTCGCCAGCCCTTCCGTCGATGCCGTCCTTGCGGGCATCCTGGCCGTCACCGGCAAGGCGGGCTGCCTTCTCATCGTCAAGAACTACACCGGCGACCGTCTCAACTTCGGCCTCGCCGCCGAACGGGCCCGCGCCTTCGGCCTCAAGGTCTCCATGGTCATCGTCGATGACGACGTGGCACTTCCCGACCTGCCTCAGGCGCGCGGCGTCGCGGGCACGCTTTTCGTCCACAAGATCGCCGGCGCCCTGGCCGAGGCCGGGGCCGACCTCGACACCATCACCGCCGCCGCCAACGCCGTGATCCAGGGCGCAGTTTCCATCGGCATGTCGCTGGACACCTGCACCGTCCCCGGCTCCCCGAAGGAAAACCGCATCCCCGAAGGCCAGGCCGAGCTTGGCCTCGGCATCCATGGCGAAGCCGGGATCGAACAGGTCGCCTTCACCGGCGCGGCATCCGCCATGCAGATGGTTGCCGACAAGCTCCTCCCCCACTGCGGCCCGGGCGACCACGTCGCCCTGCTCAACAACCTCGGCTCCACCACGCCTTTGGAAATGTCCGTCCTCGCCGAAGAACTCGCCCGCTCCCCCTTGGGCGCGCGCGTCAAATGGATGATCGGCCCCGCCCCCCTGATGACCTCGCTCGACATGCACGGCTTTTCCGTCTCGCTTCTCCCCGTCGATGACGCCCGCCGCACCTCCCTCGCCGCCCCGGTCGCCCCGCACGCCTGGCCGGGCCTTGCGCCCTTCGGCCCGGTCGCCACCCGCCCGCTGCCCGACGGCCTGGCCCCGATCCAGCCCGTCCCCTCCGCCCACCCCGCCCGCCGCGCCCTCATGATGCGCTGCTGCCAGGCCCTGATCGCGGCCGAGGCTGACCTTAACCTCCTCGACGCCAAGTCGGGTGACGGCGACACCGGCAGCACCCTCGCCGGAGCCGCCCGCGCGCTGCAATCCGCCCTCGACCGCCTCCCCCTCGCCGACCCGACCCAGCTTTACCGCGCCATCGGCATGGAGCTTTCGCAGACCATGGGCGGCTCCTCCGGAGTCCTCCTCGCCATCTTCTTCGCCGCTGCCGGCGACGCGAGCGCCTCCGGCAAGACCTGGATCGGCGCCCTCACCGCCGGCCTCGACCGCGTGATGCAGGTAGGCGGAGCCGCCCCCGGCCACCGCACGATGATCGACTCCCTCGCCCCGGCGCTGGAAGCCCTCCCGCAGGGAGTGACCGCCGCCGCCTCCGCCGCCCGCGAAGGCGCGAACGCCACCGCCCAGATGACCCGCGCGAAGGCAGGCAGAGCCACCTACCTCGCCGCCGACAAGCTGAAGGGGCACAATGACCCGGGGGCGGAAGGGGTGGCACGGTTGTTTGAAGATTTGGCGGGGGGGTAAGACTACTATTCGATTGCCAAACTGCCTACAATACCACATCTTCTCACAATAATTGGCCTCCCTTGCCAAGCTGAAAGTGCTTTCGAATCCGGAGAGAAATGTCATGGCGTTTTCGTTTGATGACCAGCATCTCGAAGGATTTCAAACTATGGCGTCTCCCGGGGTCTGGCCTGAACGAATAGCGTCCAAATGGCTAAAGAGCGCTCGTATTCCCGCCATAGATGAACCTGCCTGCTCCCAACCGCTTTCCCGCAACTTTTTGAAGCATCTTTGCAAGTCAAACGCCTCCGACCGTGATGTCCTATGGTCCATTCTTGCATGGGGTGGAATGAGGGCTGATGCAGGGCGGAGACTCGAAAGCAACGAAGTAGCGTGGGTCGAAATCGTCGGTGCACTACGCCGCAACGGACTGGATCGCTTCGCTAGCTACGAAATCTGTTCAAAGGCGGTAAGGGATACTAAGTCCGGAGGAATCGGTCCTGCCTACTTCACGAAACTTATATTCTTCGCGAACCCGCGGCACGATGGATACATAATGGATCAATGGAGTTCACGATCTGTAAATCTATTGGTCGATGGCCATCCAATCGTCCGGATGCGGACAAGGGATCACGTTGATCCACGAAATAGCGCGACGGACTACGAAGCTTTCTGTCAAGTGGTAGAACAACTGTCCTTGCTGTTGCCCGGTCGAACTCCCGAAGAAACTGAACAGTGCCTTTTTTCAACTGGTGGAAAGAACCTGGCTTCTTGGCGTCGCTATCTGATTGACCAGGGAGGCTAGGGAACTCAGGCCGCCCTAGTCACTGCGAATACCATTTCATGTCCCCAAATATCCCACGGGGGTCCGGGGGTGTGAAACCCCCGGCAACGCCAGCCAAAAGCCCCACGCTTACAGCACATGCCCCTTCCGGCTCACGGTCCGCTTGCGGGCCACCCGGCGCTCGGTCGCGGTGATCAGTTTCACCACGGCCCCTTCGGCGGCCAGATCGGGGCGTCGCGCCGCGTGATGCACCTTGATCGGGGCCTTCCCGGCCGCCCGGGCTTCGATGCCGCAGCGGTAGACGTCCATCCGCATGTTCACGTCCTCATTCCGTGCAATGAAGATCTCCAGCCGGGTGAAGAGATCGCCGAACCGCTCCAGCTTGGCCCGCAGCATTTCCTCGATCTCGGTCTGCACCTCCGGCGACACATCCTTGTCGCCGTGAATGTTGATCTGAACCCGCATGCCTGTCTCCCCCTGCTGCCTGCGCCCAAGTCTGCCAGCTTAATCCTGCGGTTGGCAAGCGACGCCGCCCTGCACCGACTGGACCCGTCAGGCCGGTCCCTGCCGTCTAGCGCCTGCGCCGCACGCCCGCCCAAGTCCCCTCCCTCCCCCCTCCGTGGGGGAGGGAGGGGGTGGGGGGCTCGCCGTTGGCCACCTTAACAAACCTCTAACGCCCACGCGCAACCCGCTGATAACATAACAAAACCCAAATCTGTCCACCGTGGACACCCCCTCACCCGATCACCTCGAACCGGTCCACGTCTACCATCCCCATGTCGGTTATCTTCAGATGCGGGATCACCGGCAGGCACAGGAAGGCCAGCTGCAGGAACGGCTCCTCCAGCACCACCCCCAGCCCCTTCGCGGCGGCCCTCAACCCCACCTGCCCCTCCCGCACCTCCTCGAAGGACAGAAGGCTCATCAACCCCGCCACCGGCAGCGCCAGTTCCGCCAGCACGCAGCCCCCCTCGACCACCACGAACCCGCCCTCGATCTCCGACAGCCGGGACACCGCCACCGCCATGTCCCCCGCATCCACCCCCACCACCGCGATGTTGTGGTGGTCGTGACAGACGGTCGACGCAATCGCCCCCCTTTGCAGCCCGAACCCCGTCACGAACCCGGTCGCGATGTTGCCGTTCACCCCGTGCCGCTCCACCACCGCGATCTTCACCAGGTCCCGGGCCACATCCGGCCGCTTGTCCCCATCCACGGGCGCGATCTCAAACGTCAGATGCTCGGTGATGATCTTCCCCGGCAAAATCCCGATCACCGGCGTCTCCACCCGGTTGCCCCCGGTCCGGAAACTTGCCGCCGTCACCAGTGGCGCCTTGACCGACCGCCGCCCCACCGGCTCCACCCGCCCTCGCCCTGCAAAGGCCGCGTCGTCGGCGACCACGCCCCCCGCCAGCACCAGCGACGCATGGCACCCCTCAAGGCTGTCGATCACCGCGATATCCGCCCGCTTGCCCGGCGCGATCAGCCCGCGGTCCTTCAGCCCGAAGGCCTCCGCTGCCGACAACGACGCCGCCCGGTAGACCGCCAAGGGAGGCGCCCCCAGCGCGATGGCTGTCCGGATCATGTAGTCCAGATGCCCATGCTCCCCGATGTCCAAGGGGTTCCGGTCGTCCGTGCAGAACGCCAGATACGGCGAGAACCGCTCCGTCAGAAGCCCGACCAGCGCTGCCAGGTCCTTCGACACAGACCCCTCGCGGATCAGCACCCGCATCCCCTTGCGCAGCTTCTCCAGCCCCTCGTCGTAGGTGGTTGCCTCATGCTCCGTCCGGATGCCCGCGCTGATATAGCCGTTGAGGTCGTGCCCCCGCAGCAAGGGCGCATGCCCGTCGATGTGGCGGCCCGCAAAGGCCTCCAGCTTCTCCAGACAGCCTGCATCCTTCATCAGCACGCCGGGATAGTTCATGAACTCCGCCAGCCCGATCACCCTCGGATGGTCCATGAACCCCACCAGGTCCGCCGCCCCCAGCCGCGCTCCGGTCGTCTCCATATGGGTCGAAGGCACGCAGGACGACAGCTGCACCCTCAGGTCCATCACCAGCTGCGCCGCACTTTCCAGGAAGAACCGGATGCCCGACAGGCCGCAGACGTTGGCAATCTCGTGCGGATCGCAGATCGCCGTCGTCACCCCGCGCGAGGTGACGCAGCGGTCGAACTCGTGCGGCGTCACCAGCGAGGATTCAACATGCAGATGCGTGTCGATGAACCCCGGCACCAGCACCCGGCCCGCAACGTCGATCTCCCGCCGCCCGGAATAGTCGCCAAACACCCCGACGATGGTATCGCCGCAGATCGCCACATCCGTCTGAACCAGATCGCCGGTGATCAGGTCGAAGATGCGGCCCCCCTTCAGCACAAGGTCCGACGGCGCGATCCCCCTGCCCTGATCGATTCTGTCGGCAAGCGATGCTTTGGACATGGCGTTCTCCCTCCCGATCAGGGAACCTCAACGGCGCCGCGGCGTAAAGATGCGGTGACCAGAAACGGATCTGCCATGCCCGCTGCCCTGCGCCCGCTTCGCGGCATCGCCTTCAAGCTTGGCTCGGTCCTGGTGTTCATCGTCATGGCCGCACTGATCAAGGCCACCTCGGCGCATGTGCCGGCCGGGCAGGCGGTGTTCTTCCGGTCGTTCTTCGCCATCCCGGTGATCGTGCTCTGGCTGGTGCTGCGGCGCGAACTTGCCACCGGCCTGCAGGCCCGCGCGCCGATGGGCCATGTCTGGCGCGGGCTGGTCGGCACCCTGGCCATGGGCCTCGGCTTTGCTGGCCTTGGCTACCTGCCCTTGCCCGAGGTCACCGCCATCGGCTACGCGGCACCGCTCCTGACGGTGATCTTCGCCGCGATGTTCCTGGGCGAAGAGGTACGGATCTTCCGCATCTCGGCCGTGGCGCTTGGGCTTACCGGCGTGCTCATCGTCCTTGCGCCGCGCCTCAGCCTCGTCTCCAGCGATGCAACCGGCATGACCGAGGCGTTCGGCGCGATGCTTGTCCTGGGCGGCGCGGTCTTCGCGGCTCTGGCGCAGGTCTTTGTCCGCAAGCTTGTCACCACCGAAAAGACCTCCGCCATCGTGTTCTGGTTCTCGCTGACCGCTTCGGTCCTGTCCCTGGTCACTCTGCCCTTCGGCTGGGTCATCCCGACACCGACCGAGGCCGCCCTTCTGGTCTTGGCGGGGCTGCTGGGCGGGCTTGGCCAGATCCTTCTGACCTCCAGCTACCGCGAGGCGGATGCCTCGCTGGTGGCGCCCTTCGACTATGCTTCGATGCTGTTTGCGCTGGCCATCGGATATTTCGTGTTCCAGGAGGTGCCGTCCTGGACCATGCTGGGCGGGGCGACGCTGATCGTGACCGCCGGCATCCTGATCATCCTGCGCGAACGGCACCTGGGGCTGGAACGCGCCCGCCAGCGCAAGGCGATGACCCCGCAAGGCTAGGCAGATCTTTCGCCGAAAGATCGTGCTTCAACCTTCGCGCGCCGCCGCGTTCTGGTCGATCAGATAGCGTTGCGACAGAGGGATCGCCGCCGCACCCAGCGCCCGCGCTCCGGCGCCGACCGTGCCTTCGCGGATCATCGGCGGGTCGATCCCCGACAGGTCCAGCCGGTACAGCGCCGCCTCGGTCCGCCGCACCACCTCGGCCCGGACCGACGCGGGCATCCAGCCATCGATCAGCACCGCTTCGATCTCCAGCAGCGCCGCGGCCGACAGGGCCGCTGCAGCCAGACCCGCCGCGGCGCTGTCGATCCAGTCGTCCAGCGCGGGTTGCGGCACGGCCCAGTGGTCCGGGCTTTCCCACAGGAAGTCCGACGGATGGCCCGCGCGGTCCAGCGTCTCGGCCAGCACCGACATCGACGCCGCCGCGAACAGCCGGTGCATCCGCCCGTCCGCCCCCGGCACCGGCATCGGCCCGACACCAGCCGCATTGCCGCCCCGTCCAAGGAACAGCTGGCCGTTCAGCACAAGGCCGCCGCCGATGAAGTAGCCGAAGTAGAAATACAGGAAATCCTTCGGCCGCTCCCCGGTTCCGAACACCAGTTCCGCCCCGCAGGCCGCAGTGGCGTCGTTCTGGACATAGACCGGCAGGCCGGACAGGGCGGCGATCTCGGCCTGGATGTCGCGGCCGCGCCAGGCATCCATCTCGGACTGCGGCGCGCCGACATACTGGACCCAGTTCCAAAGCTGGAACGGCATCGCCACCCCGACGCCGCCGATCCGGCCGCCAAGGCCATGGGCAAGTCCGGCGCGCAGCTCGGGCAGGGCCTCGGAGACGAAGGCAACCACCGTGTCTGGCGTCGGATAACGGTAGATCCGGTGCCGCGAGGCGCGCACGTCACCCAGAAAGTCGATCAGGATCAGGTCCGCCGACCGCCGCCCGATCTTCAGCCCGAAGAAGAAGGCCCCATCGGCGTCCAGCGACATCGGCACCGAAGGCTGGCCGATCCGGCCCCGCACCGGTGCGCCGCGGACCAGCAGCCCGTCCTGCTCCAGCGCCCGCATGATCACGCTGACCGTCTGCGCCGACAGCCCGGTCATCCGCGCAATATCGGATTTTGCCAGCGCGGTCTCTTGCCGCACCAGGCTGAGGACCAGCCGCTCGTTATGCGCCCGCATGCCGGACTGGTTCGTTCCCCGCCGGGCAATGTCGTCGCCACTGGCCTTGTCCGGAATGGGTTCAGGGGCGACGCGCATTCAGTCGCCCCTTTTTCCGCCCGGCACGATCACCCCCTTGCGCAGGATCACGTTGGCGAACAGCGCGGCCTCGCTGGTCGCCACGATTGTATGCGCCGCCCGGATCCTGGGATAAAGCGCCGCGCCATCCAGTGCCAGCACGGCAAAGCCGGGCGCCGCGTGGTGGCAGCACTCTTCGATCGCGTGGTGGATCGCCTCGGCCCGCGCCGGGTCATTCCCGGCCGAGGAGCGGAAGATCGCCTGCGCGCAGGACCGGTCCAGCGGCAGGACCTGCAGGATCGCCCCCAGCAGCGCCAGCAGCCCATGACCGTCGGCGCGCACCAGCCGGCGGGCATGGTCCTGTGCCGGGTAGTTGCCATCGACCAGCGCGATCTCGTCGCCATGGCCCATCGACCGCAGCGCGTACAGCAGGTCCGGCCCCAGGATGGCGGGCAACCCGATCAGCATGATGTGGCAGCTCCTCCCGCATGCGTCTGGCGTCTTCCCCTGCGGGATATCTTCGCCAACCCGACCCGCAGACTGCGGTCCAATGATCCGTCTGTCAATAATAAATCACAGTGATTTAATTAACTTGACGCGGAGCCTGGAATCGGATTTTCTCCGGGTCGGCGCAGCGACTCGGCCGGGTTTGACCGGCGGACTGCGTGCAGCTTGACCAGGGGCGCCAACAGCCCCGATCCTTGGGAGGAACCAGATGAAACTTACCACCAGAATTCTGCTGGGCGCGGGCGCCATGGCACTGATGGCCGGCACGGCTTCGGCAGCGGACCTTGCCTGCCTGATCACCAAGAACAACACCAACCCCTTCTTCGTGAAGATGAAAGAGGGTGCCGAGGCTGCCGCCACCGCTGCCGGTCTCGACTTCCAGGCCTATGCCGGTGAAAAGGACGGCGACGCCGCCCCGCAGATCACCGCGATCGAAAACTGCGTTGCTGCCGGCGCCAAGGGCATCCTGATCACGCCGTCGAACGATTCGGTCGGCCCGGCCCTGAAGGATGCCCGCGCCGCCGGGATCCTGGTCATCGCGCTCGACACCCCGCTTGCGGATGGCGAAGCGCAGGACATCACCTTTGCCACCGACAACTTCGAGGCCGGGATCCTGATCGGCAAATGGGCCGCCGCCACGATGGGCGAAGGCGCCGCCACCGCCAAGATCGCGATGCTGAACATCAACAAGGACAACATCTCGGTTGACGTGCAGCGCAACACCGGTTTCCTGACCGGCTTCGGCATCACCGTGCCCGACCTGTCGGTCATGGACAGCGAAGACGACCCGCGCGTCATCGGCCACGAATCCTCGGACGCGAACCCCGAAGGCGGCCTCCGCGCGATGGAGACGCTGCTGGCCAAGGACCCCGACATCAACGTGGTCTACACGATCAACGAACCGGCGGCCGAAGGTGCCTACCAGGCGCTGAAGAACGCCGGCAAGGAAGGCCAGGCGATCATCGTTTCGGTCGACGGCGGCTGCCCGGGCGTGGCTTCGGTCAAGTCGGGCGTCATCGGTGCCACCTCGCAGCAGTACCCGCTGAAGATGGCCTCGCTGGGCATCGAGGCGATTGCTGCCTACGCCAAGGACGGCACCAAGCCGGCCGTGACAGAGGGCCTATCGTTCTACAACACCGGCGTGAACCTCGTGACCGACAAGCCCGCCGAAGGCGTGCCGTCGATCGACACGACCGAAGGCACCGCGCTCTGCTGGGGCTGATCTGGTCCCCACGACTGGCTTGATTACGGGAAGGGCGGCTGTAAAGCTGCCCTTCTTCAAAAGAAGAACCCGAAAAACGCGGGTCGCACAAACCGACAGGAACGGGGAGGGAACCGCGCGATGAGTGCCGACGAAGCACCAACCAAGACGATCTCGGATTTCGAGGCGACGCTGGCCAAGGCCGACACCGCCGTCGCCAGCTTCGAGAAGGACGACAAGACCTTCATCTACAAGCTGCGCAACTTCCTGCGTCGCAACCCGACGATGATCCCGGCACTCGTGCTTTTGCTGTCCATCGCCGCCTTCAGCCTGGTCGCACCGCGCTTCCTTGGCATGGGCGCGCTGTCCACCATCCTCAAGCAGGTCACCGTCACCGGCTTCGTCGCCCTCGCGCAGACGCTGATCATCCTGACCGCGGGCATCGACCTGTCGGTCGGCGCGATCCTGGTGCTGTCCTCGCTGGTCATGGGCAACCTCGCGGTCGTCTCGGGCGTTCCCGTCGCCATCGCGGTGGTCATCGGCATCGTGGTCGGCGGCCTGATGGGCCTCTTGAACGGGCTTCTCGTCACCAAGATGCGGCTGCCGCCTTTCATCGTCACTCTGGGCACCCTGTCGATCTTCGAATCGATCAAGCTCTGGTATTCCCAGTCGGAATCGATCCGCAACGTCGACATCGAAGCGCAGGCGCCCAGCCTTCTCTTCTTCGGCCAGGGCTTCAACTTCGGCGGGGCCAGCATCAGTTATGGCGGGATCATGCTGATCCTGCTTGCGGCGGTCCTGTGGTATGTGCTGAACAACACCGCCTGGGGCAGGCATGTCCATGCCATCGGCGACGATCCCGATGCGGCCCTCCTTTCCGGCATCAAGGTCGACCGGACGCTGATCTCGGTCTACACCGTCGCGGGCGTGATCTGCGGCTTTGCCGCCTGGATCGCCGTCGGCCGGGTGGGGTCGATCTCGCCCATCGCGTTCAGCGACGTGAACCTTGCCTCGATCACCGCCGTGGTGATCGGCGGCACCTCGCTCTTCGGCGGGCGCGGGTCGATCATCGGGTCGGTCCTCGGCGCCATGATCGTCGGCGTGTTCATCACCGGCCTGTCGCTGGCGGGGGTCGACGACTACTGGCAGAAATTCGCGGCCGGATGCCTTGTCATCATCGCCGTGTCGCTTGACCAATGGCTGCGGAGGGCCTCGCAATGACCGGTGCTGTTCCTGTCCTGCAGGCGAAGGGCCTGATGAAACGCTACGGCACCGTGGTTGCCATGAGCGGCTGCGACTTCGACCTTATGCCGGGCGAGATCATCGGCGTCATCGGCGACAACGGCGCCGGCAAGTCCACCATGATCAAGGCGCTGTCAGGGGCAGTGATCCCCGACCACGGCGAAATCCTGCTGGATGGCAAGCCCGTGCATTTCCGCAGCCCCGACGACGCCCGCGCCCTGGGGATCGAGACGGTCTACCAGAACCTTGCCATGTCGCCGGCCCTGTCGATCGCCGACAACATGTTCCTTGGCCGCGAATGGCTTGCCCCGGGGATCATGGGGTCGGTCTTTCGCAAGATGGACCGCGCAAGGATGGAGAAGTTCGCCCGCGACAAGCTGTCCGAACTGGGCCTGATGACGATCCAGGACATCACCCAGCCGGTGGAAACCCTGTCGGGCGGCCAGCGCCAGGGTGTGGCCGTGGCCCGTGCCGCGGCCTTCGGGTCCAAGGTGGTGATCCTGGACGAACCCACGGCAGCGCTGGGGGTGAAGGAAAGCCGCCGGGTGCTGGAGCTGATCCGCGACGTCCGCGCGCGCGGGATCCCGATCATCCTGATCAGCCACAACATGCCGCATGTGTTCGAAGTGGCCGACCGCATCCACATCCACCGGCTTGGCCGCAGGCTTTGCGTGATCAAGCCCTCGGACTATTCGATGTCGGATGCCGTGGCCTTCATGACCGGCGCGAAACTGCCCGAAGGCGTCACCGAACCGGTCTGAACCAAACGGAGCCGCGTGCCGCGGCAAGCCCCTTCGGTCGCCTGCGCGGGCCAAGGGGCCCGCTGGTCTCCGTGGTTGCGTGGCGCGTCTGGACAGCCCGGACTTGTGCTGCCGTGCCTCGCCCAGGCGTCGGCGCCTCCGGCGGGAGTATTTCGAAAAGAGCAACTGCAAGGACCGTTGCGCGCCCCGCCCGACGAGACTTTCGTCTGGGCATGGTGTCCCACGCCGGGCGGGGCGACTTGCTCCTTGCGGTCATCGGGACTCCTCCCTGTACCGCAGGGGCAGCTTGCCTCGGTCGGGTGAAGAAACCCTTAAGGGCTTGCTTCTTGCCAAATACTCCCGCCGGAGGCTCCGGCGGTTCCACACTGGCAGACCTGTCAGGAGGGGAAGCGCCAGCGCCGTCCGAGGGGGCTGCGCTGCAGCGGGGAAACGCGCCCCTGGCGCCTTTCCTGATCCGCCTTGCCCGCCTGGGACGGCACTCCCGTCCGGCAAAAGCGCCCCGGTCGGGTGGAATGGGGCTTGCAACCCCCGACGTCCACCGCATGATCGGCCCAGAACCGCCGCCACGACGAGGAAGCCGCCGGAATGTCCCTTGCCTTGATCGCGGCCCTGCCCTTCCTCGGGGCGCTGCTTGCGGGGCTTGCGATCCGCGCAGGGCGCGATGCCTGCGCTGCCGTCACCGGGCTGGTCACGCTTCTGGCGCTGGTCCTGCTGGGGCTGAACGCTCCTGCGGTCCTTGCAGGCGGCGTGGTTCAGACGCGGATCGACTGGGTCCCCGCGCTTGGCCTGAGCGCCAATTTCTTCCTTGACGGGCTGGGACTGCTGTTTGCCGGAATGATCCTCGGGATCGGTCTCCTGATCATCCTCTACGCCCGGTTCTACCTGTCGAGACCCGACCCCATGGGGCAGTTCTACACTTTCCTCATGCTGTTCCAGGGGGCGATGCTGGGGATCGTGCTGTCCGACAACATCCTGCTTCTGCTGATCTTCTGGGAGCTGACATCGCTCTCCTCCTTCCTGCTCATCGGCTACTGGAAGCACTTGCCGGATAGCCGGCAGGGCGCGCGGATGGCGCTGGCGGTCACCGGGGGCGGCGGGCTGGCGCTGATCGCCGGTATGCTGATGCTGGGCGAGGCCGCCGGAAGCTACGAGCTGACGACGATCCTGACCCGGAAAGAGGTGATCCAGGCCTCGCCCCTCTACCTTCCCGCGCTGATCCTGATCCTGCTGGGCGCCTTCACCAAATCGGCGCAGTTCCCGTTCCATTTCTGGCTGCCGCAGGCAATGGCCGCGCCCACGCCCGTCTCGGCATACCTCCATTCGGCCACCATGGTGAAGGCGGGGCTGTTCCTGATGGCGCGGCTTTGGCCGGTGCTGGCCGGGACGCCGGAATGGTTCTGGATCGTCTCGACCGTCGGGCTGGGGACCATGGTGCTGGCCGCCAAGATCGCGCTCTTCAAGGATGACCTCAAGGCCGTGCTGGCCTTCTCGACGGTCAGTCACCTTGGCCTCATCACCATGCTTCTGGGCTATGGCACCAAGGCGGCCGCGACGGCGGCGGTGTTTCACATCATCAACCACGCCACCTTCAAGGCCGCGCTCTTCATGTCCGCCGGGATCGTCGACCACGCGGCGCAGACCCGCGACCTGCGCCGTCTTGGCGGCCTGCGCACCCTCATGCCCGTCACTTTCGGGATCGTCCTTCTTGCCTCGCTGTCGATGGCGGGCATCATCCCGCTGAACGGGTTCCTGTCGAAGGAGCTTATGCTGGAAGAGGCCGCCCAGACCGTCTGGCTTACCCCCTGGGCAATGGGCGTCCTTGCCACCCTCGGCGCGCTTTTCTCGGTCGCCTACAGCTTCCGCTTCCTTGCGCACGGTTTTCTCGGCCCGGTCCGCGACGACTATCCGCACCTGCCGCATGACCCCGGCCCCGGCCTCTGGTCCGCGCCCGCCCTCCTCGCGCTTCTGGTCGTCCTGATCGGGCTTTTCCCGATGACCACTGCCGCCTGGATCGTCGATATCGCCGCCGGGGCGGTCATTGGAGAGCCGGTTGCCGTCAAGCTGTCCCTCTGGCACGGGCTGGAGGCCAGGGCGCTTTGGATGTCGACGGCCGCCGTTGGCGGCGGCCTGATCCTGCTGGGCGGCTACCCCCGCCTCCGCGCGCTTTGGGACGCCGCCCCCCGCCCCGAGGCGAAGCGGATCTTCGACGGGCTGGTCGAACCCCTGGCCGCCCTCGCCCGGAGCCTGACGGATCTGGTCCATGACGGCGCGTTTCCGCGCGCGGTGGCCGTGGCCGTTCTGGCCATCGGCGGATCCGGTCTCTGGGCCTTCCTTGGCGGCAGTCACCTGGCCGGCACGCGCACGGGCCTGCCGGTCGATCCGGTCCTGGGCGTTGTCTGCGGCACGATCGTCCTCGTTGCCCTTGCCACGCCTTTCCTGCACCGGGACCGGGTGGTGGCGCTTGTCCTGACCGGCGTGGCCGGCCTGCTTGTGGCCTTGCTCTTCGCCTACTTTTCCGCACCCGACCTGGCCCTCACCCAGATCTCGGTCGAGGTGGTCACCATCCTGCTGATGCTTCTGGCGCTGCATTTCCTGCCGCGGACCACGCCAGTCGAAAGCGGTGCCCCGCGCAGGCTGGCCGATGCGGGGATCGCCGCAGTGGCGGGGCTTGGCCTTGGCTGGCTCGCCTGGGACATGCTGACCCGGGCGCCGGCCTTCCCGCCGATCTCGCGGTTCCACCTTGCCCAGTCCAAGCCCGGGGCCGGCGGCACCAACGCGGTCAACACCATCATCGTCGATTTTCGCGGCTATGACACGTTCGGCGAGATCGTCGTTCTGGGGATCGCCGCCCTGATCATCTTCGCGCTGTCCCAGACCCTGCTGCGCAGTCCCGCCGTCACCCGCCGCCTTGCCCGCCTGCCACGGGGGCGTGAAGACGGCGACCGCCATCCCTTCATGCTGGTCGTGGCGACCCGCCTCTTGCTGCCGATGGCGCTGATGGTCGGGGTCTACTTCTACCTGCGCGGCCACAACCTGCCCGGCGGCGGCTTCGTCGCGGGCCTGGTCTTTGCCATCGCCTATCTGATGCAATACATGGCCTCGGGCTATGAGTGGTCCCAGGCACGGCAGCGCTATGACCATCACGTCCTGATCGGCGCGGGCGTCCTTGTCGCCGCCCTTGCCGGGGTCGGGGCCTGGGCTTTCGGTCTGCCGTTCCTGACCTCGGGGTTCGAATACGTGACGCTCTGGCCGCTGGAACCGTTCGAGCTTGCCACCGCCGCGATCTTCGATCTGGGCGTGTTCCTCTGCGTTCTTGGGGCGGTGCTTCTGGCGCTTGCCTCGCTGTCGCGGCTGGCCCTGCGCACCGGCGAGGCCGCAAACACCCGGGCCTACGACATCGACCCCACCCGGGGGGACCGCTGATGGAGGCCCTGGTCGCCTGCATCATCGGAGCGCTGACCTTCACCGGCGTCTACCTCTTGCTGCGACAGCGCAGCTTTCCGGTGATCCTGGGGCTTACCTTCCTGTCCTATGCCGTCAACCTGTTCCTGTTTGCCTCCGGTCGCCTTGCGGTGAACGCGGCCCCGATCATCGGCCGGTCGGCCAGCTATGCCGACCCGCTGCCACAGGCGCTGGTGCTGACCGCGATCGTCATTTCCTTCGGCATGACGGCGGTACTGATGATCCTTGCCATCGCCGGCAACCTTGAGTCCGGGCATGACCGGGTCACCCTGGACGCGGACGATGCCCCGGGCCGGGACGACGGGCGATGATGGGCCACTGGATCATCGCCCCCGTGGTGCTGCCGGCCCTTGTCGCGGCGCTGATGGTCATCGCGCTGCGCGGCAACCTTGCCGGGCAGCGCCTTGCATCCGTCGCCTGCGTCCTGGGGTTGAACGGTATCGCGGCGGCCCTCTTGTGGTCCGCCTCGCTGCACGGCCCCGAGGCCTATTTCCTGGGCGACTGGCCCGCGCCGTTCGGCATCGTCCTGATGCTTGACCGGCTTTCGGCGCTGATGGTCGCGCTGCTTGCGGCCCTGGCCCTGCCGGTGGTGCTTTATGCCGCAGGCTCTGGCTGGGACCGGCGCGGAGACCATTTTCACCCGCTGCTTCAGTTTCTCCTGATGGGCATCGCCGGGGCATTCCTGACCGGCGACGCATTCAACCTCTTTGTGTTCTTCGAGGTGCTGCTGATCGCTTCCTATGGGCTCATGGTCCATGGCGGGGGGGGCCGGCGCAGCCAGGCCGGTATCCAGTATGTGGCGTTCAACCTTGTCGGCTCCTCCCTGTTTCTCATTGCCCTGGCCCTGGTCTATGGCGTGACAGGTACGCTCAACATGGCGGACCTCGCCGTCAAGCTGCCCACCCTGCCCGAAGGCGACACGGCGCTGATCCGTGTCGCGGCGGTGATGCTCATCCTGGTCTTCGCGATCAAGGGCGCGCTGGTGCCGCTGCAGTTCTGGCTCCCCGGCACCTATGCCAACGCCCCGGGCGTGACCGCCGCCATGTTCGCCGTGATGACCAAGGTCGGCGCCTACGCCACCCTGCGCTTCGGCACCCTGGTCTTTCCGCCCGATCTTCCCGCGACCACCGACCTGCTGTCGACCGTGCTTCTGCCCGCCGCGCTGGTGACGCTGGCGGTCGGCGCGATCGGCGTCCTTGGGGCCAGCACCCTGCCCCGGCTGGCGGCCTTCGGCGGCATTGCCTCGATGGGCACGGTCTTCATCGCGATCAGCGCCTTCACGCCCCTGACGACCGTGGCTGCGCTGTACTACATGCTGCACTCCACCCTTGCGACCGCCGTGCTGTTCCTGGTGGCCGACCTCGTCACCCGCCGCCGCGCCCATGCCCGGCTGACCGAGGCCGCCGCACCGGTCGCCCGGTCCGGCCTGATCGCCAGTCTCTACCTTGTCGCCGCCATCGCCATGGCCGGGATGCCGCCGCTGTCCGGCTTCCTTGGCAAGCTGCTGGTCCTGCAGGCCTTCCGGGCCGAGGCCGCGCTGGTCTGGACCGTGATCCTGCTGTCCTCATTCCTGATGATCCTCGGTTTCGCCCGCGCCGGGTCTATCCTGTTCTGGAAATCTGCCAGCATCGAGGCGACAGTGCAGGCGCATCCCCCCGAACCCCTGGCCTTCGCCGCCACCTTCGCCCTGATCGCCGGGCTTGGCCTGTTGACCCTCTTCGCCGGACCGGTCACCGACTGGCTCGCCACGCTTGCCCAGACGCTTGACCAACCCGGCGGCTATATCCAGGCAAACCGGCTGGGCAAGGGGCCCTGAACCATGCTCAAGCGCCTGTTTCCCCACCCCTACCTGACCACCACCCTTGCGGTGCTGTGGTTGCTTCTGGTCAACGCGTGGACACTTGGCAGCCTGGTCCTGGCGATCCTGCTTGCCACCGTGATCCCGCTGATGACCGCGGCCTGGTGGCCCGGGCGTCCCCGGATCAGGCGCCCCTTGGCTTTGGCCGGCTACACTGTCCTTGTCCTGTGGGATGTGATCGTCGCCAACTTCCAGGTCGCGCGCATCGTCCTTTTCCTGCCGCGCGACCGCATCCGCTCGGCCTGGATTGCCGTGCCGCTTGACCTGCGCTCACCCGAGGCGATCACGCTTCTTGCCGGCACGATCACCATGACCCCCGGCACGCTGACCGCCGACATCTCGGCCTGCGGCCGTGCCCTTCTGGTCCACGCGCTGCATGCCCCGGACCCGGGTGGCGTGGCCGCAACGATCAAGTCGCGCTACGAGGCCCGCTTGCTAAGGATTTTCGAATGATCCTCGGTCCCGCCCTGATCTTCATGACCGGCTGCATCGCGCTGGCGCTGGTCCTGAACCTTGTGCGGCTCTTCACCGCGCCCACGCTGACCGACCGCATCCTGGTCCTCGACACGATGGCGGTGAACGCGCTGGCCCTGGTCGTGCTGTATGGCACCCGGGCCGGCACCGGGCTTTACCTTGAAGTGGCGGTGCTTCTGGCCCTGACCGGCTTCGTCGGTACCGTGGCCTATTGCCGTTACCTCCTGCGCGGGAGCATCATCGAATGACCCTTCTGGTCGAGCTCCTGCTTGCCGCCCTGCTGGTCGGGGGTGGCGGCTTCGCCCTCGTCGGCAGCTATGGCCTGTTGCGCCTGCCCCGGCCCATGCAACGGCTGCATGCGCCGACCAAGGCCACCACCATCGGCGTCGGGGCCGCGCTGGTGGTCTCGGCGCTGGACCTGTGGCCCCAGGGTGGCGGGATCAGCTGGCAAGAACTGCTGGTCACGCTTTTTCTGCTGCTGACCGCGCCGATTTCGGCACTCTTTCTCGCCAAGACCCTGATCCTGCGCGGCGATGCCGACCCCGACCTGCCCGCGACCGGAACCGGCGCGGACTGGGCGACCCTGGCACCAGGTCGCTCTGACCCAGAAACCTGACCACACGGTCAATTTTTTCCCGGCGCCGCCCTTGCCCCACCGCCCTCCGCATGGCATCGTCTGCCGGAACCGGCACGCTTCCCCTGGAACACGCATGACGACGTTCAGCCCGGCCCCGACGGGCCTTCTGCCGCAGGTCACCCACGCCCGCAACCCGGGCATGGCGCTTGACCTTGACTGGGTCGCCGCCGTGCAGGCCAACACCTCCGCCATCGAGCGCCGCGCCGCCACGCTTCCGGGCCGGCGCTCGGTCAAGAAGGACTGGCAGGCCGCCTGGCTTTTGAAAGCCGTCTCGCTCATCGACCTGACAACGCTTTCGGGCGACGATACCGAAGGCCGCGTCCAGCGCCTCTGCGCCAAGGCCCGCCAGCCGGTGTCTGGCGCGATCCTCGACAGGCTTGGCATGCCCGGCCTGACCACCGGCGCGGTCTGCGTCTACCACGAGATGGTCGAAACCGCCGTCCGCGCGCTTGAGGGCACCCAGATCCCCGTCGCCGCCGTCTCCACCGGCTTTCCGGCGGGCCTGTCGCCGTTCCGCCTGCGCATCGCCGAAATCGGCGAAAGCGTCCGGGCAGGAGCGCGGGAAATCGACATCGTCATCTCCCGCCGCCATGTCCTGACCGGCGACTGGCTGGCGCTTTACGACGAGATGGCAGAGATGCGCGCCGCCTGCGGCGAAGCGCATGTCAAGGCGATCCTCGCCACCGGCGAACTTGGCACGCTGCGCAACGTCGCCCGCGCATCACTGGTCTGCATGATGGCGGGCGCCGATTTCATCAAGACCTCGACCGGCAAGGAAGGCGTCAACGCCACCCTCCCCGTGTCCCTCACCATGGTCCGCGCCATCCGCGACTACCAGGACCGCACCGGCTTCAAGATCGGCTACAAACCGGCGGGCGGCATCGCCAAGGCCAAGGACGCGCTGGTCTACCTGAGCCTGATGAAAGACGAACTCGGCCCCCCCTGGCTGCAGCCCGACCTCTTCCGCTTCGGCGCCTCCAGCCTCCTCGGCGACATCGAACGCCAGCTGGAACACCACCTGACCGGCCACTACTCTGCTGCCAACCGCCACCCGATGGGCTGACGCCAATGCCCGCCCCCAAGCCCATTGCTCTTTTCCAAATACTCCCGCCGGAGGCGCAGGCCAACCAAAGGCGCGCCCGCATGCAGCCGAGGACCCTCCCATGACCATCAAGGAAATCTTCGACAGCATGGCCTACGGCCCCGCCCCCGAATCCTCGACCGAGGCCATGGCCTGGCTCGCCCGCCACAACCACGCCTTCGGCCACTGGATCGACGGTGCCTTCACCACACCCGGCCAAACCTTCCCCACCTCGAACCCCGCCACCGGCAAGCACCTGGCCGAGGTCACCCAGGGCACCCCCGATGATGTGGCCCTTGCCGTCAAGGCTGCCCGCCGCGCCCAACCGAAATGGGCCAGACTGCCCGCCCACCATCGCGCGAAAGCCCTCTACGCCCTTGCTCGCCTCGTCCAGAAACACGCCCGCCTCTTCGCCACCCTGGAAACCCTCGACAACGGCAAACCGATCCGCGAGAGCCGCGACATCGACATTCCCCTCGTCGCCCGACATTTCTCCTACCACGCCGGTCTCGCCCAGCTTCTGCCAAGCGAACACCCCGACCTCCAGCCCCTCGGCGTCTGCGGCGCCGTCATCCCCTGGAACTTCCCCCTCCTCATGCTGTCCTGGAAGGTCGCCCCCGCCCTCGCTGCCGGCAACACCATCGTCCTCAAACCCGCGGAATACACCCCCCTCACCGCCCTCCTCTTCGCCGAGATCTCGCGCGAGGCGGGCCTGCCACCCGGTGTCCTCAACATCGTCACCGGCGACGGCAGCACCGGGGCCGCGTTGGTAGACGCCGAGGTCGACAAGATCGCCTTCACCGGCTCCACTGCCGTCGGCAAGCGCATCCGCCAGGCCACCGCCGGGACCGGCAAGGCCCTCACGCTCGAACTCGGCGGCAAATCCCCCTACATCGTCTTCGACGACGCCGACCTCGATAGCGCCGTCGAAGGCCTCGTCGACGCGATCTGGTTCAACCAGGGCCAGGTCTGCTGCGCGGGCTCCCGCCTCCTCGTCCAGGAAAGCGTCGCCCCCCGCTTCTACGACAAGCTCAAGCGCCGGATGGACGGGTTGCGGATCGGCGACCCCCTCGACAAGTCCATCGACATCGGCGCCATCATCGACCCCATCCAGCTTGCCACCATCACCGACCTCATCGCCCAGAACCCCGAGGGCGACCACTACACCGCCGCCACCCCCGTCCCGCAGGGCTGCTTCTACCCCCCCACCCTCATCACCGGCCTCTCCGCCGCCTCGCATCTGATGCAGGAAGAAATATTCGGCCCGGTCCTCGTCTCGATGACCTTCCGCACCCCGGAAGAAGCGGTGCAACTGGCCAACAACACGCGCTACGGCCTCGCCGCGACCCTCTGGACCGAGAACATCAGCCTCGCCCTCGACATCGCGCCGAAACTGAAAGCGGGCGTCGTCTGGATCAACGCCACCAACCTCTTCGACGCCGCAGCAGGCTTCGGCGGCGTCCGCGAATCAGGCTTCGGTCGCGAAGGCGGATGGGAGGGGCTGATGGCCTACCTCAAACCCGCAGCCACCCCCAAACCCCTGAAACCCATCGCGGCAATCCCCGCCCCCAAAGACCCCGAAACGCCCGACCTCGACCGCACTGCCAAGCTCTACATCGGCGGCAAGCAGGCCCGCCCCGATGGCGGCTACTCGAAAGCCGTCTGGTCGCCAAAGGGCAGGCTCCTCGGCCATGTCGGCATCGGCAACCGCAAGGATATCCGCAACGCGGTCGAAGCCGCCCACGCCGCAAAGGGCTGGGCCAAAACCACCGGCCATGCCCGC
>JANNXX010000051.1:0-39600 GCA_031409795.1 Rhodobacterales bacterium
ACTGGCCGAGGGGCGCTGCGGCATCGGCCCTCTGACCTTTCGGGACGCCGACCGGCTGGCGATCCGCATCGGGGCCGAAGTGCGCGACTGGCGGCCTGACCTCGACCCGGCAAAGCTGCCGCTTTACGATCCCGTGACACAGTATGCGCTGGCCGCCGGGGCCGAAGCGGTGGCGATGGCGGGCCTGCCGGGCGACCTTGGCCCACGGGGCGGGGTGATCCTGGGCACGGCGGCGGGCGGGATTTCCACCTGGGAGGACAGCTATCGCGCGGTCTTTGCGGATGGAAAGTCGCGGGTCTCGCCTCTGACCGTGCCGCGCCTGATGCACAATGCGCCGGCCTCGCATCTGTCGATCCGGCACGGGCTGACCGGGCCGGTGCTGGCGGTGTCCTCGGCCTGTGCCAGCGCCAATCATGCGATGGGGCTGGCGTTTCAGCAGATCCGGGCGGGTGCCGCCGATGTGATGCTGACCGGCGGGACCGAGGCGATGCTCTGCTTTGGCGGGGTCAAGGCCTGGGAGGGGCTGCGGGTTCTGGCGCCCGACGCCTGCCGCCCCTTCAGCCTGGGGCGCAGAGGCATGGTGATCGGCGACGGGGCCGGGGTTCTGGTCTTCGAGGCCGAGGACCATGCCCGCGCCCGGGGTGCCCGCATTCTGGGCCGGGTCGCGGGCTTCGGCATGACCGCCGATGCCGGCGACATCGTGGCCCCAAGCCCCGAAGGCGCGGCACGCACGATGCGCGCGGCCTTGGCGGATGCCGGGCTTTCCCCGTCCGACATCGGCTATGTCAACGCGCATGGCACCGGCACCCTGGCCAATGACCGCAGCGAAAGCGCCGCCATTCTGGCAGTGTTCGGAAAAGCCCCTCCGCCGGTGTCGTCAACCAAGTCGATGCACGGCCATGCGATCGGCGCGACCGGCGCGCTGGAGGCGATCGCCTGCATCTGGGCGCTGAACATGGGCCTTTTGCCGCCGACCATCGGCTTTCTGGCGCCCGACCCGGACTGCCTGCTGGACGTGGTTGCAAACCAGGCCCGCGCGGCGCGGGTCGACGCGGTGCTGTCGAACGCCTTTGCCTTTGGCGGGTTGAATGCCGTGCTGGCCTTTGCGCGCGCCTGAACGAAAGGGGCCAGCCCTGCCGGACTGGCCCCTTCCCTGACGGTCCTGTGCCTGTCAGCTGTCGGTCAGGGGTTGGTCGCCGGAGCCTCTGCCGGAGCCTCTGCCGGAGCCTCTGCCGGAGCCGCCTCGGCCGGGGCCGCTGCAGCGGCGGCCGCGTCGGCTGCGGCATTGGCCGTGTCGACGGCCTCCAGCCCAGCGGTGAAGCCCTTCAGCGACACGCTCAGCGTCACGGTCTGGTCCGGCGCGACGAAAGGCACGATGGTGATGACGGCATTCGCGCCTTTCTTCATCTGCGCGACTTCCTCGGCGGTGAAACCCAGCCGCACCACGCAGCCGATATCGGCGCAGAAGGTGAACGGATAGACCTTCGAGGCCCCCTCGTCGACCTGCAGTCGCATCCCGGTGGTCAGCAGCGTTTCCAGCGGGGCAATGAACGTGGCGCCGGCGACGGCGGGGCCTTCATTGCCTTCGGGCAGGCCGAAGATCGTCAACTCGGCCACGTTGTTGCCGTCTGCGTCTTTCAGAAGCTTGTAAAGCTGGCACGGGTCGACGCCGGCCTCGGTGCGCACGCAACGCTGTTCCCATTCCTCGAAGGTGGCGGCGACATAAGTCTCGCCGATGCCATTGCCGCCGACTTCCTGACCCAGGGACAGATCAGCGGTCACAGCGCCATCACCAGCGGCTGCCTCCGGGGCCGGGGCCTCTTCGGTCGTCTGGGCGGCAAGCGGCAGGGCGGCAAGGGCCGCGATCAGGGCAAGCAGGGTGGTCGTGGTCTTGGCCATCTTGGGCAATTCCTTCGGTCGGTGGTTCGCGCCGGTCTCTAGCACGCCTGCCGCGCCTCGTCAGGTGTGAAATCGCGCTCCGGCGCAGTTCTGCGCGCAAGCGAAGCACGATTGAAGGACGATTGAACGACGGGCGGACCTGCGGCGGCAGGCGGGTCTGGAAAATGACAAAGGGCCGGCAGAACCGGCCCCTTGCGTATAGTGTTTTTTGCTCCCTGTCGGACTGGCCGACTTCATGGGCTGGGACGCTATTTCGGATTGCGGGAACCGTCAACGGGATTCTGCGTCGTCCGCGTTACGTTTTCGTCACAAAAAAACCGCGCCTTTTCAAGGGCGCGGCCAGTCGACAGGGAGGAAATCACCCTCGGCCCCCCCGAACGGGCGGACCGATGCGATCAGACTGGCAGAACGGGGTTAACAATGTATCTTTGCCGCGACCGGCAAATCCGGCGCGGCCGTTGCGACCTTGGCCGGGCCAAGCAGACAAGGTGGAACGCGATGGATCAGGGCAGTGCGGCGGCAAGCATTTTCGTGGGCGGCGGGGGTGATGGCCATGCAGTGGCGCAGCAGCTTCTGCTGGGCTACGGCAACCGTCACGGGCTGATCGCCGGCGCGACCGGCACCGGCAAGACGATCACGCTGCAGATCCTGGCTGAAGGCTTTTCGGCCGCCGGGGTGCCGGTGTTCCTGTCCGACGTGAAGGGCGATCTTTCCGGCCTGGCTGCAGCCGGCTCGGCCACCCACAAGCTGCACGAGCCCTTCATGAAGCGCTGCCAGACCATCGGGCTGGATCTGCAGTACCGCGCCTTCCCGGTGATCTTCTGGGACCTCTTCGGCGAAAAGGGCCACCCGGTCCGGGCCACGGTGGCCGAGATGGGGCCGCTGCTGCTGTCGCGCCTGCTGGAACTGTCCGAGCCGCAGGAAGGCGTGCTGAACGTGGCGTTCCGGCTGTCGGACGAAGAGGGGCTCGCGCTGCTAGACCTCAAGGACCTGCAGGCGCTTCTGACCTTCGTGGCCGAAAACGCGTCCGAGATCTCGGCCCGCTACGGCCTGGTGACGAAGGAATCGGTCGGCGCGATCCAGCGGCGGCTGCTGGTGCTGGAGAACGAGGGCGGGGCGAAGCTGTTCGGCGAACCGGCGCTGGATCTGGCCGATCTGATGACCGTCGATGAAAGCGGGGCCGGGCGGATCAGCATCCTTGCCGGTGACCGCTTGATGAACTCGCCCCGGCTTTATGCGACGTTCCTGCTGTGGCTTCTGTCCGAACTCTTCGAGGCGCTGCCCGAGGTCGGCGATCCGGACAAGCCGAAGCTGGTCTTCTTCTTCGACGAGGCGCATCTGCTGTTCACCGACGCGCCCAAGGCGCTGATCGCCAAGGTGGAACAGGTGGCGCGGCTGATCCGGTCCAAGGGGGTGGGGGTCTATTTCATCACACAGAACCCGGCGGATGTGCCCGAGACGATCCTTGGCCAGCTGGGCAACCGGGTGCAGCACGCGCTGCGCGCCTTCACGGCGAGGGACCAGAAGGGCCTGAAGCTTGCCGCCGAGACCTACCGCCCGAATCCGCGCTTTGCCATCGAAGAGGCGATCCGCGATGTCGGCACAGGCGAAGCGGTCACTTCGTTTCTGGAAGCCAAGGGCATCCCCGGCGTCGCCGAGCGCACGCTGGTGCGCCCGCCGTCCAGCCAGGTTGGTCCGATCACCGAGGATCAGCGCGCCAGCGTGATGGCGGGCTCGCCGGTCCGGGGCAAGTATGACGCTTTGGTTGATCGCGAAAGCGCCTGGGAAAAGCTGCGCGCCCGGGCCGGACAGGCGGCCGAGGCGGCGGAAGCGGCCGGGAAATCGGCAACCGAAGCCCGCGAATTCGACCATGCCCGGCGCTACGATGGCAATGGTGCGGCCGAAGCAAAGCCGAAGCGGACCGCCAGCCGGTCGGATTCGGTGGGCGAGGTCTTTGCCAAAAGCTTCGCGCGCCAGCTGGGCAGCCGGTCTGGCCAGGCGATCATCCGGGGCGTGCTGGGGTCGATCTTCGGCAAACGCTGATCGCGGGCCCTGCGCCCGGCATGATTTTTCTGCGAAAAATCGTGCGTTGCATCGGGCGCGATCCGGCATCCTTTGCGGATCAGGTGCTTTCGCAAGCCAAGCTGACCGGCTACGGTCGCCGCGACCATCAGAAGGTGCCCCATGAAACGATCCCGCATCAACGACATCATGCGCAGCGCGGACGAGATGATCCGCCACCACGGCTTTGTCCTGCCGCCCTTTGCCACCTGGACCCCGACCGCGTTCAAAGCCCGCACCGATGCCAGTGCCATCGTGGCGGGACGTTGCGGTTGGGACATCACCGACTATGGACAGGGCCGGTTCGACGAGATGGGCCTTTTCCTTTTCACCCTGCGCAACGGGCGGCTTGCCGACCTGCAGCGCGGGGGCGGCATGTGCTATGCCGAGAAGCTGCTGATCTCGCGGCAGGATCAGCTGTCGCCGATGCACACCCATGCCCTCAAGGCCGAGGACATCATCAACCGGGGCGGTGCGACGCTGGTCGTCGAGCTGTTCGGGTCGAACGACCGGGGCGGCTTTGCGGCTGATCGCGGCGGGGTGGTGTATTGCGACGGAATCCGGCGGCGTTACGGTCCCGGCGAAAAGCTGAAGCTTGCCCCCGGCGAGAGTGTCACGCTGATGCCGGGCGACTGGCATGCCTTCTGGGGCGAGGGCGGTGATGTGCTGATCGGCGAGGTCTCGACCGTGAACGACGACCTGACCGACAACATCTTCCGCGAACCCATCGGCCGCTTTGCCGAGATCGACGAGGACGAGCCGCCGCTGCACCTGCTGGTCAGTGACTACGACCGCTGGCTTTGATGTGCTAAGGGGCACCGGTGGCGCCCCTTAGCCGACGACTGCCGTCGCGCGTCAGTCGTCGGTCTTGGCCGGTGGACAGACCCCGTTCACCAGCGCGGTCGCGCAGACCGGCGCTGGAGCCGCCGCAGCGGCCGGGGCGACGGCGGGCGCCAGAGATGCTGCAGGCGCCGCGATCAGGTCGGCGTCCAGCGGCGGCGGGGCCGGCAGCGCGGGCAGGCCTGCGTCCACGGCGGGCTTGGCCACAACCTTCGGCGCGGGCGGTTTCGGGATGTAAAGGCCCTTCGGCATCTCGCCGCTTGCGGTCAGCACGATCACCTTCTCGCCGCCGTTCAGCCGGCCATACAGGTCGATCACGTCCTGGTTGATCATCCGGATGCAGCCCGACGAGGCATTGCGCCCGATCGACTTCCAGTCCGGGGTGCCGTGGATGCGGTAGCCGTAATCCTTGCCGCCCGAGGTCAGGTAGATCGCCCGCGCGCCCAGGGGATTGGTCGGGCCGCCGGGCTGGCCATCGGCCCATTGCGAATACTTCGCCGGATCGCGCGCGATCATCTCTTTCGGCGGGGTCCAGGTCGGCCAGGGCTTCTTCTCGCTGACCACGGCCTCGCCCGACCATTCGAACCCGGCGCGACCGACCGAGATGCCATAGCGGATCGCCTTGTCCTGGCCGACGACATAGTAAAGCAGCCGCGTCGCCGGGTTGATGACGATCGTGCCGGCCGGCTGGTCGGTCTCATACTTCACCACCTGACGGCGGTGGCTGGCGGGGATCTCCTCGACCGGCAGCGCCGGAATCGCGATCCCCGCATCCATCGAGCCGACATAGACATTCTCGTCGGGCTTCGGCAGCGCCTTGCCACCGGCCGAGGTGCTCATCGTCGGATCGACGCAGGCCGTCAGGGCCAGAAGGGCGAGCACGGCGGGAATGGCCATGGACCTGCCAAGGAAGGACGAGGTGGTCTTGCGCATCGATGAACCCATTTCTTCACGTCCCGCAGGCGTCTGACCCCGGGTAAACTTTCCGCGACGGTAGCCGAGCCGCGCAGGCCCGTCAAACCGTGCAAGGCCGGGAATATGATCACGCCCGCGTGAAAACCACGTCAAATCAGCCTGAAAGCCGCCGCCCGCGACCAGACAGGCCCAAGACGCGCCCTGCGCGGGGTCAAACCCGGGTCAGCGACATTTCAGACAGATGATAGTGAAAGCCGTCGAATTCTTTCATTCCGGCCGCGTCAACCTGCCAGCCACGCTTGATCAGAAAGCCCCGGGACCAGTCGCTGGCCAGCACCGTCAGCCGGTCAAGACCTTCGGCGCGCGCTTTCGCGACAAGCACGTCATAAAGCGCTGCGGCGGTGCCCTTGCCCATCACCTCGGGGATCACGAAGGCCATGTCCAGCAGCCCGTCGGCGCAAAGCGACATGAACCCGGTCGGCCCGTCATCGGCTTCGGCGACCCAGCACCACTGGTCCAAAAGCTTGTCTGGCCGGGTCAGGTCCGGCAGGGGCGAGCGCGCCCAGGTCAGCCGTTCAGCCATGCCCAGCTGCGCAGCGGTGCCTTCCATGATCGCGCGGTAGTAGATCAGGGCACAGGCGGCGCGGTCCTCGGGCCGGTAGGGGCGGATCAGCGGGGCCATCGCTCAGCCGGCGGCGATGGCATCGACCTCGACCACAAGTGCGGGCGAGGCCAGGCCCGAGACGATCAGCAGCGTCGCCGCCGGAGGCGGGTGCTCGCCGACCCAGAGGTCGCGCCGCGCGCGGTAGATGCTGACTGCCTCAGGGGTGTTTTCCGTCAGGTAGACGGTGATCTTCATCAAGTTCGCCCGCGACATCCCGGCCGCTGCAAGGGCGCGGTCGATGTTGGCCAGGGCCGCATCCAGTTGCGCCGCCAGCCCTTGTGCCAGCGTCCCGTCCGGGTGGTTCCCGACCTGTCCCGAAATCTCCAGCCGCCGCGTCGCACCTTCGGCAAGCGCGCATTGGCTGTAGCGCGAGGCCGGTTGCGGCATGGTCTGCGGGGTCCAGAGCCGGATCATCAGGTCACCGCCGCGCGGATCTTGAACTCGGGCCGGTCCCAGCTGCCGTAGTCCATGATCCGGGCCAGCACGCCGACCGCCCGCGCCACGTCATCCTCGTCGATGTAAAGCGGGGTGAAGCCGAAGCGCAGGATGTCAGGCGCGCGGAAATCGCCGATCACGCCGTCATGGATCAGGGCCTGCATGATCGCATAGCTTTCGGGGTGACGGAAGCTGACCTGGCTGCCGCGCATCTGGTGCGACCGGGGTGTGGCCAGCTGCAGCATCGGGGCGCGGGCCTCGACCCCCTTGATGAACTGGTCCTGCAGGCGCAGCGACTGGCGGTGCACCTCGGCCGGATCGACACCCTCCCAGACCTCCATGGCGGCCTCAAGGGCGGCCATCTGCAGGACCGAAGGCGTGCCGACGCGCATCCGGTCGATCCCCCGGCCAGGCCGGTAGGAAAGATCGAAGGCGAAGGGCGCCGCATGGCCGAGCCACCCCGACAGGGCAGGGCGCGCCACCTCGGCATGGGTCGGGGCGACGTAGATGAAGGCCGGGCCGCCGGGGCCGGAGTTCAGATACTTGTAGGTGCAGCCCACCGCGAAATCGGCCTTCGCGCCGCGCAGGTCCACTGGCACGGCGCCCGCACTATGGGCCAAGTCCCAGACCGCTAGCGCCCCCATCTCATGCGCGCGGGCGGTGATGTCGGCCATGTGGTGCCGCCGCCCGGTGCGATAGTCCACCTCGGTCAGCAGGACCACCGCGACGCTTTCATCAATCGCCGCCATCGCCTCTTCCGGGGCCACGGTCTTCAGCCGGTATTGTCCGCCCAGCGTGCGACAAAGCCCCTCGGCCATATAGAGATCACTCGGGAAATTGCCGCTATCCGACAGGATCACCTTACGCCTGGGGTTCATCTCCAGCGCCGAGGCGAGGGCCTGGTAGACCTTGATCGACAACGTGTCGCCCAGCACCACCGTGCCGGGCTCCGCCCCGATCAGCCGCCCCACCTTGTCGCCCAGGGCGCGCGGCTGCGCCATCCAGCCCGCCCCCGACTTTTCAGGACCGTTCCAGCCCCGGATCAGCATCTCGCCCCATTCGGCCTGCACCGCCCGGTCCACCCGCGCAGGCGCGGTCCGGACCATCGGCCCCAGCGAATTGCCGTCCAGGTAGATCACCCCGTCGGGCAGGTGGAACAGGGCTTTGGTGGCGGCAAAGTCGATGGGCATGGCACGGCTCTCCATTTGGCGACCATCAAGTGGCCTGCGCCCGTGGTCAGGTCAAGGGTTGCGGAAGCGTTGGGGCTCTGTGACAGTCAGGCCGCGAAAGGGGGCGGGGCATGTTCAGACGGCTGATGCGGCAATGGGAAAGCCCGCCCACCTGGGCGCTTCTGTTCGCGGCACTGGCCTGGGCCCAGTCGCGCTGGCTGCCGCTGATCGACCTTGGCTGGCCCGGCACCGTCGCGGGGCTGGCGCTGGTTTTCGCGGGGGCGGCGCTGCTGGCTCTGTCCGCGCAGCAGTTCCGGCGGCACCGCACCACCATCCTGCCGCGCGAGACGCCGCAGGCGATGATCACCTCGGGCGTCTATGCAATCAGCCGCAATCCGATCTATCTGGCGGACGCGATGATCCTGGCCGGGCTTGCGCTGATCTGGGACGCCGCTTCGCTTTTGCTGGTGCCGGTCTTCGTCGCCGTGCTGACCCGTCGGTTCGTTCTGGGCGAAGAGGCCGGGATGCTGGCCCGGTTCGGCGCGGGCTTCACGGCCTATGCCGCCCGGGTGCGGCGCTGGATCTAGGCCGACGCAGGGTCGCGGCGGCAAGGGGTTTGAAATATTGTTGCGCGGTGATAAGTGCATCAAGCCAAGCAGGGACGCGAGGCGCATGAGCGGAGGACAACGGTGAAAATCGGAGCACTGACTGAGGTTTTTCCCGGCGAGAACCGGGTGGCAATGACACCTGACTCGGCGCTGCAGCTGGTCAAGCTGGGCCATGCCTGCTGCATCGAGGCCGGGGCCGGGGCGAAGGCCGGGTTTTCCGATGCGCTTTACACGGCGGCGGGGGTCGAGGTGCTGGCCAGCGCCAAGGACGTGATTGCGGTGGCCGATGTCATCGTCAAGGTGCGCGGCCCCGAGGCCACGGAGCTTGCCCAGCTTGCCGACGGCCAGACGCTGATCAGCTTCTTCTGGCCCGCGCAGAACCCCGAGCTTCTGGAGGCGGCGGCGAAGAAGAACCTCACCGTGGTGGCGATGGACATGGTGCCCCGGATCAGCCGCGCGCAGAAGATGGACGCGCTGTCGTCGATGGCCAACATCGCCGGCTACCGCGCGGTGATCGAGGCCGGGTCGAACTTCGGCCGCTTCTTCACCGGCCAGGTGACCGCGGCGGGCAAGGTGCCCCCGGCCAAGGTTCTGGTCGTTGGCGCAGGGGTCGCGGGGCTGGCGGCGGTCGGCACCGCAACCTCGCTTGGCGCGATCGTCTACGCCTTCGACGTGCGGCCGGAAGTGGCCGAACAGATCGAATCCATGGGGGCGAATTTCGTGTTCCTCGACTTTTCCGAGGCGCAGACCGACGGTGCTGCAACCGGCGGCTATGCCGCGCCCTCCAGCCCCGAATTCCGCGAAGCCCAGCTGAAGAAATTCCGCGAACTTGCGCCGGACATGGACATCGTCATCACCACCGCCCTGATCCCCGGTCGCCCCGCGCCAAAACTGTGGACCGAGGATATGGTCCAGATGATGAAGCCTGGCAGCGTCATCGTCGACCTTGCGGCGGAACGCGGCGGGAACTGTGACCTGACCGTGCCGGACGAAAAGATCGTGACCGAGGGTGGCGTCACCATCGTCGGCTACACCGATTTCGCCAGCCGGATGGCAGCACAGGCCTCGACCCTCTATTCCACCAACATCCGCCACATGCTGACGGACCTTACGCCGAAGAAAGACGGCGTCATCCTGCACAACATGGAGGATGACGTGATCCGGGGCGCGACCGTGGCGCATGTCGGCACGGTCACCTATCCGCCGCCACCGCCGAAGATCGCGGCCATTGCGGCACAAAAGCCGAAGCCGAAGGCGGTGGAGCTGACCCCGGTGGAACGCCGCGCGCAGGAAGTCGCGGCCTTCAAGGCCCAGACCCGCAGCCAGGTGGGCCTTCTGGTCATAGGCGGCGGGCTGATGCTGCTGGCCGGTCTTTACGCGCCAGCCAGCTTCATGTCGCATTTCATCGTCTTCGTGCTGGCGGTCTTCGTCGGTTTCCAGGTGATCTGGAATGTCAGCCACAGCCTGCACACGCCGCTGATGGCGGTGACGAACGCGATCTCGTCGATCATCATCCTGGGGGCCCTGATGCAGATCGGGTCGGGCAGCTGGCTGGTGGTGATCCTTGCAGCGCTTGCGGTCTTCATGGCCGGAATCAACATCTTCGGTGGCTTCATGGTCACCCGGCGGATGCTCGCCATGTTCCAGAAGTCGTAAGGGGCCAGCCATGGATTACGGATTCACCACGGCGGCCTATGTCGTTGCAGCGGTTCTCTTCATCCTGTCACTGGGCGGGCTTTCCGGCCAGGAAAGCGCCAAGCGCGCGGTCTGGTATGGCATCGCGGGCATGGCCCTGGCGGTGGCCGCCACGATCTATGGCCCCGGCGCGGGCAACTGGCTGATCAGCCTGGCGATGATCGTGGTCGGCGGGGCCATCGGCTGGGTCGTCGCACAGCGCGTGCAGATGACCGAGATGCCGCAGCTTGTCGCAGCCATGCACAGCCTTGTCGGCCTGGCGGCGGTTTTCATCGGCTTCAACACCCATATCGAACTGGTCCGCGTTCTGGGCATGGACGAAGCCGCCCGCGCCGCCCTTGACGGCTTCGCCGCCGTCGTCGCGCACAAGTCGGGGGTGGAGGTCACCATCCTGCGGGTCGAGACTTTCCTGGGCGTCTTCATCGGGGCGGTCACCTTCACCGGGTCGGTCATCGCCTTCGGCAAGTTGGCGGGCCGCGTCGACGGCAAGGCGAAAAAGCTGCCGGGCGGGCATCTGCTGAACGCAGGTGCTGCGGCGGTGGCGATTTTCCTCCTGGTGGTCTACCTGCAGACCGGGTCCAGCCTGGCGCTGATCGGGATGACCCTTGCGGCGTTCTTCATCGGCTATCACCTGATCATGGGGATCGGCGGGGCCGACATGCCGGTCGTGGTCTCGATGCTGAACAGCTATTCCGGCTGGGCCGCCGCAGCCATCGGCTTTTCGCTGTCGAACGACCTTCTGATCGTCGTCGGCGCGCTGGTCGGCTCTTCGGGTGCGATCCTCAGCTACATCATGTGCAAGGCGATGAACCGGTCGTTCATCTCTGTCATCCTCGGCGGTTTCGGCAATACCGCCGGTCCGCAGATGGAGGTGACGGGCGAACAGATCGCCATCGACACCGAAGGCGTCGCCGCCGCGCTGAACGATGCCGACAGCATCATCATCATTCCGGGCTATGGCATGGCCGTGGCGCAGGCCCAGCAGTCGGTTTCCGAGCTGACCCGCAAGCTGCGCGCCAAAGGCAAGACGGTGCGCTTTGCCATCCACCCGGTCGCGGGGCGGCTGCCCGGCCACATGAACGTGCTTCTGGCCGAGGCGAAGGTGCCCTATGACATCGTGCTGGAGATGGACGAGATCAACGAGGACTTTCCCACCACCGACGTGGCCATCGTCATCGGCAGCAACGACATCGTGAACCCGGCGGCGCAGGAAGACCCCAACTCCCCCATCGCGGGCATGCCGGTGCTGGAGTGCTGGAAGGCGAAACAGGTCTTCGTGTCAAAGCGCGGGCAGGGAACGGGCTATTCCGGTATCGAAAACCCCTTGTTCTACAAGGAAAATACCCGGATGTTCTATGGCGACGCGAAAAAGTCGCTGGACGCGCTTCTGCCGATGATCGACTAGGCTAGGGCGCGGCTTCGGCGGCCTTTTCGAAGGCCTCCAGCATCAGCGCCTGGGTCCTGACCTGCAGGGCGGCCGAGGCGGCACGGACCCTGTCCTGCGCCGCAGCGACCGCCGTGCGGTCGAAGGGACGCGCGGCGGCGGCAGCGAACATCGCGGTCCGGGCCTGTCGCAGGTCCAGCAAAAGCGCGCCCAGATCGGTGCGGTTCGCAACCAGTTCGGCGCGAAAGGCGCTGCGCGTTTCGGCCGGCAGGTCGGACCAGCCGCCCCCCCCCCCGATGCCCTCCCCGATGGCCCCCCCGTTTCCACTTCCAAGCCCCCCGGCCAGGTCACGCAGCGCGCCCATCCGCAGGACCAGACCCAGCGCCACCGCATTCGCCAGCAGCGAAGCGCCCAGCACGACCCAAAGCGCCACCCGTCCCGCGCCGGTCATTCCAGGATCCCCCCAAGATCGGCATCGCCGACCAGCACGCGCGGATCGCCGGTCGCCAGCCCGATCAGCAAAGCGTCCTGACCCGGTCCCGCAAGCGGTAGGCGCGCGACCAGGACAGGCGTCGCCACCAGGACCAAGGCGAAGGCGACCGGCGCAAGCCAGGCCTTCCAGCCGCCGGACCTTCGCACCGGTGCGGCGCGGCGGGCGGCATGCACCCGCGCCAGCACCGCCTCGGTCATGGCGATGTCGTCGAAAGGCTGGTCGGCGGCGGCGCGCAGCCTTGCATCAAGCCGGGCGTCGGCACCGGGGTCAGGCGAGGTCATCGCAAGCGTCCTTCCTCATGCGCGCAGTCCGGCGCTGCGCAGGTTGCGTCTGGCGCGGACCAGAAGTTGTTCCACCGCGCCGGGCGAGATGTCCAGTGTCGCGGCAATCGCGGCGGCATCAAGCCCGCCGACCGCCGCCAGAAGGATCGCGAGCCGTTGCCGGTCGGGCAGGGCGGCCAGCGCCTTGCGGGTCCGGGCCAGTTCCTGCCGGTCGACCAGCGCCTGATCGGTCGCAGGCGCGGGATCAGCCACCAGGTCGCCCGCGTCGGGACCGGCTTCCGCCCCAAGAAACCGGCGCAGCTTCAGCTTGCGCAGCCGGTCGATGCAAAGCCGGATCGCGATGGCATGGATCCAGGTCGAGGCGCTGGCCCGCTCTGGATCGTAGCGCGCCGCGTTCTGCCAGACCCGCAGGAACGCTTCCTGCACCACGTCCTCGGCTTCTGCGGAGTTGCCAAGGTAGCGCGCTGCAATTGCGGTCAGCCGCTGCCCGTGTCGCGCAATCAACTGGCCAAGGGCGGCGTCCTGACCCCGTGCGATGGCGCCGATCAGGGTGGCGTCGTCGTCCTGGCGGTCTGGCGGCACTCTCAGGCTCCCGGGCCATGCGCTGCAACCTTAGGCCAATCCCCCGCGGACGGCCAGAGCGGCCGTCCGCGGGTCATCCGTCTTAGCGGCTCCACGCGCGGGTCCTGGTCACGATGCGGCCGTTCTCACCGGTGGTGGTGACGCGGGTAGAGATGCCGCTTTCGGTGATCTCGCGATCAAGCTTGCGGGTGGCGGTGTGGCCCTTCGGGCCGGTAAGCAGGCTGTCGCGGGTGCAGCTTGCGCCCGCCGCGCCTGTCTCGCAGCTTCCCGAATAGCTGGCGGTGCCGCCATTCGGCCCGGTGATGGTGCCGGAATAGCCCTCGGCAAGCGCGGCGGTCGGAACGGCAAGGCAGATCAGGGTCAGCAGTCTGGCAAGGTGGGTCATGGGTCGGCTCCATTGGTCAGGGTTGCGGGGAAAAGGCAGCGCGGGCGCGGTCAAGCTCTGCCCGGCTGATCGCGCCGTTTCCGTCGGCGTCGATGCGCGACAAGACGGGCGGGGACGCGGTGAATTCGGCCCGCGAAAGCGCCCAGTCGCCGTCCTTGTCCAGTTTCAGGGCGCGCTCGGTCATCCCGTCGCTGCCCGGGCGGGCCAGGCGGGCCGGGCGGGCCAGCCGGGCCATCCGGTCGCGGATCGCCTGCAGCTCGGCTGCGGTCAGCTGCCCATCGCCATCGGCATCGGCGCGGGTGAACTGGCGCTCTTTCGCGGCGGTGATTTCGGCCGGGGTCACCTCGCCGCTTCGGTCGGCGTCCAGCCGGTCGAAGATCATGCCGGTCCCGACCCCATCTTCGGCGCGCGCCGGGGCGGCCAGGATCAAGGGCAACGCCGCAAGGGCAAGGTATCGGATGGGCATGACGGTGGTCCTTTCCGCATCTGGCTGTCTGCGTTTGATACGCGGCCTGCGCCCGTGTCCTACGCGGCCCGGTCGAAAAATCCGCGCGCCCTGCGGCCGTGGCCCGGCATTTGCGCAACACCCGGCTTGCATACCCCGGTATTCCACCAATCTTCTGGATCGGCGGGCGGCGGCGTCCTACCTCTCGGCAATACGCCTGAGAAAGTCCCGACCATGGCCACGCTCCCCGACCATCCCTTGCGCTATGCCACCGTGAACGAGCTGCACGCCCGGCCTTTCCCGGCCCTTGATGTGCCGTCAACCGCAGTCTACGTCGCGATCAAAGAGCCGGTGCAGGCCCAGAACCGCGACCGCAGCCTTGACCGGGCGCATCTTCTGGCGCTTCTCGACCGGCACGGATCAGCCCATCCGCAGCCCGATGCCACGCATTTCCAGGGACCGATCGGCCGGGCTGACCTGAAATGGGAAAGTCATACCGAATTCGTGACCTATACCGCCTTCTCCCGGGGCGTCTCGCGGCGGCCCTTCGATCCGGCCGAGGCCGAAGTTCTGCCCGAAGACTGGCTGGCCACCGCGCCCGGCCAGCGGCTGACCTCGGTGCTGATCCGGGTCGAGCCGATGCCGGCAGCGGAAGACGATCTCCTTGCCAGTCTGGATGACTGGTTCGTGCCGGAAAGCCTTGCCGTCGCGCGGGTCGTGGACGGGGCGGCGGTCGTCGCAGGCGATTTCCGCATCGACCCGGCGGGCCACATGCGCTTTGCCGTCTTCGTCCGTCCCGGCACCGGCCCGCGCCGGGTGGGCCGGATCGTCCAGCGCCTGTGCGAGATCGAGACCTACCGCGCGATGTCGATGCTGGGCCTGATGCGCTCGCGGGAGCTTTCCGGACGGCTGAACGCCCTTGACCCCCGGTTGTCGGCTCTGGTCTCGGGCCTCGACAACCGCGAGCCCGCACCCGAGGCGGCGCTGCATGACCTGCTGACCATCTCGGCCGAGCTGGAAAGTCTGGCGGTGCAGTTTTCGTTCCGCTTCGGTGCCACCTCGGCCTATGAGGCGATCGTCAACCAGCGGATCGAGGTGCTGCGCGAGCAGCGCATCGAAGGCCGCCAGACCTTTGGCGAATTCATGATGCGCCGCTACGATCCGGCAATGCGCACGGTGAAATCCGCCGAAAGCCGGTTGCGCGGCATGGCCGAGCGCGCCGAGCGGGCGGCTGAACTGCTGCGCACCCGCGTCGATGTCGAACGCTCGGCGCAGAACCAGGCGCTTCTGGAAAGCATGGACCGCCGTGCGGACCTGCAACTGCGGCTGCAGCGCACCGTCGAAGGGCTGTCGGTGGTGGCGATCAGCTACTATGCGGTGAACCTGCTGGCCTATCTTCTGGAACCTCTGGCGCACCGGGTCCAGGTCAGCCACGGAGTGCTGCTGGCCGGACTGGTGCCGGTCGTGGTGCTGGCGGTCTGGCTGATGATCCGGCGGATCCGCAACCACATAGAGTAGACCACGATCTTCCGGCGAAAAATCGGCGCTGGAAGGTATCGCAGAAGAATTCCGTCGCGCAGCCGGTCGTCTCAGCGCCCGCGGATGCGCGGGTCCAGCGCATCGCGCAAGCCGTCGCCGATGTAGTTGACGCTCAGCACCGTCAGCGAGATCGCGAGCCCGGGGAAGATCACCCGGGCAGGATACATCTGCATGTATTCAAGCCCTTCGTACAAGAGCCGACCCCAGGTCGGGAAATCGGGCGGAAAGCCAAGGCCAAGGAAGCTCAGCACACTTTCGGTGATGATCGCCTCGGCCACGCACAGCGTCGCCGCCACCATCACGGGCGAAACCACGTTCGGCAGGATATGCCGCAGGATCACCCGGCGCGGGGTCGATCCGATCGACCGCGAGGCCAGCACATATTCGCGTTCCTTCAGCGCCAGCACCTCGCCGCGCACGATCCGGGCCGCCTGCATCCAGCTGGTGATGCCGATTGCCGTCACGATCAGCGCAAAGGCGCCAAGTTCCGGCCCCAGCACTCCGGCGATCCTGTCGCGAAACAGCATGACCATGACCAGCAGCAGCGGGATCAGCGGCAGGGCAAGGAACATGTCGGTCAGCCGCATCAGCGCGCCGTCCAGCCGCTTGAAATAGCCCGCAAGGACGCCGATCAGCGTGCCAAGGAAGACCGCGATCACCATGGCGACAAGGCCGACGGCCAGGCTGACGCGACCGGCCGCCATCATCCTTTGCATCGTGTCGCGGCCCAGATGGTCGGTCCCCATCGGATGCAGCAGGCTGGTGCCCAGGTTCTTCGATTTCAGCGCCTGGGCGACCGACAGCTTCTCGGGCTGCCAGACCAGCGGTCCAAGCATGGAGAACAGGATCAGCAGCGCCAGCACCACCAGCCCGAACATCGCGCCCTTGTGCTTCTTGAACTGGGCCCAGACCGCGCTGCGCAGCGACTCGGGCGGGGGCAGGCCGACGGTGCTGTCAGTCATAGCGGATCCTCGGGTCAAGCATGCCGTACAAAAGGTCGGCGATCAGGTTGAACAGCACGATCAGGATGGCGAAGATGAAGGCCAGGGTCTGCACCGTTGGCAGATCGTTCCCGTGGATCGCCTGGATCAGTTGCGACCCGATGCCGTTCACGCCGAACAGGTTCTCGGTGATGATCGCCCCGCCGAAGATCGACGGGATCCCCAGCGCGATCACCGTGACCACCGGGATCAAGGAGTTGCGCAGCACATGCTTCAGCACCACGGTCCGTTCCGGCATGCCTTTGGCACGGGCGGTGCGCACATAGTCCTGCCCCATGTTTTCCAGCATGGACGAGCGCATGTAGCGGCTGATCGCGGCGGCATTGGCCAGGCCCAGGACCATCACCGGCATCGCCATCTGGCGCAGCTGCCTGACGAAGCTTTCCCAGTCCGTCACCTGCAGCGTGGTGTCGTATTTCGTCGGGAACCAGCCCAGCCAGACTGCGAAGATGATGATGAAGACCGTGCCGCTGAAGAAGGTCGGCACCGAAAACCCGACCATGGCGAACAGCGTCCCGGCCTGATCGAACAGCGAATACTGCCGGTAGGCCGAATAGATCCCGATCGGCAGCGCGATCAGGATGCCGACCAGGTAGGCGGTGCCGATCACCGTCAGGGTCTGGGGAATGCGCTCGCCGATCTGGGTGAAGACGGGTGAGCGGCTCTGATAGCTGATGATCCGCTGCATCCCTTCGGCGTGACTGGTGCCGAAGATCGCATCGAAACCGTTGAGCGGTTCCACCCAGAAGAACTGCTTCAGCCACAGAAGATAGCGCACATGCAGCGGTTCGTTCACGCCCAGCGCCTCCAGGATCTTGGCGCGCACGTCGGGCGGGACGGTCAGCGGGATCTCGGAAGCGGGCGAGCCCGGGGCGAGATCGACCAGCAGGAAGATCACCAGACTGATCAGCAGAAGCGTCGGGATGGCCAGCAAAAGCCGTCTCAGCGTGAAGGTGAGCATGGGCGGGCGCCTCGGATCATCGGTCTGGGGTGCAGAAAGGCAGGGGCTATGACGGCCCCCGCCCCGCAGGATGGGCAATGTAGCCCATCCTGCTTTTCGGTCACTTCACGCGGAACCAGTCCTGCGCGTTCCACAGCTCGGTGTCCCAGGTGTTCAGGACCACGCCGCCAAGGGTGTTCGACGCTGCCGACAACCGGCCGCGATCGACCAGCGACACCACGGTGAAGGTGTCCTTGGTCAGCATGTCGTTCAGCTTCTTGGCGATCTCGGCCCGCTTGGCCATGTCGGCGGTGGTGGCAAGCTCGGCCACCAGCGCGTCATAGGCCGGGTCGCAGAAGCGGTTGATGTTCTCGCCCTGCCACTGGTTGTCCGGCCCCGGGATCTTGGAGCACAGGTATTGCG
The DNA here is from genome assembly GCA_031409795.1 of Rhodobacterales bacterium. GTDB lineage: Bacteria > Pseudomonadota > Alphaproteobacteria > Rhodobacterales > Rhodobacteraceae > Tabrizicola. The sequence continues at coordinate 17,760 of JANNXX010000051.1, forward strand.
CCAGATAGGGTTCCGGGTCGGTGCCGTCGAAGTTGTTCGCGTACATCTCGACGTCCGCATAGAACTTCTGGAACGTGTCCGGCGAACCCGCGTCACCGCCGAAGAAGACCGAAGCGTCGATGTTCTTCAGCTCCACGTCCACGCCAAGCTCGGTCCACCAGTCCTTGATCACCGCCTGGAAATCCTGCCGGACCGGGTTGGTCGAGGTCTGGTACAGGATCTTCAGCGGCTTGCCGTCCTTTTCGCGGATGCCGTCGCCGTCACCATCCACCCAGCCGGACTGTTCCAGCAGGGCCTTGGCGCCTTCCATGTCCTGCGGGATGCAGCCGGTGTTGTCGGATGCAAACATTTCCGGCGCCGGCACGATGTTGCAGGTCGGGCGACCCGCGGTTCCATAGCCGATGTCGACCAGGATCTGCCGGTCGATCGCCATCGACAGCGCCTTGCGGACGTTGATGTCGCTGAGGAACGGGTGCGGATGCTTGGGCGTCGAGCGTTCACCTTCCGGCAGGGCCGGATCGGGGTTGGTCATGTTCATCTCGATCCGCTCGACCAGCGTGCCGAACCCGTTCAGAAGCACGCCTTTGCCGCCGGCCGCCATCTGGGCCTGCTGTTCCGGGTTGATCTGGGTGTTCCAGGCATAGTCGAATTCGCCGGTCTCCAGAACCGCGCGGGCCGCTGCCGCCGCGTCGCCGCCGCCTTTCAGCGTCATGGTCGCGAAGGCCGGTTTGGCCGGGTCACGGTAGTTCGGGTTGGCGGCCAGGGTCACCACGTCGTTCACCTTGAAGTCGGTGACCATGTAGGGACCGGTGCCGATCGGCTTGAAGTTCTGGTCGGTGCAGGTACTGGCCGCAGCGCCCAGGCAGTTGGCGAACTGCGCCGCCTGCAGGATCGGCGAGGTGCCGCCGACAAAGGCCTGGTAGGGGTTCGGCTTCGGCCCGTCGAAGGTGATGACGATGGTCTGCGCGTCCGGCGTGTCGATCGACTTCACGCCCTCGTAGCGCGCGGCCTGGGCACAGCCGCCCTCGGGATGGGTGCAGTATTCCCAGGTGAACTTGGCATCGGCCGAGGTGACCGGCGTGCCGTCCGACCACAGCAGGCCCGGCTTCAGCTTCCAGGTGATGGTGGTCAGGTCGGCCGAGATGCCGCCGTTCTCGACGGTGGGCACCGTTTCAGCCAGGCGGGCGAAAACCTCGCCCTTTTCGTCAAAACCGGCCAGGCCTTCGACGACCAGCGAGGCGGCCTCGACGTCCTTGGTGCCCGAGGACAGATAGGGGTTCAGGATCGACGGCGCCTGCCAGTACAGGACATTGACGTTGCCGTCAGCCCCGCGCTCGGCGAAGGCCGCCGGCGCAAAAGCCAGCGCGGCGGCTGCGCCCAGAAGGGCGGTTCTCAGATTCATTGGGTCACTCCTTGTTGATTGCGCTCGACTTTTGCCTCGGACGCGCCGGTTGGCCCGGCGTCGGAAGGGTTCTTGTATAGGTGGCAGGCAACCAGCCGCCCCGGCTCGACCTCGACAAGATCGGGCTTCACGGTCAGGCAGATGTCCATGACCTTCGGGCAGCGGGTGCAGAAATTGCAGCCTTTGGGCGGATTGGCCGGAGACGGCACGTCGCCTTTCAGGATGATGCGCTTGCGCCGGGCGGCCAGCACCGGGTCGGGTTCGTTCACCGCCGACAAAAGCGCCTCGGCATAGGGGTGCAGCGGCCGGGAATACAGATCCCTCGACGGCGAAAGCTCGGCGATCCGGCCCAGATACATGACCGCGACCCGGTCGGCCAGGTGGCGCACCATGCTCAGATCATGGCTGATGAAAAGATAGGTCAGACCCAGCCGGTCCTGCAGATCCTCAAGCAGGTTCACCACCTGCGCCTGGATCGACACGTCAAGGGCGGCAATCGGCTCGTCGCAGACGATGAACTTCGGGTTCAAGGCCAGCGCCCGGGCGATGCCGATCCGCTGCCGCTGCCCGCCGGAGAACTCATGCGGGTAGCGGTTGATGAAGCGTCGGTTCAGGCCGACCTGATCCATCAGCTCATGCACCCGGGCGATCTTCTTCTCTCCGGTCCAGTTGGTGTGCTCGTCCAACGGCTCGCCGATGATGTTCGCCAGGGTCATCCGGGGGTTGAGGCTGGCCTGCGGATCCTGGAACACCATCTGCATCGTCGGGCGCTTCTTGCGCAGGGCCTCGGGCTCAAGGGTGAGGACATCCTCACCGTCGATCACCACCCGGCCGGCAGTGGGCTGGTAAAGCCGCAGCATCGCGCGGCCCACCGTCGACTTGCCGCAGCCCGATTCGCCGACCAGGCCAAGGGTCTCGCCCGCCGGAATGGAGAAGCTGACCCCGTCGACCGCCTTCACATCGCCGGTATGGCTGCGGAACAGGCCGGTGTGGATCGGGAAATACATCTTCAGGCCGTCGACCTGGACCAGCGGGGCAGGGCGCGCGTCAAGCATTGGCCACCTCTGCCGCCTGTCGCATCCGTGCGGGCGCGTGGCGCTGGGTCAGCGATGACGCCCGGCAGGGCGGAAGAGCGGTCCGGTCACGCATGCGCCACCTCGCGCAGGGCCGGCGCCTGCCAGTGGCAGGCCACGTCATGGCCCTGGCCGACCGGCAGCCCGTCGATCGGGCGACGGGGCGGGTTCGCCTGGTCGCAGATCTCCAGCCGGTGGTCGCACCGGGCGCGGAACGGGCAGGCGGTCAAGGCGGCGCTCAGGATCGGCGGCTGGCCCTCGATCACCCGCAGCCGCGCCTCGCGCTCGCCGGTGATCTTCGGGATCGTCTTCAGCAGTGCCCGCGTATAGGGATGCTGCGGATTGGCGAAAAGCTCGGCCACCGGGGCCTGTTCCACCACCTGCCCGCCGTACATCACCAGCACCCGGTCGGCGATACCGGCGATGACGCCCAGATCATGCGTGATCCAGATGATCGCCATCCCCAGCTTCTGCCGCAGCTCCTTCACCAGCTCCAGGATCTGCGCCTGGATCGTCACGTCCAGCGCCGTGGTCGGCTCGTCCGCGATCAGCACGTCGGGGTCGCAGGCCAGCGCAATCGCGATCATCACCCGCTGCCGCATGCCGCCGGAAAACTGGTGCGGATAGGCCTTCAGCCGCGCCTTCGCATCCGGGATGCCGACCAGTTCCAGAAGCTCGACCGCCCGTGCCTCGGCCTGCGGTTTCGTCATCCCCATATGTTCCCGCAACGGCTCCATCACCTGATAGCCAACCGTGAACACCGGGTTCAGGCTGGTCATCGGGTCCTGGAACACGAAGCCGACCTTCGCGCCGCGCACCTGGCGCAGGTCTTCGTCGGCCATCGTCAGCAGGTCGCGCCCGTTCAGCAGCACCTGGCCAGCCCGCAATTCCGCCGGAGGCATCGGCAAAAGCTTGATCAACGACATCATCGTCACCGACTTGCCCGAGCCGCTTTCACCCACGACACCAAGCAGTTCCCCCCGCGCAAGGTGGAAACTGACGTCGTTGACGGCATGAATCTCGCCGCCGCGGGTGCGGAAAACGGTCTTGAGGCCCTTGACGTCAAGGACGGGCGCGGCCAGTTCGGCCATCAAGTACTCCCCGGGGTCGTTTTAGTTATTGTTATTGTTCTGTGTTTTTCTGCCGGGCCGGTCTTGGGCGCCGGATCGGTCGCTTGACTGTTTCCGATTTCGTCCTGCCTATCAATCCTGTTTCGCTGCGCGATTCCACCGGGTCGCATCGTCATTCTGCATGAGGCTCTGGTCAAAGTGGCGGAGATTGACACGGATTGCGGTTGCCGACAGGCTGACCACCACATCTGGGAAAGACAGGGGAAGCGGAAATGGCAGTGCTGACGTCGCGTCAGGTTCTAGAGCGGCTGATCGGCTTTCCGTCCGTGAGTCGCGCCTCGAATCTCGACCTTGTCGACTGGGTCGAGGCCTATCTTGCCAGCCACGGCATCCGGTGCTTCCGGCACTGGAATGACGACCGCCAGAAGGCCGCGCTGATCGCCCATGCCGGGCCCTGGGTGCCGGGGGCGGTCGTCCTCTCCGGCCATTCCGATGTCGTGCCGGTCGAGGGGCAGGCCTGGACCTCCGACCCCTGGACCCTGACCGAACGCGACGGGCGGCTGTACGGGCGCGGCACCTGCGACATGAAGGGCTTCGTCGCGCTGTCCGTCTGGGCGCTGGTCGAAGCGCAACGCCTTGGCGTCACCCGCCCGCTGCAACTGGCGCTTTCCTATGACGAGGAGCTGGGCTGCACCGGCGCGCCCCCGATGCTGCGCACCATGGCCGATGTCGTTCCCAAAGGCAGCGCCGCGATCATCGGTGAGCCGTCGCGCATGGCCGTCATCACCGGCCACAAGGGCGGCACCGGCTATCAGGTCCACATGCAGGGGTTTGAGGTCCATTCCTCCCTGCTGCCCCATGGCGTCTCGGCGATCATGGAGGGCGCACGGCTGATCAACTGGCTGAACGACGTGAACGCTGAGACCATGGCGCGCAAGCCCAGCCCCGTCGCCGCTGCTTTCGATCCGCCCTTCACCACGCTGCATGTCGGCAAGATCGAGGGCGGCACCGCCGACAACATCACCGCCGCCGACTGCCGCTTTGCCGTCGAAATGCGCGTCATCCCCGACGAATCCCTGTCCGACTGGGAGGCCCGCTTCGTCGCGGAAGCCGACCGCCTGCGCGCCGCAATGCAAGCCGTCCGCCCCGAGGCCGACATCCTGCTCGGCCGCTTCTTCGGCGTCCCCGCCCTGGTTCCCGAACCGCAGGGTGAGGCCGAGGCGCTGGCCCGCCACCTCACCGGCGAAAACGCCACCGGCGTCGTCAGCTACGGCACCGAGGCCGGGCAGTTCCAGACGGCAGGCTATTCTGCCGTCGTCTGCGGCCCCGGCGATATCGCCCAGGCGCACCAGCCGGATGAGTTTCTCGACCGTAGCCAGTTCGAGGCTGGCCAGCGCTTCATGCAGCGGCTTCTTGAGGCGCTGTCTTAGCTTTGGTCACCGCTGACCTTGAACCTGCCCGGCTTTCGCGCCATCGTCGTCACCACCCCGCCCCAGCCCAAAGGTCGCCATGAAGCCGGTTCTGACGTTCTCCCTTCTGTCGCTCCTCGCGCTCGCTGCCTGCAACGAGGACACCGCCTTCAGCCCGCCCGAAGAGTCCGGACTTGTGGGCGTGCGCCCCTTTCCAGCCGAAGGCGATGTCTGCCAGGTCATCGGCGAAAACGACCTGACCAACCAGTTCCTCGACGACAGCGCCACGCTGGTCGGCTGCCCCAAGACCGAAACCGGTGCGATCTCGGACCGCAAGGCCGAAGGCGGTCGTGAGGTGGGCGCAGTCGGGAAATGGGTGCTGCTCTCCGTTCCGAATTGACCTTCCCGATCACCCTCGCGAGCCGCCTCCGCTTCGCCGACCCCCTGCCGCCCCGGGTGGATGTCGTGGTCATCGGCGGCGGCGTCATCGGCGTGATGACCGCCTGGTTCCTGCGCCGCAAGGGCCTGTCGGTCATCGTCCTTGAAAAGGGCCGCATCGCCGGCGAACAGTCTAGCCGCAACTGGGGCTGGGTGCGTCAGCAGGGCCGCGATCCTGCCGAACTGCCGATCATGGTGGAAAGTCTCGCGCTCTGGAAAGATCTTGCGGCCGATCTCGGCGACAGCCTCGGTTTCCGGCAGACCGGGGTCCTATACCTCGCCAAGACCGACCGCGAGGTGCAGGACTTTGCGGCCTGGCTTGACCACGCCCGCGCCCACCAGCTTGACACCCGGCTTCTGACCGGCGCCGAGACGCGGGCGATGCTGACCGGGGCCACCGCCCCCTGGAAAGGGGCGCTCTACACCGCGTCGGATGCAAGGGCCGAACCCTGGACAGCGGTTCCGACACTGGCCTTGAAGGCGCAGGACATGGGTGCTTTGGTCCGCGAAGCCTGCGCCGTCCGCGCGCTGGACCTCGCCGGGGGCCGGGTGGCGGGCGTCGTGACCGAGGCGGGGCGCGTGGCTTGCGACCACGTCGTCCTCGCCGCCGGGGCATGGTCGCGGCTTTTCCTCGGCCGCCACGGGGTGAAGATCCCCCAGCTTGCCGTCCTCGCCAGCGTTGCCGCGACCGAACCGATGCCCGAGATCTTTGCGGGCAATGCCGCCGACGACGACTTCGCCTTCCGCCGCCGCGCCGATGGTGGCTATTCGATTGCCCCCGGTGGCGCGCAGCACGATTTCTACCTCGGGGCGGATGCCTTCGGCTCGTTCGGCGCCTACCTGTCGATCCTGAAACAGGAATGGCGCTCGTCCACCTTCCACCCCGCTGCACCACGCGGCTTTCCCGACGCCTGGACTACCCCCCGCCGCTGGTCCGAAGACGCGCCGACCCCCTTCGAGGCGACACGCATCCTCGATCCCGCGCCGAACCTGCGGATGCTGGGCCGCGTGCAGGACGCCTTCGCCCGCGCGTTCCCCGGCCTTGGCCGGCCCCGGCTCAAGTCTGCTTGGGGCGGAATGATCGACACGCTTCCGGACGTGGTGCCCATCGTCGATCATGCGCCGATCCCCGGTCTGACCATCGCCACCGGGATGAGCGGCCACGGCTTCGGCATCGGCCCCGGCATGGGCCGCGTGGTGGCCGATCTTGTCGCCGGCGGGCCAGTCGGACATGACCTTGCCCGCTTCCGCTTCGCCCGGTTCAGCGACGGCACCAGGATCGTGCCCGGCCCCAGCCTTTGACGCCTTCCCACCCCAGCCGAAGCTGCGCCCGAGCCAGGGCGCTTTGGGCAGGTATGACCGCACCGCAGGGCGGTCCGCCCGCTTTACTTCCGGGCCGCGCCCGTCTAGCCCGACCACCTCTCGCGCGGAGCGTCCCATGACCGGTCTGGCCTGCGGCATCGACTTCGGCACCTCGAATTCCACCGTGGGGCTGGCAGATGGCCTTGGCGCGCGGCTGCTGACACTTGAGGATACGGCGCCGACCCTGCCCTCGGCCGTGTTCTGGCAGACCGAAGGCGCACCGCCGCTTTTCGGGCGTGCCGCGATCGCCGCCTATCTGGAAGGCGAGGATGGCCGCCTGATGCGCGGGCTGAAGTCCACGCTCGGGTCGGGGCTGATCCATGAAAAAACTGCCGTCGGGGGCAGGGCGGTGGCCTTCCGCGAGGTGCTGGCCCGCTACCTTGGACACCTGCGCGCGCAGCAAGTGGCGGCGGCCCCGGGCCTTGACCGGGTGGTCCTGGGCCGGCCGGTGCATTTCGTCGATGACGACGCCGCCGCCGATACCGCCGCCCAGTCGATGCTGGCCGAGATCGCCCGCGACTGCGGCTGGCGCGACCCGGCCTTCGAATACGAGCCTATCGCCGCAGCGCTGCACTACGAACAGACCACCCTGCGGGAGGATCTGGTGCTGATCGTCGACATCGGCGGCGGCACGTCGGATGTGTCGGTGGTCCGGGTCGGACCTGGGCGTACAAGCCTGCCCGACCGCAGCGGCGACATCCTGGCCAATGACGGCATCCGCGCCGGCGGAACCGATTTCGACCGCCTTCTGTCGCTTGCCGAGGCGCTTCCGCATCTGGGCTATCTGGCGCAAACCCAAGGCGGCGGCACGATGCCCCGGCACTACTATCTTGACCTTGCCACCTGGCACAGGATCAACGCGCTTTACACCGCGCGCACGGCTGCCGACCTCAAGGCGCTGCGCCTGCAGGCCGACCGGCCCGAGCTGATCGACCGCATGATCCGTGTCGTCGCAGGCCGTCACGGCCACGCCCTTGCGTTGCGGATCGAGGCGGCAAAAGTGGCGCTGTCCGGGGCCGAGGCCACCCGACTTGTCCTGTCCGACCTTGCCGGCGGGCCAAACCCGATGCTGTCGCGCCCGGGGTTCGAGGCGGCGGTCGAAGCCCCCGTCGAGCGGATTCGCGCGCTCCTGCGGCGTGTGCTTGCCGCTGCCGGCGTGCCGGCCGACCGGATCGGCACCGCCTTCCTGACCGGCGGCTCCAGTCAGTTGCCCCTGCTGCAGGCGATGGTGCGGTCGGTCCTGCCCACGGCCGCCCTTGCCACCGGCGACATGCTGGGTTCGGTCGGCACCGGCCTTGCCCTTGTCGCGCGCCGCCGCTTCGGGTGACACTTGCGAAGCCGCCGGTTTCGGATCACCCTTGCCACCGCAAAGGAGATGCCCCATGCCGCCCAAGAACCGCTTCGCCGAACTTTTGCCCGAAATCACCGGCTGGCGGCGTGATTTCCATGAACATCCCGAGCTGTTGTTCGAGGTGCATCGCACGGCGGCGCGGGTGGCCGAGCTGTGCCGCAGCTTCGGTTGCGACGAGGTGACGGAAGGCATAGGCCGCACCGGCGTTGTCGCGGTCATCAAGGGAAAGGCCGACACGCAGGGCCGGGTGATCGGCCTGCGCGCCGACATGGACGCGCTGCCGATCCGCGAACAGACCGGGGTGGCCTATGCCTCGAAAACGCCCGGCAAGATGCATGCCTGCGGCCATGACGGCCATACCGCGATGCTGCTGGGCGCGGCCAAGTATCTCGCCGAGACGCGGAATTTCGACGGCACTGTGGTGTGCATCTTCCAACCCGCCGAAGAAGGCGGCGGTGGCGGGCGCGAGATGGTTGAAGATGGCCTCATAACCCGCTGGAATATTGACGAAGTCTACGGAATGCACAACATGCCCGGCATCCCCGTTGGCCAGTTCGCGATCCGCCCGGGGCCCATGATGGCCGCCGCCGACCAGTTCGAGATCACCGTGACCGGCAAGGGCGGCCATGCCGCAAAGCCGCACGCCTGCATCGACACCACGCTGGTCGCGGCACAGATTGTCGTGGCAATTCAATCGGTTGTAAGCCGCAATATCGACCCGATGAAGCAGCTTGTCATCTCGGTCTGCACCGTGGAAACCGACAGCACCGCGCATAACGTGATCCCGCAGGTGGTGCGGATGAAGGGCACCGTCCGCACGCTTGATCCCGGCGTGCAGGATTTCGTCGAGACGCGACTGGCCGAGGTGGTCAGCGGCACCGCCATAGCTTTCGGCGCAAAGGCCGAACTTGCCTATGAACGGGGCTATCCGGTCACGGTGAACGCCGCGCAGAACACGGAATTCGCCGCCGAAGTCGCTCGGGCGGTCTCGGGCCGCGTCGACAGCGACACCCCGCCCCTGATGGGGGCCGAGGATTTCAGCTTCATGCTGAACGAACGCCCCGGCGCCTATATCTTCCTTGGCAATGGCGATACGGCGATGGTCCACCATCCCGCCTACAATTTCGACGACAGCGCGATCCCTTTCGGCTCCAGCTGGTATGCCGGAATGGCCGAAGCGCGGATGCCCGCCGCATGATCGGGCAGGCGCTGGTCGCCCTTGTGGCGGTGATCCACATCCTGATCGTCCTGGCCGAGATGGTGTTCTGGGAAACCGGCCCCGTTCGCCGCGCCTTCGGCATGTCCGAGGCCTTTGCCGCCAACACCCGGGTGCTGGCGGCGAACCAGGGGCTTTACAACGGCTTCCTCGTGGCCGGTCTGATCTGGGCGCTGGTGGCCGGTCTGCCGGGCGCGGGCGCCTCGATCGCGCATTTCTTCCTCGCCTGCGTCGTCGTCGCGGGGCTTTACGGGGCTGCCACTGCCTCGCGGCGGATCGTCTATGTCCAGGCCTTGCCGGCAGCCCTTGCCCTGGGCGCGGTTCTGCTCGGGGTCTGAAGCCGGACGCAGGGGCTTTGCAACGGGTGGAACGGTGCTACGGTGCCCGAAAGCGCCGCAAAGGCACGAGCCGGGGGAAGATATCGTCATGCCAGAGTTCCGCAGCCCCTTGCCCGATGTCGCCCTGCGCGATCAGACCATCACCGAGCGGGTGTTCGAGGGGCTGGCGCGCTCGGCCGACCGGGTGATCCTGACCGATGGCCCGACCGGCGCGGCATGGACCGGTGCCGCGCTTGCCGACCGGATCCGCAGTCTGGCCGGCGGGTTGCAGGCCGAGGGCGTCGGCCCGGGCACGGTCGTGGCCTTGCTGGCGCCGAACATGCCCGACTATGTAACAGTCTTCCTTGGTGCCGCCTGGGCCGGGGCCACCGTGACCACGCTGAACCCGACCTATACCGCGCCCGAGGCCGCGCATCAGCTGCGCGATTCCGGGGCCACTTTCCTGATCACCATCCCGGCCTTCCTGCCGGTCGCCATCGCCGCCGCCGATGGCACCGGAGTGCAGGAAATCGTCACCATCGGCCCAGCCGAAGGCCATCGCCGGCTGGAAGACCTTCTGGGCCCGCCGCTGATGGCGCAGGTGCCGGTCGATCTTGACCGCCATGTGCTGGCGCTGCCCTATTCCTCGGGGACCACCGGCCTGCCGAAAGGCGTGATGCTCAGCCATCGCAACATGGTGGTGAACGTCGATCAGGGGCTGCGGCTTCTGGACGTGTCACCCGACGAGACGACGGTGGCCTTCCTGCCCTTCTTCCACATCTACGGCATGAACGTGCTGATGAACACCTACCTGGCCCATGGGGCAGGGCTGGTGACCATGCCGCGCTTCGACCTTGAGGCGCTGCTGGGCCATATCCAGCACCACCGGATCCGAAAGCTTTTTGTCGCCCCCCCGGTCGCCATCGCACTGGCCAAGCATCCGATGATCGACCGGTTCGACCTGTCCTCTTTGAGGGTCGTGATGTCTGCCGCCGCGCCGCTGGGTGCGGACGTGGCCGGGGCGGTCGAGCGGCGGCTGGGCTGCGTGGTAATTCAGGGCTACGGGATGACCGAGCTTAGCCCTTTGACCCATGTCGTGCCGCAAAGCCGGCCCAAACCCGGCGCGGTGGGGATCAGCGCGCCCAACACCTCGACCCGGATCGTCGATCCTGCGACCGGCGTGGATTGCCCGCCCGACACCGAAGGCGAAGTCTGGATCAAGGGTCCGCAGGTGATGATCGGCTATTTGAACCGCCCCGAAGCGACGGCGGCGATGATCGAAGACGGCTGGCTGCGCACGGGTGACCTGGGCGTGGTCGATGCCGACGGCTACCTGCACATCCGCGACCGGCTGAAGGAACTGATCAAGGTCAAGGGCTTCCAGGTCGCACCGGCCGAAGTCGAGGCGGAACTTCTGGGCCTTGCCGGCATTGCCGACGCCGCCGTGATCGGAGTGCCCGACGACGAGGCGGGTGAACGGCCGATGGCCTTTGTCGTCCGCCAGCCCGGCAGCGCGCTGACCGAAGCCGAGATCGTCGCCGCTCTGCGCCCGCGTCTGGCAAGCTACAAGGTGCCCGCCCGCATCGCCTTCATCGAGGCGATCCCGAAATCCGCCTCGGGCAAGATCCTGCGCCGGATGCTGCGCGACCGATTGACCTCGGGCGGCTGACGTCGGGCGGTTGATAGCGGCCTGCGCCGGGACGCGCCGGCCTTGCACGGCGGCCCTTGCACGGCGGCCCTTGCACGGCGGGCTTTCGCGCAGCGCGTTTTCCCAGCTTGCCCGGCCTTGCCAAGGTCATGTTAACCTTGCGGCAACGGAGGGTGGGCAATGATCACACGGCGCATGTTCCACACCCGGCTTATGGCCGCCCTGGCGGCGGCCGCGATCCCCGTGCCGCGCCTGGCGCAGGCCTCGACCGGGGGGCTGGACCGGCTTTGGCTGAACCGGCTGACCTTCGGCGCAACCCAGGTCGAGACGGCGCGCATTGCCAAGATGGGCCGCACGGCCTGGCTCGATTGGCAGCTTTCGCTGCCCGAGACTGACCCGGCACTTGACGCGCGGCTGGCTGCGGCACGGCTGCGGATCGTCTACGATTCCGGTCTTGACGAAGAGGGCAACCACTGGGACGCCCTGGACGAGATGCGCCCGCTGTCCAGCCTGGCCGCCGATCCGGCCGACCTGATGCGGCTGCTGGACTGGGGCCCGGGCAAGGGGATGGACTTCTCCGAACGCGCCCGCCCGGCGCAGGAGGTGATCGCCGCCGCCCCGATCCGTGCCGTCCATGCCGAAGCCCAACTGCGCGAAGGGATGACCCAGTTCTGGCACGACCACTTCAACGTCAATTCCGGCAAGGACGAAACCACGGCGGTGTTCTTCCCGGACTATGACGCCACCCTGCGCCGCCATGCCTTCGGCAATTTCCGCACGCTTCTGGGCGAGGTCGCCCGCGCGCCCGCGATGCTTTACTACCTGAACAACGCCGACAGCGTCGCGTCGCCCGCGACCGAGAACTACGCGCGTGAGCTGCTGGAGCTGCACACGCTGGGCGCAGGCAACTACCTGAACGACCGCTACAGCGACTGGAGCGCTGTGCCCGGTGCCGCTTCAGGGCTTGCGGACGGGTATCTCGATCTTGACGTCTACGAAGTTGCACGCGCCTTCACCGGCTGGTCGGTCGGCGATGGCCGCTGGCTGGCCGAGGGCGAAGAGGCACCGCGCACCGGGCGGTTCCACTATGTCGCGCGCTGGCACGACCCCTACCAGAAGCGCATCCTTGGCCGTGAGTTCGCGCCGAACCGCGCGCCGATGGCCGATGGCGACGAGGTGCTTGACCTTCTGGCCAGCCATCCCGGGACCGCGCGCCACCTGTGCGAGAAGATCGCCCGCCGGTTCCTTGCCGATGCCCCGGACATGGCGCTGGTCGACCGGCTGGCCGCCGTGTTCCTGGCCGAAGCGGCCGCTCCCGACCAGATTGGCCGGGTGATCCGCGCGCTCGTCCTCGCGCCCGAATTCGAGGCCGGGCCCGCCAAGCTGCGCCGGCCCTTCGAATTCCTGGCCGCGCTCTATCGCGCGACCGGGGCCGATGTGGACCCGGTCGAGAACGGCTATCACTGGCAGCTGTCGCGCGCCGGCTGGCGTCAGCACGAGTTTGGCCCCCCGACCGGCCACCCGGACCGGATTGCCGCCTGGACCGGGGCCAGCAGTCTGAACCGGATGGTCGACCTGGCGCTTTATGCGCATGACGACTGGTTCGCCACTGCCCGCGCCGACCTGTCCGGGCTGGCCGGTGACGGCGAATCCGGTCGGGCGTTCCTGGCGCGGCATGCCTCGGGACTGGCGCCCGGCGGCGCGGAGGCGATCGCGCAAGAGCTGGGCCAGGCCTTCTTCGGCGCGGGGCTGGACGACCCACTGGGGCCGGTGCCGCCGCCGGACCGGCAGTCGGCGGCGCAGATGGCGATCGCCTTTGCCGCGCTGACCCCTGAATTCCTGTTGCGGTAGAGGTGCATCATGGCCCGTGATCCGATCCTGGTGGTGGTGTTCCTGCGCGGCGGGGCGGACGGGCTGTCGCTGGTCGCCCCGGCCAGCGACCCTGACTATATCGCCGCCCGTCCGAACGAGCTGCGCGTGCTGCGTGACGGCGATGCGGCCGGGCGCGCGATCCGGCACGACCTTGCGGATGTCGATTTCCGCTTTCACCCCCGGGCCGGGCCGCTGGCCGACCTGTTCGACGCGGGCGATCTGTCGCTGATCCACGCCGCCGGCCTGCCCGAGGCGACGCGCAGCCATTTCGACGCCGAAGCCCGGATCGAGCGCGGGCTTTTCGGCGCGGCGCTTCCGCCGGGCGACCCCTCGGGCTGGATCGGGCGCTGGCTGCAGGCGGTGGCGCCGTCCGGGCCGATGCCGGCGCTGGCCGTGGGGGCGATGCGCCCGGCCAGCCTGCTGGGGGCCGAAGCTGCGGTGGCCGAAAGCCTGGGCGACCTGATGCTGGGGCAGGGGCACTGGCTGGCCCCGGCGCTGCGGGCGCGGCTGGTTGCGGGGTTCGGCGCGCATGGTCCGCTGTCGCTGCCGGTGGCCGAACTGGTGGGCCTGTCCGACATGATCGGCGGGCGGTTCTGGTCCGAGGCGACGGGCGAGATGCGGCCCTATCTGCCGGCCGTCGCCTATCCGGAATGGAGTTCGATCAGCGCGCCGCTGATGACCGTCGCCCAGGCCATCAAAGAGGATCTTGGCCTGCGCGTGGCCACGGTGGATGTGCCGGGCTGGGACACCCATGTCGGCCAGGCCGGCCAGTTCGACCCGCTGACCGCCTCTTTGTCCAAAGCGCTGATGGCGTTCTGGCGCGACCTGGGCCCCCTGCAGCAGGATGTCAGTGTCGTGGTGATGAGCGAGTTCGGCCGCCGCCTGCGGTCCAACGCCGCCGGAGGCACCGACCACGGCCGCGGCAACGTGATGTTCGTCCTCGGCCCGCAGGCCAGGGGCGGGCGGATGCTGGGGCGCTGGCCGGGCCTTGCCAACGACGCGCTTGAGGAAGGCGCAGACCTGGCCGTGGTGACCGACTACCGCGCCGTTCTGGCCGAGCTGCTCTCGGGGCATATGCAATTGGCCGATCCCCAGGCAGTGTTCCCCGGCTTCCAGCGGCAATCTTTGGGGCTTTGGGGCTGATCCTGCCGCTGCCGGGGCTTGCGGGGCCGGTGCAACCTGCCAATACTCGGTCTGGGTTGGGCAGGCAGGCACACCGGGGGCCGGATGGGACGCACGGGATCGCTTGACGCGGAAGCGGCCCGCCCGGTGCGGACCGAGATTCTGGTCATCGACCTGATGAACCGGCTGCTCGACCCGGGTCCGGGCGGCATCGACGCGGCGCTGGACGCCGTCCTTGCACGATTGGGCGTGGCCTTCGGCGCGGACCGCTGCTTTCTGTTCCGCGCCCGGCCCGACGGCACCCAGTTCAACAGCCATGAATGGGTGGCGCCGGGGGTCCCGGCACTGAAGCACCGGATGCAGCAGATCAATCCGGCCGACCACGCCACCTGGCACACCGAGTTCGACGCCGGGCGGCCGGTGCTTGTCCACGACCGCGACGCGCTGCCCGAAGGCCTGCCCGAACGGGCGTTTCTGGAAAGCATCGGTGTGTGGTCCTCGCTGATGCTGCGGCTGGAGGATCGCGGCCGCCGGCTCGGCGTCCTCGGCTGCGACAGCCAGACCCGCGGCCGGGTCTGGGCGGACGAAGAGGTGGCCCTTCTGGCCAGCATCGGCCGGGCCGTGACGGCGGTCCTGCAGCGCGACGAAGCCGCGGCAGCCGAAGCGGCCACGCGCCGCCATCTGCAGGCGACCCTGCGCGCCTTGCCGGATCTGGTGATCGAGATCTGCCCGGACCGGCATGTCATCGCCTGCCACAGCGACAAGCTGCCCTGGCTGTCCGGCCTTGTGCATGCCGGGATCGGCCGACACCTGCGCGAAGTGCTGCCCGAACCTCTGGCCGAGGTGCTGGCCGGGCTCCTTGACACTCCGCTGGCGGCGCAGGGCACCCTCACGCGCCGGGTCGGCGTCGGCTCGATGGTCAATCCGCACCGCTACGAGGTTTCGGTGTCCCCCTTGCCATCGCCGGTCGCGGGCGCGCCTGCCGGGCATCTGGCGATGATCCGCGACCTGAACGCGGTCGAGGCCGCCAGCGCGATGACCCCGTTCCGCGAAGGCCAGTTCACGGCCTTCTTCGAAATGTGCCCGCATGCGATCCTGCTGAACGATTTCGACAGCGGGGCGGTCCTGGACGGCAACCAGGCCTTCAAGCAGCTTTTCGGGATCGACCCGCAGACCGCGCCCGGCCTGACGGTGCGCGACCTTCTGCCCCAGGACGCGACCTGGCTTCTGGACACCGCCATCGAGGCGCTGAAGGCGCGGCAAAGCTACGGGCCGATCGAAGCAAGCCTGCGCCGTGCCGATGGCCTTCGGTTCCCGGCCCTGGTGCGGGGCTTCATGAGCATGGATCCCGACGGCCACCGCCTGGTCTGGGCGCTGATCGAGGACGTCACCGAGATCCGCGCCAAGGAAGCGGCCCTGATGGCCGAACGGCGCGAATCCGAGGCGACGCGCGGCCGGCTCGTCGCCGCGATCGAGGCGCTGGACGACGGCTTTGCGGTCTTTGACGCCGAAGACCGGCTGGTTCTGTGGAACAGCCGCTATGCGCGGGTCTTTGCCGGCATTGCCGACCTGATCGTTCCGGGCGCGCTGTACGATGACCTGCTGCGTGCGGCCATCGCCAGGGGGATCTTCGGCGCTCCGGGAGAACGCGACGACGCAACCCTGCAGCGCCGCCTCGACCGTCCCCTGACCGAAATCTGGGACGGCGAGGACGAGTTTGCCGATGGCCGCCTGATCTGGGTTCGCGAACGCGCCACGCCGGGGCGTGAAACCGTGGGGATCTACGAAGACGTGACCGCACGCCGCCTGGCGGACCTGCGCCTGCAGCAGGTCGTCGAGGGCGGCGAGGTGGCGGTCTGGGACTGGGACAGCGATCTGGGCCTCAGCGTGATGAACAACCTGTGGCGCAAGATGCTGGGCATGGGGCCGGAACAGGCGACCTTTCCCGATCTGACGCGCCTGGCGCATCATGACGACCTGCCAGCCGTCCTTGAGGCGCGCGATGCGCTCTTTGGCGGCGCGACCGACGAGTTCGACCTTCTGTGCCGGCTGCGGCACTCGGACGGCCGCTGGGTCTGGATGATGTCGCGTGGCCGGGTCCTGGCCCGGCGCGGCGACGGCAGTCCGCGCCGCATCTCGGGCGTGACGCTGGATGTCTCGGCCCGGGTCGAGGCCGAGCAGCGCCTGTCGCGGCTGATCGACGGCGCCCGCGTCGGGATCTGGGAACACGATATGCGCGACGGCGTCACCACCCTGAGCGAACGCTGGGCCGAGATCCTTGGCTATCGCGCGGCGGACCTCAACCCGCTGCCGCTGGAAGGCTGGCTTGACATGCTCCACCCCGCCGACGCCAAGGCGCTGATCGCGCATGAAGCGCGCGCCTTCGCGTCGGGCATCTGGCAGGTCGAGCACGAGATCCGGTTGCGCCACCGCCTGGGGCATTGGGTCTGGGTGCTGTCGCGGGCGCAGGTCATCGAATGGAACGCCCAGGGGCAGGCGGTCAAGACCAGCGGCGTCAATCTTGACATCTCGGCGGCAAAGGCCCTTGAGGCAGCGCTGGCCAGCGAACGCGACACGCTGTCGTGGATCATGGAGACCTCGGTTTCCGGCATCGTCGCGCTGGATGCGGATGGGCGGGTGGCCTTTGCCAATGCCGCGGCCGAAGCGGTCCTGCGCCGTCGGCTGGTGGCCGGCGACGACCTGCCCGCCATCCTGGAAGATGCCCGCCTGGCGGATCTTGAGGATATTCCCGTTGGTCCGACGGAAACACCGCTTTTCCGGGCGCTGTCGGGGCTGGGCGTGCAGCATGACATCCGCCACGCGATCCGCTGGCCCGACGGCAGCCGCCGGGTGCTGTCGTTCAACGTGGCCCGGCTTTCTGCGTCGGGAACCGAACTTGCGGTGGTCTGCGCCCTGACCGACATCACCGATGCGGTGGAAAGCGAAGCCCGCCTGCGCGCCGCGATGACCGCGGCCGAGACGGCCAACCGCGCCAAGTCGGATTTCCTCGCCGCGATGAGCCATGAGATGCGCACGCCGCTGAATGGCGTGCTCGGGATGGCCGGCGTGCTGGAGCGGCAGGCCTCGGATCCCGACCAGGCCGCGCAGCTGCGGGTGATCCTCGATTCGGGCGAACATCTGCTGGCGGTGATCAACGACATCCTCGACCTGGCCAAGATCGAGGCCGGCCAGATGACGCTGAACCCCGGTCCGCTAAGCCTTGTCGCCGTCGCGGAACGGGTGCTCGCCGTGCACCGGATCCGCGCCGGCACCAAGGGGTTGCGGCTTGGCTTCGACGTGACCGGGCCAGAGGGCAGCGACCTGCGGCTTGGCGACGAACAGCGGCTGGTGCAGATCCTGCACAACCTGGTCGGCAATGCGGTGAAGTTCACCGACAAGGGTGAAGTCCGGCTCCGGATCGACGCCGGGTCGGACCAGACCCTGGTCATCGAGGTGGCCGACACCGGCATCGGCATGACCGAAGCCGACATGACCCGCGCTTTCGGCGAATTCATCCAGGTCCACGCCGGCATGACCCGCCGCTACGGCGGCACCGGGCTTGGCCTGGCCATCGTGCGGCGGCTGGTGCGGCTGATGGGCGGCGAGGTGACGCTGACCGGCGCGCCGGGGCAGGGCGTCGTGGCCCGTGTGGTGATCACCATGCCGGTCCTGCGCGGTGTCCCCGTGCCAATGGCCCCGACCAAGCTGCCCGCACTGCCCGCGCTGCGGGTGCTTGCCGCCGAGGACAATGCCACGAACCGGATCATCCTGCACGGCATGCTGAAGTCGCTTGGCGTCGAGGCCGAGATCCTTGACAGCGGCGAGGCCGTGCTGGCCCGCTGGCCGGAAGCCGCCTTCGACGCGGTGCTTCTCGACATCGCGATGCCAGGCCGCGATGGGGTCGAAACCCTTGCCGACCTGAAGGCCCTTGCCCGGTCGCTGAAGCGTCCCGCGCCCCTGGCCCTTGCGGTGACCGCGAATGCGATGACCCACCAGGTTGACGGCTACCTCGCGCAAGGCTTCTGCGGCGTGGTCCCGAAGCCGCTGCGCCCCGAGGATCTGGCCCGCGCGCTGTCCGGCTGTGTCGCCGGCAGGAAGACCGCCGGATGATCAATCCCGTCGCCCGCGCGCTGGCCCTGCCGATCTGGCAGGGGGCGCCGAAGGGGGTTCCCCTCGGCGGGGGCATCACCAACCTGAACGTGCTGGTGACCGATGCCACCCGCCGCGCGGTGGTGCGAATTGGCGACGACATTCCGGTGCACCAGATCATGCGCTTCAACGAACTGGCCGCCAGCCGTGCCGCCCATGCCGCCGGGGTCTCGCCCGCCGTTCTGCACCATGAGCCCGGCGCGCTGGTTATCGACTTCATCGAGGGTCGCACGATGACCGCCGCCGACCTGCGCGACCCCGACCTGCTGGACCAGGCGCTGGCGCTGGTCATCCGCACCCACCGCGACATTCCCCGCCACCTGCGCGGTCCGGCGCTGACCTTCTGGGTGTTCCAGACCCTGCGCGACTATGCCGGGACGCTGCAGGACGGCGGGTCGCGCCATCTGCCGCAGATCATCGGACTGCTGGACGAAGCCGCCGAGCTTGAACGCGCCGTGGGCCGGATCGACATGGTCTTCGGCCACAACGACCTTCTGCCCGCGAACTTCCTGCAGGACGGCAACCGGATGTGGCTGATCGACTGGGACTATGCCGGCTGGGGCTCGCCCTTGTTCGACCTTGGTGGGCTGGCGGCGAACAGCGGGCTGGACCGGGGGCAGGAGGAATGGGTGCTTGCCACCTATTTCGGCACGGCCCCCGACGCCGATCTCTGGCGCCGCTACGCCGCGATGAAGGCGGCGGCGGCCCTGCGTGAGGCGATGTGGTCCATGGTGCAGGAGATCCACTCCGACCTCGATTTCGACTATCCGGCCTATACCGCCGGCTACCTTGACACCTACCGCGCGGCGCTGGCCGCCTTCAGGACGCTTGCATGAAAGACCTTCCCACCACCGCCCGCGCCGTTGTCATCGGCGGCGGTATCGTCGGCTGTTCCGTGGCCTATCACCTGGGCAAGCTTGGCTGGACCGACACCGTGCTGCTGGAGCGCAGGAAGCTCACCTCCGGCACCACATTCCACGCGGCGGGGCTGGTGGGGCAGTTGCGCACCAGCGCCAACATCACCCAGCTTCTGGGGCATTCCGTTGCGCTTTACAAAGGGTTGGAGGCCGAAACCGGCCTGCAGACCGGCTGGAAGATGAACGGCGGCCTGCGCCTGGCCTGCAATGCCGACCGCTGGACCGAAGTGAAGCGCCAGGCCACCACCGCGCACTCCTTCGGGCTGGAGATGCACCTGCTGACCCCGAAGGAAGCGCAGGATCTCTGGCCTCTGATGACCATCGACGACCTGGTGGGCGCGGCCTACCTGCCGACCGACGGGCAAGCCAACCCGTCCGACATCACCCAGTCCCTGGCCCGTGGCGCGCGGATGGCGGGGGTGCAGGTCTTCGAAGACATGCCGGTCACCCGGATCATCGTGGAAGATGGCCGCATCACCGGCGTCGAAACCCCGTCCGGCACCATCGAATGCGAAAAGGTCGTCCTCTGCGCCGGGCAATGGACCCGTGACCTTGCCGCGACCGTGGGGGTCAACGTGCCGCTCGTTTCGGTCGAACACCAGTACATGATCACCGAAAAGATCGAGGGCGTGACCACGACCCTTCCCACGCTGCGCGACCCCGACCGCCGCACCTACTGGAAGGAAGAGGTCGGCGGCCTGGTCTGGGGCGGGTATGAGCCGAACCCGAAGCCCTGGGCGGTCCAAGGCATCCCCGAAGGGTTCCATTTCGAACTTCTGACCAGCGACTACGACCACTATGCCCAGTTCATGGACGACGCCATCGCCCGCGTCCCGGCTCTGGAGAACGCCGGGGTCAAGCAGCTTCTGAACGGCCCGGAATCCTTCACCCCCGATGGCAACTTCATCCTGGGCGAGGCGCCAGAGCTGCGGAACCTCTACGTTGGTGCGGGCTTCAACGCCTTCGGCATCGCGGCAGGCGGCGGGGCAGGGATGGCCCTTGCGGAATGGGTGGCCAAGGGTGAGCCGCCCTTCGACCTCTGGCCCGTCGACATCCGCCGTTTCGGCCCGCCACACCGGGTGACCGACTACGTCCGCACCCGCACGCTGGAGGCCTATGCCAAGCACTACACCATCGCCTGGCCCTCGGAAGAGATGAAGTCCGCGCGGCCCACCCGCCGCTCGCCGCTTTACGCCCATCTCAAGGCGGCAGGGGCGTGCTTTGGCGAAAAACTCGGCTGGGAACGCCCGAACTGGTTCGCCGGTCCGGGAGAAGACCCCGTCGACCGCTATTCCATGGCCCGCCCCGGCTGGTTCGACGCGGTGGGCCGCGAGCACATGGCCGCACGAGAGCACGCGGTGCTGATCGACCAGTCCAGCTTCGCCAAATTCCGCCTTGCCGGGCGCGACGCGGCAAAGGCCCTGAACCGCATCGCCGCCGGGAACGTGGATCGCGCGGTCGGAACCCTGACCTACACCCAGATGCTGAACCGCAAGGGTGGCATCGAATGCGACCTGACCGTCGCCCGCCTTGGCCCGGATGAGTTTCACATCGTCACCGGAACCGGCTTTGCCTCGCATGATTTCGACTGGATTGCCGGTAACTTGCAAGGTGATGCTCATCTGATCGACGTCACCTCGTCACTGGCTGTGCTGTCGCTGATGGGTCCGAAAGCGCGCGAGATCCTGTCCCGCCACTCTACCGATGACCTGACCAGCGCCGGTTTCCCCTTCGGCTCGGCCCGCTGGATCAGCGTGGCGAACTGCCCGGTCCTCGCCCTGCGGGTGACCTATGTGGGCGAGCTGGGCTGGGAGCTGCACATGCCAGTCGAAGTCGCCGTCACGGTCTGCGAGGCGCTGATGTCCGGCACTGGCGTGCCCGTCCTCGCCGGCTACCGGGCTATCGAGACCCTGCGGCTGGAAAAGGGCTACCGCGCCTGGGGGTCGGACATCGGCCCGGATCACACTCCGGTCGAGGCGGGCCTTGCCTGGGCGGTGAAGATGAAATCCGGGGTCGATTTCATCGGCCGCGATGCCATCGCTGGGCAACTGGCGAGCGGGGTAAGAAAGCGCCTCGCCACTTTCACCGCCGGACCAGACGTGGTGCTTCTGGGCCGCGAGACGATCTACCGGAATGGTGAGCGGGTGGGCTGGCTTTCCTCCGGCGGCTATGGGCATACGGTCGGGAAATCCATCGGAATGGGCTATGTCCGCCACCCCGACGGTGTGACCGAAGACTTCATCCTGTCAGGCACTTACGAGCTGGAGGTCGCCTCGGAACGCGTGCCCGCCAAGGTGACTCTCTCATCGCTCTACGATCCGCAAAACCTGCGCGTCAAAGCCTGAGAACATCATTCTTCGTTCGCAAATATCCCGGGGGTGCGGGGGCTGGCCCCCGCACTACCCGTCAAACCGCGTCGCCCCCCGGCGCCCCTCAACCACCGGCCGGGTCAGCACCACCGCCTGATGCGCGCGCGGGTCGCACTTGGCGCGCGG
>JANNXX010000052.1:0-12485 GCA_031409795.1 Rhodobacterales bacterium
GGGGGTGTTGTTTGTTTTCTCCGGGGTTCACTACTTTCTCGATATGGCGCTTTGTGCGCGTGAAAATCCGGCGAATGTCCCCCGCGTCGCTGTCCGACACGGCGTCGACCGGCCTTTGCCGCCGGGGCAGGCTGATCCAGCGCGCGAGGGCCGGCGCGGCAAGCCACACCAGCGCAAAGGCCAGCGGCAAAGGCCAGGCGGCGGGGTTCAGCAGAACCGCCGCGCCACAGGTGCCAAGCCCCAGGACCAGGCCGGGCAGCATCCGCTGATACTGGCGCAGGGCCGAAGGCGGCCCGCCGCTGCCCGCCTGCGCGGCCGTCATCCATTCCAGCAGATGCCGGCGGGACCGGGCCAGCCGCCAGGCGGTGCGCAGGACGGCATCCAGCATCGTGGCGGCCGTGTCGGCCAGAAACACCAGGCTCAGCGCGATCTGCCCAAGCGCGGTCAGCGCATCGGCGCCCAGCGCGGCGAAATGGCTGCGCAGCATCACCCCGGCGCGGGCAGGGAGCAGGCCGAAGGGCAGGGCGAGCAGGCGCGGCAGGGCCAGCAGGGTGACGACCAGCACCGTCCAGAGAAGCGCCTGCGGCAGGGGCAGCAGCCAGCCTGCAAACAGCGCCAGCACCGCGACCGGGGCCAGCAGCGACCGGCGCAGGTTGTCGATCATCTTCCAGCGCCCGATCGCCGGAACCCCGCCCCGCTCACCGCGCCGCTGGCCGAAGATCCAGGGCAGAAGCTGCCAGTCCCCCCGCACCCAGCGGTGCTGGCGGCGGATGTCGACGTCATGGCGGGCGGGGAAATCCTCGACCACCTCGATATCCGAGGCAAGGGCGGCCCGGGCGAAGATGCCTTCGAAAAGATCGTGGCTCAGCATGGTGTTTTCCGGCACCCGCCCCGCCAGCGCCGCCTCGAACGCATCGACGTCGTAGATGCCCTTGCCGGTGAAGGACCCCTCGTCGAAGAGGTCCTGATAGACGTCCGAGGTCGCCGCCGCATAGGGCTCGATCCCGCCGGGGCTGGAAAACAGCTGCCGGTAGATCGACGCATCCTCGCCGACCGGCAGGCTGGGGCTGACGCGGGGCTGCAGGATGCCGTAGCCGCCGGTCACGCGCTGGCTGGCCGCGTCGAACCGCGCGCGGTTCAGGGGATGGCCCATCTTGCCCACCATCTGCGCCACCGTCCCGCGCAGAAGCCGCGTGTCGGCGTCCAGCGTGATGACATGGCGGATGTCCGGCGGCATCGGGCTGCTGATCACGGCAAAACTGGTGTCCGTCGCCCCGCGCAACAGGCGGTTCAGTTCCGCCAGCTTGCCGCGCTTGCGCTCCCACCCCATCCAGACGCCTTCGGACGCGTTCCACAACCGGCGGCGGTGCAGGAAATAGAAACGCTCCCCGCCGTCCCCCGGATAGCGCCGGTTCAGGCGCTGGATCGCCTCGGTCGCCGTGGCGATCAGGTCCGCGTCCCCGGAATCGGCCTCATGCGGGCCGTCGACCGTGTCCGACAGCAGCGCATAATGCACAGCCCCCCCGGTGCTGGACAGATGATGCACCTCCAGCCGCTCGATCATCGCGTCGATCTCGGCGGGGTCGTGCAACAGGACCGGCACCGCCACCAGCGTGCGCAGATGTGGCGGGACGCCCTTGCCAAGGTCGAGCCCCGGCAAGGGTTTCGGAGGCACCGTGCGGGTAACCACGGTGGTGACGATGGCCCCGGCAAGATCGGCGGCCAGCAAGGCCCCGACCAGCCCGAGGAAAACCAGCGCCACCGGCCCCGCCCCCGCCGTGCCCATCAGCGTCAGGGCCAGCGCGACAAGCGCCAGCGCCACGCCGCCGATGGCCACCAGATACCCCGTCAGCCCGACCCGCCCCACCCGACGCAGCAGCGCCATGCGGACCGGGGGATGAAAACCGACCGTGGTTTCCAGCCTTGCGCGCCCCTCGGCGATCAACCAGTGGCCCGGATCGCGCATGTGGTCGGCGCCGCCCTGCGCGGCCAGCGCCAGACAGGCATCGGTCACCGCGTCCTCACGGATGGCCGCGCCTCGGGCCAGGATCTCGATCTCGGTCCGGTAGCGGTTGCGCGTCGCGAAATCCATCGTGCCATAGGTCACGTTCTGCCGCAGGCGGGCGTCGACCAGGCTGACCTCTTCGAAGAAATCGGCCCAGTCCATTTCCGACACCAGCCGGATCGAGGTGACGATGTTGCGCATCGTGACGTTCGAGGCGCCAAGCCGGGTCTGGGTATTGGTCACCACCTCGTCGATCGTGGTGCCCTGCCGGTTCAACCGGTCTTCCAGCCAGCCGAACAGCGGGGTCTGCACCGGATCGAACCCGCGCAACCGCTTGGCGATCTGCGCGGCCAGGATCTCGGGCAGCGGGACGGTCTCATAGGGGGCAACCGCGCGTTGCAGGGCCGACAGCTGTGACTGGCCCGGCGTCTGGCCGGCGGCCAGCACCGCGTCGACGATGGCATCGGCCTGCAGCCGAAGCGCGTGCCCGTCGACGATCTGCTGCACCAGGCGGCGCATGTTCTCGACCAGCACGATCCGCAGGGTGATGGCGACGGCCCAAAGCTCGCCGATCATCAAGGGCTGAACCTCTTGATAGGCGCGGACATAGCGCACCAGCACCGGGCCCGACATCAGACTGTCGGTATGGGCGACATAGGCCCAGGCCAGGCCAAGGACGCGGGGATACCCGGCAAAGGGCCCCTCGGCCAGCTTTGGCAGCTGGCGATAATAGCCGGGCGGAAGATCGTCGCGGATCTGCCGAAGCTGCTGTTCGACCAGGTGGAAGTTGTCCAAAAGCCATTCGGCGGCCGGCACGATCGTCTGCCCGGCCTGCAGCGCCTGCGCGCAGGTCCGGTAGGCCTGCAGCAGGGTTTCGGCATTGTCGGCAACCCGAAGGCTCAGCCTTGGCACGGCCAGAGGCTTGCCCGTGGCGACGGTCTGCGCTGCGGCCAGGGTGCGGGCGTGATGCTCCAGCCGTTCGGTGCCGAAAAGATCGGCCCGGATCGGTGCAGTGTCGCGCCAGACCTGCGCCACCCCGGCCTGCGCCACCCCGGCCTGCGCTACCTCGGCCTGGGCCGCAACCGTTTCACCCGCGCGCCGACGGCGCGGCAGCCGTGAAACCGGACCTCGTCGCGACGTCACTCGGTCGGCGTCTTCGGCCGGGCCGCGTCGTCAGGCCCGACATTGCGGACGGGCAATGCGCTGCGGACGGGCAATGCACTGCGCACGGGCAATGCGCTGCGAATCGGCAGGACGGTCGGACTTTCGTCGACCTGTCCGCCCCGGCGCGGCAGCTTGGGCAGCGCGTCTGGACGCGCGATTGTCCAGTCCGCCCGCACGCGGCTGGTCATCGCCGCCCATCTATGTTCGATCTGATCCCAATTCATCGCAAGTTCCTTTCGGGTCATGGCAGTGCCCGGTCCATTCAACTGTCCGCAAACCGGAAACGAAGGGGCGGAGCAACCGGTTCCATCCGGTCTTCGCGCCTTGAAGCGGCCAGGACGGCCCTTCTTGTCCGTGCGGTCGGACGGGTAAGTTGAAAAGTGCCATTTCACCCGGGCCTGTCGGCCCGGGGCTGGTCTGCGGCAAGGGTCGTTCGCTAAAGTCCGACTGCTGTGGCCGATGCAGATCGCACCAGAGTCGGAGCGGAAATCCTATCACGGATTGTCCCGGATGTCGCAACAGAAAGACGGTCCGACACGATGCGCTGACGGGGGTCCGTCCGGACGGCGGCCTGCCGGGCGTTCGACGCGGCAAGCAGCCCGTCATGGTTGCCGCAGTCATAGCGGGTGCCCGAAAACCGGAAAGCCGTCAGCGGCACCGCCAGCCCGGCGATAGAGATGGCGTCGGTCAGCTGCACCTCGCCGCCCTTGCCGCGCGGGGTGTGCGACAGCACGTCAAAGATCATCGGATCCAGGATATAGCGCCCCACTGCCGCGATCGAAGATGGCGCAGTGCCCGGCGCCGGCTTTTCCACCATCCCCGACACCGGGATGCAGCCGTCGACCGCCAGTCCGCTGACCCGGAAGATCCCGTACTGCGCCGCGTCCTGCGCACAGACCGACATTCCCGCAACCATGTGGCCCCCCCGATATTTCCCCGACATCTCGGCGAGGGCGTTCTGGCCCATGATGATGTCATCGGGCAGGATCACCCCCACCGGCCCCGGCAGAATCATGTCGCGGCAGCACAGGACGGCATGGCCCAGCCCCAGCGGCCGGTCCTGGTAGACATAGACGATCTCGGCGACGCTCTCGGCGCAGCTTTCCTGCGGACCGGTCCCGCTGGTCTGGGGATCGGCGACCCGGGCAGTCTGTCTCCGGGCAGTCTGTCCAAGATAGCTGCGGATGGCCGTCTTCGACATGCTGATCACGACGATGATCCGCTCGGCCCCCGCGCCGACCGCTTCTTCGACGGCGAAATCCACGGCAACCCGGTCGAAGACCGGCAGCAGCTCTTTCGCGGTGACTTTGGTCGCGGGCATCAGGCGCGTGCCCTTTCCAGCAGCCGGAATTATGACAGTTCTCAAGGTCATGATCGGTCCCAAGGCCTCCATTGCTTGCATCATCCAGCGCCAACACAACGCAGCGCAGGGTTCGCCGGTTCCCGACCCGGCCAGGGTTTCGCCACCCGCCGCCCGCCCTGCCGTAAAGATCGCGCAGGCCCTGCAGGTCAGAAGACCGGAAGCGCCAGAAGTGCCGCGATCGACCCTGCGGGCAGCGTCAGCCTGTCGCCGACCATCTCAAGATCCGCCGCCGACACGACAACGTTGCGCGACTGGGTCGCGGGATCGGCACGGGTCGCAAGGAGCGCCACCGGGCCTGTGTCGCCCGTGCCGACCAGCAGGTCCTTGACGATGCCGATTTCCACGCCTGCATCGTCGTGAACCCGCGCCCCGATGATGTCGGACGCCCGCCAGGCAAAGACAAGGCTTGCGGGATCGACAGCGGCGATCCGGCAAGCCTTCCCAGTTTCAGGGTCCGCCGAACCGGGGGTTTCAGGGTCCGCAACGGTTGCGGCGGTGGCAAGAAAGGTCGGCAGATCGCTCATGTCGGGCTCCGCGAAAGGGGGGATCACGGTCGGACCTCCGACCTGCCGAAGGGAACGACGCCGGGCCGTGTTTCGTTCCAGTTCGACCCGGGACCGCCGACACCAGCGCGCCCGAAGCCACCGTGTCGAAAAGCTCGTGCACGGCGATGAAGCCGGGTCCGCGCACGTTCCAGTGCGCGTGCTTGAGCTGGCCGTGCAGGTCGATGGCCGCCGCCAGGTGCCGGTTCAGGGCCGGGACGGACTGCATCCGCACGGCCTCGGGCAGGGTGTTGTGGGTCTGGTGTATCGCGGGTGACCTCATGTTGCTGCCGTCCCCAGCGCGGCCACGCGGGGGGGGGGCATTTGGCCAAGGCCGGTTGCGACGACCGGAACAGGGGTCGCAGGCGCGCTTTTCGGCGCAGGACAGCGGAACCTGCCCGGCATCCGTTGACTTACCCTTGCAAGCAGGCCGGGCCAGCCGGAAGGATCGGAAACGACCAAGACGACCCCCGGCTGACCGAGGTTAGTGCGGCGTCGGCCGGGTCTGGCACGATCTGACCAGACCCGGCCGGGAAAACTGCGCCGCCTCCCCTGAAAGGATCCGCCCGTGCCAGACTTCGCCACTCACATCCGCAGGCCTGACCAGGCCAGGCCCCGCCACTCCGGGGGCGCGGCGAACCTTGGGGCGGCAAACCCGACCCCGACCATTGCAGACCTTGTCCGGCGCAACGCGGCCCTTCTGGCGCAGAATCGCCAGTTGACCGCAGCCCTTGCGCGGCTCGGGGCCAAGGCGGGGACTGCCGTGGAAGGCCTGACGCCCCGGCAACGGCAGGTCATGGCCCTGGTCCTGAACGGCCTTCCCAGCAAGATCATCGCGGCGGACCTGACCATCAGCCGGCGCACCGTCAAAAGCCACCGCGCCGAGATCATGCCGCGGACCGGGGCCACCTCGCTGCCGGCGTTGACGCGCCTGTCGCTTGGCCTGGGATGACCGGGCAATCGCCGAGGCTGAACTGCCGCCTGGTGCCGGCAGCACCTAGGGGCGGCTTTGCCAGTGCTGCGATCGGTGCTGCGATCGGTGGCGCGGTCGCCGTGACCATGGCCCGGCAGATGCGCCAGCTGAAGCAGCACCTTGCAGGAAGCGGTGCGCAGATTCTGAACACCGGCACCCAGCTTCTGGTGATCCTGCCCGAAAGCGTGACCTTCCCGACCGGGTCGGCCGTGGTCAACCGGGGCTGTCTGCCCGCCCTGCAGGGGATCGCCCAGTCGCTGCGGACCTATCCCGATTCGACCGTCCGCGTCGTCGGCCATACCGACAATGTGGGAACCAGGGCGCACGACAACCCGTTAAGCCGGGACCGGGCGCTTGCGGTGGCCAGCATCCTGACCGACCACGGCCTGCCCGCGAACCGGGTAGCCCATGCCGGTCAGGGATCTGACGCGCCCGTCGCCTCGAACGGAACGGCAAGCGGACGGGCGCGAAACCGGCGGGTCGAGATCGTCATCACCCCGACGACCTGACCGGCCTGCGCCCGCCCGATCGGTCTTTGAACACGGGTCTATCCGGCGGCCTCGATCCAGCGGATCGACCGCCGGAAGCCTTCACAAGTCAAGCAGGTGGACATGATGCCGATGCGAACGATCCTTTTGACGACCGACCGGATGAAATCGGTCAAGGACACCTGGGACAAGGCGCCCGATGGCCCGAAAAAGGCGGCGGCGCTGGTGCATTATCAGGCCGCCGTGGCGGCGCACACCGCGCAGCGGGACGGTGCCTGCGTCCGGGCGCTGGACGCAACGCTGCGGGCGCTGGCGTGACCGGCGCGCGCATCCGCCCGGACCGCGCCTATTCCAGCAACGGCCCATCATGGTCCAGGTATCCCCGGTCGAAGCCCGCAAGCATTACCAGCGCATCATAGTCGTCAAACGTCACGCGGCCCCGCTGGAAGGTCAGCATCCCGCCCTCGCGCAGTTCGCGCAGCACCCGGTTGACGTGCACCGCGCTTAACCCAAGCACGTCGGCCAGCACATATTGCGACAGCGGACAAAGATAGCCCGTCCGGTCGCCCATCCCCACCAGCCGCAGCCGGGCCGCAAGCTCCAGCAGGAAATGCGCCATCCGTTCGATCGCCGTGCGCCGCCCGATGTTCACCAGATGCTCGACCACCATGGCTTCGTCCCGCGACGCGGCCCACAGCACCGCCGTGGCCAGGCGCGGGGTCTGCGAGAAAGCGGCCAGCAGGGTCTGCGACGCCACCTCGGAGGCCTGCACCACGGTCAGCGGCTCGACATTGTGGTCCGAGGTGCGAAACAGCACCGACCGCAGCCCCAGGAAATCACCGGGGACCTGGATGCCGACGATCTGTCGCGTGCCGCCGGGCAGGATCTTGTAGGAACAGGCCCAGCCCGAGGCGAGCACATAGGCGTTCTGGTCGGTCTGGCCCTGGTGGATCATGTTCGCCCCGACGGCAAAGCGGCGGCGGCGGCGATAGAGGTCCGACATGACCGAAAGGTCGCTGTCCGACAGCCGCACGAAAGCCGACAGCTTGCGCGCGAACGGGCTGTCCTGAATGGCAAGCAAGGCTTTTGTCCCGGTCATCTTCCCCCACAGTGAATTGGCGGTCTGGCCTGCCCGGGCTTGCCCAACCCAAACCCGTTTTTCAGCAAGAGATCCGTTTTGAAACTGATCAAGATCAGTCCGACCGGCGAATTTCCTGCCAAGGATCGCGGACGCGTCGCCAAAGGCAGGCTGCGCCGCTGCGATTGTCCCACATCTTGCGCAGAAAGTCGAAACCCGATGACCGATATCCCCGACGTGGCCGGCCTTGCCGCACTGTCGATCTGCGAATCGCTGCTGCTGGCGCTGAACGACCGCAACATCCTGCCCGAGCACGAGATCGTGGGAATCCTGCGCGATGCAGCGGCCGCACATTCCAATGCCGCCGCCAGCGAGGGACAACCGGACACCCACACGGCGGTGGCGCGCACGATCAACAAGATCATCGACAGCGGAAACTCGGTCCGCCGCCGGTAGGGCCGGCTGCATTGCGACCCGTCCGGCTGCGGCGCTGCCACTCCGGCCGCAACGCCTTTTCGCGGGTCATGTGGAACGAAACCCAAGGCAGGCCCGGACGACCGCAGCGGCCCGGGCCGGCCCGTGCCTTTCGACAGGTCGGCCGGGTGGTAGGGCGGCCGGGTGGTAGGGCGGCCGGGCGGGTAGGCGGCCGGGCGGGCAGGGTGGCAGGCTGGCAGGCGTCGAAGATCGAACCGCCCATCGGTCGCGCAGGGAACACGGGCGGGGCGGATGGGTCGGCAAGACGCGCTTCTGGCGACGGGCAGACCCTACGGCGTCAGTAGATGTACCTGATCTGGTCGGTCCAGAACCGCTCCATCCGGCGCAGGGCGGTGTTGATCTCGTCCATGCCGGAGGCGTCGATCAGGCTGCGCCTTTCCATCCCTTCGGCGTGGCGGGCGAAGAGGTCCGACAGCATGCCGCGCACGCTGCGGCCCTTTTCGGTAAGCCGGACCCGGACCGACCGGCGGTCGATCTCAGAGCGCTGGTGATGCATGAAGCCCAGGTCCACCAGCTTTTTCAGGTTGTAGCTGACATTCGAGCCCTGATAGTAGCCCCGCGATTTCAGCTCACCCGCCGTCACCTCGTTCTCGCCGATGTTGAACAGCAACAGCGCCTGGACGGAATTGATCTCCAGTACGCCGAGGCGTTCGAATTCATCCTTGATCACGTCCAGAAGCAGGCGGTGCATCCGTTCCACCAGACCAAGGTTATCCAGGTAGCAGGACAGGAACGCCTTCTGCGAGCCATCGAGCAGCGGGCTATAGTGCGACATCGGGAATCTCCACCGGCAAATCCCGGACAGAATCAGCACAAAGAGAAAACATTCGGTAAACTTGCGGCGAACATGGCCTGCATCTGACCGGAGCTGCCGGAAATTGCCCGTCGCGGGGCCTGCCGGGCCGTGCCGGACCTAGGCCTGCGGCGACAGCCTGTCGCGGGCGAAGGCGGTGACCCGGGCCAGCAGGGGCACGACCCAGCCGGGCGGCAGGGCCTGGCCGAGGATCCAGGCCATCAGGTCCTGGTCGTTCTCTTCCAGAAGCCGGTCGTAAAGCTGCAGGTCCGGTCCGGACAGCCCGGCCAGATGCCGGTCGGCGAAGGGGCCAAGGATCAGGTCCATCTCCTTGGTCCCGCGCCGCCAGGACCGCATCGCCAGTCGCTTCAGGCGCGCTTCGGCCGTCTCGGTCATCGGTGCCGCCATTCCCGCTTGAACCCCTGCGGACCGGACCCTAAGACAGGCAGCGATGAAACTCCACCTCCGAAAGGGGCGTCCCATGGCCTTTCTCTCCGACTCCCTGGCGCGGGTGAAGCCTTCGCCGACCATCGCGGTCACCTCCAAGGCGGCGGCGCTGAAGGCCGAAGGGCGCGACGTGATCGGCCTTGGCGCGGGCGAGCCGGATTTCGACACGCCCGAGAACATCCGCGAGGCGGCCAAGCGGGCGATCGACAACGGCAAGACCCGCTACACGGCGGTGGACGGAATACCCGAGCTGAAGGCGGCAATCTGCGCCAAGTTCCTGACGGAAAACGGGCTGACCTACACGCCGTCCCAGGTTTCGGTCGGCACTGGCGGCAAGCAGATCCTTTACAACGCGCTGATGGCGACCTGCAATCCGGGGGATGAGGTGATCATCCCCGCGCCTTACTGGGTCAGCTATCCCGACATGGTGCTGCTGGCCGGTGGCACACCCGTGCCGGTGGTCTGCGGGATCGAGACCGCGTTCAAGCTGACCCCGGACCAGCTGGAGGCGGCGATCACGCCCCGGACCAAGTGGTTCATCTTCAACTCGCCCTCGAACCCCACCGGCGCGGGCTATACGCGGGATGAGCTGAAGGCGCTGACCGATGTCCTGATGCGCCATCCCCATGTCTGGGTGATGTCGGACGACATGTACGAGCACCTCGTCTTCGACGACTTCGTTTTCTGCACCCCCGCCGAGGTGGAGCCCGGCCTTTACGACCGCACGCTGACCTGCAACGGCGTGTCCAAGGCCTATGCGATGACCGGCTGGCGGATCGGCTATGCCGCCGGGCCGGTGGCGCTGATCAAGGCGATGGCGACAATCCAGTCGCAGTCGACCTCGAACCCCTCGTCGATCGGCCAGCATGCCGCGCTGGAGGCGCTGTCCGGCCCGCAGGATTTCCTCGCCCCGAACCGCAAGCTTTTCCAGGGCCGCCGTGATCTGGTGGTCTCGATGCTGAACCAGGCGCGCGGCATCCGCTGCCCCCGGCCCGAAGGCGCGTTCTACGTCTACCCCGACATTTCGGGCTGCATCGGCAAGGCGACACCGGCGGGGACGGTGATCAGCAATGACGAGGTCTTTGCGACAGCACTTCTGGAAGAAACCGGCGTTGCAGTGGTGTTCGGCGCGGCCTTCGGCGTCTCGCCGAACTTCCGCGTGAGCTACGCCACCTCGGACGAGGTGCTGCATGAGGCCTGCACCCGAATCCAGCGCTTTTGCGCCGCGCTGGTCTGACGGGAAATCGGCAGCGGAACCGCAATCCGGGTTGACGACCGGCCCGGGGTCTTGAAGGAATGGCGGAATGCGTGGCTGATCCCGCCGCGCAAGCGACAGGCAGGGGCGATGACGGCGGAGCTTCCCGACTATTATTTCCGGGTGCGCGAGAACGGGGCCGTGGTCTTTCGCATCAGCACGGAAAACCGCCAGCGCCGGATCGAGATGGACGAGATCGCGGCGGTCAACGTGAAGAACGGCAGCGTCAAGCCGCATGGCGATGTGGTGCTTTCAGCGTCGGACCATCACGCCATCGACACCTGGATCGCCGACCGCCAGGCCCAGCTTGCCGCGCGTGAGGTGGATGACATCCTGCGCGCGGTCGACCATCTCAACCTGACGACGCAATGGGCGCAGTCGCGTGCGACAGACGACCAGCTGGAGGCGGTGACTGACCGGCTTTTGCTGGCGATGCATGACCTGCGGACGGTTCTGGTGCGCAAGAAGGCGGACCGGCTGGGCAAGGCCGGGGACTGAAACCACATCAAGCGCCTTGGGGCGCGGAGTTTTCGAAAACTCCGCTCCGGAGCCTTCAAAGGCTCCGGTTCGATTTCTTCGAAGAAATCGGCGCCCCTGTCGTCAGATCTGCTTTTCCGGCATCTGCACGCGCAAGCCATCCAGCTTGTCGGAAACCTTGAGCTGGCAGGTCAGACGCGACCGCACCGGATCGGGGTTCCAGGCGAAATCCAGCATGTCCTGCTCCATGCTGTCGCGGGCGGGCAGCCGGTCGACCCAGGCCGGATCGACATAGACATGGCAGGTGGAACAGGCGCAGGCGCCGCCGCAATCGGCCTCGATCCCCGGAATGCCGTTGTCGCGGGCGCCCTCCATCACGGTCAGGCCACTGGCCACGTCGACCACATGTTCCTTGCCGCCATGTTCCACGTAAGTGATCTTCGCCATTCCGGGCACCTTTTTCGCAACTTCGCCG
Source organism: Rhodobacterales bacterium (assembly GCA_031409795.1). Lineage (GTDB taxonomy): Bacteria > Pseudomonadota > Alphaproteobacteria > Rhodobacterales > Rhodobacteraceae > Tabrizicola. Next base: position 11,556 of record JANNXX010000052.1, read on the forward strand.
CTGTTGATCTAGCCCAAGGCGGGGCCGGCTTCCACCCCTTGCAACGTTGCTTTTGCCGGGATCCGCGCCTAACCATTGGCGTTGCCGAAAGGACTGGCCATGCCGAAGCCGGAAATCACGCCCGATGACGTCCTTGCCTTCTGGTTCCCCGAACCGGCCGAACCCGACCCTGCCGAACATCTGGCGCTGTGGATCTGGCGGATGCGGGGTGGCGCGCATGATGCTGTCACCAGAAGGTTCACCGATCTGACCCGGCGTGCCGTGACGGGCCACCTTGACGGCTGGGCCGAAACTCCGCGCGGCAGGCTGGCGCTGATCATCGTGCTGGACCAGTTCTCGCGTTCGGTCTTTGCGGGGACGCCGGGGGCTTATGCGCAGGACCGCAAGGCGCTGTGCCTGTGCCTTGAAGGCCTGGCGAACGGCGATTTCGACCGGCTGGAGAATGTCTGGTACAAGACCATGTTCAAGCTGCCGCTGGAGCATTGCGAATGCCCCGATCATCTGGCGAATCTTGACCGGGCAGTCGCCATCGCCACGGCGGCGTTGGACGAGGCTCCGGCAAACCTGCGGGACATGTATCGGTTTGCGGCAAAGCAGCCGGCCCTGCACCGCGCAACGGTTGCGGCCTTCGGGCGGCATCCGCACCGCAACGCCATCCTTGGCCGCCCCTCGACGCCGGAAGAGGCGGAGTATCTGGCCAAGGGTGATTTCCCGCACCAGACCGACCTGTCGAAGCTGGCCGACCTCTGACCCCTGCGGCGAGCGCCGGGAAAGGCTTGCCACGCGCGGCGCATGTTCTATATTTGTTCCTATGTGCATCCCCATGTCCACCGCCATCTCCAGACCCATGTCCTTCCCGTTGAACTCCCCCATCAGCAACCCGGACGGCACCACCACGGTCGGGACCTCGCCGGAGCGTAACGCTCGCAG
>JANNXX010000053.1:0-19604 GCA_031409795.1 Rhodobacterales bacterium
AGCAGGCGGCGCGGGTCAGCCAGAAGACCGCCTTCTTCCACCTGGGAAGCCTGGCCGAATACGGCGACACCACGCAGATCTTCACCACCCCGAAAGACCCCCGCACCGAAGCCTACATCACCGGCCGCATCGGCTGAGGAGAGCATTATGAACACCCTGCACATCCTGTCGGCCTTCGACCGCGATCTTGAATCGGCACAGGCCCTGGTCATGCGGATGGGCGGGCTGGTCGAGGCCGCCCTTCTGGACGCGGCCGAGGCGCTGGAGGCGCGCGATGACGACCTGGCCGAGCGGGTGCGGGCCGGGGATACGGATGTCGATGCGCTGGAGGATCAGATCAACACCGAATGCGCCCGCCTGATCGCGCTGCGCGGGCCGACGGCGGGCGATCTGCGCACCGTCCTGACGGTGATGAAGATTGCCGCCGCGCTGGAGCGGTCGGGCGACTATGCCAAGAACCTCGCCAAGCGGTCGGTGGTCCTGGGCCGCATGCCGCAGGTGCCGGGGGCGGCCGGGTCGATCCGCCGGCTGGCCAAGGCGGTGGTGCAGATGCTGGCGGACGCGCTGGACGCCTACATCCGCCGCGACGTGAAGCTGGCCGAGGATGTGCGGATGCGCGACCGGGAGATCGACCAGATGTACAACTCGATCTTCCGGGAATTCCTGACCCACATGATGGAGGACCCCCGCCTGATCGGGCCCTGCATGCACCTGCATTTCATCGCCAAGAACATCGAAAGGGTCGGCGACCACGCCACTGCCGTGGCCGAACAGGTGGTCTATCTGGTGACGGGCGCGCTGCCCGAAGAGGCGAGGCCGAAGGTCGACAGCACCGGCATGGGCACGGCAAGGGGATAGGCATGGCACGCAACGGACAGCCAAGGGTGTTGCTGGTCGAGGATGAACCGGCGCAGCGCACGGTTCTGGCCTACAACCTGGAAGCCGAGGGCTTTGCGGTGACGCAGGCCGACAATGGCGAAGACGCGATGGTCCTGGTCGACGAGGAAGAGCCCGACATCATCATCCTTGACTGGATGATGCCGAAGGTGTCCGGCATCGAGGTCTGCCGGCGGCTGAAGATGCGGCCGGACACGCGCAGCATCCCGATCATCATGCTGTCGGCCCGGGCCGAAGAGGTGGACCGGATCCGCGGTCTTGAGACCGGGGCGGATGACTATGTGATCAAGCCCTATTCGGTGCTGGAGCTGATGGCGCGGGCACGGGCGCAGCTGCGCCGGGTGCGGCCATCCACCGCCGGCGTGGTGCTGGAGCATGAGGATATCCGCCTCGACCCGGAAACCCACCGGGTCTACCGGGCCGAGAAGATGCTGAAGTTGGGACCGACCGAATTCAAGCTGCTGGTGACGCTGATGGAGCGTCCGGGCCGGGTCTTCAGCCGCGAGCAGCTTCTGGACCAGGTCTGGGGGCGCGACATCTATGTCGACACGCGCACGGTCGACGTGCATGTCGGCCGGCTGCGCAAAAGCCTGATGCAGTTCGGCGGGATGGACCCGGTGCGGACCGTGCGGGGCGCCGGCTACGCGCTGGGCTGACCCTTCGGAACAGGAGTGCCACCGGCCTGCTGATCGCGGTCTTCTCCTGGCGACGGAACCGGGGGCATTCTGCCCCCGGACCCCCTGAGAGTATTTCGAAAAGAGCAACCGGGCGGATGGGCGATCAGTCCAGCCGCAGACACCGGTCAAGCGTGGTCAGCACCTGATCGACGTTGCCAGCCGAAAACGGCAGCGGCGGGCGCAGTTTCAGGATATGGCCCAGGGGGCCGGTCGCGCTGATCAGGACGCGCTGGTCGCGCATCGTGTTCACCAGGCGCTGGGCGCGAGCGGGGTCGGGCTTGCCCTCGGTCAGGATGTCCTGGCCCAGGAACAGGCCTGCGGCGCGGGTTTCGCCCAGCTGGTCGTGACGCTTTGCCAGATCGCGCAGCCCCTCTGCGAAACGGATGCCCGCGCTTGCGGCGTTTTGCAGCAGGCCTTCGTCGCGGATCACGTCGAGGACGGCAAGCCCGGTCGCCGCCGCCACGGCATTGCCGCCGAAGGTGTTGAAATAGCGCGCCTTGGACCCGAACTCGGCGAGGATCCCCGGTTGCACCACCAGCCCGGCCATCGGATAGCCGTTGCCCATCGGCTTGCCCATCGTCACGATGTCGGGAAGCAGCCCGTGGCGCTGGAACCCCCACATCGCGGCCCCGGTACGCCCGAAGCCGGCTTGGACCTCATCGGCGATGAAAAGCCCGCCTCGCGCGCGGATGGCGGCGACGGCGGGGGCAAGGAACCCTGCGGGACCGGGCAGGACGCCGTCCGAGGAAAAAATCGTGTCGGTGATCAGGACGGCGGGCCGGATGTCGCAGGCCTCCATCCGGTCGCAGGCGGCACGGACGGCGGCGGCAAAGCCCGTGGCGATGCCGTCGGGATAGTTCTGCGTGGTCGGGGCGGGAATCGGAAACACGGTCGGCCCCGGTGCCACGGCGGGGCCGATCGACATCGACATCTCGGCCGTGGCAAGGGTCACGCCGTGATAGGCGTTGTCGGTGACGATGATCCCGGTCCCGCCGGTCGCGGCGCGGGCGATGCGCAGGGCAAGATCGTTCGCCTCTGACCCGGTGCAGGTGAACATCGCATGGCCAAGTTCGGCCGGGAACAGCGCCAGCAGCCGTTCGGCATAGGCAAGGATGCCATCATGCAGATAGCGCGTGTGGGTGGCCAGGATCGCGGCCTGCGCCGTCATGGCCTGGACCACGCGGGGATGGCAATGGCCCACCGAGGCGACGTTGTTGTAACAGTCCAGATAGGCGGTGCCCCCGGCATCGTAGAGCCAGACGCCCTGGCCGCGCACCAGATGCACCGGCGTTTCGTAGAACAGCCGGTAGGCCGGGCCAAGAAGTGCCGCCCGCCGGTCGGCCAGCGCCTGATCCGCAGGAGAGAGCTGCCCGCCGCCGGGGATGTAGGCGTTCGGCATCGGGGTTGCCCTGGTCATGCGGATTGCCGTTCGCAGGCGTGTTGCAGCAGATCGGCCAGCCTGGCGGGTTCGAGGCCGTCAAGCGCGGCAAGACCCGCGCGCGAGGCAGGGGCGTTGCGCAGGATGTAGGGTGCATTCGCCGGATGGCGCCTGGCCCGCCAGGCGGAGATCGCCAGCGTGGTGACCATCCGCGCCGCCAGCAGGTCGGGCAGCACCGCAATTTCTTCGGGCAGCAGCGGGGTAATCGCGTGAAAACCCGTGATCAGCGGCAAAAGCCGGGCAAGCGGATCAGCAGCCCCGATCAGATAGGATCCGGCAATTGCCAGGTCGCAGATGCGGTGGCTAAGCGTCATATCGCCGAAATCGAGGATGCCGGTCAGCCGGTCGGGCTGCGCCGGGTCGGCCAGCAGGTTGTGCGGGTTGAAATCCCCATGGATCACCTGGCGCGGCAGGCGGGCCAGGACCGGGGCGACGTGGTCGCGGAACCTTGAGACGACGGCGGCGGCCCGGGGCCTGAGGTCCGCCGGCAGATCCGGAAGAAGCGGCGCAAGGCGCTCGGCATTGCGGATGTCCCACAACAGGACATGATCCGCCGCAGGATGGCTGAAGGTTGCAAGGGCTGCGTCAAGACTGGCCAGGGACTGGCCCACGGACCTTGCCAGCGCCGGTGTTCCGGGGATCCCGGCAAGCGGCATGCCGCCGCACCAGGTGAGAAGCCGAAGCGCGCCATGCGGGGTGGCAACGACGGTCCGGCCGTCGGTCGCAGGCACGACGCGCGGGGTGGGCAAATCGGGGGCGGCCTTCGCTGCATGGCGCAAGGCAAGGGTTTGCAGGTCCGTCAGGCCGGCGGTTTCGGCGGGGTTGGACAGCTTGACGGCAAAGCTGCCCCTGACGGTATCCAGCCTGTGGTTCTGGTCCCGCTCGGAGGTAAGCGGCGTCAGGGTGCCGACCAGGCCCCAGTGGTCGCGCACCAGGCCGGCCAGGACGTCTTGCGCCAGCTGCGGTGGGGGAAGGCTGAGCAGTTGGCCGGCAGGGTCGTCGGTCATGTCCGGTCCGGATGGTTGCGGGACCGTCAGGATAGCCGGTCGCCGCGGCGGGGGGAAGCCGTGCAGGAGCGCCAGGCCGGAGGGGTGTTGACAAAGGTGATTAATTTACTCAGGATATGTCGGCAAGCCCAGCCAGCCCCGGGAAGGGGTCCGCCCGGTGTCGTTCAATCTGATGGAGTTTGCCATGACCGGTCCTGAAGCGGCCTCGCGGGCCGATATCGTCGAGCTGTTGCTGTCTGCCGTGCAGGGGTTCTTCCCCGGCCCGGTTCTGGAAGCCCTGATCGCACGGATGGAGGCGGGGAAATGAACGCCCTTGTCGACAGCTGGCTGACCGCCGATGCCACGCCGCTGCATGACGCGCGCGCGCTGACGGAAGGCGGAAGCCTGGCGCGGATCGTGCTGGACGGGCAGGTCTATGCCTTGCGGATCACCCGGTCGGGCAAGCTGATCCTGACGAAGTAGGTTGCAAGGGCGAGGCCGGGACCAGACTCCCGATCAGGGAAATCTGGCCCTCAGCCGCCGGTGTGGCTCATGTGGCGGGTGATCTGGCCTGCAACACGCTGACGGCTGTAGTCAAAGTCATGCCCCTTGGGCTTGCGGGCGATGGCGGCGCGGATGGCGTTCTTGAGGGGCGCATCATCCGGGCTTGACCGCAGCGGCGCGCGCAGGTCGGCCATGTCCTCTTGCCCGAGGCACATGTAAAGCGCGCCCGTGCAGGTCAGCCGGACCCGGTTGCAGCTTTCGCAGAAATTATGGGTCAGGGGCGTGATGAAGCCCAGCTTCTGGCCGGTCTCCTCGATCCGGACATAGCGCGCCGGACCGCCGGTCCTTTCGGCAAGATCGGTCAGGGTGAACCGTTCGGCCAGGCGCGCGCGCAGGTCCTTCAGCGGCCAGTACTGGTCAAGCCGGCCGGCGGTCATGTCCTCGCCCATCGGCATGACCTCGATGAAGGTCAGGTCGTGATCCTCGCGGGCGCACCAGTCAAGCAGGCCGAAAAGCTCGTCCTCGTTGAAGTCTTTCAGCGCGACGGCGTTGATCTTGACCCGCAGGCCCGCCGCCTTCGCGGCGTCGATCCCCTCCAGCACCTGCGGCAGGCGTCCCCAGCGCGTGATCTTGGTGAATTTCGCAGGGTCGAGCGTATCAAGGCTGATGTTGATGCGACGAATCCCCAGAGCTGCAAGCGGTTCTGCGAATTTCGCCAGCTGGCTTCCGTTCGTGGTCAGCGTCAGCTCTTTCAGGGCGCCGGTCGCAAGGTGCCGCGCCATCGCTTCGAAAAAGGTGAGGATCCCCTTGCGGACCAGGGGTTCGCCTCCGGTGATCCGCAGCTTCTCGACGCCCATCGCCACGAAGGTGGAACAGAGGCGGTCCAGCTCTTCAAGCGTCAGCAGGTCGGCCTTCGGCAGGAAGGTCATGTGTTCGGACATGCAATAGGTACAGCGGAAATCGCAGCGGTCGGTGACCGAGACGCGCAGATAGCTGATGGCGCGGGCGAAGGGATCGACAAGCGGCTCCATGGTCGGAAGGTAGGTCTGCGCGGCCGGGCGCACAAGGCGGAAAGCGGCAATTGCCGGGCGGTTTCGGCCGGGCTAGGCTTGGCGCCATGAAACAGCTTCTTGCTCTTGCCATCGCCGCCGCAAACCTTTCGGGGTGCGGGTTGTTCAACCCGGGCGGCGCCGGGTCCGGTCCGGCCTCGATCACCGGCCCCTCGGCGGCGCAGCCCGCGACCGAGTTCGCCCCGGCGGCGGCAGATGCCGCCCTTGGCGCGCGGTCAGACAGCGCGACGGCGCTGGACACGACGACGGCCGAACAGAAGGCAGCCGCCCTTGCAGCCCCCGCAAAGGGCGGGGAACGTGCGCTGGGCACGGCGGTCGTGGCGCTTGGCCCACCAGCCGAACAGGGGTTCTGGCTGTCCTCGCCGCGGGTCAAGGCGGTGGCGCAGGGCCGGGTGCAGACGGCTTCGGGGCAAAGCCTGGCCGTCGAGCTGCGACCGGGAACCGGCGGCGCGCTTCTTTCGCTGGCGGCCTTCCAGGCGCTGAAGCTGCCGCTCACCGAACTACCCGAGCTGACGGTCTACGGTCCCTGACCTGCGCGCTCCAGGCTGACCCTTAACCGGGCTGGGGCCGTCACGGCAGATGCCGGGCCGCTTCCTTCCGGGCGAAGGGTTTCAGGCGGTCGCCATGCTGGTCAAGAAAGGCACGGGCGCGGGGCGCGTCGTGCCGCGACAGGTCGCGGACCCACCAGGCCACGGCTTTCTGCAAGAGCAAGTCGGGATCATCGGCCAGCGTCGCGCACCAGCCCAGCACCCGGTCGCGGATCGCCAGGTCCTGAGGTTTCGGGAAATTCTGCTTGGTCCAGGGCAGGGTCATCACCAGTGCCGCGCGGCGGGTCCACAGGTGGGCCGAGCTGACCCAGCCCTCGACCGTGTCAAGCCGGGCCGGGCCGGCCACCAGACGCTTCTGCCCGGCGATGCCGGCATGGTCGGCGATGGCCCAGGCGTCAAGATCGGGCACCCAGGACTGGATCAGCGTCCAGGCGGCCTCGTCCGGGCGGATGCGGGCCTGGGTCAGAAGTTTCGCGGCGGCGATCCGGGCCTCGTGGATGTTCGACTGCCAAAGGTCCGCAGCCAGTGCGAGGCGCTGGTCCAGCGTGCAGTCCGCGCGCCAGCGGTCGGTGAGGGTCTCGATCGCGGGCACGGCGACGCCCAGATAGGGGCGGGCAACCTTGTGATAGGCGGCCAGTTCGGCGGCCTTCTGCGGGTCGGCCAGCGCCTGAAGCGCGTCAAGCGCGGACATGGCGCGCCCTTCTCTTGCGGGCGGGAGCGGTGGCCGGCGTGCAGATCCCCATCGGAGGCCCCTGTGGCTGCGGGGGACTGGAGGGTTTCATACCCTCCAGACCTCCCGCGGGATACTTGTGCAGAAAGGAATGCATGTTTCAGACAAGCTTGAGGGGCCTGGCTATTCCACGGTGACGGACTTCGCAAGGTTGCGCGGCTGGTCCACGTCGGTGCCCTTGGCGATGGCGGTGTGGTAGGCCAGCAGCTGCGCCGGGATGGCGTAGAGGATCGGCGCCCAAAGCGGATCGACCGTCGGCAGCGTCAGGGTCTTCCAGGTGCCCTGTCCGGCGGTCGCGATGCCATCGGCGTCTGACAGAAGCAGCACCTTGCCATTGCGCGCCATCACCTCTTGCATGTTCGAGACGGTCTTGTCGAACAGCCCGTCCTTGGGGGCCAGGACGATGACCGGAACCTGCGCATCGATCAGAGCGATCGGCCCGTGTTTCAGTTCACCCGATGCATAACCTTCGGCGTGGATGTAGCTGATTTCCTTCAGTTTCAGCGCGCCTTCCAAAGCAAGCGGAAACATGGCGCCCCGTCCGAGAAAAAGAATGTCCTGTGCCTTGGCCAGGTCCTTTGCGATCCGCGCGATCGGGTCGGACAGAGCCAGTGCGGCATTCATCAGGCCGGGCAGGGCGCGCAGGGCTTCCAGCCGCTCCGCGAGGGTTGCCGCGTCGATCCGGCCCCGGTCCTCGGCCGCCTTCAGCGCCAGAAGCGCCAGCAGGGTCAACTGGCAGGTGAAGGCCTTGGTCGAGGCGACGCCGACCTCGACCCCGGCCATGATCGGCAGCGCCAGGTCGCTTTCGCGGGCGATGGAGGAGGTGGGCACGTTGATGACCGAGACGACCTTTGCGACCCGGTCCTTGACATGGCGGAGGGCGGCGAGGGTGTCGGCGGTTTCGCCCGACTGGCTGACGAAGATCGCCATCGAGGCGGGGGACAGCACCGGCTCGCGGTAGCGGAATTCGGACGCGATGTCGATGTCGGCGGGCAGGCCGGCGATCTGCTCGAACCAGTATTTCGCGACATGGCAGGCGTAGGAGGCGGTGCCGCAGGCGACCAGCGTCACCCGGTCGATGCCTTTGAAATCAGCCTCTTGTGGAAGCCGCAACCGACCGTCAGGGGCGGTGTAGTGGCGCAGCGCGTCCGCGATGACCACGGGCTGCTCGGCGATTTCCTTGGCCATGAAATGCTTGTAGCCGGCCTTCTCGATCCGTGTGGAGTCCAGCTGCACGCGGGTTTCGGGCCGGTTGGCGCGCCGGTCCGACGCATCGAAGATCTCGGCGCCCTGGCGGGTGATGACGGCCCAGTCGCCTTCTTCCAGATAGGTGATCCGGTCGGTCATCGGCGCCAGCGCGATGGCGTCCGAGCCGACGAACATCTCGCCTTCGCCCCAGCCGATGGCCAGCGGGCTGCCCTTGCGGGCGGCGATCATCAGATCGTCCTCGCCGTCGAAGAGAAAGCACAGCGCGAAGGCGCCGCGCAAATGGCGAAGCGTGGCGCGGGCGGCCTCGACCGGGGTGGCGCCACGGTCGATCTCGCGCCGGGCGAGGAGGGCCACGGTTTCGGTATCGGTTTCGGATTCCTGGGTGTAGCCGCTGGCGGCAAGGTCCTGACGCAGCTCGCGGAAGTTTTCGATGATGCCATTGTGGACCACGGCCACCGAACCGGCGCGGTGCGGGTGGGCGTTGGTCACCGTCGCCGCGCCATGGGTGGCCCAGCGGGTGTGGCCGATGCCGGACTTGCCCGCAAGGGGCTGGTGGACCAGCAGGTCGGAGAGGTTGACCAGCTTTCCCACCGCCCGGCGCCGGTCCAGCTTCCCGGCGTTGACCGTGGCGATCCCGGCGCTGTCATAGCCGCGATATTCCAGGCGTTTCAGCGCTTCGACCAGAAGGGGGGCCGCCTCATGGTTGCCCAGGACCCCGACAATACCGCACATTTTTACTGACCTTTTGCCTTTGCGGCCTTGATGGCCTTCAACTTTTCGAACATCCGGGTCGCAAGGCCCGGTTTGATGACCTGCCGGGCGCGGCCGATGGCGATGGCCCCGGGCGGCACATCCTCGGTGATGACCGACCCGGAGGCCGTCAGCGCGCCGTCGCCGACCGTGACCGGGGCGACCAGCATGGTGTCAGACCCGATGAAGGCGCGTTTGCCGATCGTGGTGCGGTGCTTCATCACGCCGTCATAGTTGCAGGTGACGGTGCCCGCGCCGATGTTGGTGAACTCACCCACATCGGCGTCGCCGATATAGGTCAGGTGTCCGACCTTGACGCCTTCGTCGAGGATGGCGTTCTTGATTTCCACGAAGTTGCCGACGTGAACGTCCTCGGCCAGTTCGGCACCGGGGCGGAGGCGGGCGAAGGGCCCGACCGAGGCCCCGCGCGAGATGTGGCAGCCTTCTAGGTGGCAGAAGGCCTTGATTTCGGAACCGGATTCCACGGTGACGCCGGGCCCGAAGATGACGTTCGGCCCGATCACCGCATCGCGGCCGACATGGGTGTCCAGCGCGAAGAACACGGTCTCGGGCGCGGTGAGGGTGACGCCGGTCTCCAGCGCGTCGGCGCGGGCGCGGGTCTGGAAGGCGCGTTCCGCATCCGCCAGTTGCGCGCGGGTGTTGATGCCAAGGGTTTCGGGTTCGTCACAGAGGACGACCCCGGCAGAAAGGCCACGGGCGCGGGCAAGCTCCACGATGTCGGTCAGGTAGTATTCAGCGGCGGCATTGGCGTTCCCGACCTCGGCGATGAGGGAAAACAGCGTCTTCGCCTCGGCGCAGATCACGCCGGAATTGCAAAGGGTCAGCGTGCGCTCTGCTTCGGTCGCGTCTTTCCACTCGGTGATTTTCAGAAGGCTGTCGCCATCGGTGATCAGGCGTCCGTAGCGGCCCGGATCGGCTGCGTGGAAGCCGAGGACGACGACGGCGTGGCGGGCGCGCGCGTCCAGCATGGCGCGCAGGGTTTCCTCGCGGATGAAGGGGGTGTCGCCGTAGAGCACGATGGCTTCGCCCGCAGTGTCGGCGAGGAGAGGGGCGGCCTGGGCCACGGCATGGGCGGTGCCAAGCTGTGGGTCTTGCAGAACGGCATCCACCGCTTCGTCAAAGGCGCGTGCGGCGTTGGTCACCGCCTCGGACCCGTGGCCGGTGACCACGACGATGCGCGAGGGATCAAGGCTGCGCGCGGTGGTCAGCGCATGATGAAGAAGGGGGGCGGCTGCAAGCGGGTGCAGCACCTTCGGCAGGTCGGAGTTCATCCGCGTGCCCTGACCCGCCGCCAGCACGATGACTGAAACCTGCATTCTGCCCCTTCCTTTATCGTTGCGCCCGTTTTACCCCCATGGCGCGGGGTGGCAAGGGGCCGGACCTCACGCAACGTTACAGGAAGGCCGGACATGCGCCCAGATCGACACCCAGACCTGCGGACGGTGGTGTTTGATCTGGACGGCACGCTGGCCGACACGTCGGGCGACCTGCTGGCTGCGGCGAATGCCGTCTTGCCCCGGGGCGGGCATCTGGGGCCTGCGGATGTGCTGACGGCCTTCCATGGCGGGCGGGCAATGCTGCGGCTGGGGTTCTCGCGGCTGGGGCGGGACTGGACCGAGGCGGATGTCGACGCGGCCTATCCCGTCCTGCTGGAAGCCTACCGGGGGGCGATCGCGGTTCACACGCGGCTTTATCCCGGGGCGATGGCGGCGGTCGAGGCCTTGAAATCGCAAGGGGTTGCGGTTTCGATCTGCACCAACAAGCCCGAGGGTCTGGCCGAAACGCTGTTGCGGCACCTGGGCGTGCGGGACGCCTTCGCGGCCCTTGTCGGGGCGGATACGCTGCCGGTCCGCAAGCCCGACGCGGCACCTTACCGGGCGGCGGTGGAACGCGCCGGGGGGCAGGTCGCGCGGTCGATGCTGGTCGGTGACACCGAGACGGATGCGAAGACCGGGGTCGCGGCCGGCGTGCCGGTGGCGCTGGTCACCTTCGGGCCGGAAGGGGCAGGCGTGGCGCGTTTTGCCCCGGCGGCGCTGCTTGACCGCTATGAGGATCTGCCCGACCTTGTGGCACGGCTTCTGGCGTGACTCCCTTTGCCGGCGGCGGACTGGAGGGTTTTGCACCCTCCAGACCTCCCGCAGAGTATTTCCGAAAGAGCAGGCACAATTTTATTCAAATTCAACGGGTTGGCGGATCCTGATCCTGGCGTCTGCGTGTCTGGCGGGCGGTCCGTGCGGCCGGAATCGGCGCTGGCCCCGGTTTGACACTTTGCTGGCGCGCCCCTAGGGTCGCGCCCATGTCCGACAGCGCCGCCATCCTGCTTCCCGTCAGCCGCCATGCGGTGACTTTCGTGCTGATCACCGTGTTTCTGGACATGGTGGGCTTCGGGTTGATCATGCCTGTCCTTCCCGCGCTGATCGAGGAGGTGGGACAGATGGATCTGGCCGACGCTGCCTGGATCGGCGGCTGGATGTTCGCGGCCTTCTCGCTGGCACAGTTTGCCTTCAGCCCGCTGGTCGGAAACCTGTCGGACCGCTTCGGGCGCCGGCCGCTGCTGCTGCTTGCGATCTTCGGGCTGGGGGCGGATTACCTGTTCTCGGCCCTGGCGCCGACGATCTTCTGGCTTTTTGTCGGGCGGGTCATCGCGGGGGTCTGCGGGTCATCCTATGTGATCGCCAATGCCTATATCGCCGATGTGACGGCACCCGAGGACCGGGCCCGCGCCTTCGGGCTGGTGGGGGCGGCTTTCGGGGTGGGCTTCGTGCTGGGCCCCGCCATCGGCGGCATTCTGGGCGAGCTTGGGCCGCGCGTGCCGTTCTATGTCGCGGCCTTCATCTCGGGGCTGAACCTGATCTACGGCTGGTTCGTGCTGCCCGAGACGCTGCCGCCGGAAAAGCGCCGCGCGTTCGAGTGGCGCCGGTCGAACCCGTTCGGCGCGTTCAGGGTCTTTGCCCGCTATGGCAGCGTGCTGCCGCTTTGCGCGATCCTTGGCGTCTACTTCATGGCCAGCGCGGTCTATCCGGCGATCTGGGCCTTCTGGGGGATGGGCAAGTTCGGCTGGTCCGAAGGCGTGGTCGGCCTGACGCTGGCGGCCTTCGGGCTGGTCACCGCGATCTTTCAGGGCTTTGTCACCGGCCCGGCCGTCGCGCGCTATGGTGAATGGCGGGTCTGCCTGTTCGGCCTGGTGATCGCGGGTGTCGTCGCGGCGGGGTACGGGCTGGCCGGGTCGCTGGCGGCGGTGCTTGTGCTTTTGGTCATCCACGGGCCCGAGGGGTTCGTCCACCCGATGCTGGTCGCGATGATGTCGAAAGCGGTGCCGGAAGACGCGCAGGGCGAGCTGCAGGGCGGGATCGCCGCCGTGATGAACATCGCCATGCTGGTCGGCACGGTGATGTTCGCGCAGGTCTTCAGCATGTTCATGCAGCCCGATGCCCGGGTCCAGACCCCCGACGCGGCCTTTTTCCTTGCGGCGGCCCTGCTGCTTGTCACGCTGGGGCTGTTTCTCAGAATCGTCAAACGCCCGAAGGAGGGTTGATGGACCGCTTCACCGGCAGCTTCACCCAGCAAGAGCCGATCCCCGAAGCCGGCATTGCCGCCGCTTTGGACGTGCTGCGGCACGGGCGGCTGCACCGCTACAACACCATTCCGGGCGAGGTGGCCGAGACAGCACTTCTGGAAGAGGAATTCGCCGCCTATGTCGGGGCGCGCTACTGCCTGGGCCTTGCCTCGGGCGGGGCGGCGATGGCCTGCGCCCTGCGCGCGTTGCAGGTGCGTCCGGGTGAGCCGGTTCTGTCCAACGCCTTCACGCTGGCCCCGGTGCCCGGGTCGATCGCCAGCATCGGGGCGCGGCCGGTTCTCGTTGAAGTGACCGAGGAGCTGACCATCGATCTTGCGCATCTTGAGGTGCAGGCACGGGCCAGCGGTGCGACGGTGCTTTTGCTCAGCCACATGCGCGGTCATATCTGCGACATGGAAGCGCTGATGGCCCTGTGCGACCGGCTGGGGCTGCGGGTGATCGAGGATTGCGCCCACACGATGGGCGCGCGCTGGAAAGGCGTGGCCTCCGGGCGGCATGGCGCCATTGGTTGCTACTCTACCCAGACCTACAAGCACATGAACTCGGGCGAGGGCGGGTTTCTGGTGACGGACGACGCCGGGCTTGCGGCGCGCGCGGTGCTGTTGTCCGGCTCTTACATGCTGTACGCCCGCCACCGCGCAGCCCCGCCGCCCGAGCTGTTCGAGGCGCTGCGCCTGGATGTCCCGAACGTCTCCAGCCGGATGGACAACCTGCGCGCGGCTATCCTGCGGCCGCAGATCGCCCTGCTGGACGACCGCCGCGCGCGCTGGCGGGCGCTTTATCAGGCGATGGAGGCGGGCCTGGACGGCGTGCCGGGGCTGCGGCTGATCGCGCGTCCGCAGGCCGAGGATTACATGGGCTCGTCGTTCCAGTTCCTGCTGCCGGGCTGGGAACCGGCGCGCGTGGCCGGCTTCGTCGCGGCGGCTGCGGCGCGGGGGGTGGAGCTGAAATGGTTCGGCGCGGCCGATCCGGTCGGGTTCACCAGCCGCTACACGCACTGGCGCTATGCGGCACCCGAGACGCTGCCCGCGACTGACCGGGTGCTGGCCGGGCTGATCGACATGCGCCTGCCGCTGACCTTCTCGACCGGGGACGCGGACCTGATCGCACGGATCCTGGCCGAAGAGATCGGCAAGTCGGGCCGGATCGAAGCACCGGCCGCTTCTGCCGCGCCGGTCGCGGCGCCCGTGGCGGATTAGGGCGATGGCGCGGTTTCTTGGTCCGGCACGTCCGCCCGGGCCGCTGACGCGGCTTCTTCGGCGGCTTTTTGATCCCCGGTTCCTGGTGAAGTCCATCATGGTCGCCGCGCTTCTGGCGCTGGTCCTGGTGCCGGGGATCGCCGATCTGGTGAATGCGGCGCTGAAGCCGGTGGCGGGCGACGGCGGTGACTGCCGTATCCTGCGGGTGGTCGATGGTGACACGCTGACGCTGATGTGCGCCGAGGAAGGCCTGGAAAGCGCCCGGCTTCTGGGCCTTGACACGCCTGAGAAGTATTCGCCGAAATGCACCGCGGAATTCATCGCGGCCGAAAGGGCGAGCTGGGCCTTGCGCACCCTGATCCAGAAGGCCGACCGGCTGGCGCTGGTGCATGAGGGCACCGATCGCTACGGGCGGTCGCTGGTGCGGCTGACGCTTGACGGTCAGGACGTCGCGCGGCTGATGATCAAGGCGGGACATGCCCGCACCTATGGCGGTGGTCCGCGTGGAGCCTGGTGCTGATGCGCGTCCTGCGGCAAACTGATCTGTCCCTGGAAGTCGAGCTTGGCGATCTGTCGGTGATCATGCTGTCGGACGGCGAAACCGGGATGCCCCTGACCCATCTGCGCGGGCCGGACGGGCTTGCGCTGCCCGGTGCCGCGCTGGCAGGGGCGGACCTTGTGGACGGCCTGCTGCGCCTGCCGGTCCGGGCCTTCGTGGTCCGGGGGCCGCAGGGGTGCCTTCTGATCGACGCCGGGGCAGGCGATGCCTGGCACCGGACGCTTGGGCATCTGCCCGAGGCACTGCTTGCCGCCGGCCTGTCTCCGGAGGCGGTCACCGACATCGCGCTCACCCACACCCATATCGACCATATCGGCGGGCTGGTGACCCCTGCGGGCGCGGCGGCCTTTCCGCAAGCGCTGCGGATTTTCCTGGCCGTAGAAGAGCTTGCCACTTTCCGCGCCGAGCCCCGGATGATCCCGCTTCTGCCCCGGCTGATGCCGCTGGAACAAGGCGACGGGCCGATGCGCGGGGTGACGGCGATCAACGCGCCGGGCCATTCGCCCGGGCACATGGCCTACCTCGTTGACGGGCGCCTTCTGGTCTGGGGCGACATTGTGCATCACGCGGCGGTGCAATTCGCGCAGCCAGAAGTGACCTGGGCGTTCGACGCAGACCCCGGTGCCGCCTGCGCCTCGCGCCTGGCGCTGATGGGCCAGGCGGCCGAGGCCGGCTGGATCGTGGCCGGCGCGCATCTGCCCGGCCCCGGGATCGGACGGATCTCCCGCGCCGGGCCGGGCTTTCGGTTTCTGCCGGTGGTCTAGGGTCATTCACCTGACTGGCTGGATGATTGCCACGAGGGGGTTGTTTCACCCGCATGGCTGAACGGAGTGACCCTGGCCAGCTGACCCTGATCCTCAAGGCGGCAGGCGACCCGACACGCCGGGCCATCCTGACACATCTGGTGCAGGAAGGCCCGGCCCAGGTGACCGAAATCGCCGCCCGCTTCGAGATAAGCCTCGACGCCGACCCGAAGCACATCATGGTTCCGGAACGGGCTGGTCTGGTCAGCCGCCGCAGACACTGGCGCGAGCATCTGATCGCGGTGCGGAAGGACCCCCTGCCCGAAATCGACCGTTGGTTCGGTGGGCTGAGGTCGATCCGGGATCAGCGGCTGGATGCGCTGTCGAACCTGGTCGCACAGGATGAAGAGGATGTCTGACCTGACCCTGACCTGCCGCCGGACGATCCACGCCAGCCCCGAAAGGGTCTACAGCGCCTGGATTGACCCGGCGATGATGACCCGCTTCATGTCGCCCGGTCTGGACATGCATGTCCGCGAGGCGCGGGCCGATGCCCGCGCAGGCGGGCGGTTCTTCGGCATGATGGTCGGCGACAAGCATCTTCTGCAGGAAGGCACCTGCAAGGTGCTGACCCCGCATTCGCGGATCGTCTTCCCCCGGGAAGCGCCCCGGCCGGCCCCGGATACCCGGGTGGAACTTCTGCTGACCCCGGCAGCGGCCGGCACCGGGATCGTGCCGGCCTAGACAAGGTGCCTGTCCGAAGACAGCCGCGACACCCAGGCGCTAGGCTGGGCGGGCATCCCGGGCAAACGCGCCGCCGCCTTCTTCTGGGGGGACTGCCATGCCGGAGGCAATCCTGTCGATGAACTGGCTGGCGGAGATCGCCGGAAGCGTGGTGGCCGTCGCTGTCGCCCGGGTCCGGTTCGGTCCGCCCTTCGGCAAGGCCGGGGCTGCCCTGACGTAGGCCCGCCAGCCCTACTGCGGATAGGGCGAGGTGCCGCCCAGGCTGGCATTGGTGTCCTCGATCAGCACCGCGCAGATGCAGGCGGCGTCGGTGCAGTCGTCCCGGGTGGCGATCAGGCCGGGGTTCGGCTCGGTCGGGTTGGCGATGTCGTAGCGGATCTTGGTCGCGTTCTCGACCGCGAAGGCCCAGGCCAGATCGTTGAGCCGCCCCATCCGCCACAGAAGATCCTCCGGCGACTCGGCCGCTGCGCACATGATCTTGTGGGCGGGAACCGTCGGCAGGTCGCACGAGATGTCCGACAGCACCCCCGGATAGCCGGGCTCAAGCCGGGCGATCGCCGCTTCGACGGCAGCGTCATCGACGCCGCAGCTGTCGGCAAGGGCCGCGAGGGGCAGGCTGGCGGCCAGGATCGAGGTCAGGATCAGGGTCAGGCTTGGGGTCAGGGTTGGGGTCAGGATAGGGGCCAGAACGGATCGCATCGGTTTTCCTTTCACTTGCTTCGGGTGCATGAAAGCGCCGGAACGCCCCTTCGGGTCAAGGTCAGGGAAGCCTTCCCGACGCCGTGCCACTGGCCCCACTGCGGCCAGTTGCCGACCAGTTCCAGACCAGATCCCGACCAGATCCCGACCGGACGCGGCGGCGCGAAAATTCCCGCCCGACAGGGCGCTCGGCGATTTGCCAGCGGCGTCTTGAAGCATCGAATTCCACCCGCCTTCGGTTGACCCGGTCCGGGGGCCAGAGTAAACGGGCGATGAGACCGGGCGGGCCGCAAGCATCCGCGCGCCCGCATGTTGCCAGCAGCAAGGAGCCCCTCGTGGATCTGCTTCTCCGAGAGTATCTGCCCATCCTCATCCTCATGGCGATTGCAATCGGTCTGGGGCTGGTGCTGATCCTTGCCGCCGCAGTCCTTGCCGTGCGCAATCCCGACCCCGAAAAGGTCAGCGCCTACGAATGCGGTTTCAACGCCTTTGACGACGCGCGGATGAAGTTCGACGTGCGCTTTTACCTGGTGTCGATCCTGTTCATAATTTTCGACCTCGAAGTCGCGTTCCTGTTCCCCTGGGCCGTGGCCTTCGGCGAGATCAGCATGGCGGCGTTCTGGTCGATGATGCTGTTCCTGGCCGTGCTGACCATCGGGTTTGCCTATGAATGGAAGAAGGGGGCCCTGGAATGGGAGTGATGACCGGTAACGCCGTGGGTCCCGATCACGACACCACGGTTCAGGCCCTGAACCGCGATCTGCAGGACAAGGGGTTCCTTCTCACCTCGACCGAGGACATCATCAACTGGGCGCGCATCGGGTCGCTGCACTGGATGACCTTCGGGCTGGCCTGCTGCGCGGTCGAGATGATGCACACCTCGATGCCGCGCTATGATCTGGAACGGTTTGGCACGGCGCCGCGCGCATCCCCGCGCCAGTCGGACCTGATGATCGTCGCGGGCACGCTGACCAACAAGATGGCCCCGGCGTTGCGCAAGGTCTATGACCAGATGCCCGAACCGCGCTATGTGATCTCCATGGGGTCCTGCGCCAATGGCGGGGGCTATTATCACTACAGCTATTCCGTGGTGCGCGGCTGTGACCGGATCGTTCCAGTCGACATCTACGTGCCCGGCTGCCCGCCCACGGCCGAGGCGCTGCTCTACGGCATCCTGCAGTTGCAGCGGAAGATCCGCCGCACCGGCACTTTGGTAAGGTAGACCCCATGTCCGAAGCCCTGCAGGAACTGGCCGGCATCATCGCGCTGAAGCAGTCCGACGGCGTTCAAGCCGCGTCGATCACCCATGGCGAGCTGACGCTGACCACGAACCTGGCAAATCTGGAGGCGCTGGTCGAGTTTCTGCGCGATGACGCATCGTGCCGGTTCTCGACCCTGGTCGACATCACCGCCATCGACCACCCGGAACGCCCGGCGCGGTTCGACCTGGTCTATCACTTCCTGTCGATGTACCGGAACCACCGCATCCGCCT
Source organism: Rhodobacterales bacterium (assembly GCA_031409795.1). Taxonomy (GTDB): domain Bacteria; phylum Pseudomonadota; class Alphaproteobacteria; order Rhodobacterales; family Rhodobacteraceae; genus Tabrizicola. The sequence goes on from JANNXX010000053.1 coordinate 17,845, forward strand.
GCGGGTCGCCGTGCGCGAGGACGAGATGGTTCCCTCGATCATCCTGATCCACCCCAGCGCCAACTGGTTCGAGCGCGAAGTGTTCGACATGTTCGGCATTCTCTTCAGCGGCCACCCTGACCTGCGCCGCATCCTCACCGACTACGGGTTCCGGGGCTATCCCCTGCGCAAGGACTTTCCGACCACCGGCTACACCGAGGTCCGCTATGACGAGGCGCTGAAGCGCGTGGTCTACGAGCCGGTCAATCTGGTGCAGGAATACCGCCAATTCGACTTCATGTCGCCTTGGGAGGGTGCGGAATACATTCTTCCGGGCGACCAGAAGGCGGCGAAATGAAACCCGGCCTGACCCCCGGCGCTGCCGCGACCTTCCGCCACCGGATCGGTGCGGAACACACGGTTCCGGCGCTTTTCCCCGAGGCGGTGCAGTTTCGGGCAATGCCGGGCGTCTTCGCGACCGGCTACATGGTGGGTCTGATGGAATGGGCCTGCATCGAACAGCTTGCGCCCTTCCACGACGAGGGCGAAGGCTCGCTTGGCACGCATGTCGATGTCAGCCACCTGGCGCCCACGCCACCCGGCCTGACCGTGACGGTCAAGACCGAGGTGACGGCGGTGGACGGCAGGTTCGTCTGGTTCAAGGTCAGTGCGCATGACGGCGTGGACCTGATCGGCGAAGGGCGTCATCAGCGCGCCGTGGTCCGCTGGGAGAAATTCGTGCCGAAGGCGATGGCCAAGGCAAGGGAGTCGGTTTGATGGACGGCGATATCCGCAAGAACAGCTATGACGACGGCTCGACCGACTTCGAGACCGGCGAACAGCGCATCCGCAACTTCAACATCAACTTCGGGCCACAGCATCCGGCGGCGCATGGTGTGCTGCGGCTGGTGCTGGAGCTGGACGGCGAGATCGTCGAACGCTGCGACCCGCATATCGGATTGCTCCACCGGGGCACCGAAAAGCTGATGGAAAGCCGCACCTACCTGCAGAACCTGCCGTATTTCGACCGGCTGGACTATGTGGCCCCGATGAACCAGGAACATGCCTGGTGTCTGGCCATCGAAAAACTGACCGGCACGCCGGTGCCGCGCCGGGCCAGCCTGATCCGGGTGCTGTTCTGCGAAATCGGCCGGGTGCTGAACCACCTGCTGAACGTCACCACGCAGGCCATGGACGTGGGCGCCCTGACGCCCCCCTTGTGGGGGTTCGAGGAACGCGAAAAGCTGATGGTCTTCTACGAACGCGCCTGCGGGGCGCGGCTGCATGCGGCCTATTTCCGCCCCGGCGGGGTGCATGTCGACCTGCCGGACCAGCTGGTCGAGGATATCGACCTCTGGGCCGTCGCCTTCCCCAAGGTGCTGGACGACATCGACACCCTGCTGACCGAAAACCGCATCTTCAAGCAGCGCAATGCCGATATCGGGGTGGTGACGGAAAAGGACATCCTGGAATGGGGCTATTCCGGCGTGATGGTGCGGGGGTCGGGCCTCGCCTGGGACCTGCGCCGCGCCCAGCCCTATGAATGCTACGACGAGTTCGACTTCAAGATTCCGGTCGGCAAGAACGGCGACTGCTATGACCGCTATCTGTGCCGGATGGCAGAGATGCGGGAATCGACCAGCATCATCCGCCAGGCCTGCGCCAAGCTGCGGGTGGAAAAGGGCGACGTGCTGGCGCGCGGCAAGATCACCCCGCCAAAGCGCGGCGAGATGAAGACCTCGATGGAGGCCTTGATCCACCACTTCAAGCTTTACACCGAA
>JANNXX010000054.1:0-90392 GCA_031409795.1 Rhodobacterales bacterium
CTGCGCATCGCCGGCCCCCTGAACCTCTTCGTCGGCGCTAAGCGACAGCACGCTGCGCCCGGCCATGACAGTCCAGCCGACCGAGGAACTGGCCGTCAGCTGGTTGGTCTCGATGATCACGGATGCCAAAGGCAGGTCGATTGCGGGCTTGGCACGCACGCTGGCGCGCATCCCTTCGGAGGTAAGCGTCACCGCCTGATCCGGCAGGGTCACCACCTGTTCCGGCGGGAAGGCGGCAATGATGTGCCAGGGCTTCCAGGTCATCGCGAAGACCTGGGCGAAGGGGGCCTGCCAGCCGATGCCCGACGCGGGATCGGCGAAGGTGATCCCCTCGACGGTGAGATCGAAGCGGTTGGGAAAGCCGGCGACTGTCAGCGCCGTCCGTTCGGCCGTCACGCCGCGCACGCCCTGGGCCGCGAACCAGTCTTCGGCGGCATTGCGGATCACGGTCGAGCCCGCGACCCAGTAGCCGGACCACAGCACGCTGAGCGTGATCAGAAGGTAGGTCAGCTTGCGCATCCTGCGGCCCTTTTCATTGCCCTGCCCCCGGTGTCTACAGGGCGGGCGGCAAGAGGGCCAGAGATGGGCGGATCACTTTGGGTTTTCGGCTACGGGTCACTGATCTGGGATCCGGGCTTTCCGGTCGCCGAACAGCGGATCGGGCGGGTGGACGGCTGGCACCGCAGCTTCTGCATGCGGTCGATCCACCATCGCGGCACGGTCGAGGCTCCGGGTCTGGTGCTGGCGCTGGACCGGGCGGGCGGGGCGACCTGCACCGGGGTTGCGTTCCGGGTGGCCGAGGGGGCCGAGGCGGCGACGGTCACGGGCCTGCGCGACCGCGAGCTGATCTCGTCGGCCTATCTGGAGACGCGGCTTCGGGTCGAGACCCCGGCGGGCGGGCTGGAGGCGCTGGCCTTCGTGATCGACCCGGACCACGCGCAGTATTGCGGCGGGCTGGCGCTGGAGGACCAGGCGCGGATCATCGCGGGCGCCAGCGGCGGGCGGGGGCCGAACCGGGACTACCTGTGGTCCACCGCCGCGCATCTGGCCGGGCTTGGGATCGCCGACCCCGACCTGGAGTGGCTGGCCGACCGGGTGCGCCTGCTGACCTGAGCTTTTGCTTGGCAGGCGCCACGGGCCTGCTAGTCTGGCGCCGAGGCAGAATGACAAGAGCAGGCATGTCCAACACGGAACAGCGGGCGGCACCGGTTGCGACCACCTTCAGCCAGCCCATTCGCGCGATCTCGACGATGCTGCTGGTCTGTCTCATGGTGGGGACCGGGGCCTGGCTGATCCATGGCGAGGTGATCGAGATCCTGCGGTCCAGCAAGGTCTTGAACGCGCTGATCGGCTTTGTCTTCGCGGTCGGGGTCGTCACCTGCTTCTGGCAGGTCTGGATTCTGGCGCAGTCGGTGTTCTGGATCGAGAATTTCGTGCGCGGCACACCGGGCAACGAGAACGACGCGCCGCCCCGGCTGCTGGCCCCGCTGGCGGCGCTTTTGCGGTCACGCACGGCGCGGATGTCGATCTCGGCCTCGTCGTCGCGGTCGATCCAGGAGTCGGTGTCGCAGCGGATCGACGAGGCGCGCGACATCACGCGCTACCTGATCAACCTTCTGGTGTTCCTGGGCCTGCTGGGCACGTTCTGGGGCCTGGCGATCACCGTGCCGGCGGTGGTCGACACGATCCGGTCGCTGGCGCCGCAAGAGGGTGAAAGCGGGCTGGATGTGTTCGCCAAACTGATGGGGGGCCTTGAAAGCCAGCTGGGCGGGATGGGGACGGCGTTCTCGTCCTCGCTGCTGGGGCTGGCGGGGTCGCTGGTGCTGGGCCTGCTGGAGCTGTTCGCCGGGCACGGGCAGAACCGCTTTACCCGCGAGCTGGAGGAATGGCTGTCGTCGATCACCCGGATCGGCCTGGCCGGCGACGGCGAGGGCGGCGACCAAAGCGCCCTGGGTGCCTATGCCGACCACATGGCCGAGCAGATGGAGGAGTTGCAGCGGCTGTATGTGCAGGCCGAATCGACCCGGGCGCAGACCGATGCGCGGATCGGCGACCTGGCCAGCGCAATGGAGCGGCTGGCCGAGCGGATCGAGGCGGACCGGGCCCAGGCGGCCACCGAAAAGGCGCAGGGCAGCGCGATGAAGCGTCTGGCCGAAGGGCAGATCGCGGCGCTGAAGCGCATCGCCGACGGGCAGGAGCGCATGATCGCCAGCCTGGCCGCGACCGAGGGCGGCAACCAGACCGACGCGGAAAGCCGGATGCGGCTGCGGTCGATCGACGTGCAGCTGCTGCGCATCCTGGAGGAAATGTCGGCGGGCCGTCAGGAAACCCTGGCCGACCTGCGGGCCGACATCTCGGCGCTGACCATGGCGATCCGCCAGCTTGGCCGCAGCACTCCCGGGCGGCCGTAAGCCATGGCGCGGGCGCATCGCAGGGACAGCTCGTTGATCTGGCCGGGATTCGTCGATGCGGTGACCGTGCTTTTGATGGTCATCATGTTCGTGCTGACCGTGTTCACGGTCATGCAGTCGGTGCTGCGCGACGAGATCACCACGCAGGACACCAAGCTGGACGCGCTGGCGCTGCAGGTGGCCGAGCTGGCGGGGGCGCTGGGGCTGGAGAAGACCCGTGCCACGGGCCTTGAGGCCGAGATCGCCACGCTGCGCGCCGGGCTTGTCACGGCTGAAGCCGAAGGCGACCGGCAGGCCTTGCTGATCGGGTCGCTGACCGCCGATCTGGCCGCGCGCGAGACCGAGCTTGCGGCGGCCTCCGGGCGGATCACCGATTTCGAAGCGCAGGTCGCGGCGCTGATCCTGGAGCGCGACACCGCCCGGGGCGAGGCGCTGGCGCTGGGCGAGGCGCAGGCAAGGCTGGTCAGCGAGGCCGAGGCGATGACCCTGGCCCTGGCCCGCGCCCGCGACGAGATCGACGCCGGGGCCGAGGCCGCCCGCCTTGCCGCCGCCCGCCGCGAGGCGCTGGAAGCGCTGGTCGCCGAGCTGCGCGGCAAGGAGACCGCCAGCGCCGCCGCCTTGGCCGCCGCGACCGCCGAGGTGACCGAGGCCGAGGCGGCGCGGCTGGTCGATGCCGCTGCCCTTGCAGCCCTGCGCGAACGGCTGTCGGGTGCCGACACCGAATTGACCGCGATGACCCTGGCGCTGGAGGCCGAACGCAAGCGGGCCGAGGAGACGCTGACCCTGCTGGCCGCCGCGCGCCTGGCGGCCGAGACCGGCACGAAGGACAAGGATGCAGCCGTCGCCGCCGCCGAGACGGCGCTTCTGGCGGAACAGCAAAAGGCGCTTGCCGCCGCGCGCGAGGTTGAGCTTCTCAACCAGCAGATCGCCGCCCTGCGGGCACAGCTGGGCAGTCTTAGCGCCGTGCTGGACGAGGCCGAGGCCCGCGATGCGGCGGCACAGGTGCAGCTGGACAGTCTGGGATCGGACCTGAACGCGGCCCTGGCGCAGGTCGCCTCTGAACAGCGCCGCCGCGCCGAGCTGGAAGCCGCCGAGGCGGCGCGGCTGGCCGAGGAAAACCGCGACCTTGCGCGGTTCCGGTCGGAATTCTTCGGCCAGCTGTCCTCGCTGCTGGAGGGCCGCGAGGGCGTGCGGGTGGTTGGCGACCGCTTCGTCTTTTCGTCGGAAGTGCTGTTCAATGCCGGGTCGGCCGACCTGGCCCCCGAAGGCCGGACGCAGATCGCCGGGGTGGTCCGCATCCTGGACGAGGTCCGCGCCAACATTCCGCCCGGGATCGACTGGATCATCCGGGTCGATGGCCACACCGACAACGTGCCGCTGTCAGGCGGCGGCGCTTTCGCCGACAACTGGGAGCTGAGCCAGGCCCGCGCCCTTTCGGTCGTGCGGTTCATGCAGGACGAGCTGGGCTTTCCGCCCGACCGCATGGCCGCAACCGGCTTTGGTGAATACCGCCCGGTGACGACTGGCACGGATGAAGCGGCCCGCGCCCAGAACCGGCGCATCGAGCTGAAACTGACCGAACGCTAGCGCCGGACCGGCGATCAGGGTTGCGGCCGAGGTTTCGGGGCGCATCGGGGAGGGCATCGGGGCGCTTAGGGGTGGGGCCTTGATCATTCGGGGAATTCGGCCTTGCACTGGGCGATCAGCGGTTGGGCCGCGCGGGCGAGGTCACGGCGCTTGGCGGTGAGGCTGTCCAGCTTTCGGGCCTCGGCGGCAAGGTCGATGGCGCGGGGCCGCTGTTCGGTGTAGCTGCGTTCGCGCCGGCACATCCGGGGCTGCACGGTGGCCTGGCCGTCGACGACCACGCGGTCAAGGCAGGTGTCCCAGAACTCTTCATAGCGCGTCACGGTTTCCAGCGCGTAGCCGCGATCCAGATTGCCTTTCGTCTCGGTGATCAGCCGGTCGACAGTGCGCAGATCGCGGGTGTTGCGGCTGATGCATTGTTCCTGCGGGGTGCCGCAGGCGACAAGGGCGGTCAGGGCAAGGAAAAGCACGCGTTTCATCAGGACCGCTCCTGTCCGGGTGGAAAGCGCCGCGCCGGGGTGCTAGGCAGGGCGCTGTCAGCAGGTGGAGAGCCAAGGATGACCGATCCGTTCGACAGCCGCAAGCTTCGTGCCGCCGCGTGGTTCCATGCCCTGCGCGACCGGATCGTGGCGGCTTTCGAGGCGCTGGAGGACCGGGCGGCGGGCGACGCGGCGCCGGGGGTGTTCGAAGTGACCCCGACCAGCCGCGCCGATGGCGGCGGCGGCATCATGAGCGTGATGCGCGGCGGCCGGGCCTTCGAGAAGGTCGGCGTCAACTGGTCCGAAGTGCATGGAACCCTGGGCGAGAAGGCGCAAAAGGCGATGGCGGCACGCGGCGTGCCGGGCATGGACCGCGACCCGAGGTTCTGGGCCAGCGGGATCAGCCTTGTCGCCCACATGCAGAACCCGCATGCTCCGGCCGTGCACATGAACACGCGGATGTTCTGGACGCCGGGGGCCGCCTGGTTCGGCGGCGGGTCCGACCTGAACCCGGCGATCGAATATGCCGAGGACGTCACGCATTTTCATGCGAAAATGCAAGAGGCCTGCGATGCGCACGCGCCCGACTATTACACCCGCTTCAAGGCCTGGGCCGATGAGTACTTCTTCGTGCCGCACCGGGGCCGGGCGCGGGGCGTGGGCGGCATCTTCTACGACGATCTGGCGACCGGTGACTGGGAAGCGGATTTCGCCTTCACCCAGGCGGTGGGCGCGGCCTTCCTGCCCGCTTTCCTGCCCCTGGCCGAGGCACGGGCCGCAACGCCTTTCAGCGCGGAGGACCGCGAGGTGCAGCTTCGGCATCGCGGACTTTATGCGGAGTACAACCTGGTCTATGACCGGGGCACCAGGTTCGGGCTGGAAACCGGCCATGACGCGAACGCCGTGCTGATGAGCCTGCCGCCGGTGGCGAAGTGGTATTGAGGCGCCGGGGTGCCTGAGGTTCAGACTGTCCTGTCTTTCCTGGTGACGGCGCTGATCCTTGAGCTGACGCCGGGGCCGAACATGGCCTGGCTGGCACTGCTGTCGGCAACCGCGGGGCGGGGGGCAGGGCTTGCCGCTGTTGCCGGGATCACGCTGGGGCTGGCGGTGCAGGCGCTGCTGACGGCGCTTGGCGTGGCAGCGGCGATTGCGGCCTGGCCCTGGCTTTACCAAGTGCTGCACCTGGCGGGGGTGGGGTATCTTCTGTGGCTTGGCTGGGAAAGCTGGCGCGATGCGGGAACCCCCGCGCATCACCTGCCGGGGGGCGGCGAGACCGGGACGGACGGCTTCCGGCGGGGGTTGATCAGCAACATCCTTAACCCCAAGGCGGCGGTCTTCTTCGTCACCGTCCTGCCCGGTTTCCTGCGTCCTGGCGACGGGACGGCTGAAACGCTGACACTGTCGGCGCTTTACCTGGCGGTCGCCACGCTGGTGCATGGCGGACTCGTCGCGGCGGCGGGGGGCGCGCAGGGCTTGCTTGCCGATCCGGCGGTTTCGGTCAGGATGCACCGGGTGCAAGCCTTTGCGATGGCGGGCGTGGCGCTTTGGCTCTTTTCGCGAGGGTAAACGAAGATGGCGGACATCACGATCAAGGCGGCCTACGGGTCGGTGGTCGAGGACGAGGGACAGCTTTTCATCGGCTTTGCCGAGGGTGAGGACGACGATGAAGGCTATGTGCTCTTTCGACAGGAACTTTCCGGCGGGCCGGTCTGGTTCGAGGTGAACGACGAAAGCTTCGGTGCCGAGGACGCGGTGGCAGCGGTGATATCGGATCCGAAAGGCATCGAGATCGCGCTGAAGCCCGACCATGCGGCGAGCTTCGGCTGGGCCGGGTCGGTTGCCGTCCGGATCGGTCCTGGCTGCGAAGATGCCGCCCCGGCGCTGGCGTCGTTGCGGGCGATGCTGGGCGGGGTCTGGCGCGACTGATCGCGCAAGGTGCCGATTTTTCGTAGAAAAATCGTTGCCGTTTCAGGGAAGCCTTGCCAGTTCCTGCACGGCCGTCTCGCGCAGCGCGCGCAGGTCCGCAAGCGAGGCGTCCAGTTCGGCGCGCTGGCGGTCCAGCTCCTGCAGCTGGCGGTCCGCAAGATCCAGCCAGGACTGCAATTGCGGGCGTTCGCCCTTCCGGCCATAGATCAGCAGCCATTGCCGGATCTCTTCAAGCGAGAAACCGAAGCGGCGGCCGCGCAGGATCAGCTTCATCCGCGCCACCTCACGCGGGCCGTAGAACCGGGCGCGGCCTTCCTTTTCGGGGGAAAGAAGTTCGATGTATTCGTAGTAGCGCAAGGTGCGCGGCGTCACCTCGAAGGACGCGCACATCTCCTTGAAGCTGAGCCGGGTCTCGGTCATCAACGGTCCTCCCAGGGGGGAAGCCTAGGCTGACACGGGGTTTGGTGCAACGGTTTCAGCGGGGGTTTCGGCCGGGTTTCAGCGGGGGTTTCGGTGGAGATCGCGGGGCCTTGCCTTCGCCGGTCCGCGGGGGTTTGATACCGGCGCATGTCCGAGCTTGAAACCATCGCCCGCCAGTTCATCGAAGCGCTGCCGCATGCCCATGCGCTGGGGATGCGGCTGGACAGCCTTGGCGACGGGGTCGCGGTGATCTCGATGCCCTTCGACCGGCGGCTGATCGGCGATCCCGAGACCGGGGTGATCCATGGCGGCGCGGTGTCGGCGCTGATGGACACGGCTTCGGGTGCGGCGGTGATGTGCCATCCGGGGGGCGGCGTATCGACCGCGACGCTGGATCTGCGGATCGACTACATGCGCCCGGCGACGCCCGGCCAGACGATCCGCGCCCGCGCAGAGTGCCATCATGTCACCCGCAGCGTGGCTTTCGTGCGGGCAGTGGCGACCGATGAGGACGAAAGCCGTCCGGTCGCCATGGCCACCGGAGCCTTCACGATCGAGCGGAGGGAGCGATGAGGCGGCCCGAGCCGGTGGGCGTGATCAAGCAGCGGCGTGAGGCGCTGCTGCGGTCGCTGGTGGACGGGGTGCCCTACATCCGGTTCCTTGGCATCCAGTTCGACCGGCATGGAGACGAGCTGACGGCGGTCCTGCCGTTTCGCGACGATCTGATCGGCAACCCGATGCTGCCGGCCCTGCACGGCGGGGCGACGGCGGCCTTCCTTGAGGTTGCGGCGATCATCGAGCTGTCGTGGAGCACGCTGTGGGAGGGGGTCGAGACTGAAAGGGCGCCGCCCGAGGGGCCACTGCGGTTGCCCAAGACGATCGACTTCACGGTGGATTACCTGCGGTCCGGCCTGCCGCGCGACGCCTATGCAAGGGCGCGGGTGAACCGCTCGGGGCGGCGCTATGCAAGCGTGCATGTCGAGGCCTGGCAGGACAACCGCGCGCGGCTGTTCGCGCAGGCGACCGGGCATTTCCTGATGCCGGCAAGCGGATAGCGGGCCGGTTCCGGCCTGCGCCTCGCACGGGTTTCGGGGCGGGGCGGGCGTGCCGGCGGCCCCGCCGAGGCAGGCGCCCGGCGGCCTTGTGCAAGGGTTCCGGGGCAGGCTGCCCAAGCGTAAGGCTTGCCTTGCGCCGTGCTGCCGGGCCATGATCCGGCAAAAGGGGGCCATGATGCGGAAATTCCTCGTCGTGCTGGACGACAGCCGCGAATGCCTGAACGCCATGCGGTTCGCAGCCCTTCGGGCGGCGCATACCGGGGGCGGGGTCACGATCCTGTCGATCGTGCCGCCGGATGAGTTCCAGACCTGGGTCGGTGTCGCCGACCTGATGCGGGCCGAAGCGCGCGAGCGGATCGAGGCGCATTTCGAGGTCTTTGCCAAGTGGATGCGCGACAAGCAGGGGGTGAACCCCGAGCTGGTGATCCGCGAGGGTGACCCGGTGGCCGAGATCCTGTCACAGGTGAAGGAGGATCCCGAGATCGGCGTGCTGGTGCTGGGCGCGGGCACCGACAAGTCCGGGCCGGGGCCTTTGGTGGCTGCGATGAGCCGCAGTTCAGGCAACCTGCCGATCCCGATCACCATCGTGCCGGGCGACATGTCGAAGGAACGGCTGGAGAGCATCACCTGAGTGCGCGGCCTCTGCCGGAATCCGCCCGGCCCGCAAGGCAGGGATGGTCAGGGGCGGAGGGATCGGATACGTCGCGCAGATACGTCACGCAGACGGGGTGCCAAGCGGCTTCCGGTGCTTTCGAGGATGGGGTGGAATGCCTTCCGAACACCTGCCAGCCAGCGATTTCCGCCCGGTATGGCTTTCGCCGCTTGCCCTGAATGCCGCTGTTGCCACCTATCTGATGGCCTTGTGCAACAGCACGTTCTGGGGCCACCTCTTCCGGATCTTCGACGGCCGGACCGTCGCGGCGCTGGTCTTTGCCGGGGCGGTCTGGGCCTTGATGCTGCTGGTGATCTCGGTTCTTGCCGTCCGGCGGGCGCAGAAATCTGTTCTGGTGCTGCTGCTGATCATTGCGGCGGTCAGCTCATACTTCGCCGACACGCTTGGCGTGGTGATCGACCGCGACATGATCCAGAACGCGATGACCACCACGGCGGCGGAATCACGGCACATGCTGACGCCGCAGTTCCTTTTGCATGTGGCGGTCTACGGCCTGCTGCCTGCCGCGGCGGTGCTTTGGGTGCGGATCCGACGCGCGACGCTGTGGCGGGGGCTTGGCAGATGGGCCCTGGTGGTGGCAGGAGCCACGGCCCTGATGGGTGGCCTGCTGTTCACCAACCTCAAGGGCTATTCCACCGTGTTGCGCGCCGACAAGGAGCTTCTGGGGTCGGTCCAGCCGCTTGCGCCTCTGGGCGGCACGCTGCGCTATGCCCGGATGATGCTGCGATCCACGACAATCGTGGTGCACCCGACCGGCACCGATGCGCACCCCGGACCCTATCTTGCCGCAGCGCCGAAGCCGGTCCTGATGGTGATCGTGGCGGGAGAGACCGGCCGGGCGGCCAGCTGGTCGCTGCATGGCTATGCGCGGCAGACGAACCCGGAACTGTCAAAGCGCGACATCCTTTACTATTCGCAGGCGACCAGCTGCGGGACCGCGACGGCCACGTCCCTGCCGTGCATGTTCTCGCCCCTGCGGGCGGAGGAGTATTCCTACCAGGGCGGGCTGTCGAACGAGAACCTGCTGGATGTGCTGGTGCATGCCGGCTTCGACGTGGAATGGTGGGACAATCAGAGCGGCGACAAGGCTGTCGCCGCACGGGTGGCGTCCCGGTTCATGACCGCCGAGGATGGCCCGGAATACTGCCAGAACGCCGGTGAATGCGTCGATGGCATCTTTCTTCCCCGGCTGGCAAAGGTTGCCGGGACGATCACCCGCAACACGGTCATCGTTCTGCACCAGATCGGCAGCCACGGCCCAAGCTACTGGCTGCGCTACCCGCCCGAGCGCGAGATCTTCAAGCCGGCCTGCAAGACCCCGGAACTGACCGACTGCACGGCCGAAGAGATCGTCAACGCCTATGACAACACGATCGCCTATACCGACCATTTCCTGGCGCAGCTGATCGACCAGCTGGATGCGCAGGATCGGGTGATCCCGGCAATGTTCTATGTGTCGGACCACGGTGAAAGCCTGGGGGAGGGCGGGATCTACCTGCACGGCACGCCGTACTTCATGGCGCCGGACACCCAGACCCATGTGCCGATGGTGATCTGGATGTCGAACCGCTTTCAGACGGCGATGGGGCTGGACCAGGACTGCATGGCGCGGCGGGTGGACGAAACCTCGAGCCAGGACAACATGTTCTCGACCGTGATCGACATGCTGGACGTGGTGACGATGGCGGAAGACGAATCCCTTGATCTGGCAGACCCCTGCCGCCGGAAGGCAACCTGAGCCATGCCCGAAAACCACAAGCCAGATCGCAAGACCGGCCTCGCGCATCTTCTTGCCGCCACCGGCTATTCGGCCGGCGGCGCGCGGCGGTTGTGGCGCGAGGCGGCATTCCGGCAGGAAGTTGCAGCGATTGCAGCACTGGTCGGGCTGTTTCTGGTGCTGGGGGCGTCCGCGGGCGAGGTGATCATCCTGCTGATCCTTGGGCTTGTGCTCCTGGCGGTCGAGGCGCTGAACACCGCCCTTGAGGAAGTGGTGGATCACCTCTCGCCCGGCTGGTCCGAATTCGCCAAACACGCCAAGGACATGGGGTCCTTCGCCGTGCTGTGCGCCCTGGTGGCGACCGGGCTTTACGCGGTCTGGGTGATCTTTTTGTAGGTCACAGGGACAGGGCTAAAAATTTTCGCGAAAATTTTTAGCCTCGGTCGCGCAAGTTTAGAACCGTTCCAAACCTTGACACTCCGTGCTGTCGGGCGCATATCCGACAGGAACCGTCGGAGACCCAAGATGTTCATCCAGACCGAATCCACCCCGAATCCCGCCACGCTGAAATTCCTGCCGGGCCAGACCGTGCTGGAGCTGGGCACCGCCGATTTCCCCAGCGCCGAGGCGGCTGCGAAATCGCCGCTGGCGCGACGCATCTTCGCCGTGGACGGCGTGACCGGAGTGTTCTTCGGCACGGACTTCGTCACGGTGACCAAGGCCGAAGCCGTGGAATGGCAGCACATCAAGCCGGCGATCCTGGGCGCGGTCATGGAGCATTTCCAGTCCGGTGCCGCGGTCATGGACGGCGAGGGTGCGACCGGGGGCGGCCATGCCGAGCATACCGGCGAGGATGGCGACATCGTGCGCCAGATCAAGGAGCTGCTGGATACTCGTGTCCGTCCGGCGGTGGCGCAGGATGGTGGCGACATCACCTTCCACGGCTTTGACCGGGGGGTGGTCTACCTGCACATGCAGGGGGCCTGCGCGGGCTGCCCGTCTTCGACGCTGACCTTGAAGATGGGGATCGAGAACCTGCTTCGGCACTACATTCCCGAAGTGCTGGAAGTGCGCCCCGTCGCGGCCTGACGCCTTGGCTGCGGGGCCCGCTCGTCGCTCTGTTGCGGGCGCTTCTCGCGCAAGCGATGACAGCCCGCGAGGGCTGGAAGAGCGGCCCGTCCTTGCCTTTGATTGCTCTGGTCCCTGGTGCGCAGCGGCGCTTCTGCGCGCCGGGCAGGTGATCCTGCGCGAAGAGTCGATGGAGAAAGGCCAGGCTGAACGCCTGATGCCCTTGCTGGAAGAGCTGCTGGCCGAAGCCGGGATCGGCTGGCGCGACCTTGCGTCCCTTGCGGTGGGCACCGGGCCGGGCAACTTTACCGGCGTCCGCATCGCTGTGGCGGCGGCGCGAGGGCTGGCGCTGGGGCTGGGCGTTCCGGCGGTGGGTGTTACCCGGCTTGAAGCGCTGGCCCATGGCCTGCCACGCCCCCTGACGGTGATCGAGGATGCCCGCCGGGGCGAGGTCTATGTGCAGCCCTTCACCGACCACGGTCCAGGACTGGCACATCTTGCGACCCGGGCAATCGCGGCGACGGCGGTTGCGGGGTCAGCTGCAGGAGCCAACGCCCTGCCCCCGGCGATGCCGCTGGTCGAGGCCATCGCGCGGATCGGCGCGGAACGGGCGAGGACGCCACACCCCCGACCTGCCCCCTTCTACCTGCGCGGGGCGGACGCGGCACCGCCCGCCGATCCGCCGCCGGTGATCCTGCCGTGAAACCCATGACCCCCGACCGAGCGCCCCCCACCCCCATCCCCTCCCCACGAGGGGGAGGGGGGCCGCTTGGCCCGACCGTCGCGCCAGTCATATCCACGGCTCTCCTCTGCACGGGCCGTCGGGCCTTTTGCGCCTCCCTCCCCCCTTTGTGGGGGAGGGATGGGGTGGGGGGCCTCACCGGGGAAATACTCCGATGACCCCCGCAGCCCTCGCCACCCTGCACGCCCGTGCGTTCACCACCCCCCGACCCTGGGGTGAAGCCGAGTTCGCCGCCTCCATCTCCGACCCCCTTGTCTTCCTTCTGGTCGAGGGCGACGCGGGCTTTCTTCTGGGCCGGGCGGTCGCGGGCGAGGCCGAGCTGCTGACCCTTGCCGTCGCCCCCGAGGCGCGGCGTCTGGGGCTGGGCCGTCGGCTGGTCGGCCGGTTCGTCTATCAGGCCCGGCTGCGCGGGGCAGAGAGCGCCTTTCTGGAAGTTGCGGAGGACAATGCGGCGGCGCGGGGCCTTTACCTTGCTGCGGGCTTCTCTGACGCCGGTCGCAGGCGGGGCTACTACCGCGCGCCGGACGGGCGGGCGGTGGATGCGCTGGTGCTGACCCGGTCGCTGCGGGAACGGGCGATCCCCGGTCCAACCTGACCGGACGGTCAAAATTCACGGGCTCTTGCGCCGAATATCCCTTGACCGGGTGAAGCGACTGACCGCACTTTCGCTGGCAGTGCCAGTGCCGACTCTTCGCCCTTCCGGGCCGGGTCCGGTGCAGACTGGCGCCAAGAGACAACAACAACCGACCGGGAGCATCCGATGACCTTCATGAAATCCCTGATGGGCGCCACTGCCATGGCCCTGACCGCCGGCGCCGCCCTGGCGGAACCTGCGATCATCTTCGATCTGGGTGGCAAGTTCGACAAGTCCTTCAACGAGGCCGCTTTCAACGGTGCCGAGAAATGGGCCAAGGAAACCGGTGGCACCTACAAGGAGCTGGAGATGCAGTCCGAGGCCCAGCGTGAGCAGGCCCTGCGTCGTCTGGCCGAATCCGGTGCCAACCCGGTGGTGATGACCGGCTTTGCCTTCGGTGATGTCCTCAACACCGTCGCCCCGGATTTCCCGGACACCAAGTTCGCGATCATCGACATGGTCGTGGACCAGCCGAACGTGAAATCGGTCGTCTTCACCGAGCATGAGGGCAGCTACCTTGTCGGCATGATGGCGGGCCTTGCCTCGAAGACCGGCACCGTCGGCTTCATCGGCGGCATGGACATTCCGCTGATCCGTCGCTTCGGCTGCGGCTATGCGCAGGGTGTGATGGCGGCGAATGCCGAGGCCAAAGTGGTTCTGAACATGACCGGCACCACTCCAGCGGCCTGGAACGACCCGGTCAAGGGTGCGGAGCTGGCCAAGGGCCAGAAGGCGCAAGGCGCGGACGTGATCTATGCGGCGGCCGGCGGCACCGGTGTGGGCGTGCTGCAGGCGGCGGCGGATGAGGGGATCCTGTCGATCGGCGTGGACAGCAACCAGAACGGGATGCACCCGGGCAAGGTGCTGACTTCGATGCTGAAGCGGGTGGACGTGGCCGTCTACAACGCCTTCATGGAGGGCGTCGACCTGGCGCCGGGCATCAACGTGCTGGACCTCAAGGCCGAAGGCGTGGGCTATGCGATGGACGAGAACAACGCCCCGCTGGTGACGCCGGAAATGCAGGCGGCGGTCGATGCCGCAGCCGCAAAGATCAAGTCGGGCGAGCTGGTGGTGCATGACTACATGTCCGACAACACCTGCCCCGCGGCGACGTTCTGAGCCGCTGACCGCAATCTGAAGGTGCCGCGCCGGGGTCTCTGGCGCGGCACTTTTGCAAGCCGAACCCGCGAGCA
Source organism: Rhodobacterales bacterium (assembly GCA_031409795.1). Taxonomy (GTDB): domain Bacteria; phylum Pseudomonadota; class Alphaproteobacteria; order Rhodobacterales; family Rhodobacteraceae; genus Tabrizicola. Next base: position 13,903 of record JANNXX010000054.1, read on the forward strand.
TACGCGGGCCGGCCCCGATGAACCGGGTGGGGGGTGACATGGCCGACGGCACTTTCGCCATCGAACTGAAGGGCATCTCGAAGGCCTTCGGTCCGGTGCAGGCGAACAAGGACATCAACATCGCCGTGCCGCGCGGCACGATCCACGGGATCATCGGCGAGAACGGTGCGGGCAAGTCCACGCTGATGAGCATCCTGTACGGGTTCTACAAGGCCGATGCCGGGCAGATCCTCGTCGGCGGCCAGCCGACCGTGATCCCCGACAGCCAAAGCGCCATCCGCGCCGGGATTGGCATGGTGTTCCAGCATTTCAAGCTGGTGCAGAACTTTACCGTGCTGGAAAACGTGGTGCTGGGGGCCGAAGAGGGCGCGCTTCTGAACCGCAGCCTTGCCAAGGCGCGCAAGGTGCTGACCGACCTTGCCCGCGAGTATGAACTGGACGTCGACCCCGACGCGATGATCGAGGACCTTTCGGTCGGCCACCAGCAGCGGGTGGAGATTCTCAAGGCGCTTTATCGGCAGGCCGACATCCTGATCCTGGACGAACCCACGGGCGTGCTGACCCCGGCCGAGGCGGATCACCTGTTCCGCATCCTCAAGGGCCTCAAGGATCAGGGCAAGACGATCATCCTGATCACCCACAAGCTGCGCGAGATCATGGAGGCGACCGACAATGTCAGCGTCATGCGGCGCGGCACGATGGTGGCCACGGTCAGGACGGCCGAGACCAGCCCCGAGGCGCTGGCCGAGCTGATGGTCGGCCGCAAGGTCCTGCTGGAGGTCGAGAAGAAACCCGCCGCGCCGGGGGACGTGGTTCTGCGCGTCGAAGACCTGCGGGTGCGCGACGAACACGGGGTCGAGCGGCTGAAAGGCATCAAGCTGGATATCCGCGCCGGCGAGATCCTTGGCATCGCGGGGGTGGCGGGCAATGGCCAGTCCGAGCTGCTGGCCGCGCTGGGCGGCATGATGCGTGCCACGGGTCTGGTCGCGCTGAACGGAGTGGAGCTGCCCCTGTCCGGCAGGGGGTCGGACGGACAAAGCCGCCGCCGCGCCGGGATCGCCCATGTTCCCGAGGACCGGCATCACCACGGCCTGATCCTGGATTTCAGCGCCTGGGAGAACGTGGCCTTCGGCTACTTCAACCAGCCGGAATACCAGAAGTCGCGGCTTTTCATGGACAACGATGCGCTGCGCCGCGACACGGCCCGCAAGATGGAAAAGTTCGATGTCCGCCCGCCGGACTGCTGGCTGCCGGCCAAAAGCTTTTCCGGCGGCAACCAGCAGAAAATCGTCGTGGCGCGCGAGATCGAGCAGAACCCCGAGCTTCTGCTGATCGGCCAGCCGACGCGCGGCGTGGACATCGGCGCGATCGAGTTCATCCACAAGCAGATCGTCGCCCTGCGCGATGCGGGCAAGGCGATTTTGCTGGTGAGCGTGGAGCTGGACGAGATCATGTCGCTGTCCGACCGGATTGCGGTGATGTTCGACGGCCGGTTGATGGGCTTCCGCGACCCCGAGAAGACCGACGAGCGGGAGTTGGGGATGATGATGGCCGGGATGGCGGGCAAGGGGGAGGCGGCATGATGCTTCGCCAAATGACGTTGGTTGCACTGTTGTCCGGCACCGCCCCTGCCAGTGCCGAAACAATGCTGGTCTGCAGCTTTCCGACCCTGCCGGATGCCGCAATGCGCTTTCCGGATAGCGCTACTGAGGACAAGACGATGCAGGTGGGCCAACGCCCGCCGGTTCAATTGATCGAAGGTCAGGGAACCGGCCGCGTCATCACGGCTACGGTCGACGGGTATGGCTTCCAGTTCGCGCCCGAAAACTCAGTCATGGACGTGCAGCGCGATGGTGCCATGATCCTGACAGAGACCGGGGATTGCGTCACCGTTGGTGGGCCGACAAGCGTTACTCCGTTGAACATTGCTGCAGCAGTGGATGCTGCGGTTACACCGCCGGTGCCTCCTGTCTCAACAGGCCGTTGGAAGGTTGAAGAGGACAAGTCCGCCTTTGACGACAGCAAGACCGTTGTTCTGTCCATTGAATCAAATGAATCTGTAAGAGGGCAGTTCGGCCCGCCGGGCCCAGCAATCATGTACTTGCGGTGCATGGAGAACACGACGGTCTTCTATCTGTGGATCAACGATCTTTTCCTGAGCGACATTCAAGGCTTTGGCATGGTTGAGTACCGGATCGACGACCGCGCGGCAGACAAACTGCGGACCGAGGGATCGACAGATAACAAAGCGCTGGGCTTGTGGTCCGGGAACAAGGCGATTCCTTTCATCAACGAACTTGCCAAGGGTACCAGCATTGCCTTCTGGGCGACCCCTTACAACGAGAGTCCCGTCGAATTCACCTTCGAATTGACTGGTCTGAGTGAAGCGGTCAAACCTTTGCAGGAGGCCTGTGCATGGTAACGCAGTTTCGGGACCTTGGCTGGATTGGATCTCAGCGGAGGGCCGGATGATGGACCGCCTTCCCCGCTGGGCCGATGTGGCCCTGGTTCCCCTGGTCTCGCTCCTTCTTGCCGCGATCATCTCGGCCTTGGTGCTCCTTTCCATCGGGCAAAGCCCGGTCGAGGCGTTCAACGTCATGGTCGATGGCGCGCTGGGGTCGGCCTATGGCTGGGGCTACACGCTTTATTACACCACCAGCTTCATCTTCACCGGTCTTGCGGTGACGGTCGCCTTTCATGCGGGCCTGTTCAACATCGGCGGCGAGGGGCAGGCGCAGCTGGGTGGCCTTGGGGTGGCCACGGTGCTGCTTTACACCGTGCCCTGGCCGCACTGGAGCCTGGCGCTGGCGGCCGCCACGCTGGGGGCGGCGCTGTTCGGCGCGGCCTGGGCGGCGATCCCGGCCTTCCTGCAGGCCAGGCGCGGCAGCCATATCGTGATCACCACGATCATGTTCAACTACATCGCAGCGGCACTTCTGGTCTATCTGCTGGTCGACTGGCTGCGCCCGCCGGGGCAGATGGACCCGGCCTCGGCCCGGTTTTCCGAAGCCGTGAAGCTGCCGACGCTGGACCAGATTCCCGGTTTCAGCCTGGTGTTCCAGAAGGCCGTGCCGGCTAACGTGACCTTGTTCATCGCGCTGGCCATGGCGGTCGTGGTCTGGGCGATCCTGTGGCGCACCCGGCTTGGCTACCAGATCCGCGCCTTCGGCAAGTCCGAGGCGGCGGCGCGCTATGCCGGGATCAACCCGGCCTTTATCATCATGGTGGCCATGCTGATCTCGGGCGGGCTGGCCGGGATGATGAGCGTCAACAACGTGATGGGTGAGGCGGAGCGGCTTTTGCAGAACTCGTCCGAAGGGGCGGGCTTCATCGGCATCGCGGTGGCGCTGATGGGGCGGAATCATCCGGTCGGGGTGGTGCTGGCGGCACTTCTGTTCGGGTTCCTCTATCAGGGCGGGGCCGAGCTTGGTCTTTGGACCAGTATCCCGATCGAGATGCGGATCGTGGTGCAGGGGCTGGTGATCCTGTTCACCGGAGCGCTGGACATGATGGTGCGGATGCTGCTGACCCGGATCTTCGGCCTCTTTCGCAGCCGCAAGCTGGGGGCCGCGTGATGGATTACAACACCCTGCTGCAGATCCTCGATTCCACCCTGCGCCTGGCGACGCCGTTGCTGCTGGCCTGTCTGGCGGGGCTGTTTTCCGAACGTTCGGGCATCTTCGACATCGGGCTGGAAGGCAAGATGCTGGCTGCCGCCATGGCCTCGGGCGCGGTCGCCTACCTGACCGGATCGGTCTGGATCGGGCTTTTGGCCGGGATCGGTGCCTCGCTGATCTTCGCGCTGATCCACGGGATCGCCTCGATCACCTTCCGGGGCAACCAGCTGATTTCCGGCGTGGCGCTGAACTTCCTGGCGTCGGGGATCACCGTCCTGATCGCGCAGGCGCTGTTCGGACAGGGCGGGCGCACCCCGCCGCTGGAGGGCGCGGCCCGGTTCAACCCGGTGACCCTGCCTTTCGCCGAAGAGCTGCGCGAGGTGCCGATCCTTGGCCCGCTGTACTTCGAGGTCATCTCCGGCCATTCGCTGCTGGTCTATATCGCGCTGGCGATGGTGCCGTTTTCCTGGTGGCTTCTTTACCGCACCCGCTTTGGCCTGCGCCTGCGCGCGGTGGGGGAAAACCCGGCGGCGGTGGATACCGCTGGCGTGTCGGTCGTCGGTCTGCGCTTTGCCGCCGTGGCGATCACCGGCATCCTCTGCGGCCTTGCGGGTGCCTACATGGCCACGGCACTGCAGGCGGGCTTTGGCCGCGAGATGACGGCGGGCCGGGGCTATATCGCGCTGGCAGCCCTGATCTTCGCCAAGTGGCGGCCGGTTGCGGCGCTTTGGTCCTGCCTGCTTTTCGGCTTCTTCCAGGCGCTGGCCCTGCGCCCGGACGTGGTCGAGACCGTCGTCCGCTTCAAGGTTCCCGTGCCCTTCCTGGACGCGCTGCCCTATATCCTGACCGTCATCGTCCTGGCGGGCTTCATCGGCAAGGCGATCCCGCCCCGCGCCGGGGGTGAGCCCTATGTCAAGGAACGCTGAGACTTCGACTGAAATTGTGCTTCCTGTCTGCACAAGTATCCCACAGCCGAGCGGGGGGTGTGAAACCCCCCGCTTGGCCGCCAGCCAGAGGCGAACCGATGACCGATGCCGTCACCCTGATCCGCGCCCGCGCCGGTGACGCGCCGGTGCGTCTGGGGCTGATCCTCGGGTCCGGCCTTGGCCATATCGCGCATCAGGTGCAGGGCGTGGCGATCCCCTATGCCGATCTGCCGGGCTTTCCGCAGGTCGGCGTCTCGGGGCATAACCCGCAGTTGCACATCGGCACGCTGGAAGGCGTCCGCGTCGCCGCTTTCGGCGCGCGCGAGCATTACTACGAGCACGGCAATCCCCGGGCGATGCTGCCCGCGCTTGCGGCGCTGAAGGCGCTGGGCGCGGAAGAGCTGATCCTGACCAATGCCGCCGGGTCGCTGCGCCCCGACATCGCACCCGGCGATCTGATGCTCTTGTCCGACCACATCAACTACAACGGCCTGAACCCTCTGATCGGCGAGCCGACAGACGCGCGTTTCGTGCCGATGACCGACGCGCATGATCCGGCCCTGCGCGAAGGCCTGAAGGCCGCCGCCTTGCGCGAAGGCCTGCCGTTGCCCGAGGGCGTGTACTGCTGGTATTCCGGCCCCTCTTTCGAGACCCCGGCCGAGATCCGCATGCTCAAGCTGCTTGGCGGTGATGCGGTGGGCATGTCGACGGTGCCCGAGGTGATCCTTGCGCGGTTCCTTGGCCTGCGGGTCGCGGCGATTTCGACCATCACCAACATGGCCGCCGGGATGAGCGACGAGCAGATCAGCCACGCCCATACCAAGGCCATGGCCCCGCTTGGTGCGGCAAAACTGGAACGTATCCTGCGGGAATTCCTGCGCGCGCCGCGATGAGGCGAATCGGCGTTTGACATCGCTTTCAAAGGCGCGCAAGCCTTTGATCATACCGCCGCTTTTGCCCAGAACGGGCCGCTACGATGCAGCTTTACCTCCCCATCGCCGAGATCTCGGTCAATGCCTTCCTGATCCTCGGCCTTGGCGGCATCGTGGGGTTTCTGTCGGGCATGTTCGGGGTCGGCGGGGGCTTCCTGATCACGCCGCTGCTGTTCTTCATCGGCGTGCCGCCGGCGGTGGCGGTGGCGACCGGGGCGAACCAGGTCGTGGCCTCGTCGATCTCGGGCGTGCTGGCGCAGCTGCGCCGCAAGGGGGTCGATTTCCAGATGGGCGGGGTGCTTCTGGCCGGGGGCATCGTCGGGTCGGCGATCGGGGTCTGGGTGTTCCGGCTGATGACGAAGGCGGGGCAGGTCGACCTTTTCGTCCAGCTCTCTTACGTGCTGTTCCTGGGGCTGATCGGCGCGCTGATGTTCCAGGAAAGCCTGCGGTCGTTCCTGCGGTCGCGCCAGGCCGGAGGCGCGCCGGTCCGCCGAAGCCATGTGCATTCCTGGGTGCACGGGCTGCCGATCAAGATGAAGTTCCGGGCCAGCGGGCTGTACATCAGCGTGATCCCGCCGCTGCTGATCGGCGCGGCGGTCGGGTTTCTGGCGGCGATCATGGGGGTTGGCGGCGGCTTCATCATGGTGCCGGCGATGATCTACCTGCTGGGCATGCCGACGAAGGTGGTCATCGGCACGTCGCTTTTCCAGATCATCTTCGTCACCGCCTTCACCACGGTGATGCATGCGGTCACCAGCCAGACCGTCGACATGCTGCTGGCGCTGCTGCTGATCCTGGGGGGGGTGGTGGGCGCGCAGATCGGGGCGCGGGTCGGCATGCGTCTGAAGGCCGAGCAGCTGCGCATCCTGCTGTCGCTTCTGGTGCTTGCCGTCGCCCTGCGGATCGCGGTCGACCTTCTGGTCACCCCGTCCGAGCTCTACTCGGTCGCGGCAGGGGTGCTGCCATGATCCGACTTATTGCGGTGCTGATGCTTGCGGCCCTGGCCGGGCCGGCCGGGGCGGACGAAACCATCGTCGCCGGGATGAGCCAGAACCGCGTGTCGATCACCGCCGATTTCGACGGATCCGAGATCCTGATCTATGGCGCCGTCAAGCGCGAGACACCTCCGCCCGGCAATCGCGGACCGCTGGAGGTGATCGTCACGGTCGAGGGGCCGTCCACGCCGGTGACCGTGCGCCGCAAGGCGCGGGTGGCGGGGATCTGGGTCAACAATGCCTCGGTCACGGTCGACAGCGCGCCCAGCTTCTACGCCGTGGCGACGACCGGGCCGCTGGACCATATCCTGTCGGACACCGACAACCTGCGCTACGGCATCACCATCGAGCGGGTGATCCGGGCGGTCGGCATCACCGACGAGGCGGAAAAGGCCGGGGAATTCCTGCTGGGCCTGCTGCGGGTGCGCACGAACGAGGGGCGCTACCGCATCCTGCAAGGCAAGGTCGAGCTGACCGAGGAGACGCTGTTTCGCACCGATGTGATCTTGCCGGCCAACCTGACCGAGGGGGAATACAAGGTCCGCCTGTTCCTGCTGCGCGACAAGCGGGTGATCGCGTCCCAGGAACGGGTGATCGGGGTCCGCAAGGAGGGGCTGGAGCGGTTCATCTTCAACCTGGCCCAGGAACAGCCACTGGTTTACGGGCTGATTTCGCTGGTGCTGGCGGCGGCGGCCGGCTGGGGCGCCTCGGCGGCGTTCCGGCTGGCGCGCGCCTGACCCGCCGCTCGGCGCTCCCGTTCGGGCGCTTCTCGCTTGCGCAAGCGAAGACGCCCGTCAGGGCGGATAAGCGGCCCTCAGGACTTCTTCTTCGCCAGTGCCGCTTCCAATGCCGCGATCCGGGCCTCCAGCGCCGCATTTTCCTCACGCGCCTTCTGGGCCATGGCGCGGGCCGCGTCGAATTCTTCGCGCGTGACGAAATCGCGGTCGGCCATCCAGCGGTCGATGAAGCCCTTCATCGCTGTCTCGGCCTCGGTCTTGGCCCCCTGCGCCACGCCCATTGCGTTGGTCATGAGCTGGCTCATGTCGTCGAAGAACTTGTTGCGGCCTTGCATCGGGTATCCTTTCAACGCGGGTCCCCCCTATATGGCCCCGGCCCGACACCGGGGCAAGGTGACGGATCGCCGCCGGTTGACTTCGCGCCTGCGGCCCGCGACAAGCGGGCGAGCCACCGGACATCCGCATGATCGCCTTTCCCGACATCTCGCCCAATCTTTTCGTGATCGAGGCTTTCGGACGCGAGTTTCCGCTGCGCTGGTATGCGCTGGCCTATATCGTGGGCATCCTGTTCGGCTGGTGGATCATGCTGCGCGCGATCCGCACGCCCCGGCTTTGGGCCGCAGATCCGCCCCTGACGGCGGACCAGGTCGAGCGGTTCTTCACCTGGGCCGTGGTCGGCATCATCCTGGGCGGGCGGCTGGGCTATGTGATCTTCTACGAGCCCGCCACCTTCATCGCCGAGCCCTGGCGCATCCCCTTGGTCAACCAGGGCGGCATGGCCTTTCACGGCGGTTTTGCCGGGGTGGTGGTGGCGGGACTCTGGTTCTGCCGGCGCGAGCGGATCGGGATGCTGTCCATGGGCGACCTTCTGGCGCTGGCGGTGCCGGTGGGCCTGATGCTGGGACGGCTGGCGAATTTCGTGAACGCCGAGCTGTGGGGCCGCCCCACGACGCTGCCTTGGGGGGTGATCTTTCCCGGCGAGGCCGCGCAGGCCTGTGCCGGTGTCGTCGGGGTCTGCGCCCGCCATCCCAGCCAGCTTTACCAGGCGGCGCTGGAGGGGTTGCTGCTTGCCGTCGTGCTGGCCTGGCTGGCTTTCCGGCGCGGCTGGCTGAAACGGCCGGGCGCGCTGATGGGGCTGTTCCTGGCCGGATACGGCGTGGCGCGGTTTCTGGTCGAATTCGTGCGCCAGCCGGACGCGCAGTTCGTCAGCCCCGGCAACCCGGTCGGCTGGGCGGTGCAGGCGGGCGGCTTCGGGCTGACGATGGGGCAGCTTCTGTCGCTGCCGATGATCGCTGCGGGCGTCTGGTACCTGTCCCGCGCCCGGGTGCCATGACCCCGCTTGGCCAGCTGCTGATCGCGCGGATCCGCGAGGGTGGGCCGATCACGGTGGCCGATTACATGGCCGAGTGCCTGCTGCATCCGGCGCATGGCTACTATGCCACGCGCGATCCCTTCGGGGTGGCGGGCGATTTCACCACCGCACCCGAGATCAGCCAGATGTTCGGCGAGCTGGTCGGTCTTGCCCTGGCGCAGGCCTGGCTGGACCAGGGCGCGCCGGCGCCCTTCACCCTGGCCGAGCTTGGGCCCGGGCGCGGAACCCTGATGGCCGACATCCTGCGCGCGACGAAGGCGGTGCCGGGCTTCCAGGCGGCGGCGCGGGTGGTGCTGGTCGAAGCCTCGCCGGTCCTGCGCCGGATCCAGCAGCAGACGGTCAGCCGGGTGCATGACCTGGGGCTGCGCTGGATCGAGGCGGCGCAAGAGCTGCCCGACCAGCCGCTGTTCCTGATCGCCAACGAATTCTTCGATGCCCTGCCGATCCATCAGTACCAGTTCACCGGCACGGGCTGGCATGAGCGCCTTGTCGGGCTGCGCGAGGGGGCGCTGGCCTTCGGGCTGGCCGAACGGCCGACCTTGCCCGGCACCCTGGCCCTGCGCCAGCGCGAGGCTGGCGTCATCATCGAAGAGGCGCGGATCGGCCGCTATGTGATGGGGGCGCTGACGCAGCGGCTGAACCGGCACGGCGGGCTGGCGCTGGTCATCGACTATGGCGACTGGCAGTCGCGCGGCGACACGCTGCAGGCGTTGCGCGCGCATGCCTTCGACGACCCTCTGGCCCATCCCGGCGAGGCCGACCTGACCGCGCATGTCGATTTCGAGGCGCTGGCCGGTGACATGCCGCACCGCTATGGCACGCAGGGCGCGTTCCTGGGGCGGCTGGGGATCGGGCTGCGGGCCGAACATCTGGAGCGCGGCCTTGCCGGTGCCGCGCGGGAAAGCCACCGGGCCGCGCTTCGCCGCTTGACCCATCCGGCAGAAATGGGTTCGTTGTTCAAGGTGCTGGCGCTGACCCGCGCCGGCGCACCCCTGCCGCCGGGATTCGTCTGATGCAGACCACGCTGGAGATCCTGACTTCGCCCGCCCTGGGCGCCCGCCACGGGTTCTTCACCCGCAAGGGCGGGGCCTCGTCCGGCATCTTCGCGGGGCTGAACTGCGGGATCGGGTCCTCGGACCAGGCCGAGATCGTGGCGATCAACCGGGCACGGGTGGCCGAGGCGATGGGCGTTGCCGCGGGGGCGCTGGTCTCGGTGCATCAGGTGCATTCGGCCCGGGCCGTGCCGGTGAGCGGGCCATTGCCGGTGCGCCCCGAGGCCGACGCGATGGTGACCGCGACCCCGGGAATCGTGCTTTCGGTGCTGACCGCCGACTGCCAGCCCGTGCTGTTTCACGATGCCGCCGCCGGGGTCATCGGTGCCGCCCATGCCGGCTGGCGCGGATCGGTCGATGGCGTGCTGGAAGCGACGCTGGCGGCGATGGAGACCCTGGGCGCCCGCCGGTCCGCGATCCATGCGGTGATCGGCCCGACGATCAGCCAGGCCGCCTACGAGGTCGGGCCGGAATTCCTGGACCGGTTTCGTGGCGAAGACCCGGAAAGCACGCGCTTTTTTGCCAGGGGTCCGGGGGACCGCAAGCTGTTCGACCTGCCGGGCTATGGGCTTTCCCGGCTGCGCGCGGCCGGGGTCGGCCGTGCCGAGTGGACCGGGCACTGCACCTACAGCGATGCCGCGCGGTTCTATTCCTTTCGCCGCACGACCCATGCCGGCGAGGCGGATTACGGGCGGCTTCTTTCGGCAATAAGGCTGTAATGCGGCCGAAGCCGGCATGAAAATGCACCGTTTGCAGCATGACTTTTCCCAAACCGCGCCGCATTCGGCTGGCATTCCCGGACATGACCAAGACATTGCAGACGGGAAACGCCATGATGATCGAGATGAGAACCAAGCGCCGCTGGATCGTGTCCGTGCTGGAAGCCGTCGCCGACCAGCAGGACGGACGCGGGACGGTCCGCGCCTTCACCAGGCAGTCGGCCGGCCGCGGATTTCCGGCGGGCCAGAAAGGTTTCGCCATGCGGCTGAAGGCGGCGACCCGCCCGCTGTCGGATGCCTCGCGCTAAGCCGGTTTCGCCAGCCGGGCCTCCAGCACGTCGAAGGGCAGGCCCGGTTCATCCTTGGCGCAGCGGATCACCAGCGAGGTCTTCACGTTCGCCACATGATCGGCCTTGAGCAGCTGCTCGGTCAGGAACCGCTGGAAGCTGGACAGGTCGGGGGCCACGCATTTCAGGATGAAATCGATTTCGCCGTTCAGCATGTGGCATTCGCGGACCAGCGGCCAGGCCCGGCAGCGCGCCTCGAAGGCGGCAAGGTCAGCTTCGGCCTGGCTGTTCAGACGAACCATCGCGAAGACCTGCACCTCGAAGCCCAGCTCGCGCGGGTCGACGTCGGCGTGATAGCCCCGGATGAAGCCGGCCTCTTCCAGCCCGCGCACCCGGCGCAGGCAGGGCGGGGCCGAGATGCCGACGCGGCTGGCCAGCTCGACGTTGGTCATGCGCCCGTCTGCCTGCAACTGGGCAAGGATCTGGCGGTCGATCGGGTCAAGCTTGTGTCCGGCCATGGTGTCTCCCTTGCCGGTCCTCCTTACGTCGCAAGGCCGTTTCGCGCAATAATGTTTCAACACCGCGCAGGACTTCCTTGCAATCCTGTCGCTTGCATCCCGTGCAGGGCAGCCATGCGGGGGCTTCCGGCCCGCCGGTTCGGCGACTATATCGGGGGGCGCAAGACAGGGGGACAAGCATGGGCGACACGCGCCACACCAGGGTTCTGATCATCGGGTCGGGCCCGGCAGGCTATACGGCGGCGGTCTATTCCGCCCGCGCTATGCTGAACCCGGTCCTGGTGCAGGGGTTGCAGCCGGGCGGCCAGCTGACCATCACCACCGAGGTGGAGAACTGGCCCGGCGACACGCATGTGATGGGCCCGGACCTGATGGTGCGGATGGAGGCCCACGCGGCGGCAATGGGGGCCGAGGTGATCAGCGACTACATCACCAGCCTTGATCTGTCGCAGCGGCCTTTCACGGCCCAAGCTGACAGCGGCACGACCTACACGGCGGATGCGGTGATCCTGGCGACGGGCGCACAGGCGAAGTGGCTGGGCCTGCCCAGCGAGGAGAAGTTCAAGGGCTTTGGCGTGTCGGCCTGCGCCACCTGCGACGGGTTCTTCTACCGCGGCCGCGAGGTCGTGGTGATCGGCGGCGGCAATACGGCGGTGGAAGAGGCGCTGTTCCTGACCAACTTCGCCACCAAGGTCACGCTGATCCACCGCCGCGACAGCCTGCGCGCCGAAAAGATCATGCAGGACCGGCTGTTCAAGCACCCGAAGATCGAGATGCTGTGGAACCATGAGGTGACCGAGGTTCTGGGCGACGAGACCCCGCCCGGCGTCACGGCGGTCCGGGCGCGGAACGTGCTGACCGGGGCGGTGACCGACGTGCCCTGCGCGGGGTTCTTCGTGGCGATCGGCCATTCCCCGGCGTCCGAGCTGGTGAAGGACCAGTTGCCGCTGCGCGATGGCGGCTATGTGACCGTGGAGCCCGGCAGCACCCGGACCGCCATTCCCGGCGTCTTTGCGGCGGGCGATCTGACCGACCACATCTACCGCCAGGCCGTCACCAGCGCCGGGATGGGCTGCATGGCGGCGCTGGACGCCGAGAAGTTCCTGTCCGGGCATTGACCGGTCCCTCCTCGTTCGACTTCGTCTCCTTGTCGGAAGCGCCTTGCGAGGAGGGACGAAGTCATCGACGAGCGGTCAGCGCAGCCGCGCGCCGTCCTTGTCGAACAGCATCGCGTCCTTTGCGTCGAAGCCGAGGCCGACCATCGCGCCCGGTTGCAGGCTGAGCTGTTCGTGGCGTTCGATGATCAGCTTCTCGCCCGACGGGGCGGTCAGGTGGACATAGGAGACGCCGCCCAGCGCCTCGGTCAGTTCGACCCGGTGGGTGGAGCCGGCGGCGTCGATGCGCAAGTGCTGCGGCCTGAGGCCGACCGACACCGCGCTGCCTTTCGCCGGCAGGACAGCGCCGGTGGCGACCGGCTGGCCAAGCCCGGCGGCCGCGACCGACCCCGCCCCGTCGACCACACCGGCGACGAAGTTCATCGCCGGGCTGCCGATGAAGCCGGCGACAAAGCGGTTGTCGGGGTCGTTGTAGAGGTCGAGCGGGCGGCCGACCTGCTCGATCCGCCCGGCCCGAAGGACGACGATCTTGTCGGCCAGGGTCATCGCCTCGACCTGGTCATGGGTGACGTAGATCATCGTCGCGCCGATCTCGCGGTGCAGGCGGGCGATTTCGACCCGCATCTCCACCCGCAGCTCGGCGTCAAGGTTCGACAGGGGTTCGTCGAAGAGGAACACTTCCGGCCCGCGCACGATGGCCCGGCCGATGGCGACGCGCTGGCGCTGGCCGCCCGACAGGGCCTTGGGCTTGCGCGCCAGAAGCGGTTCCAGTTTCAGGATGCGCGCCGCTTCGGCGACCTTCTTGTCGATCTCGGGTTTCTGGTGGCCGGTCATCTTCAGGCCGAAGCCCATGTTTTCGGCCACGGTCATATGCGGGTAAAGCGCGTAGGTCTGGAAGACCATCGCCACGCCGCGTTCGCTGGGGTCGGCCTTGGTCACGTCGCGGTTGCCGATGCTGATCGTGCCGTCCGACGTGTCTTCAAGCCCGGCCACCATCCGCAGAAGCGTGGACTTGCCGCAGCCGGACGGCCCGACGAAAACGCAGAACTCGCCGTCCTCGACCTTCAGGTCGACCCCGTGGATCACCTGCACATCGCCAAATCGCTTTGTCACCCTGTCCAGCGTCACGCCTGTCATGGTCCGTCCCTCCCCGTTATGTCTGTTCCGGAAAGCGCCAGCTTTCCGCTTCCGCGGCGATCTTCGCCGCAATGTCCTTGGTCTGGCCCGCCGCGCCTTCGAGCGCCTCCAGCGTGGTCCGTGCGGTGGTCGAGGTGACCGACAGCGCCCCGATCACCCGGCCGGAGCGGGTGAGAATCGGCACCGCACAGCAGATGATTCCCTGTTCGTGCTCCTCGCGGTCGAAGGCGTGGCCCCGGGCGCGAATCGCCTGCAGCTCGGCCCGCAGCTTTTGCGGCGTGTCGAGCGTCTGGTCGGTGTGCCGCAGGAAGGACTGCCGGGCCAGCGCCTGGTCCAGCGCCTCGGGCTGCATGAAGGCCAGCATCGCCTTGCCCACGCCGGTACAGTAGGCGGGCCCCACCTTGCCGGCCTGGGCGAACATCTCCACCGGGCGGGCGGCGTTGCGCTTGTCGACATAAAGCACCTGACCGAGGTCCATCTGAGCCAGATGAATCGTCTCGCCGGTTCTTTCAGCCAATTCATCAAGATAGGGCCGCGCGATCGGCGCCAGCGAGGATTGCGCCCAGGCGGCATGGGCCAGCCGCACCAGCCGCACGCCCAGCGCATAGGTGCCCTGGTCGGGGTCAAGGACCAGCATCCCCTGGCTGGTGAGGGTCTGCAGCAGCCGGTAGAGCGTGGCCTTCGGATAGGCGGCCTGCGCCAGAAGATCGGAAAAGCGCACGGGCCGGTCATGGCCCGCGACCATGTCCAGCACATCCAGCGCCTTGCCGACCGTCCCGTCCGCGTGCCCTTCGGCCCCCATCCCGCCCCCTGCATGTCGGTGTTGACAGGGTAGAGGATAGCGGACATAGTTTTCAATATTCAAGACTAAGTTTCAAATAATGGAACCAACCGGGAGGAAACCATGGTCCATAAGAAAACGGGCGCGCTGGCCCTTGTGGCGGCGCTTCTGCTGTCCACATCGGCAATCGCGCAGGACAAGCGCACGCTGACCTACAACGCCGATTACGACCCCATCCCGCTGGCGGCGATGGAAGCCCTGATCGCCGATTTCGAGGCCGCGAACCCCGAGATCGACGTGGTGCTGAACAACTTCGACCACGAAGGCTACAAGACCGCGATCCGCAACTTCCTGACCACCGACGCGCCGGACCTGGCCAACTGGTATGCCGGAAACCGGATGGCGCCCTTCGTTGCCGCCGGTCAGTTCATGGATGTCACCGACGTCTGGGAGGCCAATGGCCTGAACGAGGCGCTGGGTTCGGCCGCCGCCTCGATGACCATCGACGGCAAGAAGTGGGGCGTGCCCTACACCTACTATCAGTGGGGCATCTACTTCAACCGGGACGCCTATGCGGCCGCCGGTGTCGAGGTTCCCGGACCCGAGGGCGTTGACTGGGCGACCTTCATCTCCAACTGCGAAAAGTTCGCGGCGGCCGGCATCGACTGCCTGACCACCGGAACCAAGGCGCTGTGGCCTGGCGCGGGCATCTTCGACTACATGTCGCTGCGTACCAACGGCTACGAGTGGCACATGGACCTTGCCAACGGCAAGATCGCATGGACCGACGATTCGGTCCGCGCGGTGTTCACCGAGCTGGGCAAGCTGCAGCCCTATGTCACCGCCAACCATGCCGCGATCGACTGGCAGGATGCGGCGGCGCTGCTGGTGCAGGGCAAGGCGGCCAACTACGTGATGGGCAACTTTGCCGTCGGCGTCTTCAAGGAAGGCGGGATGACGAACGACAACCTCGGCTTCATGGCGTTCCCGGAAATCACCCCCGGCATCCCGCGTTCCGAAGATGCCCCGACCGACACCATCCACATCCCGGCTGGTGCCAAGAACGTCGACGACGCCAAGCTGTTCCTGGCTTTCGTCGCCTCGGCCGATGCGCAGACCAAGCTGAACGCCGCGATCGGGCAGCTGCCGACCAACAAGAACTCGACCGTGGCCGCGGATGACCCGTTCATCTCGGCCGGCTTCAAGCTTCTGTCGGAAGCCCACGCCCTGGCCCAGTTCTTCGACCGTGACGCGCCCGCCGAAATGGCCAAGGCCGGCATGGAAGGCATCCAGCAGTTCCTGGTCCAGCCGGACCAGCTGGACGCGATCCTCGAGCGGCTTGAGCAGGTTCGCGGCCAGGTCTACAAGTAAGACTCCCGTCGGGTGCCCCGCACAGGGGCGCCCGTCAGACTGACCCCGAGGGGCGCCCGGCTTTGGCCTGCATCCCTCGGGGCTTCCTCTCCCCCCAAGTCGCCCCCGTGCGAGAGGCCCCGATGTCCAGCTACTGGAAAGCGAACCAACGCCGACTGGCCCCCTGGCTGTTCCTGGCCCCGGGCCTTCTGATGTTCGCGGTCTATGTGATCATCCCGATCTTCCAGTCGATGTGGATCAGCTTTTACGATTGGGACGGCCTGGGCGAGAAGGTGTGGATCGGCACGGCGAACTACGTCGAGATGACGACCGATCCGAACATGCGCACATCCTTCGTGAACAACATCATCTGGCTGGCGCTGTATCTGCTGGCGGTGCCCGCGGGTCTGTTCATCGCGATCTTCCTGAACCAGACCGTGGGCGGCATCCGGCTGTACAAGTCACTGTTCTTCTTTCCTTTCGTGATTTCGCAGGTCGTGGTCGGGCTGATCTTCTCGTGGTTCTACGCGCCGGGCTTCGGGCTGTTCTACAACGTGATCGAATGGGTCAGACTAAGCGAGCTGCGCGTCCTTGTGGTCAGCGCGCTGGTTTACAGCGCCGCCATCGCGATGATCCTTGCCCTCACAGCTCTGACCTACTGGCTTTACCTGCGGCTTGCCGCGGAACGCAGCCGCATGATCAGCGGTATTGTCCTGGTACTGGTCTGGTGCGCCCTTGGACAGCTTGTCGGCTTCGCGAACCCGTTTGGCTGGGTGCGGGCCCTGCTGACCGTCCTTGCGGCAGACCCGGCCCTGATCGTTACCTGGCCGGTCCTGCTGTGGCAGGCGGTTTCCACCGGGATACTTGGAAACGGCAAGGGGATCGCCATCCTCGCCGACCCCGAGCTTGTGACCTACGGCATCATCATCGCCGGTCTCTGGCCGCAGATCGCCTATGTGATGATCCTCTATCTCACCGGCCTGAACAACGTGGCCCCCGACCAGGTGGAGGCGGCGCGGCTGGACGGGGCCAAGGGCTGGAAGATGCTGTATTACGTCATCCTGCCGCAACTGCGCCCGGCGACCTTCATCGCCGTGGTCGTCACCGTGATCGGCGCGCTGCGGTCGTTCGACCTGGTGTCGATCATGACCAGCGGCGGGCCGTTCGGGTCGTCGCGCGTGCTGTCCTACTACATGTATGAAACGGCGCTGTCGGAATACGGCTACCGCATGGGCTATGGCGCGGCCATCGCGGTGGTACTGTTCGCGATCATGATGGTCTTCATCTCGGGCTTCATCTGGAAGATGTGGCGCGACGAGACCGAACGTTAAGGAGCGGCAGGCCGATGTTTCCAAGACCCATCCAGCAACGTTCGCAAGCTGCGCAGTGGACCTACCGGATCGCGCTGCCCGTGGCGCTGTTCATCTGGCTGTTCCCGCTTCTGGGGGTGGCCATCACCTCGGTCCGCCCGGCCTCGGACCTGGCGCAGGGCAACTACTTCGGCATGCCGTCCTACATCGCCTTCGAGAATTACGCCGACGTGTTCCGCAACACGCCGATGGGGCGTTATATCCTGAACAGCTTCATCGTGACGATCCCGACGGTGATCGGCGCGGTGGCGCTTAGCCTGATGACCGGATTTGCGCTGGCGGTCTACAAGTTCCCGTCGAACCTGATCATCTTCTTTCTGTTCGTCGCCGGCAATTTCGTGCCGTTCCAGATCCTGATGGTCCCGGTGCGGGACATGACCCTCAGCCTTGGCATGTACAACACCTACTGGGGGCTGGCGCTGTTTCACATCGCCTTCCAGACCGGGTTCTGCACGCTTTTCATGCGCAACTTCATCAAGGCCCTGCCGTTCGAGCTGATCGAGGCCGCCCGCGTCGAGGGCGTCGCCGAATGGCGGATCTTCTGGTATATCGTGCTGCCGCTGATGCGCCCCGCGATCGCGGCGCTGTCGGTGCTGATTTTCACCTTCATCTGGAACGATTTCTTCTGGGCCACGGTCCTGACCACCAGCCCCGAGGCGCAGCCGATCACCGCGGGCCTGTCCTCGCTGAACGGCCAGTGGGTGGCGGCCTGGCACCTGGTTTCGGCGGGGTCGATCCTTGCTGCCCTTCCCCCTGTCGCGATGTTCTTCCTGATGCAGAAGCACTTCATCGCGGGTCTTACGCTTGGAGCCGTCAAATGACCAAGATTGCCTTCATCGGGGCCGGTTCGACCGTCTTCATGAAGAACCTCATCGGCGATGCGCTGTCGATGCCTGCCCTGTCGGGCGCGAAGATCGCGCTGATGGACATCGACCGCAAGCGGCTGGAGGAAAGCGAGCTTGTCGCCCGCAAGATGATTGCCGCGCTGGGCGCGCCGGCCACTGTGGAAACACATACGGACCAGCGCCGGGCGATCGAAGGCGCGGATTTCGTGATCGTGGCCTTCCAGATCGGCGGCTACAGGCCCTGCACGGTCACCGACTTCGACCTGCCGAACCGCGTGGGCCTGCGCCAGACGATTGCCGACACCCTTGGGATCGGCGGCATCATGCGCGGCCTGCGCACCGTGCCGCATCTGTGGAAGCTGGCCGAGGACATGGCGGCCCTCTGCCCGGACGCGATCATGCTGCAATACGTGAACCCGATGGCGATCAACACCTGGGCTTTGGGCGCCAGGTTCCCCGATCTGCGCCAGGTCGGGCTTTGCCATTCGGTGCAAGGCACGGCAGGTGAGCTGGCGCGTGACCTGGACATTCCGGTCGACAGGTTGCGCTACCGCGCGGCGGGCATCAACCACATGGCCTTCTACCTGAATTTCGAGGCGCGCCAGCCCGACGGGTCGTATCGCGACCTGTACCCCGCGCTGCACGAGGGCTATGCCAGGGGCGCGATCCCGAAGCCCAGCCACTGGAACGCCCGCTGCCCGAACAAGGTGCGCTATGAGGTGATGACCCACCTTGGCCATTTCGTCACCGAAAGCAGCGAGCATTTCGCCGAATATGTGCCCTGGTTCATCAAGACCCACCGGCCCGACCTGATCGAGACCTTCGGCATCCCGCTGGACGAATATCCGACGCGTTGCGAAGAGCAGATTGCCGCCTGGGCACGGCAGGCCGAGGAGTACCGCCGCGCCGAGACGATCACGGTGACGCCAAGCCACGAATATGCCGCGACGATCATGAATTCGGTGGTGACCGGCACGCCTTCGGTGATCTATGGCAACGTGCCGAACCGGGGGTTCATCCCGCAGCTTCCGCCTGGTGCCGCTGTTGAAGTGCCGGTGCTGGTCGACGCCAACGGGCTGCAGCCGACCTGCGTGAACGACATCCCGCCGCAGCTGATCGCGCTGATGCGGACCAACGTGAACGTGCAGGAACTGACCGTCGCGGCGCTGATGACCGAGGATCGCGAGCATGTCTATCACGCCGCGATGCTTGACCCGCATACGGCTGCCGAGCTTGACCTGCGCCAGATCCGCAAGCTTGTGGATGACCTGATCGCGGCGCATGGTGACTGGATGCCCGCCTGGCTGCGCAGCCGCAAGGCCGCCTGACCGAAGCAACGCCACCCTTTCCGAACCGCAGAAGATCAAAGATGACCCAGTCGGCCACCTTCCCAGACCTGAAAGGCCGTTCGGTGTTCATAACCGGTGGCGGATCGGGTATCGGGGCGTCCCTGACCGAGGCGTTCCTTCTGCAGGGGGCGAAGGTCGCCTTCTGCCAGAGGTCGGATGCCACCGCCTTCTGTGACCAGATGGAGGCAGCCACCGGCAATCGCCCGCTTTTCCTGCCCTGCGACATCTCGGTCACGGACCAGCTGCAGCTGACCCTGGCCACCGCCGCCCGTGTTCACGGCCCGATCACGGTCCTGGTCAACAACGCGGCCAATGACCGGCGGCACGAGACACTGGCGACGGACGAGGCCCTGTGGGACTGGTCGATGGCGGTGAATCTTCGTTCATATTTCTTTTCCTGCCAGGCGGTGATTCCGGGAATGCAGGCGGCCGGGGGCGGGAGCATCATCAACTTCTCGTCAATCAGCTTCATGATGGCCGACACCGGCTATGCCGCATATATCACCGCCAATGCCGGGATCGTCGGCATGACCCGGACCCTTGCCCGCGAGTTCGGTCCGGACCGGATCCGGGTGAATGCCATTGCCCCCGGCTGGGTTCTGACCGACCGGCAGAAAGAGCTTTGGGTGACCCCGGAAAGCCTGTCGCGGCATCTGGCGAAGCAATGTCTGCCCTTCGCGATCGAGCCCGCCGATCTGAACGGCGCGGTGCTGTTTCTTGCCTCTGATGCGTCGCGGATGATGACCTCGCAGACCCTGGTGCTTGACGGGGGCTATGTGTCGTCATGAACGAGGGTTCACATATATTTCCCGCCTGGATCGCCGTGGACTGGGGTACCTCGAACCTGCGGGCCTGGGCGGTCGGCGCGGGGGGGGAGATCCTTGCGAAGGGCGAAACCTCGGACGGCATGGGCAGTCTTTCCCGGGACGAATTCGAGCCGGCGCTCTTGCGGCTGATCGGACCCTGGCTGCGGTCCGGTCCGGTTCCGGTCATCGCTTGCGGCATGGTCGGCTCGCGGCAGGGCTGGCATGAGGCGCCCTACCGGACCGTTCCTTGCGCGCCGCTGGACGCCGGCGCCGTGGTGACCGCCCCGACAGCCGATCCGGCGTTAAAGGTGCGGATCGCACCCGGACTGAAGCAGGTCACGCCCGCCGACGTCATGCGTGGCGAAGAGACCCAGATCGCCGGCGCGCTGCGGCTGATGCCGGGCTATGACGGCGTGCTGTGCCTGCCGGGAACCCATTCGAAATGGGTGCAGATTTCCGCGGGCGAGGTTGTCAGCTTCCAGACCTTCATGACTGGCGAGATGTTCGCGCTGTTGTCGGACGCCTCGGTCCTGCGGCACGGGATGCAGGGTGACGGCTGGGACGGCGCAGCCTTCGAGGCGGCGGTCCTGGACGCGCTGGCGCGCCCCGAACGGCTGGCGGCGCGGCTGTTCGCACTGCGCGCCGAAGGGCTGATCGCGGGGCTGGCGGCGCCCGCCGCGCGCGCCCGGCTTTCGGGGCTGCTGATCGGCGCGGAACTGGCCGCCGCCCGGCCGTACTGGCTGGGCCAGCGGGTCGCGCTGGTTGGGGCGGAACGACTTTCCGCCGCCTATGCGCAGGCGCTGCAGGCGCAGGGCGTCATCGCCGAGCGGCTGTCGGCCACCGACTGCACCCTTGCCGGCCTGACGATCCTTGCTCCCCAACCCGAGGCCGCCCGATGACCCATCGCAACCTGATCGCCATCCTGCGCGGCATCACCCCGGACGAGGCCCTGCCAGTCGCCGAGGCGCTGGTGGCCGCCGGGATCACCCGGATCGAGGTGCCGCTGAACTCGCCCGATCCGTTTCGATCCATTGCCGTGATGGCGACCGCACTGGGCGCCGTTGCCGAGATCGGGGCGGGGACGGTTCTGAGCGAAGACGAGGTGGCCAGCGTGCAGGCCGCCGGCGGCACCTTGATCGTATCGCCGAACTGCGACACCAGCGTGATCCGCGCGACGCGCGCGCGCGGCATGGCGTCCTGGCCCGGGGTGATGACGCCGACCGAGTGTTTCGCGGCGATTCAGGCGGGGGCGACGGGGTTGAAGATCTTTCCGGCGTCGCTGCTTGGGCCTGACGGTCTGAAAGCCGTCCGCGCCGTGTTGCCGAAGGGCCTGCAGGTCTATGCCGTCGGCGGCGCCGGTCCGGCGAATTTCGCCGATTGGGTGCGGGCCGGAGCCTCGGGTTTCGGCATCGGCACGGCGCTTTACACGCCGGGCACCTCGGCCGCCGATATCGCCATCCGCGCTGCGACGATCGTCGCTGCCCATGACGCCGCTTTCGCATGATCTTCGACTCCCGCCCTTGCGAGCTGGGTGAGGGGCCGCTTTGGCACCCGGTTCGTGAACAGTTGTTCTGGTTCGACATCCTGAATCGGACTCTGCATTCACAAATGCAGGGCAACCCGGAAAGCCGGACCTTCCCGGACATCGTCTCGGCCGCGGGCTGGATCGGTCGGGACGCACTGCTGATCGCTTCGGAAACCGGACTGTCGCGCTTTGACCTTGCCACCGGCACGCGCGAGGCCGTTGCCGCGACCGATGCGCCCGGCACGCGGTCGAACGATGGCCGCGCCGACCGGCAGGGCGGGTTCTGGTTCGGCACCATGGGACGGCGCGCCGAGACGGGTGCGGGCGCGATCTGGCGCTGGCATCGCGGCACGTTGCGGCGCCTGTTCAGCGGCATCAGCATTCCCAACGCCATCTGCTTTGCCCCGGACGGCCAGACGGCGCATTTCACCGACACGCTGACCGGCAAGGTGATGAAGGTCGCGCTGGACAGTGCGGGCTGGCCCAGTGGCGCGCCCGAGGTCTGGCTGGACCTGACCGTCGAAGGCCTGAACCCGGACGGTGCGGTCATCGACGCCGAGGGCCTGTTCTGGAATGCGCAATGGGGCGCCGGCCGCGTGGCCGCCTATGCGCCGGATGGAGCCTTTGTCCGGGCGGTGGAAACCCCCGGCGCGCCGCATTCTTCTTGCCCGGCCTTCGGTGGCCCGGGGCTTTCGACGCTTTTCGTCACCACCGCCTTCGAACACATGGACGCCGCCGCGCGCGCTGCCAACCCGGCCTCGGGCCAGGTCTTTGCCTTTGCGGGCATCGGGCGCGGCCTTCCCGAACCCCAGGTCATCCTATGAATGCTGTGCTGAAACGGACGCTTGGCGTCTGCTACTACCCCGAACACTGGCCCGAGGCGCAATGGGCCGAGGACGCCGCCCGCATGAAGGCACTTGGCCTGACCTGGGTGCGGATCGGCGAGTTCGCCTGGAGCCGGATGGAGCCGGAGCCGGACCGCATCGACCTTGGCTGGCTGGACCGCGCCATTGCGACGCTGGGCAAGGCCGGGCTGAAGGTCGTCCTGGGCACGCCGACCGCGACGCCGCCGCGCTGGATGATCGACCGCCATCCCGACATGCTTGCACTTGACAAGGATGGCAAGCCGCGCGGCTTCGGGTCGCGCCGGCACTACTGCTTTTCGCATCAGGGCTACCGTGCCGACTGCGCGCGGATTGTGACGCTGCTGGCCGAGCGCTACGGGAAGAACCCGCATGTCGCGGCCTGGCAGACCGACAATGAATATGCCTGCCACGCGACAACGTTGAGCTATTCCAAGGCGGCGACGAAAGGTTTCCGCGACTGGCTGGCGCAGAAATACCAGTCGCCCGATGCGCTGAACCGGGCCTGGGGCAATGTGTTCTGGTCGATGGAGTATAGCGATTTCAATGACATCGCACTGCCGCACCTGACGGTGACCGAGCCGAACCCCAGCCATGTCATGGACTTCCGCCGCTTTGCCAGCGACGAGGTCGCCAGCTTCAACCGCCTGCAGACCGAGATCATCCGCAAGCATTCGAGCTGTCCGATCGCGCACAACTATATGGGCGCGGTCACCGAATTCGACCATTTCGGCACCGGGGCGGATCTGGATATCGCCAGCTGGGACAGCTATCCCCTGGGCTTCCTGTCGGACCGGATTCCCGCTGACCCGGAGCACAAGCGCCGCTTCCTGCGGCAGGGCGACCCGGATTTCCAGGCCTTCCACCATGACCTGTACCGCGCCGTCGGAGCGAGACGGTCTGGCGGCCAGGCCGCCGGGGGCCGCTGGTGGATCATGGAGCAGCAGCCCGGCCCGGTGAACTGGGCGCCCTTCAACCCCGATCCCCTGCCCGGCATGGCCCGGCTCTGGGCCTGGGAGGCCTTTGCCCATGGGGCCGAGGCGGTGTGTTATTTCCGCTGGCGCCAGGCGCCTTTCGCGCAGGAACAGATGCACGCGGGGCTGCTGCGCCCCGATTCCGCGCCCGCGCAGGCCTTTGCCGAGGCGGGCGAGGTCGCGCGCGAGCTGGCGGCCATGCCGGATGCCGGCACGGCCCGGGCCGATGTGGCGCTGGTCTTCGACTATGCCTCGGACTGGGCCTGGGAGATCCAGCCGCAGGGGCGCGGATTCAGCTATCTCTGGCTGGCGTTCCATCTTTACAAGGGGCTGCGCCGGCTGGGCCTGAACGTGGATATCCTGCCGCCGGACACCGCCGATCTTGACGCCTACAAGCTGGTGCTGGCGCCGGGTCTGTTCACCCTGTCCGACGCCCTGAAGGCGGCCCTTGCCGCGCACAAGGGCAGCGCGATCCTTGGGCCCAGGACGAACTCCAAGACCCC
Source organism: Rhodobacterales bacterium (assembly GCA_031409795.1). Lineage (GTDB taxonomy): Bacteria > Pseudomonadota > Alphaproteobacteria > Rhodobacterales > Rhodobacteraceae > Tabrizicola. The sequence continues at coordinate 37,676 of JANNXX010000054.1, forward strand.
GGATTTTGCGATTCCGGTGCCGCTGCCGCCGAACCTGCCGGGGCTTGACGCGCGCGTCATCCGGGTTGAAAGCCTGCCGCCGGATGTGCCGGTGCCGCTGGCCGAAGGGGGGGCGTTCGTGCATTGGCGCGAAAAGCTGGAAGGCGCGGCCACCGTCACCGAGGTGGCCGAGGACGGCTGGCCGGCGCTGGTGTCCGCCGGGCGGCTGCACTATCTGGCCGGCTGGCCGGACGAGGCGGCGCTGGCGCGGATCCTTGGCCGGGCCTGCGCGGCAGAAGGGATCGAGACCGATCCCCTGCCCGAGGGCCTGCGCCGCCGTGACAGCGCGACGCACCGCTATCTGTTCAACTACAACGCCATCCCGGTAGAATGGGGCGGGGTGACGATCCCGCCAGCCGGGGTGCACTGGACGGCGTTCTGACCGGAGGGGCACGATTTTTCTGCGAAAAATCCTTCGGTTCCGCAATCAGTCCGAAACGCTGACCGCGCCGGTCACGCGCAGGAAGGCTGCAGCGTTCGGCCCGAGCATCAGCCGGTCGACGTCCCCCGACAGGTTGAGGGACGGGCCGACCGGCCCGGCCGTGCCCTTGACCCGCAGCGCCCTTGCGTCCGGCGACAGGTTGAACAGGCACAGAATCGCACCGGCCCCGTCTTCCCGGACAAAGCCGAGAACCGGCTCGTCGAGGTCGAGAAACCGGGTGCGCCCGCTGCGCAATGCGGGCGTGGCGCGGCGGAAGGCCAGCATCCTGCGGTAGTGTTCCAGCACCGACCCCGCGACGCCCGCCTGACCCGCGACATGCCGGGCGGCCTGGTCCGGCTTGACCGGCAGCCAGGGCTTTCCGGTGGTGAACCCGGCATTGGCCGAGCCGTCCCAGACCATCGGCGTGCGGGTATTGTCGCGGCCCACCGGCTCGGGCCAGAAGGCGATGCCTTGCGGGTCGGTCAATTCGTCCAGGCCGAGGACGGTATCGGTCTGGCCCAGCTCTTCGCCCTGCCAGAGACAGATCGAGCCTTCAAGCGACAGCAAAAGCGCGGCCGTCTGCCTGGCCACCAGGTCGGGGCTGGCGCCGTGCCTGGCCCAGCGGCTGACATGGCGCACCACGTCATGGTTGGAGAAGGCCCACATCGGCCAGCCTGTCGGCGCGCCGGTGAAGAACCCCTCGACCCGGCTGCGGAAGAAGGCGGCGGTGTAGTCATAGCCCATCAGCTCGAACGAATAGCACTGGTGCAGCCGACCGGGCGCGGTGTAGTCGCCCATCATCCGGATCGCATGGTGGCTTTCGCCCATCTCGCCCACGCTGGCGGCGCCGTATTCGTCCAGCACGGCGCGGATGCGTTCGATCCAGGTCAGGTTCTCTGGCCGGTTCTTGTCGTGAAGGTGATACTGCATGCCGTAGGGGTTGGCCTCGGCTTCGGTCTTCACCCGGTGATCGGCCGGATTGTCCTGGAAGCGGGGGTCGTGGAAGAAGTAGTTCACGGTGTCGAAGCGGAAGCCGTCGACGCCGCGTTCCAGCCAGAAGCGCAGGGTGTCCAGCGCCCAGTCCTGCACCTGGCGGTGGTGATAGTTCAGGTCGGGTTGCGAGGTCAGGAAGTTGTGCAGGTAATACTGCTTGCGGCGCGCGTCCCAGGCCCAGGCGCTGCCGCCGAACACCGACAGCCAGTTCGACGGCGGGCTGCCATCAGGCCTGGGGTCGGCCCAGACATACCAGTCGGCCTTCGGGTTCGTCCGGCTGGAGCGGCTGGTCGCAAAGGCCGGATGCTGGTCCGAGGAATGGCTGAGCACCTGGTCGATGATCACCTTCAGCCCAAGCCCGTGCGCCCTTGCGAGAAGCGCGTCGAAGTCAGCCAGCGTGCCGAAGACCGGGTCGACGTCGCAGTAGTCGCTGACGTCATAGCCCATGTCCTTCATCGGGCTTCTGAAGAAGGGCGAAAGCCAGACCGCCTCGACGCCAAGCTCGGCCAGGTAGGGCAGGCGGCGGGTGATGCCGGGCAGGTCGCCGATCCCGTCGCCGTTCGAGTCCTGGAACGACCGGGGATAGACCTGATAGGTCACCGCACCTTTCCACCAGTCCTGCATCATCGGTCCTTCCCGGTGTCGGATGGGCCATCCGCCCATCTTCCGTTCCCGTTAGCCGCCCTGCTGCCCTGGCGGAAGCCCCGCGCCAAGAAACCGGCCTGCTGCGGCGCATCCGCAACGTCCGTGCCATCGTCCGGGCCCCTGTACCCGGCACAATTCCGCGATTGACCCGGTTTGCCCTGCAGCGCAACGTCCGCCCGACGGCAGGAGCCTTGCGCCATGACCAAGACCCAGATCTTCACGCCGGTCCTGATTGCCGGCTGCACGATCCTGATGATCTCTTTTGCGATCCGTGCCAGCTTTGGCATCTTCCAGATCCCCATCGCGACCGAGTTCGGCTGGCCCCGGGCCGAGTTCTCGACCGCCATCGCGATCCAGAACCTGGCCTGGGGGATCGGGCAGCCGATATTCTCGGCCGTTGGCGAAAGGTTCGGGGATCGCAAGACGATCATCCTCGGCGCGCTTCTCTATGCACTGGGACTGGTGCTGTCGGCCTATGCCATCACGCCGGGCCAGCATCAGGTGCTGGCGATCCTGGTGGGCTTCGGCATCGCGGGGACCGGGTTTGGCGTGATCCTGCCGCTGATCGGCCGCGCGGCCAGCCCGGAACGGCGGAGCCTGACGCTGGGGATCGGGTCGGCGATCGGGTCGGCCGGACAGGTCTTCGGCCCGCCGTCGGCCGAGGCGCTGCTGCAGGTCCTGCCCTGGCAAACCGTGTTCGTGATCTTCGCAGGCGTCATCCTGACGACCCTACTTGCGCTGCCCTTCCTGCGCGCCCCGGACAAGGCCGCCGCGAAGGCCGCCCCGGACGAGCCGATGCGGACCGTCGTCACCCGCGCCTTCCGCGATCCGACCTATACGCTGATCTTCCTTGGCTTTTTCTCTTGCGGTTATCAGCTTGGCTTCATCACCGCCCATTTCCCCGCCTTCATCACCGAGGTTTGCGGCCCGATCGACCCGACCGGCATGCTGGCGGGTATCGGGATCGCCACCACCTCGGCGCTGGGGGCGGTGGCGATCGCGGTGATCGGGGTGGCCAATATCGGCGGGTCGGTGCTGTCGGGCTGGCTGGGCGGGCATTTCCCGAAGAAATACCTCTTGGCGTCGATCTACACCGGACGGACCATCGCCTCGGCGGTGTTCATCCTGCTGCCGATGACGCCGACCAGCGTGCTGGTCTATGCTGCCGTCATGGGGGCGCTGTGGCTGGCGACCGTGCCGCTGACCAGCGGGCTTGTCGCGCATATCTACGGGGTGCGCTACATGGGCACGCTGTACGGGTTCATCTTCCTTTCCCACCAGATCGGCAGCTTCATCGGCATCTGGCTGGGGGGGTGGCTTTATGATCTGAACGGCGACTACACGCTGGTCTGGTGGATCGGCGTGGGCGTGGGGGCGTTCAGCGCGATCATCCACCTGCCGATCCGCGAGCGGCCGTTGATCGCGCAGGCGGCGTAGCGCGGGATGTCAGTCTCGGGCAAGGGCCTGAGCGGCAAGACCGGGCCGGGGATGGCCCGGAAAGCCCGCCCGAAAGCGGCGGACCAGATCAAGGTAAGGCGGACCGACCTGGCTTGATTTGGCAAGGGATTTGCCCGTCTTGAGGTCGGTCAGGAGAAGGCCGCCGCCGGACGGGATGAATCGGAGGCAATCGTCGCGAAGCGCGCTTTGCAGCTGTCCCCAGCTTTCGGATTGCGCCAACGCCTTTGCGACGAGGAGACGAAGTCGAACGAGGAGCCGCTCGTCGATGACTTCGTCACTCCTCGCTTTGCGGCTTTCGTGGCGTTTTACTTCCAGCCGAACAAGTTCGCGCAGGACCGCACCGGGAGTTTCATCACGGTTGCGGCACAGGTCGGTGAACCTGCGCCACAACACGTCCTCGCATTGAAAAAGGGTCTCGGCCATGGACCAAGACCCTTTCAGAACGGGGTTAAGAAACCCTTAGCCCTTCTTCAGCGCCTTCTGGCCCAGAAGCTCGGCGATCTGCACCGCGTTCAGCGCGGCACCCTTGCGCAGGTTGTCGCTGACGCACCAGAGCGACAACCCGTTGTCGATGGTGCTGTCCTGCCGTACGCGGCTGACATAGGTGGCATATTCGCCCACGCATTCGATGGGCGTGATGTAGCCACCGGGTTCGCGCTTGTCGATCAGCATGATCCCCGGGGCTTCACGCAGGATGTCCTGGGCTTCCTGCCAGTCGAGGAACTCCTCGGTCTCGATGTTGATCGCCTCGCTATGCCCCACGAAGACCGGCACCCGCACGCAGGTCGCGGTGACCTTGATCTTGGGGTCGAGGATCTTCTTCGTCTCGGCCACCATCTTCCATTCTTCCTTGGTCTCGCCGGAATCAAGGAAGACGTCGATCTGCGGGATCACGTTGAAGGCGATCTGCTTCTGGAACTTGGACGGCGGGACATGGTCGGTCGGGTTGTAGACCGCCTTGGTCTGGTTCCAGAGCTCGTCCATGCCTTCCTTGCCCGCGCCCGAAACCGACTGGTAGGTCGCCACCACCACGCGCTTGATCACAGCGCGGTCGTGCAAGGGTTTCAGCGCCACCACCATCTGCGCGGTCGAGCAGTTGGGGTTGGCGATGATGTTCTTCTTGGCATAGCCCATGATCGCATGCGCGTTCACTTCCGGCACGATCAGCGGCACGTCGGGGTCGTAGCGATAGAGGCTGGAGTTGTCGATCACCACGCAGCCCGCCGCCGCCGCGCGCGGGGCGTAGATCTTGGTTGCGTCCGACCCGATGGCGAACAGGGCAATGTCCCAGCCGGTGAAGTCGAAGGTGTCCAGGTCCTTGGTCTTCAGGGTCTTGTCGCCAAAGCTGACTTCGGTGCCCAGCGACTTGCGCGAGGCAAGTGCGGTGATCGCGTCCACCGGGAACTCGCGTTCCGCCAGGATGTTCAGCATTTCGCGGCCCACGTTGCCCGTGGCACCCGCGACGACGACCTTGTAGCCCATCGGGGTTCTCCTTTGTGCGCCCCCCACATGGGGACGGGGCGCTGTTACCGCATGGTTCGGCTGGGGAAAAGCGGATTCGATGCCCGCGCCGGTCGCAGGCGGGGCTTGCGGGAAGCCACCGGCCACGATCAGATGCCGGAATTGAGTATCTGGAGGTTTCGATGCGCCTTTTCCTTGTCGTCGCTGCCCTGTGCGGCACCGGGCTTCCGGCCGGTGCCAATGACGGCTTTGGCGGGCTTTCCGCGACCGGCCTGACTTTCGACCAGACCGAGGCGGTCGAGATGATCGAGGAGCGGCTGTTCATCGGGATCGACCGTGTCGCGGTCGACTATGTCTTCCACAACAAGACCGACACCGATGTCACCGGCGAGGTGATCTTTCCCTTGCCGCCGGTTCCGGTCTGGGCGGCCTGGGAATCCTCGATGAACCTGCCCGAGGACGGCACCAAGACCGATATCGTCGATTTCACCGCCACGGTCGATGGCGTGCCGGTCAAGGTGACCATCGACAGGATCGCGGTGATCGAACGCCCCTGGGAGGAACAGCGCCCGCTGTCGGAGCAATACGACACGCCGGGCCGCGATGTGACGGCTGAGCTGGAGCGGTTCGGCCTGCCCCTCACGCTGGACGTGCAGTCGATCCGCGAGGTGCTTCTGGCCGCCCCGCCCGAAGTGCAGGCCCGGATGAAGGCCGCCGGGATCGCCGATTTCTACGAAGGCGACGCCGCACAGGGCGTCCCGCCCGACGCCTATGGCCTGTGGTCCATCGTCACCCGCTATCACTGGACCCAGACCTTCCCGGCGGGCCGGGACATGCGGATCAGCCACGCCTATACCAACCGCCCGCCGGGGGGCCTTTTCGGATGGACCGAGCCGCCCGAGGACTATCAGGCCTATCTGGTCGACCAGTATTGCATCGACGCCGGAACTTCGCGGGCGATCCTGAAGGCGCTGAAGACCCCGGCAGGCGACGAGACCGGCACCTATGGCCTGGCCTACAACATCTCGTATGTGCTGCGGACGGCGAACAGCTGGGCCGGACCCATCGGCAGGTTCACCCTGACGCTGGACAAGGGCGACCCTGCGAACGTGATCTCGCTTTGCGCCGACGGGGTGAAGAAGACCGGGCCGACGACCTTTGTCATCGAACGGACCGATTACACGCCCGAGAGCGACCTGGAGATCCTGATCGTCCAGCCGGGCAGGTTCTGACGCCTCGGAACCCTGTTTGACGCAGGCCGGGCACCGGGACTTGGGCATGGGGCAGGGCGGGTTTCCCGCCTTGCCCCCGCTTCACGGCCGGGCCTAGGCTGCCCTTGACCCAACCGAAAGGCCCTTTGCCCATGCGCGCGTTTTTGACGTTCCTTCTGGCCACCACCGCCCTGCCCGCCCTGGCCGATACGATTGCTGCCACCAGCCGGATCACCGCTGTCACGGTCTACCCGGACGGCGCAAGGCTGACCCGCGAGGTCAGCTTCCTGGCGCCCTCGGCCGGGTCGCATGACCTTGTGGTCACTGACCTGCCCGCCGACAGCCAGCCCGGCCTGATCCAGCTTTTCCCCGGTGACGGCATCACCCTTGGTGCCTTCGCCTTGCGCACCGACCGGCTGCCCCCGCGCGAAGACCCGCTGACGCCGGACCAGACCGCCGCCAAGGCCGAGGTGGAACGCCTGGAGCAGGCCGAGATCACCGCCGTCCTGTCGCTGGAAGGCGTGCAGGCCCGCGTCGACGCCGCCGAGGCGCAGGTGCGGTTCCTGTCCTCGTTCACCGGGGCGCTGCCGGATGGCGCGACGCCGGATACGATCAAGTCGATGGGGGCGATGATCGCCACCGAAACGCTGGCCGCGCGGCAGACCGCCCTTGCCGCAAGGGCCGACCTGTTCCCGGTGCAGCAAAAGCTGGTCGACGCGCAGGAGGCGCTGGCCAAAGCCCGAGCCGCCTATGAGGCCCTGCCCTCGGCGGACATGGACTATACCGCGCTGTCGGTGGCCGTTGCCGCCGCCGCGCCGGGTGACCATAGCGTCACCATCACCCAATATGTCGGCAACGCCAGCTGGCGGCCGTTCTACGACCTGAACCTGACGCGTGAGGGCGGCGACGCGATGGCGTTCAACCGGTCGGTGCTTGTCACGCAATACACCGGCGAGGACTGGTCGGGCGTGGACCTGATCCTTTCGTCCTCGCGCCCGTCCGAGCAGGCGGCACCCTCGACGCTTTGGCCCGAACTGCGCTGGATCGAGCCCGAGATCGACGAGGATGACCGGCTTCGCAAGTCAGCCACGGATACGATGATGTTTGAAGCCGAACCCGAGGTCGTGGTCGAAGCCGCCCCGATCACCGCCGGCGCGGCGCTGGAGGGCGATACGGTGGTCTACCTCTACCCCGAGCCGGTGACCGTCGCCTCGGGGGCCGAAGACCTGCGGTTGGCGCTGGACAGCCTGGCATTCACGCCGGTGGTCAAGGCCTTTGCCGTCCCGCGCGCCGACCGGACCGCCTTTGTCATGGCCAGCTTCACCAATGCCAGCGCCGAACCGCTTCTGCCGGGCGAGGCGATGCTGTTTCGCGAAGGCGTGCTGGTCGGGACGACCTACCTAGATGTCATCGCGCCGGGGGTGGAAACCGACATCGGCTTTGGCGCCATCGAAACCCTGCGGATCAAGCGCGAGATGCCGGTGCGCGCGGGGGGCGAAACGGGGGTGTTCAGCACCTCGAACCAGCTGACCGAAAGCGCGGTGATCACCATCGAGAACACCGGCGACCAGCCCTGGGCGGTGCGGCTTCTGGACCAGGTGCCCTATTCCGAACAGGAGGATCTGGCGCTTGAGGTGACCGCATCCCCCGCGCCGACCGAAACCGACGTGGATGGCCAGCGCGGCATTCTGGCCTGGGAGTTCGACCTTGCCGCAGGGGCCAAGGAGACGATCACCCTGGAGCATGTGCTGGGCTGGCCCGAGGGAATGGACCTGCGCTGACCCTTGTCCGGACAGGTTCCACAGCGATCACGGGGCCGGGCCGAAACGCCCGGCTTCCGGTTTTCAAGGGGTCGTGTCAGGGTTTGAAACATTCCCGCTTGTGACTTCACGTCAGCCGGTTTCATGACGTCACGTCACGCTGACGTTAACGTCAATCAGTCTGGTATGGCAACGCCTGGGTCCGCATCTCGCCGCAAAGATGCAACCCATAGCGCGAGTTTCAGATGACCGACCACGACCAGAAAGACCTCATGACCATCCGCGAGATGTGCGACACCTATGACGTGACCCCGCGGACCCTGCGCTTTTATGAAGCCAAGGAGCTGCTGGCCCCGCTCCGCCAGGGCACCAAGCGGCTGTTCACCCGGCGTGACATCGCGCGGCTGAAGCTGATCCTGCGCGGCAAGCGCTTTGGCTTCAGTCTTGAGGATATCCGCCAGACCCTGGACCTGTACGGTCCCGACGGGTCGGACAGGGCGCAATGGCTGCGGACCTTCGAGCTGGCGCAGGCGCGCCTTGCCGCGATGGTGGCGCAACGCGACGAACTTGAGGTGGCCATCACCGAATTGACCGCAGAACTGGCCGCTGCGGCCGAAAAGGGGCTGGTTCCCCGGCTTGCGGCCTGACGACACCGTCCCTGCCCGGCGCAGAGGCCAGACCACAGCGAAAAGGAACGACAAGATGCCCAGCTACATCGCCCCCGTGAAGGACATGCAATTCCTTCTGCATGACGTGCTGAAGATCAGCGAGGCCGATATTCCAGGCTATGCCGATCTGGATGAAAGCTTTACCGGGGCGGTCCTGGACGAGGCGGCCAAGGTCGCGTCAGGGATCCTTGCGCCGCTGAACGGTGTCGGTGACCGCGAGGGCTGCGTGCTGGAGAACGGTGTCGTCCGCACGCCCACCGGGTTCAAGGCGGCCTTCGATGCGGTGCGCGAGGGCGGCTGGACCGCGCTGGACGCGGCGCCCGAGCATGGCGGGCAGGGCCTGCCCTACCTGATGCATACGGCGGTGAACGAGACCTTCGTGTCGGCCAACATGGCCTTCAACATGTATCAGGGCCTGACTCATGGCGCCTATTCGGCGATCCTTGTCCACGGCACCGATGAGCAGAAGGCCAAGTGGCTGCCGAAGATGGTGTCCTGCGAATGGACCGGCACGATGAACCTGACGGAACCGCATTGCGGCACCGACCTTGGGCTGATGCGGACCCGCGCCGAACCGCAGGCGGATGGCAGCTACAAGATCACCGGGCAGAAGATCTTCATCTCGGCCGGCGATCACGACATGGCGTCGAACATCGTGCATCTGGTGCTGGCCAAGGCGCCGGGCGGGGGTGAGGGGACCAAGGGGATCAGCCTCTTCATCGTGCCGAAAGTCATGGTGAACGGCGACGGCAGCCTTGGCGCGCGCAACGCGGTGTCGGTCGGCAAGGTCGAAGAGAAGATGGGCATCCACGGCAATTCGACCTGCGTGATGAACTATGACGGGGCGACCGGCTGGCTGCTGGGTGACCTGCACAAGGGCATGAAGGCCATGTTCACCATGATGAACGAGGCCCGGCTGGGCGTGGCGCTGCAAGGCTATGCCGTGGCCGAGGCCGCCTACCAGAACGCGGTGGCCTATGCCAAGGACCGGCTGCAGGGCCGCGACGTCACGGGCACGAAGAACCCCACCGGCCCCGCCGACCCGCTGATCGTCCACCCCGACATCCGGAGGAACCTGATGGAGCAGAAGAGCTTTGTCGAAGGCGCGCGCGCGCTGACCTTCTGGGGGGCCACGCTGATCGACCGGGCACACACCGGCGACATGGACGCGGACGGGCTGATCGGCCTGCTGACCCCGGTCCTGAAGGGCTTCCAGACCGACAAGGGCTTCGAGATGGCGACCGCCGCCCAGCAGGTCTACGGCGGCCATGGCTATATCGAGGAATGGGGCATGTCGCAATTCGCCCGCGACGCCCGGATCGCGATGATCTACGAGGGTGCCAACGGCGTGCAGGCGCTGGACCTTGTCGGCCGCAAGCTTGCGACCGACGGCGGCAAGCATGTCATGGCCTTCTTCGAGATGGTGAAGGCCGAGGTGAAGGCGCATGACGGCGACGACCGGATGACGGGTTTCACTGAACCCCTGAAGGCCGCGTCCAAACAGTTGCAGCAGGCGGGCATGTTCTTCATGCAGACCGGCATGAAGAACCCGAATGCAGCCCTGGCGGGCTCTTATGACTTCATGCACATGATGGGCCATGTCTGCCTGGGCCTGATGTGGACCCGGATGGCGAAGGCGGCCTACGTTGCGCTGGACGCAGGCACGGGTGACCGCGACTTCTACGAAGCCAAGATCGCCACGGGGCGCTTCTACATGGCCCGTCAACTGCCCGCCTGCGGCATGCACCTTGCCCGCATCGAAAGCGGGGCCGATACTGTCATGGCACTTGCGGCCGAAGCGTTCTGACCCGGACCGCTCGTCGATGACTTCGTCACTCCTCGCTCGGAGACCGACGAAAAGGCGAAGTCGAGCGAGGAGGCGGGCAGCCGGGCCCGTCGCAGGACAAAGCCCGGCAGCGGGAAAGGGAGAGAAACGACATGAAGCTCTATTGCTTCGGCGAAAGCGGCAATGCCTACAAGTGCGCTCTGGCGCTGACACTGGCCGACCTTGAATGGGAGCCGGTCTTCGTCGACTTCTTCAAGGGCGAGGCGCGGTCCCCCGAGTTTCGCCAGATGAACGTGATGGGCGAGGTGCCGGTGCTGGTCGACGGTGACACGACGCTGACCCAGTCGGGCGTGATCCTGGACTATATCAGCTCCAAGACCGGCAAGCTGGGCGGGCGGTCGGCCGCGGAGCGGCGCGAGGTGCTGCGCTGGATGTTCTGGGACAACCACAAGCTGTCAGGCTTGATCGGCAACACCCGTTTCCTGATGAACTTCCTGGCACCCGAAAAGCGCCCCGAAGGCGTGATCCTGTTCCAGCAGGGCCGCCTCAAGGCCGCCTACACCGTGCTGAACAATCATCTGGAAAGCCGCAACTGGGTTGCCGGCGATGCGGTCACCATCGCCGACCTGTCCTGCGCCGGTTATCTGTACTACCCCGAGCCCTTTGGCTTTGACCGCGCCGACTGGCCCCATATCGACCGCTGGCTGGACCGCATCGCGGCGCTGCCCGGCTGGAAGCACCCCTATGACCTGATGACGCGGGCCTTTGTCCCCGCCACCGCCTGAGGAGACCATCCATGTCCGAAGCCTTCATCTACGACGCCGTTCGCAGCCCCCGTGGCAAGGGCCGGCCTGACGGCAGCCTGCACGAACTCACCTCGGTCGCGCTGTCGGCCCGCGTGCTGAACGCGGTCAAGGAACGTAACGGCCTGGAGGGCCACGCCGTCGAGGACGTGATCTGGGGCAACGTCACGCAGGTGGGCGAGCAGGGCGGCTGCCTGGCGCGGTCTGCCGTCCTTGCCTCGGACCTTGACGAGCGCATTCCGGGTCTGGCGATCAACCGCTTCTGCGCCAGCGGAATGGAGGCGGTGAACCTGGCCGCGAACCAGGTCAAGGGCGGAGCGGGGCACGGCTATATCGCCGGCGGGGTGGAGATGATGGGCCGCGTGGCCATGGGCAGCGACGGGGCTGCGATCGCCGTTGACCCGACCCTTGCCATGAAGACCTACTTCGTGCCGCAGGGCATTTCCGCCGACATCATCGCCACCGAATACGGTTTCACCCGCGACGACGCCGACGCGCTTGCCGTCGAATCCCAGCGCCGCGCCGCCTTGGCCTGGGCCGAGAACCGCTTTGCCCGGTCGGTCATCACCATCCGCGACCAGAACGGTCTGCCGATCCTGGCCACCGACGAATACATGCGCCCCGGCACCGACATGCAGACCCTGGGCGCCCTGAAGCCCGCCTTCAAGGACATGGGCGAGGCGATGCCCGGTTTCGACAAGGTGGCGATGCTGAAGTATCCGCATCTGGAGCGCATCCACCACATTCACCACGCCGGCAACTCCAGCGGCATCGTCGATGGCGCGGCGGCGGTCCTGATCGGGGACGCGGCCTTCGGCCGCGCCCACGGGCTGACGCCGCGCGCCCGCATCCGGGCCACGGCGAAGATCGGCACCGATCCGACGATCATGCTGACCGGCCCGGTTCCCGCCACGCAGAAGATCCTGGCCGACTCAGGCCTGACCATCGGCGACATCGACCTTTTCGAGGTGAACGAGGCTTTCGCATCGGTGGTGCTGCGCTTTCAGCAAGCCTTTGACGTCGATCCCGCGCGGGTCAACGTCAACGGCGGGTCGATCGCCATGGGCCACCCCTTGGGTGCGACGGGCGCGATCATCATCGGCACGCTTCTGGACGAGATGGAGCGGTCGGACCGGACACTGGGTCTTGCCACGCTTTGCATCGCTTCCGGCATGGGTGCCGCCACGATCATCGAGCGGGTCTGACCGGGTGCCGGGCGCGGCCCGCCTGCAACACGGGCGCGCGCCACTGCTGCGGTCCTGCCCTTGCCCTGCGGGACTGCCCCGCGTTGCGCCCGTCCCGGGCGGCCCTGGAAAGCGTTGGTATCATGTTTCACGAGGTTTCCGCGCTGTTGCGCCACCGGGCCGACCTGTTGTTGCAGGGACGGATCGACGAACTGGTGTCGGGCTACCTTTGCCCGCTGCCGGTGGAGCTGCGCGACCAGCGGCTGATCGTGCGCACCGCGGCCGAGGGGCGGGCGATCCTGTCGCTGCTGCGCGCGGCGCTGCTGGCGCGGGGTGTGGTGGCGCTGCGGCCGACGGTCGTGGCGATCGACCTGCCGCGCGGCGGCCGGTTCCGGGTCTGGGTCGACTGGGAGGAGCTTTCCCTGCCGGGCAGGGAAACGCGCAGGTCCTCGGTCGTGCATTACTGCCGCGTCACCCCTTCGGGTCCGGTGACCGAGATGCTGAGCTACACCCGGCTGTCGATGCCGGAACTGAGCCCGCAGTTTGCCGAGCTTGCGCTGTCTGCCTGACAGCGCAGGCCGGGGCTGCCGGGGGGGCCATGACCAGGAGGGAAGCGCCATGCCAGTGATCGATCCTGCCCGCGTACCGGTCAAGTCCGGGACGATCTACCCCGAGCCCTATGCCGCCATGATGCGGGGCCGGTCCTCGTTGCGGCTGGGCGAGGCCGGGGGGCTGACGCAATACGGCGTCAACCTGGTCATGCTGGAGCCGGGGGCGATGTCCAGCTTGCGCCACTGGCATCACAACGAGGATGAATTCGTCTGGGTGGTCGAAGGCGACTGCACCCTGGTGCAGGATGCGGGCGAGACGGTCCTGCGGCCGGGCGACTGCGCGGCTTTTCCGGCGGGCGATCCAGATGGTCATCACTTCATCAACCGGACCGACAGGGTGGCAAGATTCCTGGTGGTGGGCACGAAGGCCCCGCAGGAAACCGCCGTCTATTCCGACATCGACATGATGGTGCATCTCAGCCCCGGCGAGAAGGGCAGGGCCGAATTCACCTACAAGGACGGCACGCCCTGGCAGGGCCCGCGCTGATGCCGAAGGTATCGCTTCCCGCCTGGACCACAGGCACCGCCGACAGCCACCCGGTCATCACCGCGCCGGATCCGGGGCCCTATGCCTGCCAGCTGTTGTCCGATCCCGGCGGGCTGACGCAGTTCGGCGTCTTCATCGAAGAGCTGCCGCCGGGGTCGTCCTCGGGCCACCGGCACTGGCACGCGGCCGAAGACGAGATGATCCTGGTGCTGTCGGGCGAGGTGATCCTGGTGGAAGACGGGGAAACGCCGCTTTCTGCCGGCGATGCCGCCAGCTGGCCTGCCGGCCATCCGGTCGGCCACCGGCTGGACAACCGGTCGAACGCCCCGGCACGCTATCTGGTGATCGGCACCAGGGCCGATCGCGATACCATTCACTACACCGACCACGATCTGGTCACCGAAAAGCACGGACCCGCGCGGCGCTATCTGCACCGTGACGGGACACCCTACCCGCAAGGAGCAAAGCATGGCTGATTTCACCCTGACCACGGACGCCGACGGCGTCGCCACCATCACCTGGGATGTCGCGCAGAAGTCGATGAACGTGATGTCGACCGAGGCGTTTGCCCTTCTCAGCGACCTTGTTGATCAGGCACTCGCTGATGCAGGCGTCAAGGGCATCATCATCACCAGCGGCAAGAGGGATTTCGCCGGCGGGATGGACCTGAACGTCATCGCCCGGATGCGGGCGGGCGGTGCCGAGGCGATCTTCAACGGCGTCATGCAGATGCACAAGGTGCTGCGCAAGATCGAACGCGCGGGGATGGACCCGAAGACCCTGAAGGGGGCCAAGCCCATCGTCGCGGCCCTGCCTGGCACCGCGCTGGGGATCGGGCTTGAACTGCCGCTGTCCTGCCACCGGATCATCGCCGCCGACAACCCGAAAGCCAAGATCGGTCTGCCCGAGATCATGGTCGGCATCTTCCCCGGTGCGGGTGGCACGACCCGGCTGTCGCGCAAGCTGGGCGCGATGATGGCGGCGCCCTTCCTGCTGGAAGGCAAGCTTTCCGATCCGAAAGCGGCCCGGGCTGCCGGGCTGATCGACGAGGTTGTGGCCCCCGAAGACCTGCTGGCGCGTGCGAAGGAATGGGTCCTGGCCGCCACCGACGCCGACCTGGTGAAACCCTGGGACGCCAAGGGCTACAAGATGCCCGGCGGCGCGCCCTATTCGGCCCCCGGCTTCCCCACCTTCGTCGGAGCCTCGGCGATGGTGCATGGCAAGACCATGGGCGTGTACCCGGCGGCCAAGGCTTTGCTGGCGGCGGTCTACGAGGGGGCGCTGGTGCCCTTTGACGTGGCCCTCAAGATCGAGGCGCGGCATTTTACCGGCGTCCTGCTGAACCCCTCGTCCAGTGCCATGATCCGCAGCCTCTTCATCAACAAGGAAGCGCTGGAGAAGGGCGCGAACCGCCCCGCCGCCCCCGACCAGTCGGTAAAGAGGCTGGGCGTCATCGGCGCGGGCATGATGGGGGCGGGCATTGCCTATGTCGCGGCGAATGCCGGGATCGAGGTCGTGCTGATCGACAGCACGCAAGAGGCGGCGGATCGCGGACGCGCCCATTCGGAAGGCATCCTCGACAAGGGGATGAAGCGCGGCAAGGTCACTGCGGACCGGAAGGCCGAAGTGCTGGCCCGGATCACCGCCACCACCGACTATGCGGCGCTGGCGGGCGTTGACCTGGTGGTCGAGGCGGTGTTCGAGGATCCGGCGATCAAGGCGCAGGTGACCGCGAAGGTCGAGGCGGCGACCGGCCCGGACTGCGTCTATGCGACCAACACCTCCACACTGCCGATCTCGGGCCT
This sequence comes from Rhodobacterales bacterium, assembly GCA_031409795.1. Classification (GTDB taxonomy): domain Bacteria; phylum Pseudomonadota; class Alphaproteobacteria; order Rhodobacterales; family Rhodobacteraceae; genus Tabrizicola. Next base: position 53,008 of record JANNXX010000054.1, read on the forward strand.
TGCCGGGGCGTCGAAGCGCCCGGCGCAGTTCATCGGCATCCACTTCTTCAGCCCGGTGGACAAGATGAACCTGGTCGAGATCATCCGCGGCCAGGCGACTGGCGACGTTGCCGTGGCCAAGGCGCTGGATTTCGTCCGCCAGATCCGCAAGACCCCGATCGTGGTGAACGACGCGCGCTTCTTCTATGCCAACCGCTGCATCATCCCGTATCTCAACGAAGGCATCCGCATGGTCGCCGAAGGGGTGGAACCGGCGCTGATCGAGAACGCGGCCAAGCTGGTGGGCATGCCGCTGGGGCCGCTGCAGCTGGTGGACGAGACCTCGATCGACCTTGGGGTGAAAATCGCCAAGGCGACCAAGGCCGCGATGGGCGCGGACTATCCGGATGAGGCAGTGGACCATGTGCTCTTCTGGCTGGCCGACGCGGGCAGGCTGGGCCGGAAGGCGAAGGCGGGCTTCTACGCCTATGACGACAAGGGCGACCGGCTGGGCTTCTGGGAGGGGTTGGCGCAGAAATACCCCGCCGACAAGATGCAGCCCTCGCTGGCCGATGTGCAGCACCGGCTTTTGTTCGCGCAGGTGCTGGAGGCGGTGCGGGCGCTGGAGGAAGGCGTGCTGACCGACATCCGCGAAGGCGATGTCGGGGCGATCCTGGGCTGGGGCTTTGCGCCCTGGTCCGGCGGGCCGTTCTCGTGGCTGGATATCCTGGGGGCGGGCCGCGCGGTCGAGATCTGCCGGGGCCTTTCCGCCCAGTTCGGCCCGCGCTTCCACGCCCCCGCGCTGCTGCGCGAAATGGCCGAGAAGGGGCAGACCTTCTACGGCCGTTTCGGGGGCGAGAAGGCCGCCGCGTGACCGGCCGCTCGTCAGCCGTGACCGGCTTCTTCGCTGCCTCACCGCAGTGCGGAAGCCCGCAAGGGCTGAGGAGCGGGCCGCTGCCACCGCCAGATTAACAGTCTTCCGTCCCTGCGCGCGCAGAGACGGAAGGAAGATAAAAGGAAGAGGCTTGACCTTTTGGTGACCCCGTCAGGGATTAACCAGATTGGGCAGGGTCTTTCCGTCGGCAAAAGCGATCAGGTTCGCCACTGCCATCAGGCCCATCCCCTCGCGCACCTCCAGGCAGGCGGTGCCGAGATGCGGCAGCAGCGTGACGTTCTGCATGGTCAGCAACGCCGCCGGAACCTGCGGTTCGAATTCGTAGACATCAAGCCCCGCACCGGCGATCCGGCCCTGTGACAGCGCGTCGACCAGCGCCGCCTCGTCCACCACATCGCCCCGGCTGATGTTCACGAAGATGCCGGATTTCTTCATATGCGCCAAGGTGCTGGCGTTCATCATATGATGCGTGGCCTTGCCGCCCGGCACGGCCACCACGACGAAATCGGCGGCCATTGCTTCGGCCATCTCTACCTGCCGCGCGGGCATTCCCGGGTCGTCCACGCGCGAGCGGTTGGCGAACACCACCTCCATCTCGAAGCCGAAATGGCAGCGCCGGGCGATCGCCTTGCCGATGCGGCCGAAGCCGATGATGCCGACGCGCTTGCCGGTGACATGGGTGCCCAGCATCTGCACCGGGCCCCAGCCTTCCCAGGCCCCGGCGCGCAGGATGCGTTCCCCTTCCCCCAGCCGCCGCGCGGTCATCAGGATCAGGCTGAGCGCGATGTCCGCCGTGGCATCGGTCACCGCGCCGGGGGTATTCGTCACCGCCACGCCCGCCGCCTTGGCGGCATCGACGTCGATGTGGTTGTACCCCACGCCGAAGTTGGCAAGCAGCCGTGCGCGGGGGGCGGGCACGTCGGCAAAGACCTCGGGCTGAAAGCGGTCGCCGAGGGTGGGCAGCACCAGGTCGAAGTCGCGCAGGGTGGCGCGCAGCTCATCGGGCGAGAGCGGGTCGGTCCGGTCGCGCAGTGTCACGTCGAACCGCACGGCGGCGGCGTCAAGCACGCGGTCCGGCAGGCGGCGGGTGATCAGAAGCGTCTGTTTCAAAACAGTTTTCCTCCCAAGGGAACCTCATGGTCCGGCCCGATCAGCACGACTTCGCCAGTGTCGTCCGGCACGCCCAGCACCAGCACTTCCGACAGGACCGGCCCGATCTGGCGCGGCGGGAAGTTGACCACGGCCAGCACCTGCCGCCCGACCAGACTCTCTGGGGTGTAGTGCCGGGTCAGCTGCGCCGACGAGCGTTTCTCGCCGATCCCCGGACCGAAATCGACCCAGAGCCTGATCGCAGGCTTGCGCGCCTCGGGGAAGGGTTCGGCGCGGGTGATGCGGCCGACGCGGATGTCCACCCGTTCGAAATCGGCGTAGGTGATGGTCATTTGCCCAGCTCCCTCCCCCGGTTGGCTGCGGCCTTCACCGCCCGCCCCAGCAGCGCCGGGAAACCGGTTTCCGGGTCCATCAGCACCGCCAGCGCTGCAGCGGTGGTCCCGCCGGGAGAGGTTACGTTGATGCGCAATTGCGCTGCGGTTTCAGGGCTTTGATACGCCAGTTCCCCCGCCCCGCAGACCGTGGCGCGGGCAAGCTGCATGGCCACGTCGTCTGGCAGGCCCTCTGCCACACCGGCGGCGGCCAGCGCTTCGATCAGGTGAAAGACGTAGGCGGGGCCAGAGCCGGACACGGCGGTCACCGCGTCGATCTGGTCCTCATGGGGCAGGTCAACCACCTGCCCGACGGCGGCCATCAGGTCGCGGGCCAGGGCAAGATCGCTGTCTGTGACCGAGGTGTTGCGGCACAGCGCCGTGATCCCGCGCCCGACCATCGCGGGGGTGTTCGGCATGGTGCGCACGATGGGGGTCCGGGCGCCCAGCACGGTCTCGAAACTGGCGATGGTGGTCCCGGCGGCGATCGAGACGAACAGGGTCCGGCCATTGCCCAGCGCTTGCAACGCGGGCAGAGCCGCGCCCATCATCTGCGGCTTGACCGCCAGCAGCGCCACCGCAGGGGCCACGGGCATGCCCTGGTTGAGGTGGACGCCTGTTCGGGAAAGCCAGTCGGTCGGATTGGGCTCGATCACCCAGACCGAGGCCGGCGGCACGCCCGCGGCCAACCAGCCGGTCAAGAGCGCCGAGCCCATCTTGCCGCATCCCAGAAGAATCAGCCCGTCCCGGGCCACGCGTTCCAGTGCCATGAAATCCCCCTGCTTTCGGGGCAGAGGCTAGGCCCGGCCGTAGGCCTCGGCAATGGCGACTTTCATCGCCTGGGCCGGGGTCTGGTCACCCCAGATCGCCAGCTGGAACGCCGGGTAGAAGCGTTCGGACGCCATGACGGCGCTGGCGATCAGCCGGTCGATCTGTTCGGGCCCCGCCACCTGCCCGCCGCAGAGCAGCAGGCCATAGCGCCAGACCATCAGCTTCTGCTCGCCCCACCAGGTGAAGGCGCCGGTCCAGACCATGTCGTTGCAGCGGTTGAGGATATCATGCAGGGCCGGGATCTTGTCTTCGGGCGGCTCCATCTCGAAGGTGCAGATCAGGCGCAGCGTCTCATCCTGCGGCGACCAGGCGAGGGTCAGCGAGTAGGTGCGCCACTGCCCTTCGACCGCCATGGCGATCTGGTCATCGGTCACCCGGTCAAACTCCCAGGCGTGGTGTTCGGCCAGGGTCTCGACGATGTCGATCGGATGCAGATCGTCCATCGTTGCGTAGTCTTCGGAAAGCGACATTGCCCCGCCTCATAATGAAGCTTCAGGCGGGCCACGACCCACAAGAAGCTGGGTGTCTGGCAAGGGTCAGCGTGCGCCAGACGAGACCCTTACTTGATATGGTGTGGCCAAAGCGGAAGTCTGTAAAGCGATTTCTTCGGAAATAAGCTGTGGAGAACCCGATTTCGTCTTTGGAGAGTCAAAAGAGTCAAGGACTTGGCGGTCTGCCCGCGGCTGGCCTGCCCAAGGGCGGCGGCGGGCCAGAAAAAAGCCCCCATGCGGGGGGCATGGGGGCAATCGGATCGGCCACATCCCCCGCAGGGGACAGTGGGGAAGGGCCATAGCGATGGGGACAGATCGCGCTTCCGAATGACCCTGTGCTATCGGACGCCTGAATCGGGACTGTGACAGTTCCGGTCGGGCGGAGCAGATTTCAGCATCACATCTCGCGCGAGCGGATCATGCCGACGATATCCTTCGTTCTGTTCAGGATCGGGCGCGACAGCGCATCAGCCCGGCCCGCGCCATCGCCGAGGATGCGGTCGATCTCGGCCGGATCGGCCATCAGGCGGTTCATCCGGGTGGTGATCGGCGAGAGTTTCGCCACCGCAAGCTCGGCCAGGCGGGGCTTGAAGGTGCCGAACTGGACACCCGAGAACTCGGTCACGACGGCGGACACCGGCTGCCCGGACAAAGCCGAATAGATGTTCACAAGGTTCCTGGCCTCGGGGCGGTCCCTGAGACCCTCGACGGTTTCGGGCAGGGGTTCGGGGTCGGTCTTGGCCTTGCGGATCTTCGCGGCGATCGTGTCGGCGTCATCGGTCAGATTGATCCGGCTTTGGTCCGAAGGGTCGGACTTCGACATCTTCTTCGTCCCGTCGCGCAGCGACATGACGCGGGTGGCCGCGCCCTCGATCAAGGGTTCGACGACGGGGAAGAAATCGACGCCATAGTCGTTGTTGAACTTGATCGCGATGTCGCGGGTCAGCTCCAGGTGCTGCTTCTGGTCTTCGCCCACGGGGACCATGGTGGCGTGATAGGCCAGGATATCGGCGGCCATCAGGCTGGGATAGGCGTAAAGGCCCAGGCTGGCGGCCTCGGCGTTCTTGCCGGCGGTCTTGTCCTTGAACTGGGTCATCCGGTTCATCCAGCCCAGCCGGGCGACGCAGTTGAAGATCCAGCCCAGCTCGGCATGGGCGGGCACCTGGCTTTGGTTGAACAGGATGGACCGCGCGGGGTCGATCCCGGCGGCGATGAAGGCGGCGGCCCCCTCACGCGTCTGCTGGCGCAGTTTTTCGGGATCCTGCCAGACGGTGATCGCATGCATGTCGACCAGGCAGTAGACGGTCTGGATCCCCGCGTCCTGCTTTTCGACGAAGCGTTTCAGCGCCCCGAGGTAGTTGCCCAGGGTCAGCCCGCCCGAGGGCTGGATGCCGGAAAAGATCCGGGGCGTGAAGGCGGTCGGCGTCTGGATCGCCGGTGTGGCGGATGGCATGACGGGCTCCGTCTGGAAAAGGCTGCGGAACCCGCGTAATCGAAGGGGCAAGACGCGTCAATCAGGCAGGGCAGGAATGGAACCGCAGCAGAACCAATCACCGTTGAACCCCTTGCCGATGATCGTCTGGGGGCTGGCCCTGCCACTGATCGCGATGGAGCTGGTGCTGGGCCTTGCCGGGGCCGGGGCCCTTGGCGGGGCGCAGGGTGTCGGCTGGCGGTTGCAGGCGGTGGAGCGTTTCGCGATGTTCCCCGAGCTTTTGCGCCATCAGGTTGAAAACGGCGGCCAGCCTTATGCCGAGCTTCTGCGGCTGGTGAGCTATCCGCTGGTCCATGCCAGCGTCACCCATGCGCTGTTCGCCGTGGTCCTGCTGCTGGCGCTGGGCAAGATGGTGGGCGAGATCTTTCGCTGGTGGGGGGTGCTGGTCGTGGTTCTGGGCGCGTCGGTGGCGGGTGCGTTGGCCTATGGGCTGCTGGTGCCCGGACTGCGGACGCCGCTTCTGGGGGCTTACCCGCCGGTTTACGGGCTGATCGGGGCCTTCACCTTCCTGATGTGGGTCAACCTGGCCCGGGTGGGCGCGAACCGGTATCGCGCCTTCGGGATGATCGGGTTCCTGATGTTCGCGCAGCTGCTGTTCGGAGTGCTTTTCGGCGGCACCTGGGACTGGGTTGCCGATATCGCGGGCTTCGTGGCGGGGTTCCTGCTGAGCTTTGTCGCAAGCCCCGGCGGGGTCCGGCGCGTGGTGCAGATGTTGCGTCAGCGCTGACGGCGCAGCGCCCCGCGCAGCTCGACCCAGCTCATCCCGCCGATCAGGAGGACGGTGCCGAAGTAGGTGGCCATCCCGGCAAGGACGATGCCGGCAAGCGTCAGCGTGCGCAGGCCCGGTGTCGCCAGCGGGCCTGCCAGCGTCGTGACCAGACCCCACAGCACCAGGCCCATCAGGGCGGATGCGGTGATGATCCTTGGCACCCGCGTCAGGAAACGCGCGTCAAGCCGTGCCGCATCGCCCATCGCGCGGCTGCCGCGCCAAAGCTGCCAGACCATCACCCAGGCAGAGGCCGTGGTGGCCACCGCCGCGGCCAGCCAGCCGATCAGCGGCAGAAGCCCGATGGCAAGGGCGGCGTTCACCACCATCGACCAGACAGCGTAGCGGAAGGGCGACCGCGTATCCTCACGCGCGTAAAAGAGCGGTTGCAGCACCTTGTGCAGCACGAAGGCCGGCAGGCCCAGGCCGTAGACCGCCAGCGCCCAGGCAGTGTTCAGCGTTGCCTCGGCCCCGAAGGCCCCGCGCTGGAACAGGACCGAGATGATCGGCCAGGCGATCACCGTCAGGGCAACGGCGGAGGGCAGGGTCAGCAGAAGCGCGAACTCGGCCCCCCGGTTGAACGAGGCGCGCGCACCGTCGCCATCGCCGGCCCGCAAGCGGCGCGACAGGTCGGGAAGCAGGACGATGCCGATGGCGATGCCGACAACCCCCAGCGGCAGCTGGTAGATCCGGTCGGCGTTGTAAAGCCAGACCACTGCGCCTTCGGTCATGCTGGCGACCTGGCGGCCGACGATCAGGTTGATCTGCACCACCCCGCCCGCCAGCACCGCCGGGGCGGCGATCACCGCCAGCCGCTTCAGGTCAGGTGTCAGGACCGGCCAGCGGAAGGCCAGCCGGTAGCCAAGGCGGCGCACCGCCACCCAGGTGACCAGAAGCTGCAGCACCCCCGAGACGGTGACCGACCAGGCCAGCGTGCGGCCCATGTCCCAGCCCATCCGGTCGGCCAGCAGCATCCCGGCGATCATCGTGACCGACAGAAGCACCGTGACGACCGAGGTGATGACGAAGCGCCCGGCGGCGTTCAGCATCCCCGACAGAAGGGCCGTCAGCGAGATGAACAGGATATAGGCGAAGGCGATCCGCCCCAGCGTCACCGCGATGTCGAAGCGGTCGTCGCCGATGAAGCCCGAGGCCATCAGGACGACGAGCAGCGGCATGGCGAGAATTGCCACGACCGAGAACACCGACAGGAAGGCCGCCATGCCCCAGAAGGCGTCGCGCGCGAAGGCTTCGGCATCCTCGCCCGCCTCGACCTTCTTGGAGAACATCGGCACGAAGGCGAAGTTGAACGCCCCTTCGGCAAAGAAACGGCGGAACATGTTCGGCAGCGACTGGGCGACGACAAAGGCCTGGGCGACCGTGCCGTCCCCCAGGTATCGGGCGATGTAGATGTCGCGCACAAGGCCGACGACCCTGCTGATCAGGGTCCAGAACCCGACGGTGAGAAAGCCCTTGACCAGGCGGACGGGTTTCACGGCGTAAACTTTCCTTCGTTGCATCGGGACGGCTCGTCGAGCAGGTCGTGCCCGCCGTGCGACGGGCCCGGCGTGCGAGGAGGGCACGATCTGCTTGACGAGCCCGACCGCATCAGCCCTGCGCCCGTTCCGCGCCTTCGGCGATGGCCGCCTGCAGCTTGCGGTCCAGCGCCTCTTGCCGGTGTTTCTGGTGCAGCTTCAAGCCGAACATGTCCTTGACATAGAAGGTGTCCACCACCTGCGCGCCATAGGTCGCGATCACGGCGCTGGCGATGTAGATGTTGTTGGCTGCAAGCGTGCGGGTGAGATCATAAAGCAGGCCGGGCCGGTCGCGGGTGTCGACCTCGATGATGGTGTAGATCTCGGACCCGTCGTTGTCGAAGGTGATGTGGGTCGGGAACCGGAAGGCGCGGTCGCGTTTCTTCAGCTTGTCGCGGTCCTTGAGCGCCTCGCGCGCGACGACCTCGCCTTTCAGGGTCTTGTCGATCATCCCGCGCAGGCGGGGAAGGCGGGCGACCTCATAGGGGTGGCCCTCGATGTCCTGCACCCAGAAGACGGCGGTGGCGTAACCGTCCTTCGAGGTATAGGTCCGCGCGTCGACCACGTTGGCCCCGACCAGCGCCAGCGCCCCGGCAAGGCGCGAGAAGATGCCCGGATGGTCGGCCAGCGCAAAGGAGGCGCGGGTGGCGTCGCGGTCGGGGTCGGGGTGCAGGTCGATGCGGATCTCGTCATCGCCGAGGCCTTGCAGGAGGCGGGCAAAGACCAGATGCGTCTCGGTCGACAGGCCCTGCCAGTAGGGCGCGTAGTGGCGGCTTGTCTCGTGATCCAGCGCCGCCTTGTCCCAACCCGCAAGCCCTGCGCGCAGCGCCTGGGTCGCGTCGTCCTTGCGGTTCTCGCGGTTTAGGCTTTCCAGCCCGCCTTCCAGCGCATCCACGCCCTGCTTGTATAGCTGGCGCAGGAGCATGGCTTTCCAGTTGTTCCAGGTCCCCGGTCCGACACCGCGGATGTCGCAGACCGTCAGCACAGTCAGCAGGTCCAGCCGCTTGCGGGTCTTCACCGCCTTGGCGAAGTCGCGCACGGTGCGCGGATCGCCGATATCGCGTTTCTGCGCCGTGTCCGACATCAGAAGATGGGTGCGCACCAGCCATTCGACGGTTTCGCATTCGTCAGGGTCCAACCCAAGCCGCGGGCAGATGCGGCGGGCCATCTGGGCGCCGAGGATCGAGTGATCCTCGGGCCGGCCCTTGCCGATGTCGTGCAACAGAAGCGCCACATAGAGCACCCGCCGGTTCACCCCGCCCTTCAGGATGCCCGAGGCGACGGGCAGTTCCTCGACCAGTTCGCCGCGTTCGATCTGGGCAAGGCAGCTGATCGTCTGGATGATGTGTTCGTCCACCGTGTAGTGGTGGTAGACGTTGAACTGCATCATCGCGACGATCGGTTCGAATTCCGGGATGAAGGCGGCCAGCACGCCCAGCTCGTTCATCCGGCGCAAGGCGCGTTCGGGGTTGCCGTGCTGCAGGAGAAGGTCAAGGAAGATGCGCCGGGCCTCTGGGTCTTCGCGCATTCCGTCGTCGATCAGGTCAAGGTTCGCCGCCACCAGCCGCATGATGTTGGGGTGCAGCAGGTAGCCGGTCCGCAAGGCCTCTTCGAAGACGCGCAGGAGGTTCAGCTTGTCGGCAAGAAAGGCCTGCGGGTCGGTCACGTCGATCCGGCCCTGCACCAGCCGGTAGCCGGGCCGGACCCGCTTGGTGCGCTTGAAGATGCCGAAGAGGCTGGCCTCGCGTTTGGCGTGGCGGGCTTCCAGTTCGGTCAGGAAGACGCGGGTCAGCTCGCCCACCCGGGTGGCAAGGCGGAAGTAGTCCTGCATGAAATGCTCGACCGCCCGCCGCCCGCCGCTGTCACGATAGCCCATGCGGTCAGCCACCTCGACCTGCAGGTCGAAGGACAGCACGTCGGTCGGCCGGCCGGTGATGTAGTGCAGATGACAGCGCGCCGCCCAGAGGAAATCCTCGGCCCGGGCGAAGCTGTCGAACTCGTCGCGCGACAGCAGCCCGGCCCCGACCAACCCCTCGGCGCTGGGCACCCGGTGCAGATACTTGCCGATCCAGTACAGGGTCTGCAGGTCGCGCAGGCCGCCCTTGCCTTCCTTGACGTTCGGCTCCAGCACGTAGCGCTGGCCGCCCTGGCGCTTGTGGCGGTCCGCGCGTTCGGCGAGCTTGGCCTCGATGAATTCGGGGCCGGTATTGCGGAAAAGGTCGGACCAGAGCCGCAGGTCAAGCTCTTCGGAGAGGGCAAGGTGACCGGCGACGAAGCGGTGTTCCAGAAGGGCGGTGCGGATCGTCACGTCCTCGCGCCCGAGGCGCAGGCAGTCCTTCACCGTGCGGCTGGAATGGCCGACCTTCAGCTTCAGGTCCCACAAGAGGTAAAGCATCGTCTCGATGACGCTTTCCGCCCAGGGCGTGATCTTCCAGGGGGTCAGGAACAAGAGGTCGACATCGGACTGCGGCGCCATCTCGGCCCGGCCATAGCCGCCGACGCCCAGAACGGCGATGCGTTCGGCTTCGGTCGGATTCGGCAGCGGATGCAACAGCCGGGCCGATTCGAAGGCCACCCGCACCAGCATATCGGTCAGTGCGGCCTGCGCGGTGATGAGCCTGCGGGCCGACCGGGGCGTGTCGCGGAATGCGGCCTCGTAGGCGGAGGCGGCTGCGGTCCGGGCGGCCTGAAGCTGCCGCACGATGATGCTGCGCGCCTGCTTCGGGTCGGTCACCCCGACCAGGCCGGACCGCACCGCCGTCAGCAGGGCCTCGGGCTCGGGAAGCGGATATCCCGGTGGGAAAGCGGGCGTGGCCGCGGCGGCGGCCCGGGCCGTCGGTGTCACGATGTCAGAACCCGGCACCGGCAAAGCTGCGCGGGGCCGGGTCGATCACCACGACCTGGTTGTCGCGGATCTGCGCGACGGCGAGGCCGCGCTCGTTCGTGCCGTTCGGCAGAAGCCGGAAGATCCCCGACACACCGGCAAAGCCGGCGGGCTGGGTCAGCGCCTCGCGGGTGAGGGGCGCGCCGCCTGACGCGCGCGCCAGGGCGCCGATCGCGGCGATCCCGTCATAGGCCAGGCCCGCGACCGCAGCCGGGGCGGACCCGTAGGCCGCCTGGTAGCGCGACTGGAACTGCGCCTGCAGGCCGGGGTCGGGCATGGCGAACCAGCCGCCCTGCACGCCCGGCAGGTCCAGCGTCGCCGACGGAACGTCCCACCGGGTCAGGCCGATGAACTGGGTCGAGCTGCGGTCGATGCCGTTGTCGACCAGAAGCTGGGTCAGCAGCGGCAGCGCCCCGGCGGTGTCGGCGGTGAGAAACAGCGCCGTCGCCCCGGAAGATCGCGCCGTGGTCACGATGCCCTTGGCCGCCTGGACGATGCCGTTCTGCGAAAACTCGTACGAGGTCACCCCGGCCACCGATCCGCCGACGGCGGTCACGCTGCGCGCGATCGCGGCGCGGCCGACCTCGCCCGCGACATTGCGGTCATGCACGATCAGGATGTTCGACTTGCCGTTGCGGACCGCATGGCCAGCCAGCCGCCGGGCGGTGTTGTCGAAGGTCTGGCCCAGCACGAAGACATTGCCCCCCGCGATGGCGGCGTTGTTCGAGAAGGCCAGCACGCTGACCCCCGAATTGGCCACGGCGACGCCGGCTGCATTGGCCTCTTCGGAATAGAACGGCCCGAGGATGACCTGCGCGCCTTCGTCCACCGCCTGCCGCGCCAGCGCCGAAGCCTGGGCCGGGTTCGCGCCGGTGCGGTAGACCCGCAGGTCGATCGCGACGCCCGAAAGGTCGGCCATCGCCAGCCGCGCGGCGTTTTCAAGGTTGGCGCCGAACAGCTCGTCCTGCGCCTGGCCGGACCCCGAAGGGATCAACAGCGCGACCTGGACCGCTCCGCCATTGCCCCGCGTCGTGGCCGGGCCGCCGGTCGGCACGCAGGCGGACAGGACCACCGCGCAGAGCACCAGAACCGAACGACCCAGCGCCTTGCGGGCCTGACGAATTGCGGACAACATGGGGAAATCCTCACTCTGCGGCGTCTTGGCGATTGCCGGGCAGGCTAGAGGGTTCGGAAAGGGAAGTAAACTTGTGAGGCAACCGACCGACCAGCGCGGCCCTGATCACAAACCCGGCTTGCGCGCGATTCCGCCGGGGCTGCATTTCGTCTCGACACCGATCGGTGCGGCCCGCGACATCACCCTGCGGGCGCTGGACGTGCTGGCCGGAGCGGATGTGCTGGTGGCCGAGGACACCCGCACCCTGTGCCACCTGATGGAGATCCACGGCGTGGCGCTGGGCGGGCGGTCGCTGGTCGCTTACCACGACCACAGTTCCGAGACGGTGATCGCCCGGCTGCTTGCGGTGATCGGCGAAGGCAGAAGCGTGGCCTATGCCTCCGAGGCTGGAACGCCGCTGATCTCGGACCCGGGGTTCGAGCTGGCGCGCGCGGTGGCCGGGGCGGGACTGCCGATGACGGCCGCGCCCGGCCCCTGTGCGGCGATCTGCGCGCTGACCCTGTCGGGGCTGCCGTCCGACCGGTTCCTCTTTGCGGGCTTTGCGCCGGCCACCAGGTCGGCGCGCGCCACCATGCTGGCCGAGCTGGCCCCGGTCCCGGCAACGCTGATCCTGTATGAAAGCCCGAAACGTCTGCGCGCGCTGCTGGCCGATCTGGTGCAGAGCCATGGCGCGGAGCGGCAAGCAGCGATCTGCCGCGAGCTGACCAAGAAGTTCGAGGAGGTCGCACGCGGCACTCTGGGCGCACTGGCCGAAGATTTCGCGCAGCGCGAGGTCAAGGGCGAGATCGTCGTGCTGGTCGATCGCGCGGCCGAGGTCGCAGCCAGCCCGGCCAGCATCGAGACGGCGCTGGAAAACGCGCTTGGGACGATGAGCATTAAGGATGCCGCAACTTTTGTGGCGCAAACTCTGGGAGTATCGCGCAAGATCGTTTACCGGATCGCGCTGGATCGCAGCAGGGAATAAGCAAGATGCCGTTCGATTTTGTTGCCAGTCCTGTCCGTCAGCGCCGCGCGGCCCGCGGTCTTGCCAACTATCATGCCGGCCATGCCGCCGAAGGCTCGGTTGCTCGGCACTACGAAGGTCTTGGAATTCCGATCACGGTGCGAAACTGGCGGGGCTCGGGCGGGGAGATCGACCTGATCGGTCGTCTGGGCGATCAGGTCATCGTCGTCGAGGTCAAGCAGAGCCGGTCGCATGATCTTGCGGCGTCGCATGTCACGCAGGCGCAGGTCGCGCGGATCTTTGCGACCGTCGAGGAATTTCTGGGGGGCGAACCGAAAGGCCTTCTGACCGATGTCCGGATCGACCTGGCGCTTGTCGATGGCCAAGGCCGGATCGAGGTGCTGGAAAACGCCTTCGCGGGTTGAATTGCATCTGGCGGCGCCTTGGGCCATCAATAGCCCCTGTCCCAGCCGGAGAGAGTGATGCCGCTCAAGGTAGCCTTGCAGATGGACCCGATCGGGTCGGTCAACATCAACGCCGATTCGACCTTCCGCATCGCGCTTGAGGCTCAGCTGCGGGGGCATGCGCTGTTCTTCTACACGCCGGACCGGCTGGCCTTTGTCGAAGGCAGGGTGGTGGCACGGGGTTGGCCGATCGAGGTGCGGCGCGAAGTTGGCAACCATGTCAGCTATGGTGCCGAGACCGAGGTCGACCTTGCCGATCAGGACGTGGTCTGGCTGCGGCAGGACCCGCCCTTCGACATGGGCTACATCACGACGACGCATCTGCTGGAGATGATCCACCCCGGAACTCTGGTGGTGAACGACCCGTTCTGGGTCAGAAACAGCCCGGAAAAGCTTCTGGTGCTGCGGTTTCCGACGCTGACCCCGCCCACGGCCATCGCGCGCGATCTGGGGACGATCCGGGCTTTCAAGGCGCGGCATGGGGATGTCATCCTGAAACCCCTCTACGGGAACGGCGGGGCGGGGGTGTTCCGGCTGGACCCGAACGACCGCAACCTTGCCAGCCTGCATGAGCTGTTCATGGGGATCAACCGGGAGCCCCTGATCGTGCAGAAGTTCCTGCCGGCGGTCGAAAAGGGCGACAAGCGGGTGATCCTGGTGGACGGTGAGCCGGTCGGGGCGATCAACCGGGTGCCGCAGGCCGGCGAGACGCGTTCGAACATGCATGCCGGGGGGCGACCCGAGAAGGTGGGGCTGACCGAGCGGGACCTGGAGATCTGCCGGACCATCGGCCCCGTGCTGCGGGAGAAGGGGCAGGTCTTCGTCGGCATCGACGTGATCGGCGACTGGCTGACCGAGATCAACGTGACCTCGCCTACGGGCATCCAGGAGCTGGAGCGGTTCGACGGCACCAACGCCGCCGCCCGGATCTGGGAGGTGATCGAGGCGAAGCGGCGGGGGTAGTGCCCATGCCTGACCACTGTGGTCAGATTCGGAAAAAGGTAATATTTCAATGGTATGCGCGTGGACGTTAGGGGTTTGTTAACCCGCACCGCACCCGCCTCGGCGGGTGGCTGAAGCGGGCGCGGAAGCGAGTTGGGTGGGTGTGAACCCACCATGTTTGGCGGAGTTTTTTTTGAGGGAGTGGTGGGTTGGCTCCCACGCTATGCATGCTGGTTGCCAGGAAGAAACGTCATTTAATTGGCCTCACTTATGAAGACCGTGTCGTCAACTATGGAAATGCGAAGTTTATTTCCGGATACAGTAACCAAGATCGCAGATATGTTCCGGGCAATTGCACTGTCACAATTAAAGGTTCCTTCAATACCTAGGCGGTCACCGCTTGGCCCCATAGTGAAGTCCCCGCCTGTAAATGCGTGCCTTGCTCGTTCTCCTAGGGTGACACACTTTCGTTCAAGTTCGAGGATGGCGGTGGCCTCGGCTTGTGAAGCACCAGCAAGGCTCTCAATACTCTTATGCAAAGACTTTATCTTCAATCGTCTATTGCGCACAGACTTATCGAACAGGGCATAGGTGACACACTTCTGCCTCTCAGAGTAGTAACTTAAAAGAAGACCGACGAGAGCATCCCCTGAATAGAGCGGCCCGTGCGCGTGGCCGGTTCCGAGTGCACTTACTGCGCCGAGATCGCGCTCAACAATAATCGAGAGATTTGTAATCTGATAAAGACCTTTCAGATGCAGAGGCCCATCTTGACTGCATGAGGTCTTTACATCTTCAATAAGCCAAGCAGATTTTTCTAGCGAGTTGACAATCTTACCTTCGTCTGCCAATGCCATGTTGGAGATACTGAAGAACGTAATAGTGCAAAGCGCAGACTTCATGATTGGTCTGCTTAAGATTTTCCAAATGCACTTTAGAGTATCTTGCCGAAAGCTTTTAGATCGGCACAAGCGCAGAATTCTCCATCCCATGAGCCAGGCTGCCGCAAGAATCGACATCCAGCGCCGAAGCCTGCGCCCCGTCGGTGGGCTGTTTTCAGATATTTTTCTTGGCTCAGTTGGGGTCGCCAGCCGAACTTGATTCCGTGCTATACGATCCCCGAACTTGAACGAATACAATCTGCCCACAGCGTTCCCCACCCGCTCACCTTCGATCCCCGAGGTAGTATCTCCGGCCCGGACAAGCCGGACGGTAAGACGCCACCCGCCGCCAGTCCGCCGTCTGCCCTCGGAAATCGCCGCAGCGCTCTGCATTCCGGTCCGATCATCCTCCACCGAGAGTTGCATGCAATCCCGGCGGGGTTGTTGCTGTCAAGCGCGGGGTGGACTGCGCGCCGGGTGCAGGGCGGGGTGTTTGTGGTACGTCTTTGCGACAATGGTGGGTTGGCACCCACCCTACGGCTTGCTGGGATGCTCGAGGATGGACGTGCAAGGATGGTGCGCTGTAGCGCACCCTACGCCTAGACCTCTCGTCAGGGGCGCTCTGCCCGCCGCAGCTGTCCCGGCGGGTGGCCAAATCGGGCGCGGAAGGCGCGGGAGAGGGTGGCGGGGCTGGAGAATCCGGTGCGGAGGGCGACCTCGGTCAGGGGGTGTTTCGTGTCGGTCAGCATGCGGCGGGCGGCTTGCAGGCGCAGGCCCAGGGCATGGGCGGCGGGGGTGGTCCCCAGGGCCTCGCGGAAGAGGGTTTCCAGCCGTTTTGGCGACAGGCCGATGGCGCGGGCGGTCATCGCCATCGTCTCGGGCGTGTCGATCCGTGCTTCCATCCGGGCGAGGGCCGCTGCAACGCGGGGGTCGAGGGCTGGGTCGGGCTCGACCGCCGCGATCTGCGGCTCGCTTCCGGGACGGGCGCGGGTGAGGAAGCTGGCGGCGACCTGCCTTGCGAGGGCCGCACCGTGCCGCGCGCGGATCAGGTGCAGCATGAAATCCGCCGCCGGGGCTGCGCCGCTGATTGTCACCCGGTTGCGGTCGATGACGAAGCGGTCGGGCACCACGTCGATGTCGGGATGCGCGGCGGCGAGGTCTTCCAGATCCTCCCAATGCACGGTGGCGCGGTAACCGTCGAGGAGACCCGCCCGGGCCAGAACCCAGGGGGCGGCGTCGATGCCGCCGACGAGGGCGAAGCGCGGGGCGATCCGGCGCAGGTCGCGGATCAGGGGGTGGGTCGCCACCTCGGCCAGCCGGTAGCCTGCGACCACGATCAGCGCCTCGGCGCCGACGGCATGGGCGAGTGGGCCGGAGGAGGGCAGTTCGATCCCGCAGGTCAGCGGCACCGGCGCGCCATCGGGCGAGACGACGCGCCAGCGGTAGGCGTCATGCCCCAGCTGGCGGTTGGCGTTGCGGAGGGGGTCGAGGGCCGAGGCGACCTCCAGGATCGAGGCTTGGGGCAGGACCAGAAGGGCGATGGTCAGGGGATCACTTGAGGGCTGGAAGATTGCGTTTTCCGTCATGCTGATTTCGTAAACTGCCAAGACTGATTTGGGAAGCCGGGTATGCTGGGCGCCTGAAGCCGGGGAGGGCACCATGCCGCTGACCATGAACAAGGACGTCTTCATCACCTGTGCCGTGACCGGTTCGGGTGGCACTCAGGACCGCAGCCCGCATGTGCCGCGCAGCCCCAAGCAGATCGCCGAGGCTGCCATCGCTGCGGCCAAGGCGGGCGCGGCGGTGGTGCATTGCCATGTGCGCGACCCCGAGACGGGCAAGCCCAGCCGCCGTCTGGACTATTACCGCGAGGTGACCGAGCGCATCCGCGACAGCGACACCGATGTGGTGATCAACCTGACCGCCGGGATGGGCGGTGACATGTTCTTCGACGGCACCGAGGACATGACGACGATGGCCGCGCATTCGGACATGTGTGGGGCCGAGGCGCGGGTGGCCCATATCGTGGAATGCCGACCGGAGATTTGCACGCTCGACTGCGGCACGATGAACTTCAACGAGGCCGACTATGTGATGGTCAACACCCCAGGCATGCTGCGCGACATGGCGCGGCGGATGACGGCGGCGGGGGTGCGGATCGAGATCGAGGCGTTTGACACCGGGCATCTGTGGCTGGCGAAGGAGCTGGTGCGCGAAGGCGTGATCCCGGAACGCGTGCTGGTGCAGCTGTGCATGGGGGTGCCGTGGGGGGCACCGGATGACCTGAACACCTTCATGGCGATGGTGAACAACGTGCCTGCGGGCTGGGTGTTCTCGGCCTTCGGGCTGGGGCGCAACGAGATGGCCTATGTCGCCGCCGCGACGATTGCCGGGGGCAACGTGCGGGTCGGGCTGGAGGACAACCTGTGGCTGGAGAAGGGGGTTCTTGCGACGAATGCTCAGTTGGTGGAACGGGCCTGCACGATCGTCGAGAACCTTGGGGCAAGGGTGATCACGCCTGCCGAGGTAAGGGCGCGGCTGAAGCTGGAGAAGCGGGCGCCGGTGGGGCAGTAGTGTCCGGCAGCGGGCCCCCCCACCCTCTCCCTCCCCCACAAGGGGGGAGGGAAGCGCCCGGTGGGCAACGGCAGGACCTGTGATCGTAGGGAGCCTCCCTCCCCCCCTCGTGGGGGAGGGGTGGGGAGGGGGGGACCCCGGAGAGGACGAAGCATGACACGGAAAGCAGCAATCATCGGCGGCGGGGTAATCGGCGGCGGCTGGGCCGCGCGGTTCTTGCTGAACGGCTGGGATGTGGGCGTGTTCGACCCTGACCCGGAGGCCGAGCGCAAGATTGCGGCGGTCATGGCCAACGCCCGGCTTGCGCTGCCAGCTTTGTCCGATGTGCCGATGCCGCCCGAAGGCAAGCTTACCTTCCACGGCACCATCGGCGAGGCGGTGGAGGGGGTGGAGTATGTGCAGGAGTCGGTCAGCGAGCGGATCGACCTCAAGCACAGGGTCTACGCCCAGTTGCAGCAATCGAACCCCGGAGTGCTGATCGGGTCATCCACCAGCGGGTTCAAGGCCAGCGACTTGCAGAAATCAAGCCCTGCCCCGCAGAACATCATCGTCGCGCACCCGTTCAACCCGGTTTACCTCTTGCCGCTTTCCGAAATATCGGGCTCGCCCGCCAACCCCCCGGCGGTGGTCGAAAAGACCGTGCAGATCATGCGCGACATCGGGATGTTCCCGCTGGTGATCCGGCACGAGATCGACGCTTTCATCGGCAACCGTTTCCTTGAAGCTGTCTGGCGCGAGGCGCTGTGGATGCTGAAGGACGGGATCGCCACCACGGAAGAGATCGACGAGGCGATCCGCATGGGCTTTGGCCTGCGCTGGGGGCAGATGGGCCTGTTCGAGACCTACCGGATTGCCGGCGGCGAGGCGGGGATGCGGCACTTCATGGCGCAGTTCGGGCCGACGCTGAAATGGCCGTGGTCCAAGCTGATGGATGTGCCGGAGTTCAACGAAGAGCTGGTGGACCTGGTGGCCGGCCAGTCGGACGCGCAATCCGGCCACTACTCGATCCGCGAGCTGGAGCGGATCCGCGACCGCAACCTTGTGGGCTTTCTGCGCAGCCTGAAGGACCGAAACTGGGGGGCGGGCAAGGTGTTGCGGGCGCATGACGAGGCCCGGGCGGCGGTGTTCAACGCCGAGATGGCGAAGGGGCTGGACAGGGGCGCGACGGCGGCGCCCCTGGTGATGTACCAGGGCCAGGTCCTGCCGGGCTGGATCGACTACAACGGCCACATGACGGAAAGCCGCTATCTGTTCGTCTGCTCGGAAACGGTCGATAACCTCTTGCGGCTGATCGGGGCGGGGATGGACTATGTGGCGGGGGGGCATTCGTTCTACAGCGCCGAGACGCATATCCGGCATCTGGGCGAAGCGAAGCTGGGCGATCAGCTGCGCGGCGAGGTGCAGATCCTTTCGGCGGACGCGAAACGGTTCCGCTGTTTCGTGCGGATCCTGCGGGGCGACACGTGCGTCGCGACGGTGGAGCAGCTGTGCCTGCATGTCGACATGACGGCGGGCAAGACGGTGCCGGCTTCGGCGGAGGTCCGGGAAAGGCTTTCGGCGATCACGAAGGCCCATGCCGGGCTGCCGCTGCCGGAGGGTGCGGGCCGGGCGGTCGGGCAGAAGAAGGGGTAGGGCGATGGATTTCGGGTTGAACGACGAACAGAGGATGATCGTCGAGACGACGCGCGTTTTCGTGGAGACCGAGCTTTACCCGCATGAAGCTGCGGTGGAGCGGTCGGGCGTGCTGCCACTGGAGCTGATCCGGGGGATCCAGCAAAAGGCCATGGCGGCGGGGCTTTATGCCGCCAACATGCCGGTGGAGCTGGGCGGGGCGGGGCTGGATACCCTGTCCTGGCTTTTGTATGAGAAGGAGCTGGGGCGGGCGAACTATGCCCTGCACTGGACCTGCGTGGCGCGGCCGTCGAACATCCTGCTGGCCGGGAACGCCGACCAGCGCGAGCGGTATCTGATGCCCTGCATCCGGGGCGAGACCTGGGATTGCCTGGCGATGACCGAACCGGGGGCCGGGTCGGACCTGCGGGGGATGAAGGCCTCGGCGCGCCTTGACGGCGGGGATTGGGTGCTGAACGGGACCAAGCATTTCATCAGCCATGCCGATCTGGCGGGCTTTGCGATCTGCTTCATGGCGAGCGGCGAGGAAGAGACCCCGCGCGGTCCGAAGAAGCGGATCACGGCGTTCTTCGTCGACAAGGGGACGCCTGGTTTCATCGTGCGCGAGGGGTATCGGAACGTTTCTCACCGGGGCTACACCAACGCCGTGCTGGAATTCGATGACTGCCGCGTGCCTGCCGCCAACGTCCTGGGCGAAGTCCACAAGGGGTTCGAGGTGGCCAACAGCTGGCTGGGCGCCACGCGGTTGCAGGTTGCCAGCACCTGCCTTGGCCGGGCTGAACGGGCGCTGGCGCTGGCGGTGGCCTATGCGGCGGACAGAAAGCAGTTCGGCCAGGCGATCGGCAAGTTCCAGGGGATCAGCTTCAAACTGGCCGACATGGCGATGGAGCTGAAGGCGGCGGAGCTGCTCACCCGCGAGGCAGCTTGGAAATACGACCAGGGCACGGTGACCGAGGCCGACATGGCGATGGCCAAGCTGAAGGCGACCGAAGTGCTGGCGATGGTCGCGGACGAGGCGATCCAGATTCACGGCGGGATGGGGCTGATGGACGAGCTGCCGCTGGAGCGGATCTGGCGCGACGCGCGGGTGGAGCGGATCTGGGAGGGCACGTCCGAGATACAGCGCCACATCATCAGTCGCGAATTGCTGCGGGCCGTCGGAGGCTGAACCGTCGGGAGCGGGGGCCAGCCCCCGCACCCCCGGGATATTTGGGGACAGAAAATGTGGGCTTTGGCTGGTTTTGGTAACCGCGCGTTAAGGTTAATCGGCGAATCTGGGGGCACGGTACAGGCGGGGACGCCGATGACCGTGACGGGAAATGGCACCTCGCTTCGAACTTCGAAGCGGGGTGTTACTATTTTCTGTCCGCAAATATCCCGGGGTCCGGGGCAGCGCCCCGGCGGGTGCGGCTTGGCCGGAGGCCGCGAATGACGCGCCTTGACCGTCTGCTTCGGCCGCGCCACGTTGCCGTCCTCGGGGCCGGTTGGGCGCAGAACGTCATCGAACAATGCGGGAAGATGGGCTTTTCGGGCCCCGTATGGCCGGTCCACCCCACGAAAGCCGAGATCGGTGGCTTGAAGGCCTATCCCTCGCTGGCCGACCTGCCGGAATCCCCGGATGCCACCTTTATCGGGGTGAATCGTTTTGCGACCATCGACGTTGTGGCGGAACTGGCGGCGATGGGTGCCGGGGGGGCGATTTCGTTCGCCTCTGGCTGGGAGGAGGCCGGGGAGGCGGGTTTGCAGGACCGGCTGGTCGCGGCGGCGGGTGACATGCCGATCCTGGGGCCGAACTGCTATGGCGTGATCAACTACCTTGATGGCGCACTTCTCTGGCCGGATCAGCATGGCGGTGTCCGGGTGGAAAGCGGGGTGGCACTAGTCAGCCAGTCGTCCAACATCGTCATCAACATGGGGATGCAGGCTCGCGGGTTGCCGGTGGCTTATGTCGCCTGTCTGGGGAATGCCGCCGTGGTGGGTCTGGCCGAACTGACCGGGGCGCTGCTGGACGATCCGCGCGTCACGGCGGTGGGGCTGTACATCGAGGGGATCGACGATGCCCCGGCCTTCGCGGCCCTGGCCCGGAAGGCGCGGGCGCTGGGCAAGGGGGTGGTGGCGATCAAGTCGGGCAAGACGGAACTTTCCCGTACGGCGGCGGCGTCGCACACCGCGTCGCTGGCCGGGGGCGGGGCGGCCTCGTCGGCGTTCCTGCGCCAGATCGGGGTGGCGGAGGTGAACACGCCCAGCGAGCTGATCGAGACCTTGAAGATCTTCCACGTCCATGGCCCCCGGATCGGCGGTCGGATCTGCTCGCTGTCCTGTTCGGGCGGCGAGGCGGGGCTGGTGGCGGATCTGGCAGCGCCCTTCGGGATCGACTTTCCACCGGTGCCGCAGGCCACGCATGACCGGCTGCTGGCGGTGCTGGGCGAGATCCCCACGATCTCCAACCCGTTGGATTACCACACCTTCATCTGGGGGGATGGGCCAAAGACGACCGAGGTGTTTTCGGCGATGCTGGAGGCCTATGACGCGGGGCTTTACATCATCGACAGCCCGCGGGCCGACCGCTGCGACCCGTCAGGCTATGACCCGGCCTTTGCCGCGATCGTGGCGGCGCAGAAGGCGACGGGCAAGATCGCCTTTCCGGTGGCCTCGATGTCCGAGAATTTTGGCGAGGCGCGGGTGCAGGCGATGATGGCCGAGGGCGTCTGTGCTTTGCTTGGACTGGAGACGGCTCTGGCGGCGGTGAAGGCGGCGCAGACGGCTCCGGGAGTGGCAGGCTGGCGGCCGGTCCGGGCAATGCCCCCGCGGGATGCGCACCTGTTGACCGAGGCGGAGGGCAAGGCGCTGCTGGCCGGGGCGGGGGTTCCGGTGCCAGCTTCGGTGACGGGGGCGACCCTGGCCGAGGTTGCGGCGAAGGCGGTGGCTTTGCACCCACCCTACGCCTTGAAGGGGCTGGGGTTCGCGCACAAGACCGAGGCGGGGGCGGTTCGGTTGGGGTTGGCGTCCTTGGACGGGCAGGCCGGGATGCCGGGGGCGACCGGGTATCTGGTCGAGGAAATGGTCACGGGGGCGGTGGCCGAGGTCCTGCTGGGTCTGCGGCGCGATCCGGTCTATGGCATCACACTCACGCTGGGGATGGGCGGAGTGACGGCGGAAGTGCTGGCGGATACGGTCACGCTGGTGTTGCCGGTGACGGAACGGCAGGTCCTGGATGCCGCAAGGGGCTTGCGGCTTTGGCCTTTGCTGGATGGCTATCGCGGGCGGCCCCGCGCCGACATGGTGGCTGTGGCGGGGATTGCGGTCCGCTTGGGGGCGCTAATGCTGGCGGACGCAGGCCTTGAGGAGATCGAGATCAATCCGGTCCTGGTGCGCGAGACCGGTGCCGTGGCGGTGGATGCTTTGGTCAGGAGGGTGTGATGGCGATGGAAATGCGGGCCGAGGGTCCGGTGAAGACCCGGCGCGAGGGGGCGGTTCTGGAGGTCACTCTGGACGCGCCCAAGGCCAATGCGATCAGCCTGAAGACCAGCCGGGTGATGGGTCTGGTGTTCCGCGACTTCCGCGATGACGCTTCGCTGAGGGTCTGCATCCTGCGCGCGGCCGGCGAGAAGTTCTTCTGCCCCGGCTGGGACCTGAAGGCCGCTGCCGAGGGCGATGCGGTCGATGGCGACTATGGGGTGGGGGGCTTTGGCGGCCTGCAGGAGTTGCCGAACCTCAACAAGCCGGTGATCGCCGCCGTGCAGGGCATCTGCTGCGGCGGGGGGCTGGAACTGGCGCTGTCGGCGGACCTGATCCTGTGTTCCACAACCGCCACCTTCGCCTTGCCGGAGATCCGGTCGGGGACGGTGGCCGACGCGGCCAGCATCAAGCTGCCGAAGCGCATCCCCTATCATGTGGCGATGGACCTGCTGCTGACAGGGCGCTGGATCGATGCAGAAGAGGCGCAGCGCTGGGGGATCGTGAAGGAAATCTGCGCACCGGAGGAGTTGTTGGGGAAGGCCTGGGACCTTGCCCGTCTGCTGGAAAGCGGCCCCCCGCTGGTCTACGCCGCGATCAAGGAAGTGGTGCGCGAGGCGGAAAACATGCGCTTTCAGGACGCGCTGAACCGGATCACCAAGCGGCAGATGCCGACGGTGGACCGGTTGTATTCAAGCGAGGATCAGCTGGAGGGGGCGAAGGCGTTTGCGGAGAAGCGGGAGCCGGTGTGGAAGGGGCGCTAAGGTGGTTGCACGACGCACGCTTGTGGCCCGAGGCCGGGAGGCGACTGCACGGGCGCTGCACCTGTCGCCCGGAGTGGTGGCTGGCGACTTCGTGTTCCTGACGGGCGTGACGGGTGCCCTGTTCGATGGCACCATGCCCTCCGCCCCCGAAGTGCAGATCAGATCGGCCTTTGACAAGATCGGCGAGGTTCTGGCACTGGACGGGCTGGACCACGCGGCAATTGTCGAGATGACGAGCTACCATGTCGGCCTGCGGCAACACTTCGATATCTTCAACGCCATCCGTTCGGAATATGTGCGGGAGCCGTTTCCGGCCTGGACAGCGGTTGAAGTCGCGGGTTTGCGCCGGGAGGGTGCGATCGTGGAAATCCGGGTGGTGGCGATGCGAACTGCCCTTGCCTGAGCCCGCTGCCAATCTGCTCCATATGACGGAAGGACGTTGCCATGCCCACCCACGACTACACCACCCGCATCCTGTGGACCGGCAACCGGGGCGAGGGGACGGCGCATTACAAGGCTTATGACCGGACCTGGGATATCGCAGTGCCGGGGAAGGCCCCGGTGCATTGCTCCAACGATCCGCTGCTGGGCGGCGATCCTTCGAAGATGAACCCGGAGGATTTGCTGCTGTCGGCGCTCTCGGCCTGTCACATGCTGTGGTATCTGCATTATGCCAGCGAGGCGGGGATCGTGGTCACGTCCTATTCCGACAGCCCGCTGGGCGAGGGCGAGGTCGGGCGGGGCGGGGCCGGGCGGTTTGTGAAGGCGACCTTGCGGCCGCATGTCACGGTGAAGGCAGGGGCGGACCTTGCGGCGGCGGAGGCGATCCATCACCGGATCCATGAGGTCTGCTTTGTCGCGCGGTCGGTGAACTTTCCGGTGGACTATGCGCCGGTGTTTGCGGTCGAAGCCTTCGGTGGGGATATCTAGGCAGAAAGGCTGTTGCCGGCAGTGCTGGCCGTCTGGCGACATCGTCTGTCGCAAAACGAACGGTTGCGGGCCGTTCGCGCGGCTAATGTCGCCCGGGGGCGCGGGGGCGGGCATGGACGAGACGGATTACATCATCGTGGGCGCGGGGTCGGCGGGTTCGGTGCTGGCCGAGCGGCTGAGCGCCAGTGGCAGGCACAAGGTCACGGTGCTGGAGGCGGGCGGCAGCGACCGGCGGTTCTACGTCCATCTGCCGCTGGGCTATGGCAAGCTTTTCTACGATCCGGCGGTGAACTGGCTTTACAAGACGGAACCAGACCCCGGCCTGAACGGCGCGCGGGACCACTGGCCGCGCGGGAAGCTGCTGGGCGGGTCGTCCTCGATCAACGCGATGGTCTATATCCGCGGGCATCGGCAGGACTATGACGACTGGGGCCGCGAGAACCCGGGCTGGGGCTGGGAGGACTGTCTGGCTGCCTACAAGTCGATGGAGGACAACGAGGCGGGCGCGGATGACTGGCGCGGCAAGGGCGGGCCGCTGTTCATCTCGGCCAACGGGTCGGGGCTGCACCCGCTGGTCGGGCATTTCGTGGCGGCCTGCGGCGAGGCCGGCCTGGCGGCGACCCCGGACTTCAACGGTGCGAACCAGGAGGGGGCCGGCGTCTACCAGATGACGATCAAGGGCGCGCGGCGGAACTCGGCGGCGCGGGCGTTCCTGCGGCCGGCGATGAAGCGGGCGAACGTCCGGGTCATCACCGGGGCGCTGGCGACGCGGGTGCTGGTCGAGGGCGGCCGGGCGGTCGGGGTCGAATACCGGCAGGGATCGGAAACCCGGACGCTGCGGGCGCGCGCCGAAGTGATCCTGTCGGGGGGGGCGATCAACTCGCCGCAGCTTCTGCAGCTGAGCGGGATCGGGCCGGGGGCGCTGTTGCAGTCGCTGGGGATTCCGGTGGTGCTGGACAACGCGCATGTGGGCGATCACCTGTCCGACCATCAGGGGCTGAACTACACCTGGTCGATGCGGGTGCCGACCTACAATGACGCGCTTCGGCCCTGGTGGGGCAAGCTGCGTGCCGGGATGCAGTATGTCCTGCTGGGCGGCGGGCCGCTGGCGAAGTCGATCAACCATGCGGGCGGCTTTTTCCGGACGCGTCCCGATCTGGACCGGCCGAACATGCAGCTTTACATGCAGGCCTTTTCCACCCTGATCCCGCGCGACGGCGAGCGTCCGGTGCTGACGCCGGACCCCTGGTCGGGGATGAGCCTGGGCCTGTCGAACTGCCGTCCGACCAGCCGGGGCCATATCCGGCTGCGGACGGCACGGCCGCAGGATCATCCGGTGATCACGGCCAATGCCTTTTCCACGGATCACGACGTCGAGGAAATGCTGGAAGCGGTGAAATTCCTGCGCCGCGTGATGGCCCAGCCTGCGATGGCGAAACTGGTCAGGGAGGAGTTGCGCCCGGGGCCGGAAGTGGTCAGCGACGAGGATCTGATCACCGATTTCCGCAACCGGTCGGGCACGGTCTATCACCCGAGTTGCACTTGCCGGATGGGGCCGGATGCGGCGACCTCGGTGGTTGGGGCGGGGCTTGGCGTGCATGGAGTGGGCGGGCTGCGGGTGATCGATGCAAGCGCCTTTCCGTCGATCATCGCGGGGAACATCAACGCGCCTGCGATGCTGATGGGCTGGAAAGGCGCGCAAGCGGTGCTGGCCGAGGCGCGCTGATCCTGGAACGGGGAGCCGTCCTTGTGGCATCGAGCCACGCGGACGGCGCTGCCGGGGACCGGACTTCGGCCGGGAGCGCCAGTGGCTGGTCAGTGGCTGGTCAGTGGCTGGTCGGGGCCTCCGGCGGGAGTATTTGCAAAAGAGCAACGGCAGGACTGCGCTTGGGAAGCGGTCATTCCCCGCGCGGGAACCGCTTGCTGTCTTCCAGCACGTTCAGGTCCATGTGGTTGCGCATGTACCGCTCGCTGGCGGCGCGCTGGGGCTGATGGTCCCAGGGGGTATGGGAGCCATGGCGCAGCGCGTCATACACCACCCGGCGCCGGGCCTGGCTTTCACGGACCTGGGCGTCAAAGGCCGCAAGGTCCCAGCGGCTGTCGGCCAGGTGGCGGAAATGCGCGAGGACCTGGGCGGCACGGGGGTCAGTGGCGAGGTTTGCGCGTTCGCCCGGGTCGGTGGCCAGGTCGAAAAGCTGTTCGGGGTCGGCCGGGCAGCGGATGTATTTCCACGCCCCCTCGCGCAGGGCGACCATCGGGGTGATCGTGCCTTCGGCGGCATATTCCATCGCGACGGCGGGGCGGGGGCCGCCTGCGGCCACGGGCAGAAGGTTCACGCCTTCGGTCCAGGGCGCGACCGCTTCCATGCTGATGCCGGCCAGCGCCGCGAGGGTCGGGGCCACGTCGATGGTCGAGACCGGGGTGTCGATGCGTCCGGGAGGCAGGTCCGGGGCGGCGATCATCAGCGGCACGCGGGAGGCGCCCTCGAAGAAGCTCATCTTGAACCACAGGCCCCGGTCGCCCAGCATCTCGCCATGGTCGGACAGGAACACCACCACCGCCTCTTGCCGGGTGGCGTCAAGCACGGCGAGGATCTCGCCGATCTTGTCGTCGATGTAGGAGATGTTGGCGAAATAGCCCTGGCGGGCGCGGCGGATGTGATCGGGGGTGAGGGCAGGCGCCCGCCCGTCGCAGGCATCGACCAGACGGCGGGAGTGGGGGTCCATGGCGTCGTAGGCCAGGCTGTCGGGCGGTTCGCATTCCGGCGCGCCGTCGTAGAGATCCCAGTGCTTGCGGCGGGCGACGAAGGGGTCATGCGGATGGGTGAAGCTGACGGTCAGGCACCAGGGGCGGGGGTCGGCCCCGCGCGAGAGGTCGTAAAGCTTCTGGGTTGCCTGATGGGCGACGTCGTCGTCGTATTCCAGCTGGTTGGTGATCTCGGCCACGCCCGCGCCGGTGACGGAGCCGAGGTTGTGGTACCACCAGTCGATCCGTTCCCCCGGTGTGCGGTAGTCGGGCGTCCAGCCGAAATCGGCGGGGTAGATGTCGGTGGTCAGGCGTTCCTCGAAGCCGTGCAGCTGGTCGGGGCCGACGAAGTGCATCTTGCCGGAAAGGGCGGTCTGGTAGCCCGCGCGGCGCAGGTGGTGGGCGTAGGTCGGGATGTCCGAGGCGAACTCGGCGGCGTTGTCGTAGACGCGGGTGCGGCTGGGCAACTGGCCGGACATGAAGCTGGCGCGCGCAGGCGCGCAGAGCGGCGAGGCGGTGTAGGCGTTGGCAAAGCGCGCCGAGCGCGCGGCCAGGCGGCGCAGGTTCGGGGCATGCAGGAAATCGGCCGGGCCGTCGGGGAAGAGCGTTCCGTTCAGCTGGTCAACCATCAGGATCAGGATGTTCGGTGTGGTCATGGCTGCGCTTCCTTGACTGCCGGTCCCCTGAATGGCCCTATCGCGCGGGGCGGTCTGGCCCCCGACCGACCTTAGCCGGTCGTAACCGTCACACCCTGGGCCCATGCGCAAGCTTCTTGACCTTCCCGACCAGCGCATCCCGATGCCGGATGGCGTGACCCTTTCGGCGCGGCTGTGGCGGCCCGAGGCGGGCGATCCGGTGCCGGCGATCCTTGAGATGATCCCCTACCGCAAGCGCGACGGCACGGCGGGGCGGGACGAGGCGATTCATCCCTGGCTGGCGGCGCGGGGCTATGCCTGCCTGCGGGTCGATCTGCGCGGGTCGGGGGACAGCGAGGGGCTGCTGACCGATGAATACACCGCGCAGGAACTGGCCGATGCCTGCGCGGTGATCGCCTGGGCGGCGGCGCAGCCCTGGTGCAGCGGAGCGGTGGGGATGATGGGCAAAAGCTGGGGTGCGTTCAACGCGCTGCAGGTGGCGGCGCTGCAGCCCCCGGCGCTGAAGGCGGTGATCGCGGTCTGCGGCTCGGTGGACCGCTTTGCCGAGGACATCCACTTCAAGGGCGGCTGCCTGTTGGGGGAAAACTTCGGCTGGGCTTCGGTGATGCTGTCCTGTTCCTCGCGCCCCGCCGACCCCGCGCTGCGCCCGGACTGGCGGGAGGACTGGCTGCGCAGGCTGGAGGGGAACCCGTGGCTTGGCCCCCGCTGGGCGGCACACCAGACGCGGGACGGCTACTGGCGGCACGGGTCGGTCTTGGAGGACTGGTCGCGGCTGGCGGTGCCGATCCTGGCCTTTGGTGGCTGGGCGGATGGCTACATGAACATGGTGCCGGCGCTGGTGGACCAGGCCCCCGGCCCGGTGCGGGGGATCATCGGGCCCTGGGTGCATCTTTATCCGCATATGGCGGTGCCCGGCCCGCGGATCGGGTTCCTGACCGAGGCGCTGGCCTGGTGGGACCGATGGCTGAAGGGCAAGGGCGAGGTTGCGCCGGGCCTGCACCGCTTTGTCCAGCACGGGCACGCGCCCGACCCGTCGGCCGGACACATCCCCGGCCAGTGGATCGGGCCGGGCGGCAGGGTTGAAAGGCGGCGGCTGGCGCTGGGGGTGGAGCTTTCCGGGGGGCTTCCGGCGCGCATCGCCACGCCGCAGCACCTCGGGCTTGCGGCGGGGGAGTATTTCCCGACCGGCGACCATGCCGAGATGGCGGGGGATCAGGCGGCGGATGATGCGCTGTCGGTCTGCCTGGATGGGCCGGTGCTGACCGAAGCGGTGACCCTTGCCGGGGCGGCAACGCTGCGGCTGCGGCTTGCGTCGAACCGGCCGCGCGGTTTCGTCGTCGCCCGGCTGTGCGATGTCGGACCGGACGGCAGGTCCACGCGCCTTGCGCATGGGATGGGGAACCTCTGCCACCGCGACAGCCGCGCCGACCCAGGCCTGATGGTCCCCGGCGCGGTGGTCGAGGTCGTGATCCGGCTGGATGAGATGGCCTGCCGGCTGGAGCCCGACCACCGGCTGCGGCTGGCGCTGTCCACGACGTATTGGCCGTTCCTCTGGCCGTCGCCCGAGGCGGCGACGCTGACGCTGCTGTCGGGTGCGCTTGATCTGCCGGTCCTGACCGATGCCCCCGACTGGACCCCGCCCCCGCCGGAAACCCTGCCGCCGCCCCGGCAACGGCTTGCGCGGCCGGGCGGCTGGTCCCGCGAGGTCAGCACTGATCCGGCCACGGGTCTGGTGACCTTGACCATCCGCGACGACAGCGGTGACCTGAGGGAGCCGCACGGTCTGACCCATGGCGAGACGGTCGAGGAACGCTGGGAGATCCACCCGGATGACCCTCTGTCGGCCCGTGCGACGATCCGCTGGGAACAGCGGCTGTCGCGGACGGGCTGGTCGGTGCGCACGGTTGCGGAAACCGGGATGGCCGGAACGCTGACCCACTTGCGCATGACCGCACGGGTGACGGCCTGGGAAGGCGAGGCCCTGATCTTTCAGAAGGACGTCAGGGAAGAGGTTCCCCGCCACTGGGTCTGAAAGGAAAAGGGCCGCCCGAAAGCGACCCCGCCTGAAGCCATCGTAGTGTGCGCTGCAGCGCACCGAACCATCAGAGCTTTTCGATCAGTTCCGGGACGGCGGTGAAGAGGTCGGCCACGAGGCCATAGTCGGCGACCTGGAAGATCGGCGCCTCTTCGTCCTTGTTGATCGCGACGATGATCTTCGAATCCTTCATGCCGGCCAGGTGCTGGATCGCCCCCGAGATGCCGACCGCGACGTAAAGATCGGGTGCGACGACCTTGCCGGTCTGGCCGACCTGCCAGTCGTTCGGCGCATAGCCCGAGTCGACGGCGGCGCGGCTGGCGCCCACAGCGGCGTTCAGCTTGTCCGCCAGCTTTTCGATCAGGGCGAAATCGGCCTGCGAGCCCACACCACGGCCACCCGAGACGACGATCCCGGCGCTGGTCAGTTCCGGGCGGTCGGACGAGGCGACCTTGTCTTCGACCCAGGCCGACATCGTGCCGTCAACGCTGGCCGAGACCTTGTCGACCGGGGCCGCGCCGCCTTTGCCAGCGGCTTCGAAGGTCGCGGTGCGGATGGTCATCACCTTGGTCGCGTCCGAGGATTTCACCGTCTGGATCGCGTTGCCGGCATAGATCGGGCGGTCGAAGGTGGCGGCGTCATGCACCGCAAGGACTTCGGAGATCACCATCACATCCAGCATCGCCGCCACGCGGGGCAGCACGGACTTGGACAGGGCGCCCGAAGCCGCAACGATATGTTCGTACTCCCCCGCCAGCGACACGACCAGCGCGGCGGTGGGTTCGGTCATGCCGTGGCAATAGACGTGGTCATCGGCGAAGAGGACGCGTGCCACGCCTTGCAGCGTCGCTGCCTCGGCCGCAGCGGCATCGCCGCCCAGGCCTGCGACCAGCACGGTCACCGGGCCAAGCGATTTCACGGCGGTCAGGGTCTTGGCCACCTGGTCGGTTGCAAGCTGGCCCATCACCACATCGGCAAGAAGAAGAACGGCCATCAGATCACCCCCGCTTCGTCTTTGAGTTTCGCGATCAGTTCGGCGACCGAGGCGACCTTGACCCCGGCCTTGCGGCCCGCGGGTTCCACGGTCTTGAGGACCGACAGGCGCGGCGCGACATCGACACCGTAGTCCGCCGGCGTCCTGGTGGCCAGCGGCTTGGCCTTGGCCTTCATGATGTTCGGGAGTGACGCATAGCGCGGTTCGTTCAGGCGCAGGTCGACCGTGATGATCGTCGGCATCCGGACGGTGATCGTCTGCAGGCCCCCGTCCACTTCGCGGGTGACCTTGGCGTGGTCTCCGTCGATGGCGATTTCGCTGGCGAAGGTGGCCTGCGACCAGCCCAGAAGGGCGGCGAGCATCTGCCCGGTCGCGTTCATGTCATTGTCGATGGCCTGCTTGCCGCAGAGCACCAGGCCCGGAGCCTCTTCCTTCACCACGGCGGCCAGCAGCTTGGCGACGGAGAGGGGTTCGATGTCGGTGTGGACGTTGTCGGTGGCCTCGATCAGGATCGCGCGGTCGGCGCCCATGGCAAGGGCGTTGCGCAGGGTTTCCTGGGACTGCTTGACGCCGATGGAGACGACGACGACTTCGGTGGCGATGCCCTTTTCCTTGAGGCGGATCGCCTCTTCGACGGCGATCTCGTCAAAGGGGTTCATCGACATCTTGACGTTCGCCAGATCGACGCCCGACCCGTCCGCCTTGACGCGCACCTTCACGTTGTAGTCGATCACCCGCTTGACCGGGACCAGCACTTTCATGGCCGCACTCCTCATCCGACGCGCCACCGGGGCGCACAAGCCGCTGAGCGCGTGTTACCGGAAGGCAGCCCATGGGAACAGTGGAAATACGACAGGTTTCAGCGTCACGACGCCGCGTTCTGATCAGGGTGGGCGATCAGAAGGTCAGCGCGTCAGGCCGGGCACCCAGAGCACATCATCCTTGCCGTCATTGTTGGCGATGCGGCCTGCGACGAAGAACCAGTCCGACAGGCGGTTGAGGTAGCGGACCGCTTCGGGGTTCACGTCTTCCATCGTTGCGGTTTCGACGACCAGCCGCTCGGCCCGCCGGCAGATGGTGCGGCACAGGTGCAGTTGCGCGGCCAGCACCGACCCGCCGGGCAGGATGAAGCTGCGCAGGGGGGTCAGCTTTTCGTTCATCGCGTCGATCTCGCGTTCCAGCCGGATGACCTGGCCTTCGATGATCCGCAGGGGCGTGTAGCTGAGGGTCGGGTCAAGATGACGGTCCGGCGTGCAGAGGTCGGCGCCAAGGTCGAACAGGTCATTGGAGATCCGCTTCAGCGCGTCGGCCATGTCACCCGTCGCATGCAGGCGGGCAAGGCCGACGGTGGCGTTGGTTTCATCCACGGTGCCATAGGCGCTGACCCGCACGGAATGCTTGGCCACCCGCGCGCCGTTGCCCAGCGCGGTTTCACCCGCATCGCCGGTCTTGGTGTAGATCTTCGACAGCACGACCATCAGTTGCCTCCCGACCGCAGCCAGGCGAAAGCGACGATGGCGATGACGGCCACGAACTGCATGCCCAGCCGCCAGCGCATGATCCGGTTGGCGTTGCGCTTGTTGAACTCACCGCCCTTGGCGAAGGTGCCGATCCCGAACAGCAGGATGCCAAGCACCACGAGGCAGGCAATGGTGGCAAAGATGAAGAGCGGGTCGGATAACATGGGCAAACTCCCTTTGACCCTGATCTAGGGGCAGCGGCGGCAAAAGCGAAGCCGAATTTCCTGCACCCCCGGCACAGCCAAGAATTTATGGAGAATTTCCGGACTTAGCCCTTCGCAATGAGCCAGTCGAGCGCCCGCGTCGGCAGCAGGCGCCGGGCGAATCCCATGAGGTAGGTCGGCGTCGTCACATAGTAGCGCGCCCTGGGACGCGGCGCTTCGACCGCGTGGACCAGCTTGGCGGTCACCGCCGCCGGCTCCAGTTCGAAGGCATCCTTCTTCACCTTCCTGTCGTAAAGCCGCCCGCGCAAGGAGCGGTAAAGGTCTGACCGGGCCGAGTTTTCCCAGTCGATCCACTTTTCGAAATGCGGAATCGCATTCTCGCGGATCCTGGTGGCGATCGGGCCGGGTTCGATCAGGATCACCTCGATCCCCGAGCCCCGAAGCTCGATCCGCATCACGTCGGTCAGGCCCTCCATGGCGAATTTCGTTGCCACATAGGCCCCGCGAAAGGTCATGCCGACCAGGCCCAGCACGGACGAGCAGTTGACGATCCGCCCGTGGCCCTGGGCCCGCATGGCCGGGATCACCCGGCGGGCCAGGTCATGGTAGCCGAAGAGGTTCACCTCGAAGATCTCGCGCAGGGCGCCGCGCGGCAGGTCCTCGACCAGGCCGGGACAGGCGAAGGCGCCGTTGTTGAACAGCGCGTCCAGCGTGCCGCCGGTCCGCGCAAGGCTTTCGGCCAGTGCCGCCGCGATGCTGGCCTCGTCGGCATAGTCAAGGCGGAAGCTTTCCAGCCCCTCGGCGCGCAGCCGGTCGC
Organism: Rhodobacterales bacterium; assembly: GCA_031409795.1. Taxonomy (GTDB): domain Bacteria; phylum Pseudomonadota; class Alphaproteobacteria; order Rhodobacterales; family Rhodobacteraceae; genus Tabrizicola. The sequence continues at coordinate 86,014 of JANNXX010000054.1, forward strand.
AATCCGCCTCTTGCCGGCAGGTGGCGAACACCCGCCAGCCGCGCGCGTGCAGGCCGCGCGCCGCATCGAGGCCGATGCCGGAGGAGCATCCGGTGATCAGGATCGAACGGGGCGCCATGAATCAGGGGGACTCGGGGCTGAGGAACCGCAAGGCGACATAGCCTTCGACGCCGTCGCCCTGGATGACGATCCGCGCCCAGTCGCCATCCACCGCAGCGACCAGAAGTGTTGCCTCGCCGCTGCCAAGCCTGCCCAGGATCTCGGCCTCGGTCGAGGGTTCGGCGCGCACGTTCACCGAGCTTGCATTGACATACCAGATCGTGCCGGCCGCCGGCGAAGGCGTGTCGGCCAGCGGCGCGGGGTCGGTGACCGGCTTGACCGGGGTTCCGTCTTCGCCGGGAACCAGCTCATTGCCCAGCGCGGACAGGGTGAAGACCGGCTCGTCGACCGCCTGCACCACGGTGCGGGCAGGGGCAACCTCGATCACCGGCCCGCTGCTGGCCAGGCTCGGCTGTGGCACGGCCACCGGTTCGGGGGCGACCTCGGCAACCACAGGTGCGGGTTCGGGGGCCAGTACGGGAGTGGCGGCCGGCGTTGGTACGGCCCTGGCGCTGGCCTTGGCACTGGCCTTGGCTTCGGCCTTGGCCCAGACTTCGTCCAGCCGGCCATCCGCCTTTGCCAGGGCCAGTCCGGGGCGCAATTGCCCCCGGTCTTCGCCAAGGGTGAACAGGGCGGCAGACATGGCAAGTAAAAGCAGCAGGGTCAGGCGCAGCATGGGGGTTCCGTCTGGCAATGTACGGGGCAGGTCCTGTGGTTTTAGCACAGTCCCCGCCATGGGGTTGAGTCAAAATCGCACCGGTTATCCACAGCCTGCCGCTGTTGCGACAAAGCCATCTGGACCCGCGTCCGCCTTTTGCCTACACAACATCCATGACCACGGATGACGACCAGCCCAATATCGGGGGTGAGGGTGTGACCCTTTCGGAACCGCTTTCCCGCGCGATCGGTGAGCGGTATCTGACCTATGCGCTGTCCACCATCATGCACCGTGCCCTGCCCGACGCACGCGACGGGCTGAAACCGGTCCACCGCCGAATCCTCTGGGCGATGCGGCGGCTGCGGCTGACCCCGACCGGGGGGTTCCTGAAATCGGCCAAGATCGCCGGTGACACGATGGGGGATTTCCACCCGCATGGCGACGCGGCGATCTATGACGCGATGGCGCGGCTCGCCCAGGATTTCAACATGCGCTACCCGCTGGTCGACGGGCAGGGCAACTTCGGCAACATCGACGGCGACAACCCGGCGGCCAGCCGCTACACCGAGGCCCGCGTCACGGCGGCGTCGGAGGCGCTGATGGAGGGGATCGACGAGACCGCCGTCGATTTCCGCCCGAACTACGATGGCCGCCTTGAGGAACCGGTGGTCCTGCCGGCCGCCTTCCCCAATCTGCTGGCCAACGGGTCGTCGGGCATCGCCGTCGGCATGGCCACCAACATTCCGCCGCACAATCTGGACGAGCTGATCGACGGCTGCCAGGCGCTGCTGGCCGATCCTGACCTTGCGAATGAGGCACTTGTCGCGCTGATCCCCGGCCCGGATTTTCCGACCGGCGGGGTGATCGTGGAACCGCGCGACAGCATCCTGGAGGCCTATGCCACGGGCCGGGGCGCGTTCCGCCTGCGGGCGAAATGGCAGGTCGAGGATCTGGGCCGCGGCACCTGGCAGATCGTGGTGACCGAGATCCCGTTCCAGGTGCAGAAATCCAAGCTGATCGAAAAGCTGGCGGAACTGATCCAGATCAAGAAGGTGCCCCTGCTGGCCGATGTCCGGGATGAGAGTGCCGAGGATATCCGCCTGATCCTGGAGCCCCGCGCCCGCACGGTCGACCCCGACGTGCTGATGGGCAGCCTGTTCCGCACCTCGGACCTTGAGACGCGCTTCTCGCTCAACATGAACGTGCTGATCGACGGGCGGGTGCCGCGCGTCTGCTCGCTGAAGGACGTGCTGCGCGCCTTCCTTGACCACCGCCGCGAGGTTTTGCGCCGCCGCAGCCAGCACCGGGTGGAAAAGATCGACACAAGGCTTGAGGTGCTGGAAGGCCTGCTGATCGCCTTCCTGAACCTGGACCGGGTGATCGACATCATCCGGTATGACGACGATCCCAAGGCCGCGCTGATGGCCGAGGACTGGTCGCGGACCCATGCCCGCGCGATGTCGGAAAAGGACTACCTGCCGCCCGCGAAGGGCAAGGGAGGGCTGACCGACAACCAGGCCGAAGCGATCCTGAACATGCGGCTGCGGTCCTTGCGGCGGCTGGAAGAGCTGGAGCTGAACGCCGAGCGCGACGCCCTGACGCGGGAACGCGCCGATCTGGCGGACCTGCTGGACAGCGACCGCCGCCAGTGGAAGCGTGTGGGCTTCGACCTGAACGAGGTCCGCAAGCTGTACGGCAAGGCAACGGCGCTGGGCGCCCGCCGCACCCAGTTTGCCGATGCGACCGAGACCCCGGACATTCCCTACGAGGCGATGATCGACCGCGAGCCGATCACGGTGATCTGCTCGAAGATGGGCTGGATCCGGGCGATGAAGGGCCATGTCGACCTGGGGGCCGAGCAGAAGTTCAAGGATGGCGACGGCCCGCGCTTTGCCTTCCACGCCGAGACGACCGACAAGATCCTGCTGGTGGCCGAGAACGGCCGCTTCTTCACGCTGCTGGGCGCTGCCCTGCCTGGCGGGCGCGGCATGGGCGAACCCGTGCGGCTGATGGTGGACCTGGCCAATGACACCGGGATCACCGATCTGCTGATCTTCCGGCCGGGCGACAGGCTTCTGGTCGCCTCGACCGCCGGGGACGGCTTCGTCGTTCCGTCCGAAGAGCTGGTCGCCCAGACCCGGGCGGGCCGGGCCGTCCTGACCGTGCGCGACGGCGTGCGCACGGCGGTCTGCACGCGGGTCCGGGGCGACAGCGTGGCTGTGGTCGGCGACAACCGGAAAATGCTGGTTTTCCCGGTGGCCGACCTGCCGGAAATGGCCCGGGGCAAGGGCGTGCGGTTGCAGAAGTACAAGGATGGCGGGTTGTCGGACGCGATCACCTTCGCCCTGGCCGAGGGACTTTCCTGGAAGGACCCCGCCGGTCGCACCCGCACCGAGACCGACCTGGCCGAGTGGCAGGGCGCGCGGGCCGGCGCCGGCAAGATGGCCCCGCGCGGGTTCCCGAGGGACAACCGGTTTACCTAGGCGGCGACCATCTCGGCAAGCAAACGCTCGCAGGACAGCCGGTCAACAGCGGCCAATCGACCCAGCTGCCGCTGAATGAGGTTGTTCGGGATCGTCGCAAGTCGCCACCTGACGATGCAGGGGTGGTCCAGACCTGCGGCGTTCAGATCCCCGATCACGTGGTCGCTGAGCCAGATCGAAGCTTTCGCCGTCGTGATCATGCCAACAAGGGTCGCTGAATTGTCGCGATTGAACCGGGTGTTTGACAGGACGATTGCCGGACGCCGTTTCAGAACAGGGACGTCAGAGAACGGGAATGGAACAACGATCGTGTCAAATCGCTCACAGATCACGAAATGCGCTTTCGTCTTCCTCGCTGGACCATTCGGACATCAGGCCTGACGTCGAGGCCAACAAATCATCGGCAAGCTGCACCGGCTCAACCTCGACATGTGCGCCTTTCCGAGACCTGTACCACGCACCCCAGACCTCTTTCATCGGACCGACGGGCCGGATCGCATAGACTGGTCGCCCGTCCTTGCCGGTCTTCATCCGTTTCCAGCGACCAACCACGCGGTCCACGGACAGAACGATCTCATCCTCTGGCGCAAGCGACTCCAGCCGCGCCAGAAGATCCTTGGCGTGAACATGTTTGAACCAGATGGCGACGTCGCTGATTGCCAGTTTCTGCATGGGGGTCCCTAGGGGGTCTATATCATACCCTATGTAGACCCTCTTGCAGCCCATTTCAATCCGCGACGGTCATGGCTTTCCAGGGCTGGCAGGCCATTGGCCGCCATTCGGCACCAGACTGCGCTCTCGCCGATCAGGCTTGAATTTCCCACCCCCAGAGGCTAAGTCGCCGCCCGTGTGAACTTGGGCCCATCCCGGCCCGATCTGAACAAGGGCGGACAAGCGCAATGGCGAAGGCAAAGTTTGAACGTAACAAGCCGCATGTGAACATCGGGACCATTGGTCACGTGGACCATGGCAAGACGACGCTGACGGCGGCGATCACCAAGTATTTCGGCGAATTCAAGGCCTATGACCAGATCGACGGCGCACCCGAGGAGCGGGCTCGCGGGATCACGATCTCGACCGCGCATGTGGAATACGAGACGGCGGCGCGCCACTATGCCCATGTCGACTGCCCCGGCCAC
>JANNXX010000055.1:0-2141 GCA_031409795.1 Rhodobacterales bacterium
TTGACAAGGCTTATGAAATCAACGGCCCCGAAGATGCCCGGCAGATGTATGGCGATTGGGCGCCGACCTATGACGAAAGTTTCGGCGTCGCCTGGGGCTATGTCGCCCCGCGTGAGATCGCGGCGATCCTCAAGGCCGAGACCGCCCCGGGGGCCAGGATCCTTGACATAGGGTGCGGGACCGGCCTGGTCGGAGAAAACCTGCGGGGCCTTGCGGTCGACGGGCTGGACATCACCCCCGAGATGCTGGAGGTCGCGCGGGAAAAGGACATCTACCGAGCCTTGATGCTGGATGATCTGACCAAGGCGCTGGACATCCCGGATGCAAGCTATGACGCAGTCATCAGTTGCGGCACCTTCACCCATGGCCATGTGGGGCCAGAGTGCCTTGCCGAGCTTTTGCGCATCACCAGGGCAGGCGCAATCTTTGCCTGCGGCACGATCGGCCCGGTGCTGGACGGGGCAGGCTTCGGATCCGCGCTTGCGCGGCTGGTGGCGCAGGCCAGGATCACGCCGGTCGCCTGGCGCGACATCCCGATCTACGAAGGAGCCCAGCATCCGCACAAGGATGACCGCGGCCTGGTGATGGTGTTTCGCAAGCTCTGACCCGTCGCACATCACGCCTAACGGCGTTCTTTGCCGGCACCTGGCGAATAGCGTCCGCACGGAAGCGATGAGCGGCCCTTGCAGACTCGGGGCTTGCAGCGTATATCCCCTTCAACAGCGGTTTCGGGGTCCACACCCGAAGCTACCGATCTTCACGGGCGGGCCACTGGGTCCGCTTTTTCGTTTCTGGAACGCCCATGTCCGACCTTATCGCCAAAACCGCCATCGACCGCCGCCTTGCCGACATCATCACCCCCGTGATCGAGGGGCTGGGGTTCGAGCTGGTGCGCGTGCGGCTGATGGGCGGCAGGACGCGTCTGTTGCAGATCATGGCCGACCGGCCTGATGGCGGGATCGGGGTCGATGAATGTGGCGAGATCTCCACCGCTGTCTCGGCGGTGCTGGATGTCGAGGATCCAGTCGAGGAAAACTATGTTCTTGAGGTCTCCAGCCCCGGCATCGACCGCCCGCTGACCCGGCTGAAAGATTTCGATGTCTGGAAAGGCTGGGAGGCGCGGATCGAGACGTCCGAGCTGATCGACGGCCGCCGCCGCTTCAAGGGCGATCTGGCCGGGATCGAGGGGGATGAAGTGCTCATCACTCTGGAAGAAGCCGGTGAAGAAGTGACCATCGGGCTGAAGTTTGACTGGTTGTCGGACGCCAAGCTGATCCTGACCGATGCGCTGATCAACGAAATGCTGCGTCAGAAAAAGGTGACCGAGCCCGCCGAAGGCGAGTTCGACGAGATCGAAGAGAGTGACGGGGACGAGGACGCAGATCCTGCCCCCGAGACGAAACACTGAGGGAGAGACGCCGATGGCAATCACATCAGCCAACCAGCTGGAGCTTCTGCAGACCGCCGAAGCGGTCGCGCGCGAAAAGATGATCGACCCAGACCTGGTGATCCAGGCGATGGAGGACAGCCTCGCCCGCGCCGCCAAGTCGCGCTACGGTGCGGAAATGGACATCCGGGTGAAGATCGACCGGAAGACCGGGCGTGCCAGCTTTACCCGCGTCCGCACCGTCGTTGAAGATGATCTGGTGGAGAACCACCATGCCCAGGTGACGCTGAAGCAGGCCCTGCCGCTGAAGGCCGACGCCGAAATCGGCAGCGAGATCATCGACGAGGTTCCCCCGGTCGACCTGGGCCGAATCGCCGCGCAATCGGCCAAGCAGGTCATCCTGCAAAAGGTCCGCGAGGCTGAACGCGACCGCCAGTTCGAGGAATTCAAGGACCGTAAGGGCACCATCATCAACGGAGCCGTCAAGCGCGAGGAATACGGCAACGTCATCGTCGACATCGGCCGAGGCGAAGGCATCCTGCGCCGGAACGAGAAGATCGGGCGCGAGGCTTACCGGATCGGTGACCGCATCCGCTGCTACATCAAGGACGTGCGCCGCGAACCGCGCGGGCCGCAGGTCTTTCTGTCGCGCACTGACCCGCAGTTCATGGCCGAGCTCTTCAAGATGGAAGTGCCGGAAATCTATGACGGCATCATCGAGATCAAGGCCGTCGCCCGTGACCCGGGTTCGCGC
>JANNXX010000056.1:0-2445 GCA_031409795.1 Rhodobacterales bacterium
ACCTCGCCGCGCAAGGTTATCCCGTCGCTCTCCAGACAGGCCCGCACCGCGCCGGCAACGCCGCGCCAGACCGCATGACCCTCTGCATCGCGTCCCATCTGCCCCACCTTTACGGCCTCAGGCGGCCACCTCGCCCCGCAGCGCCCGCTCCATAAGCGCAACCGTCTCATCTACCCCGTAAAGCGCCACGAACCCCCCGAACCGAGGCCCGTCCGACGCCCCCAGCAGCACCTCGTACAAAGCCTTGAACCAGTCGCGCAACGGCTCGAACCCGTGCTCCTTGCCGACCGCAAAGACCATCGACTGCAAGGCCTCGTCGTCCACGGACCCATCCCAGACGCGCAGCCGCGCCGCCAGATCCTCCATCGCCGCCCGCTCCCGCGTGTCCGGTTCGCGGAAGACCCGCGTCGGCGCGATCCGGTCCGCGAAATACCGCACCGCATACCCCGCTGCCGCATCAAGGTCCGGATGCGTCTCGGGGCTTGCATCAGGCGCATAGCGTTTCAGGAACTTCCACAACGCCCCCGCATCCTTCGCCCCCGACACCGAGGCCAGGTTCAACAGCATCCCGAACGATACCACCATCCGGCTCTCCGGCGGCTTGCCATTGTGGATATGCCACACCGGATTGTTGACCTGTTGATCCAGAGGCTGGTCCGCAAACGCCCGCAACTGCTGGTGATACTCGTCCACCGCCCGCGGGATCACGTCGAAATGCATCCGCTTTGCCGTCTTCGGCTTCTGATACATGAAATACGACAGGCTTTCCGTCGCCGCATAGGTCAGCCACTCATCAATCGTAAGGCCATTGCCCTTGGACTTGGAAATCTTCTGCCCCTGATCATCCAGGAACAGCTCATAGGTCATATGGTTCGGCGCCCGCCCCCCCAGCACTTCGCAGATCCCGTCATAGATGGGAGTGTTCGTCGAATGGTCCTTGCCGTACATCTCGAAGTCCACGTCCAGCGCCGCCCAGCGCGCCCCGAAATCCGGCTTCCACTGCAGCTTGCACTGCCCCCCCGTCACCGGCAGCGTCCATTCCCGCCCGGTTTCGTCATCAAAGGTCACCGTCGCTGCCACCGAATCCACATGCTTGATCGGCACATACAGCACCCGCCCCGTCTCCGGATGGATCGGCAGGAAGCAGCTGTAGGTCTGCTGCCGCTCCTCGCGCAAGGACGCCAGCATTATCGCCATGATCGCATCATACCGCTCGGCACACAGCCGCAGCGTGTCGTCAAACCGCCCCGACCGGTAGAACTCCGTCGCCGAGATGAACTCGTACTCGAACCCGAACGTATCCAGAAACCGCCGCAACATCGCGTTGTTGTGGTGGCCAAAGCTCTCATGCTCGCCATACGGATCGGGGACCGAGGTCAACGGCTTCTGCATGTACTGCCGCAGCATCTCCTGGTTCGGCACGTTCTCCGGCACCTTCCGCATCCCGTCCACATCATCCGAGAAACAGATCAGCCGCGTCGGGATGTCGGAAATGATCTCGAACGCCCGCCGGATCATCGTCGTCCGCGCCACTTCGCCGAAGGTGCCAATGTGGGGCAGCCCGCTTGGCCCATACCCCGTCTCGAACAGCACATGGCCCTTCGCGGGGTCCTTGCCGCCAAAGCGTTTCAGGATCGCGCGGGCCTCTTCAAAGGGCCAGGCCTTCGAATTCATCGCCGCATCGCGCAAGCCGCTCATCGCATCTTCTCCCGAACCGCCCGCGACCCAATGCCCCGGACCTGCCGTCCTCTATTGCCCACCCTGACCGGCGTCAATAATCTCTGCCGCAACCGCGAAAGGAAGACCCGATGCTTGAGACCTCCCCCATGTCCCCGCAAGATGCGCTTGTCGCCGTCATGGTGGCCTGTTCCGCCTCGGACGAGAACATGCGCACCGCCGAGCTGGTGGCGATCACCCGCATGGTCAACCACATGCCGATCTTCGCCGCCTACGACCCCGACCGCATCCAGCGCGTCAGCCGCACGGTCTTTGACCTTTTCGAAGAGGAAGACGGCCTCGACGCGCTTTTCGGCCTGATCCGCGAGGCCCTGCCCGACCATCTGTACGAGACCGCCTATGCCCTGGCCTGCGACGTGGTCACGGCGGACGGACGGCACTCCCAGGTAGAGCTTCGCATGCTGGAAGAGGTGCGGGAAGAGCTGAAGGTCGACCGCCTGCACGCCGCGGCGATCGAGTGGGGGGCAAGGGTTCGGCATATGGGGGTGTGAGGGGGCAGGTCGTGGCCCGGCCCGACTGCACAGGGAGGGTGCCAACCCACCACCCGTAGGCCGGGCTTCAGCCCGACTCTCCTCCCCCGGTCATCCCCCCGCCGGCACCAAGGGCCGCCCCCGCGCGCGGGCGGGGCCCGCACCGGCGGACCCCAGGGCGTTGTGGTGGGCCCCCCCGCCCGCCCCCCGGCCCCCCCCCCCCGGGGGGGGGGGGGGG
>JANNXX010000057.1:0-2834 GCA_031409795.1 Rhodobacterales bacterium
TACTATGACCGGGTGGTACAGGCGGGGGTGCTGCCCCTGACCGGGGGCGGCGATCATCTTTGCACGCTGCCGATCCTGCGGGCAGTTGCGAAACGCCGCCCGGTCGGGTTGATCCAGTTCGACAGCCACACCGATCTGAACGACGTCTATTTCGGCACCAGCCGCTACAACCACGGCACCCCGTTCCGCCGCGCGGTTGAAGAAGGGCTGATCGACCCCAGGCGCCATGTGATCATCGGCATCCGGGGCACGGCCTACGGGCGCGAGGACTGGGACTTCGCGGCGGCGAACGGAATCAGGATCGTGCCGGTGGCCGAGTTCCATGCGCGCGGACCCGAGGATGTGATGGCCGAAGCCCGCGAGATCGTGGGCGCGGAGCCAGTCTACGTGACCTATGACATCGACTTTGTCGATCCGACCTTCGCACCCGGCACCGGCACGCCCGAGGTCGGCGGACCGACCTCGTGGCAGGCCTTGCAGGTGGCTCGGGGGCTGCGGGGACTTGACGTCGTCGGGGCGGATCTGGTCGAAGTGTCGCCGCCCTTCGACGCCACGGGCGGGACGGCCTGGCTGGGGGCAAGCCTCATGTTCGAAATGCTGTGCGTGATGGCAGAAAAGGTCGCGGGGCGCTGAGGGCGGACCGGGGGCCAGCCCCCGGACCCCCGGAGTATTTGGAAATGAGCAATCACGAGGATCCAGGAATGGTTGGCAGCGACGAGATGATCATCACCAACGCCCGCGTCCTGACGATGGACGACGCCCGACCTTTTGCCGAGGCCGTCGCCATTGCCGGGGGGCGGATCGTTGTGGTCGGGTCGCGTGCCGAGGTTGCGGCGCTGGCCGGGCCGGGGTGCCGGGTGGTCGACGCCGGGGGGCGGACGCTGTTGCCGGGCTTTGTCGAAAGCCACATGCACCTGTTCGGCGGGGCCGAGCTGCAGCATCTGCAACTGACCGGGGTGCAGGGGATGGCGGCGCTGACCGAAGCCTTCGCCAGCTTTGCCGCCGCGCACCCCGGGGCGGCGGTCCTGATGGCGGAAGGGGCGGATTACGCGATCATCGGGCGAAAGCTTACCCGGGCCGATCTGGATGCGGTCATGCCCGACCGCCCGATCGCGATCCGGGCGATGGATCACCATACGGTCTGGGCCAACACGCTGTGTCTTGACCGGGCGGGACTTCTGCACGGGGCGGACATGCCGGCCGGGCATGAGGTGGTGATGGGGGCGGACGGGCTGGCGACCGGAGAGTTGCTGGAGTTCGAGGCCTTCGATCCGGTGCTTGCCCTAGCCGGGGTGGCGCGGATGTATCTTGGGATCGCCAGGGGGGCCGAGCCCGCAGGCCCGGTCTCGGCCGCCGAACGCGCGGTGGACAAGGCGCATATCGAGCGCGGCATGCGGCACTGCGCGGCGTACGGGTTCACCACGCTGATTTCGATGGACGGCAACCGCTACACGCTGGAGCTGCTGGCCGAAATGGAGGCCGAGGGGCGGCTTTTGCAGCGGGTGAAGGTGCCGTTCCACTTCAAGCCCGAGATGGAGCTTGCCGAACTGGACCGGGCCAGCGCGATGGCGGCGGACTTCACCGGCGACTGGGTGCGGTCGGGGACGGTGAAGATGTTCATGGACGGCGTGGTCGACAGCCGCACTGCCTTCATGACCGAGGACTATCCGGGTGTCCCGGGCCACCGGTCGATCCCGCTCTTCCCGCCCGAGCGCTTCAAGGCGATCTGCACCGAGATCGACCGGCGCGGGCTGCAGATTGCGGTGCATTGCGTGGGTGACGGCGCGGTCCGCGCAACGATCGACGGCTGTGCTGCGGCCATTGACGCGAACGGGCGGCGCGACAGTCGCCACCGCATCGAGCATATCGAGTTGATCACCCGCACGGATATCCCGCGCCTCGCGGCATTGGGGATTACCGCTTCGGTCCAACCCTCGCATGCGCCCGGTGCGATGGATTTCCCGCTGGATGCGATGGACCAGGTGATCCCGCGGCACCGGTGGCCGGATGCCTATCTCTGGAAGACCCTTGCCGATCATGGGGCACATCTGGCCTTCGCCAGTGACTGGCCGGTGTCGGACGTGAACCCGATGCGCACGATCGAGGCAGCCCTGACCCGGGTGCCGTATGACGGGGCGGCGGACGAGCGGGTGGGGCTGATGGCGACGCTGAGGGCCTATACCGCTGTCGGGGCCTGGGCGGCGCATCTGGAACAGCTGACCGGCGTCCTCTGTCCAGGCCTCGCTGCGGATCTTGTGCTCATCGACGGCGACATCGAGACGATTCCGGTCGCGCATCTTGGGCGCACGGGAATCACCCTGACCATTTCGGGGGGACGAGTGACCCATGATCCCACCGGACTGGCCGCAGCGCCGGGCTGACCACCGCGCGAAAACGCCGGATTCGCAGGCGTTCTTCGGGGTTCCGTAAAAATCGTCATGCGTCTGTCATTTTCTGCTTGCGGGGGGCAGGGTGCAGACGTAAAAGCCCCCTCACCGAAACGGACCTGCAGCGGAAACGGTGCTGGGGCGGTGCGGAAGCGGCGGCGAAGACCACCGCGACAAAATCTGGAGGCACGACGGCAGGTACGCCAGAAGTTCTGGTGTGCTGCATGTTTTGTGTCCGCGCTCTTTGAGACTGATTGGTAATGAAGGGATATGCGGGCGGTTTGGACGCATCGGCGTCTGATCGCAGCATATCGGCCTAGTAGGGTGAGAGATTGCCCGATGATCTAGGTGTCAGCTTCACTGTCTTGGCAGGGTTGTTCGCGAGGACGGCTTTGTACATGACAGAGACTGATCATGTGGTCTTACGGGATCATGTGACAGATGTGC
>JANNXX010000058.1:0-53373 GCA_031409795.1 Rhodobacterales bacterium
GTTGGTCGTGGCGGTGGGGGTGGGGTGGGGCAGGTGGGGTCCGGGGTGGGGGGGTGGCCGGTTGGGGGGTGGCGTAGGGTGCGCTACAGCGCACATTTGGCGTGGCGGTGCGCTGTAGCGCACCCTACAAACTTTCTTTGAAACCTTTCGCCCTTGCCATCGAAATTGCCGGTAGCTGTTTCCCCCCAAAATACTTCGCGTCGGATTAAATCCTCGCGGTCTATGCTTCGCCGATCAACATCCGGATTGGAGCCGAATGCCATAGCCATGTGATTCGCGTCATCAACGCTATCTTCGCAATCGATAGCGTCCAGAAAGATGATTGAGCGAACAAAGCGCTTCCCACGTTTCTGTCCATCCCACAGAATCCAACAAACACCCGCGACTATTGTCGCTATCCAAAACATCTCACAAATCCATCAGCAACCGCCTCGGATCCTCCAGCGCCTCCTTGACTCGGACAAGGAAGGTCACTGCCCCCTTGCCGTCCACGATCCGGTGGTCGTAGCTGAGTGCCAGGTACATCATCGGGCGGATGACGATCTGGCCTGCGACCACAACCGGGCGGTCCTGGATCTTGTGCATGCCGAGGATGCCGGATTGCGGGGGGTTGAGGATGGGCGACGACATCAGGCTGCCGTAGACGCCGCCGTTGGAAATGGTGAAGGAGCCGCCCTGCATCTCGGCCATGCTCAGTTTGCCGTCGCGGGCGCGCAGGCCCAGTTCGGAGATTTTCTTCTCGATGGCGGCAAAGCCCATCTGGTCGGCGTCGCGCACCACGGGGACGACGAGGCCCGAGGGAGTGCCGACGGCGACGCCCATGTGGACGTAGTTCTTGTAGACGACATCGCTGCCGTCGATCTCGGCGTTGACCTCGGGGACTTCTTTCAGGGCATGGCAGCAGGCCTTGACGAAGAAGGACATGAAGCCAAGCTTCACCCCGTGCTTCTACTCGAACGCGTCCTTGTACTCGTTGCGCAGGGACATGACGGCGGACATGTCGACTTCGTTGTAGGTCGTCAGCATCGCGGCGGTGTTTTGCGCGTCTTTCAGGCGGCGGGCGATGGTGGCGCGGAGGCGGGTGATCTTGACGCGTTCCTCGCGGGCGGCGTCATCCGCCGGGACGGGTGCGCGGGGCAGGGCGGCGGGCGCGGGGCTGGGCGCTGCGGCTGCGGCGGCGGCCCCGGCGGCACCGGCGACGGTGCGGGCGACGTCTTCCTTCATCACCCGGCCATCGCGACCGCTGCCTTGCACCTTGTCGGGCGAGAGGCCCGCCTCGGCCATGGCCTTTTTCGCGCTGGGGGCGTTTTCGACATCGGCGCGGGGGGTCAGCTCTTCCTGTCCCGCACCGGGCGAGCCGATGGCGGCGGCGGCCTTGATCTTCGGGTCGGCGGTCACCGGGGCGGGGGCTTCGGCTTTGGGCGCTGCGGCGGCCCCTTCGGTCACGATCGCAAGGCGGGCGTTCGCGGCCACGGTCGTGCCTTCGGGGGCAAGGATCTCGGCGAGGACGCCGGTCACCGGGCTGGGCACCTCGACCGAGACCTTGTCGGTTTCCAGTTCGCACAGCATTTCGTCCTGCTTCACCGCGTCACCGGGTTTCTTGAACCAGGTCGATACGGTCGCCTCGGACACGGATTCGCCAAGGGCTGGCACCATTACGTCAGTCATGTCTGTCTCCGGTCTGTCAAAGGCCAAGGGCCTGGGCGACGAGTTGTTGCTGTTCATACTTGTGGCGCGAGGCAAGGCCGGTGGCAGGCGAGGCCGAAGGCTTGCGCCCGGCATAGGACATGCGGGTTGGCTTGGCCCTGACCTTGGTCAGGATGGTTTCAATCTCGGGTTCGATGAAGGACCAGGCGCCCTGGTTCTTCGGCTCTTCCTGGCACCAGACGAATTCGGCCTTGGGGAAGCGGCCCAGTTCCTGGGTCAGGGATATCGTCGGGGTCGGGTAAAGCTGTTCGACGCGGAGGAGATACACATCCTCCAGCCCCTGCGCGTCGCGTTCGGCCAGAAGGTCATAGTAGACCTTGCCGGAGCACAGGACGACGCGCTTGATCTTGTCGTCGGCCTTCAGCTTGGCGGTCGAGTTGCCCTTCTGCGCGTCATCCCAGAGGACGCGGTGGAAGGTGGAGCCGTCGGTGAAATCCTCGGCCCGGCTGATCGCCATTGGGTGGCGCAGAAGGGATTTCGGCGTCATCAGGATCAGCGGTTTGCGGTAGGTCCGGTGCAGCTGGCGGCGCAGGATGTGGAAGTAGTTCGCGGGGGTCGAGCAGTTGGCGACGATCCAGTTATCCTCGGCCGAAAGCTGCAGGAAGCGTTCCAGCCGGGCCGAGGAATGTTCCGGCCCCTGGCCTTCATACCCATGCGGCAGCAGCATCACGAGCCCGGACATCCGCAGCCATTTCGATTCTCCCGAGTTGATGAACTGGTCGATCATGATCTGCGCGCCGTTGGCGAAATCGCCGAACTGCGCTTCCCACAGGGTGAGCGCGTTCGGTTCGGCCAGCGAGTAGCCGTATTCGAAGCCAAGGACCGCGTATTCAGAGAGCATCGAGTCGATCACCTCATACCGCGCCTGGCCGGGGCGGATGTGGTTCAGGGGGTAGTGGCGTTCCTCGGTCGTCTGGTTCACCCAGCCGGAGTGGCGCTGGCTGAAGGTGCCGCGCGTGCAGTCCTGACCGGAAAGCCGGACCGCGAAACCTTCGGTCTGCAGCGACCCGAAGGCCAGCGCCTCGGCGGTCGCCCAGTCGAAGCCTTCACCTTTGGCGAACATCTCGCGCTTGGCCTCAAGCTGGCGGATGACGGTCTTGTGCATGTCGAAACCGTCGGGGATCCGGGTCAGGGCCGAGCCGATCTCGGCCAGGGTCTCGGCTTTGATCCAGGTTTCGCCGCGCTGGTAGTTGTTCAGATCCTTGGTGGCCATGTTCTTCCAGCGGCCGTCCAGCCAGTCGGCCTTGTTGGGCAGGAAGGATTTCCCAGCCTCGAACTCCTCATTCAGGCGGGCCTGGAAAGCGGCCTTCATGTCCTCGATCTCGCCCTCGGGGATCAGGCCATCACGGACCAGCCGGTCGGTGTAAAGCTGCAGCGTGGTCTTCTGGCGCTTGATGCGGGTGTACATCGCCGGGTTGGTGAACATCGGCTCATCGCCTTCGTTGTGACCGAAGCGGCGGTAGCAGAAGATATCCAGCACCACGTCCTTGTGGAATTTCTGGCGGTATTCGGTGGCGACCTTGGCGGCGTGAACCACGGCTTCGGGATCATCGCCGTTGACGTGGAAGATCGGCGCTTCGACCATCAGCGCGATATCCGTGGGATAGGGCGAGGTGCGGCTGAAGGAGGGCGAGGTGGTGAAGCCGATCTGGTTGTTGACGATGATATGGATGCAGCCGCCGGTGCGGTGGCCCTTGATGCCCGACAGTTGCAGGCATTCGGCGACCACGCCCTGCCCGGCAAAGGCGGCATCACCGTGGAGGAGGATGGGAAGCGAGGCGATGCGTTCGGCGGCGTCGTTCAACTGGTCCTGTTTGGCGCGGACCTTGCCGAGGACGACCGGGTTGACCGCTTCAAGGTGCGAGGGGTTGGCGGTGAGCGAAAGGTGGACCTTGTTGCCGTCAAACTCCCGGTCCGAGGATGCGCCAAGGTGGTACTTCACATCGCCTGAGCCATCCACGTCTTCGGGCTTGTAGCTGCCGCCCTGAAATTCGTGGAAGATCGCCCGGTAGGGTTTCATCATCACATTGGCCAGTACCGACAACCGGCCCCGGTGCGGCATGCCGATGATGATGTCCTGCACCCCCAGGGCACCACCGCGCTTGATGATCGCCTCCATCGCCGGGATCAGGCTTTCGGCGCCATCAAGGCCGAAACGCTTGGTGCCCATGTATTTGACGTGGAGGAACTTCTCATAGCCCTCGGCCTCGACCAGCTTGTTCAGGATCGCCTTGCGCCCCTCGCGGGTGAACTGGATTTCCTTGCCGTAGCCTTCGATCCGTTCCTTCAGCCACGAAGCCTGTTCCGGATCGGAGATGTGCATGTACTGCAGCGCGAAGGTGCCGCAATAGGTGCGCTTCACGATGTCGATGATCTGCCGCATCGAGGCGGTTTCCAGGCCCAGAACCTTGTCGATGAAGATCGGCCGGTCCATGTCGGCCTCGGCAAAGCCGTAGGAGGCGGGGTCAAGCTCTGGCTGATGCTTGGTGTCGGTCATGCCCAGCGGGTCAAGATCAACGGCAAGGTGGCCCCGGATCCGGTAGGCGCGGATGATCATCAGCGCACGGATGCTGTCGAGGACGGCACGCTGCAGCTGGGTGTCGGACAGGGAGACGCCTTGTTCGGCGGCCTTGGCGGCGATCTTCTCGCCAGCGGCGCGGGCGTCCCTGGCCGGGGGCGGGGCGGCCCATTCGCCGGTCAGGGCGGCGGTCAGGTCATCCACCGGCTGCGGCGGCCAGTCGGTGCGGGCCCAGCTTGGGCCCTGGGCGGCGCGGCGGGCGTCGGTCTCAGAGTCGCCGAGGGCGCGGAAGAATTCGGCCCATTGCGGATCGACGCTGTTGGGGTCCTGCGCGTGGCGGGCGGCCAGCTGGTCGACGTAATCGGCATTGGCCCCGTCAAGGAAGGACGAAGCGGTGAAGGCGGCGGTGGGGGATTGGTCGGTCATGGGGTTACCTCTGGCGTCCGTGCTGGGCGCGGTTAGCGGGCTTTGAGCGTCGGGGTTGCGAAGATGCGGATGCTGCTGTCGGGGCGATGTGGGTCATTGTCCTGCCTTGCGCAAAAGGTAGCGGATCGTGCGGGCCCTCAGGCTGCGGCTGCGCGGGGCCGGGGGCTTGCCGGTCGCAGCAAGGGCGGGCAGGTCCGGCAAGGCGGCAGCTGCAGCGTTGCTGCCGGGCATGTCATAGCCGAAGCGATGGAAATCCTCGGCGTAAAGCCGGGATACAAGATCAAGCGTTGCCGGGGTCAGGACCGGCGGCGTCTCCTCGTTGCGCCAGCGGCCGATGTTTCGCGGGGCAACCTCGCGCGGGCCGTCGCTGTTGCCGGCAAGCGCGTCAAGGTAGGGGACGATCTGGTCCAGCCCATCCTCCAGCCGGAAGATGCGCGAGCCTGGCGGGATGAAGCTGCATTCGGCCTCAAGGTGGCCGCCGTTGCGATAGGGGTCCTTGCCGATCCACGGCGCGACCTCGGCGAACCAGGCGTTGAACTCGGCTGACAACGGGATTCTTCCGGCCACGTCGCGTCCGTGGAAAAAGGCACTGATCAGGCGGCGGACCGGGTGACGGACGACGGCAAAGGAGGAGGCGATCCAGTCCGGCGGCACGATCCGCGCCAGTGCTGCGGCGGGAATGTGGACCGGAGTGGTGCGGGACCAGCGACGTTCGGCGGGAAGGTCGTTCTCATGCATGTCGCGAAGGGCCATCGGGCCGAACCGGTCAACCAGGTAATGTTCGACCGACGACCCGCCGCATTTCGGGACATGGGCGAAGTAGTGCAGGTCGGTTTTGATGCGGAAGATCGGCATGTGCGGGTCCGGCTAGGCGGTGAAGATGGGGGAGCGGTCGGTCATCCTTGGGCCTCGTTAGGGTTGGGACCGTAGCGGTTGGGGCCAGCTTGTGCGCGCCGAGCAAGCCAAATTATGGAAAGTACAAATGCGGCAAGTCCGAGAACCCAAAGGCCAAGGAACAGCCATGTCGGCACTTGTGGAAACTGCAACTCGGTGGGGCCGTCGTAGTCTGGGCCAAAGGCTGACACATCGACAGGCAAAGTGACCGAGGGAGCTAGGGCGAACGCCAACGCTATTGCGGCGGCGGCAAGCGGAACCGGCACAAGAATATGCCAACCGGGTCTGCCGGTATCATGCATTCGTCGCCACGTTACTGCCAGGAGGGGCAGCAACACGACCAGGAGGAAAATGTCCCCAAGCCGACCGTCCGTGTACAAGTAGGACTGTTGTACGGTCTGGGTGACTTTGCCGGACGCATCGCGCGACACCATGATCCTGCTCTGCAACTCTGGACCGAAGATCAGCGAGTTGACGACGAGCAGAGCAATCAACACCAACAGGATGAAGAGCATGAATTTCCAGTATTCGCTCCGCGCCGCCCTTGTCGAAAAGGTTCGGTACTTGCGGAAACAGGAACTGACAGCTTCAACCAGGGTCATGGATTAGCCTCTAATCGCCTTCAGCACCGCTTCGCCCAACCCCGCCGGGCTGTCGGCGACCACGATCCCGGCGCTCAGCATCGCTTCGATCTTCGACTGTGCGTCGCCCTTGCCTCCGGCCACGATGGCCCCGGCGTGGCCCATGCGGCGGCCGGGGGGGGCGGTGCGGCCGGCGATGAAGCCGGCGGTGGGCTTCCAGCGACCCTTCTTCTTCTCATCGGCGAGGAACTGGGCGGCGTCCTCTTCGGCCGCGCCGCCGATCTCGCCGATCATGATGATCGAATGGGTCTCGGGGTCGGCGAGGAACATCTCGAGCACGTCGATATGCTCGGTCCCCTTGATCGGGTCGCCGCCGATGCCGACGGCGGTGGATTGGCCGAGGCCGACGTCCGTGGTCTGCTTCACCGCCTCATAGGTCAGGGTGCCGGAGCGGGAGACCACACCCACGGAGCCTTTGGAGAAGATGCTGCCCGGCATGATGCCGATCTTGCATTCGCCGGGGGTCAGGACGCCGGGGCAGTTCGGGCCGATGAGCCGCGACTTCGAATTGATGAGCGCACGCTTGACCCGCATCATGTCAAGGACCGGGATGCCTTCGGTGATGCAGATGATCAGCGGGATTTCGGCGTCGATGGCTTCAAGGATGGAGTCCGCGGCGAAGGGCGGCGGCACGTAGATCGCGGTGGCGTTGGCGCCGGTTTTTTCCACCGCCTCATGCACCGAATCGAAGACGGGCAGGCCGAGGTGTTCGGTGCCGCCTTTGCCGGGCGTGACACCGCCGACCATTTTGGTCCCGTAGGCGATGGCCTGTTCCGAATGAAACGTGCCCTGACTGCCGGTGAAGCCCTGGCAGATGACTTTGGTGTGCTGGTTGACGAGAACGGACATGGGGAACCCTCAGGCCTGTATCATGGAGTGATACGGATTTTGGTGGATTTGTGTATCGCCGTGTGATACATGTTTGGAACGATGATCGTTTCGGTGAAAGACAAGAGGCTGTTGATGTTGCTGGCTGGCCAGACCCCGAAGCGTTTTCCTGCGGCGATTGCCGAAGCGGTGGATCGCCGCATGACCTCGTTGATCCTCGCAGCCCGGGTCGACGACCTGCGGACGCCGCCCGGTCATCGGCTGGAGGTACTGAAAGGAGACAGGGCTGGGCAGCATTCGATCCGCGTCAACGACCAGTGGCGCATCTGCTTTCGCTGGGAGGATGACGGGGCGCATGATGTCGAGTTGGTCGACTACCACTAGGAGATGATGATGGATATTCGCTTTGCACGCCCCGTCCATCCCGGCGAGATGCTTCGGGAAGAGTTCATGCGTCCCTTGAAGCTGACGCCGGGCAAGATCGCGCGCGCAATTGGCGTGCCGAGGACGCGGATCGAGCGTCTGGTGCGCGAGGAAACCGCGCTGACGGTGGACACCGCGCTGCGCCTGGCGCGCTATTTCGGCATGTCGGACCAGTACTGGATGAACATGCAGGGGCTTTATGACGTGAACATGCTGCACAACGATGCGGCCAAACAGGCCGAGTTCGACGCGATCACGCCGTTTTCCAGAGAGGAAAGGGCGGTAGACGCGGCTGCGTAGGTCGGAAGCTGTCACGGGCGCGCCGCCTTTACGATCCTTGACACGCCCTTGCCGGAGGCGATCCCGACGACAATCTGCGTGCCGCAGACAATGGCCTGTTCGGAGTGGAACGTGCCCTGGCTGCAGGTGAAGCCCTGGCAGATGACGCGGGCGGATGTGTTGGCTGGGACGGGCATTCGATGTCTCCGCTATGCAGACTGTTTGAATTGGCGGCCAAGCTCATTTGCTGCCGCGATTGCAAAGCCGGGGACATTCACAAGGATTGAACCACGGTCTGATCTTACCTTTACGTCGCAGACCAAGAAGCCCGCGATCTTGCCGGCACTTCCCGAGAAGTAGTTGTTATCCTTAAGGATCACGGGTTCCATCATCTCGTTATGAACAATCCGACCGAGGATCACCCACAGAGATTTCTCATAGTCACTTGCAGGTTTCCCGCTCAAGTCGGTAAAAAGAGGGGCAATCTCACTTAAACTTCCGGTAGTTTCGCGCTCTACAACACGCCTAAGGTTCAGCGCAGATATCAAGAGATCGTCTTCCATTTGACGTAGGGCTGATGGGAGCAGGAGTTCGGGCCACTTAGTGTCACTGAAAGCAAATAGCCGAGTTACCGCGCCAATCGCTCGGACATAAGAACTCTGCCTCAAGTCCTCGTCTGGCAGGCTATAGGCTCTCAGGTCCACGTCTGGTTATCCCCGCACCGCCTTCACGATCTTCTCGGCCCCGTCCTTCAGGTCGTCCGCCGCGATGACGTTCAGGCCGGACTTGCGAATGATGTCCTTGCCCAACTCCACGTTCGTCCCTTCCAGCCGCACGACCAGCGGCACTTGAAGGCCCACTTCCTTCACCGCCGCGACGATGCCTTCGGCGATGATGTCACAGCGCATGATGCCGCCGAAGATGTTGACGAGGATGCCCTTCACCTGCGGGTCGGAGGTGATGATCTTGAAGGCTTCGGTCACCTTTTCCTTCGTGGCCCCGCCGCCGACGTCAAGGAAGTTGGCGGGCTCGGCGCCGTAAAGCTTGATGATGTCCATCGTGGCCATCGCAAGGCCAGCGCCGTTGACCATGCAGCCGATCTCGCCATCCAGCGCGATGTAGTTCAGGTCGAATTTGCTGGCCGCCAGTTCCTTCGGGTCTTCCTCAGTCTCATCCCGCAGGGCAGCAATGTCGGCGTGGCGGTACATCGCGTTGCCGTCGAAGGCCATCTTGGCGTCCAAGAGGCGCAGGGTGCCGTCCTTCAGGATGCAGAAGGGGTTGATCTCCAGCATGTCCATGTCTTTTTCGGTGAAGAGCTTGTACAGCGTCTTCACGATCCCGACGCAGGATTTTACCTGCGCGCCGGACAGCCCCAGCGCAAAGGCGACGCGGCGGCCGTGGAAATCCTGCAGTCCGGTGGCGGGGTCGATAGTGAAGGTGTGGATCTTTTCGGGCGTGTCGTGGGCCACATCCTCGATGCTCATCCCGCCTTCGGTGGAGGCGACGATCGAGATCCGGGAGGTGCCCCGGTCAATCAGGAAGGCAAGGTAGAACTCACGCTCGATGTCGCTGCCGTCTTCGATGTAGATGCGGTTCACCTGCTTGCCCGCCGGGCCGGTCTGCACGGTCACGAGGGTGCGGCCCAGCATCTGGCGGGCAAACTCGGCGGCTTCGCCCACCGAACGGGCCAGCCGGACGCCGCCCTTGTCCCCGGCCTCGGGTTCCTTGAAGCGGCCCTTGCCCCGGCCGCCGGCGTGGATCTGGGATTTCACCACCCAAAGGGGGCCGTCAAGTTCCCCCGCGGCGGTCTTGGCGTCTTCGGCTTTCAGGACCACGCGGCCATCCGACACCGGGATGCCGTAGCTGCGAAGAAGTGCCTTGGCCTGGTATTCGTGGATGTTCATGCGTCCCGTCCCCGTAAGCTGCCTGCGGCCGTAAAGCCGTCGGGGGCATTTCTGGCACTTTCCTGCGCCTGATCCAAACGCCAAATGGGCGGCAAGCCTGCGGAAAGGCCGGAAAAGCACCGTTGTGATCACAATCTGGAAACGTGTGATCACTAGTGGGAAAACTGTGATCACATGGCAGCCCTTACGCCGGGTCGAACACTGGTTCATCGGCGTGACTGCGGTCAGATTGACAAGCTTCCCGGCGCTTGCCAAGCCTGCCTGAGCAGGATGGAGACCGACATGCCGCGGCCAAGTGCCAATGACATCACGCAAACCGTGCTTCCGAAGATCAGCCACGGACGCGGCGTCTATCTTTGGGACACCGACGGGCGGCAGTATATCGACGGCTCAGGCGGGCCTGCGGTGTTCTCAGTGGGGCATGGCGACGCGCGGGTGAACGCGGCGGTGGCGGCGCAGATGGCAAAGGTGGCCTATGGCTACCGCTATCTTTTCACCAGCGACCCGCTGGAAGAGCTGAGCGAGACGATCTGCGACGCTACCGGGCTGGCCGACATGGTCTACACGACCAGCGGTTCGGAGGCGGTTGAAAGTGCGGTGAAGATCGCGCTGCAATACCACTATGACCGGGGCGATCCGCGTCGGGTACAGTTCATCGGGCGCAAGCGATCCTGGCACGGCAACACGCTGATGGCGACGGCGCTGTCGGGGTTTCAGGATCGCCAGCGCGCTTTTGCCGGGGCCTTGCCTGCGGTGGGCCGGGTGAGTGCGGCAAATGCCTACCGCTTGCCGGACGGGGTGGCGCGTGAGGGGCTGGTCGCGCATCTGGCGGCCGAACTGGAGGCCGAGATCCAGCGGCTGGGGCCGGAAACGGTGGCCGGGTTCATCTTCGAGCCGGTGGTGGGGGCCGCCGGAGGGGCGCTGCCGGCACCCGAGGGCTATGGCCGCGCGGTGGCCGAGGTCTGCCGCAGGCACGGCGTGCTGGTGATCTGCGACGAGGTGATGTGCGGGTCGGGGCGCACCGGCATCTGGCGGGCGTCGGAGGAGGACGGGATCACGGCGGACATCATCACCGTCGCGAAATCGCTGTCGGGCGGCTATCTGCCGCTGGGGGCGGCGGTCTACACGAAGGAGATCGCCGATGTCATGGCGGCGGGCCATGGCGGGCCTTTGACCGGGCACACCTATACCGGGCACACGGCCTGTCTGGCGGCCGGGGTGGCGGTGCAGGGGATCATCCGGGACGAGGGGCTGCTGGTGCGCATCCGCGACACGGGCAAGCGCTGGCAGGCGGAGGTGCGCGCGCGGCTGGCGCATCTGCCGCAGGTCGGCGATGTGCGGGGCCGGGGATATTTCATCGGGGTGGAGCTGGTCGCCGACCCGGAGACGAAAGCCCCCTATGAGGCATCGCTCGGGGTGAATGGCCGCATCCGGTCCGAGGGTCTGCGGCGCGGGTTGATCTGCTATCCGTCCGGCGGTCATGTCGATGGCGCGGCGGGGGATACGGTGATCCTGGCACCTCCGTTCAACGCCACGGATATCGAGCTGGACGAGATTGCGGACAAACTGGTGGCGACACTGGAGACGGTGATCGCCGGCCTGCCGGGCTGAGTACCGGAATTTTCGAAAATTCCGGACCGGAGCCTTTGAAGGCTCCGGAACGATTTCTTTGAAGAAATCGTTGGTCTGTCAGTTCAGGAACACCGCGAACAGGATGGCGTCACCTGACACCAGACGCTCGAAATCATTCCAGGCGGCGGGGCTGATGCGGGGGCCCTTCTCGGCGTAGGGCAGAAGCCCTTCGCCCTGGATCCAGGTGACAAGGTCGACGGCGGGCGGGTTTTCGAAGGCCTTTTTCAGGTTGATCCCCGCCTCGGCGCCAAAGCGCCAGTGGGGGATCAGCGCCTTTCCTTTCAAGAGCGCCTCGGCGTCAGCGAGCACGGCCTGCCAGCGCTTGCCGGTGTCCGGTGGCAACGCGATACCCAGGCCGGAGACCTGCCGGTCGTTCGGGATCCATTCGCGGTCGTTGTCCGTCTCAAGCTCCACCTGCGACCAGAAGCGGCGGTTGTCTTCGATCATCGCCAGGAAATGGCTGTAGGCGTCTATCGCCAGCGTCTTGTCCGGGGCCTTCGACAGGGCGAAGAGGACCATGGCGATGCGGTCGACCTGGCGGCCGAACATCATGTCCATCGCGTTCGGCGGCGGGGTGTCGCCCCATAGCGCGTAGATCGCGGCCGAGCTGTCCATCACCCGCTGGATCGCGGGTTCCGGGTCATAGGCCAGCGCGGTCGAGGCGAAGCCGGACAGAAAATGCGTGTAGGCCAGCAGCCAGGCGGCATCGGCGGTGTCGAAGCGGATCACCGGGTCTGCAACCGGAACCGCGATCATCCGCCCGCCGCCAAGGGTCAGCCCCGCGACCGAGGCCACATCCTCGCCAGCGTCGCGCCGGTCGTTGAGGTTGATGTCGAACCAGAGGTCGGCAAGCCTAATCTCCAGCGCGAAGGGCCTGTCGCCAAGCTGGGTCAGGGCGGCGCGGGCGGAGTCCATCCCGGCGTCAAGGCCGGTGACAAGGGCGGTGAAGTCGGCGGGGACGAAGGGGCGGGCGGCAGGGTTTTCCGGGATCGGCAGGCGCAGGATCGGCAGTTCCGACCAGTCGGCGCGGATGCCGGTCTGCCAGCGGAGTTGCAGCGCCGCCTCGACCCCGCCCAGGAAGCGCAGGCCCGCGAGGGCGAAGAGGTCTTCGTTGGTGGGACCGGAGAGGGCGGCCAGTCGGGCCTCGGTCGTGGCTATGCCGGTCCGGGCGATTTCCTGCGAGATCGTCTCGGCGGAGGCGGGGGCCGGGGCGGAGGCGGTGAAGAGGGCGAAGGCGAGGAGGAAAGGGCGCATCAGGGACCTCATGCGGTTGCCGGGCAGAGTGTCCACCCGGCGGGGGCGCGGGTCAATGAAGGACGGGGAGGGAGGGGGTGGGGATTCCCTCAGGTCAGGATCAGCAGCGCCTGGCCACGGGGAAGCTGGCGGGTATCCCAGGCCGGCGCGAAGCCGGCGGCGCGGGCCTCGGCTTCGACGGTCAAGCGGGGGCGGTGGTAGGGCGGGCGGTCTGCGTGGGTGACGACGCCGTCGGGCTGGCGCGTCGGTCCGGGCGCGTCGGACAGAAAGAGCGTGACGAGGGCGGCGCGAAGGGAAGGGAAGCGGGCGCGAAGGGTGACAAGCGCCGGGGGCAGGGCCGGGGCGGGCAGGTGGGTGAAGACGCCCCAGGCGATGGCGAGGGTTATGGTCGCGGGGATGCCGGGGAAGGCGAAGCTTGCGTCTTCGATGAGGTGGTCATCGGGCAGGCGGGCGGGGTCTGGAAGTTCGGCCGCCCGTCCGTGCCGCATCAGGGCGAGCGAGGCGTCGGTGCCCCAGTAGTGGCCGGGTTCGAGGTAGGGCACAGCGAGGTGACCCAGCCTCAACGCTCCGCAGCCGATGTCGAGGAGGTGGTCGCCGCCGGTCATCCCCTGCGCCTGAAGGGCGGCCATCTGGGCGCGGGCGGTTTCCCCCCAGCGGCCGCCGACGATATCTCGGTGGCGGCCTGTCGCGATGGCTGCGTCATAGAAGCCGGGGGCGAGGTAGGGGGAGGCGAGCCTCAGCTTTTCGGGTCCTTCTGGACGTGTGCCGAGGCGGCGGCCTTCATCCGGGCGAGAAGCTGTTCCTTGGTCTCGCGCGGCGGGGTAACCGACTTTGGCGCGCCCTTCTGGGCGTGGTCGGGGCCGCGGGGATTGTGACGGGCCCCCTTGGGGTTGCCGGATTTTCCGTAGTCCATTGGGGTCCCTCCGGGATCTGATGCTGGGGAGATGCCGGATTTCGGGGGCGGGGGCAAGGGGGGCGGGTGGGGGGGCGGGGGGTGCAAGGGCGCCCGGGTGGGAATGCCCACGGTGGGCAGAGAGGCGAAGTGTGAGGGCTTGCAAGGGGTTGGCTGTGGTCGTTGAGAAGCTGGCAAGGGATCGGGGGATGGCCGGAAAGGATAAGCGTCGGGGCGCGGGGTCAGGCGGCCGCCCGCCGGACGGCGCGCGGCAGATTTGCGGCCGGTGACGCAGCTGCCGCGCCTTGCGCCGAGGCCAGCCCTGCGCGGACAGCCGGGCTTGCGCGGGCGGCATCCGGCCGCGGACCCACGGGCCTGGATGCGGGGGGCTTTCCTGCAACGGGCACCTGGACGAACCACCCACACAAAGCGTGATCGCGGCCCGGCGCCAAGCTGACATGTAAAACATACTTGACATGATGTATGCTTTAATACACTTAGCCTGCACCGAAGATAACCTGCTTTCGGGGAGCAAGACCGATGTCATTCGAAGAACGCAGCGCCTGGAGCGCGATCCTGTCCGGCGTTGTCGCCTATTTCCTGTTTGGCCGTCCGATCTGGAACGGCACGGTGACCGGGGCCTATGAGGGGGCGGACGGGATGTCGCTTTGGGCCTGGGATGTGATCTGGCTGATCGGTGGCGGGGTCATTCTGGCCGTGGGGATGCTGATCCTGTTCAACATCGCCTATGCCATCGCGACCGGGCAACGCAGGCTGCAGTTCCTTTCTGACGAACGCGATGCACGGATCAACACGCGCGGCGCTGCGGTGTCCCTGGCTGTCATCAGCGGCGGATTTCTGGTTGCCGTCGTTCTGCTTGCCATGGGATGGAGCGTGCTTGCCGCGTTGAACACCATGCTGATCGGCATGGCGATTGCGGGTTTCGGGTCCGAGATGTGCCGCATCGCGGTTTACCGATTGGGGCTGTAGCCCTTGGCCAGGATGAGGGTTTCCAATACCATCCGCCGATGCCGTTTTGACGCGGATGAAATGACACAACAAGCCCTGGCCGAGCGCGTGGGTGTCACCCGACAGACGATCATTGCGATTGAGAATGCAAAGTACTCACCCACGCTGGAGCTTGCATTTCAGATCGCACAGGTCTTCGGAAAGCCGCTGGGCGACGTCTTCACCTACGAGCCGTAAGGCATTTCAAAAGAAGGAATACCCGAATGAATCTTCGTTTCGCGAAGCCCGTTGTCGTGCCTGCTGCATTGTTTCTTGGCACGTTGCTCACGATCATCCTGGCGTTGGTGCAAGCGGTGCAGATCCCGCTGGGTGCCCTGCCCGAGGACAGCTTTCGCCTGACCGCCACCCCGGTCTGGCATTTCATCCATGTGCTGGGCGGCGCCACGTTCGGGATCCTTGGACCCATCCAGTTCGGCCGTGTCCTGATGCCGAGGTACGGGCGTTTGCACCGCGTCACGGGGCGTGTGTTCGTGGCGGCGGGGGCGATGATCTCGCTGTCGTCGCTGGGTCTGCTTTGGCACTTCCCCGATGCCTATTCGGTGGCCATCAACAGCGGGCGGTTGCTGTTCGGGATTGCCCTGGGTCTGGCGCTGGTCCTTGCGATGCAGGCCATCGCCAAGCGGGATTTCATCCGCCACCGCAACTGGATGATCCGCGCCTATGCGATCGGGATGGGGGCCACGGCCGTGTCGATGGTGTTCTTCCCGATCTACCTGATCACGGGAGAGCCGCCGATGGGCCTTGTCGCGGACGTTGCGTTCCTGGGATCCTGGGTTGGCTGCATCGCGTTTGCCGAAGCCCTGGTGCGCCGGATGGCCTGGAAAAACAGTTTGGGCGCGCCCTGAAGGCGCACCCACGGGCCGGGCGGAAGCCCGACCTTCGGGGTCATGCCAGCGACGGGTCGATCGCCTTGCAGGCTGCCAGAAGGCCCTTCACGGCGTCGATCGACTTGTCGAACATCGCCTTCTCGGCGGAATCGAGTTTCACTTCGACCACCCGTTCCACGCCACCGGCACCAAGGATGACCGGCACGCCGACATAGATGCCGTCCAGCCCATAGGCGCCCTTGACATGCGCGGCGCAGGGCAGGATGCGCTTTTGGTCCTTGAGGTAGGCCTCGGCCATTTCCACCGCGCTTGCGGCGGGGGCGTAGAAGGCGGAGCCGGTTTTCAGAAGGCCCACGATTTCGGCCCCGCCGTCGCGGGTGCGCTGGACGATGGCGTCAAGCTTTTCCTGCGTCGTCCAGCCCATGGCGACGAGGTCGGGCAAGGGGATGCCGCCGATGGTGGAGTAACGGACGGATGGCACCATCGTGTCGCCGTGGCCGCCAAGGACGAAGGCGGTGACGTCCTTCATCGAGACGTTGAATTCCAGCGACAGGAAGTGGCGGAAGCGGGCCGCATCCAGAACCCCCGCCATGCCGACGACCTTGTGGTGCGGCAGGCCCGAAAATTCGCGCAGGGCCCAGACCATGGCGTCGAGCGGGTTGGTGATGCAGATCACGAAGGCGTCGGGGCAATGCGCCTTGAGGCCTTCGCCGACGGATTTCATCACCTTGAGGTTGATGCCCAGCAGGTCATCCCGGCTCATCCCCGGTTTGCGTGGAACGCCTGCGGTGACGATGCAGACATCGGCCCCGGCAAGGTCGGCGTATGCGTTGGTGCCGGTGAGGCGGGCGTCGAAGCCCTCGACCGGGCCGGACTGGGCGATGTCGAGCGCCTTGCCCTGCGGGGTGCCTTCGGCGATGTCGAACAGGACGACATCTCCGAGTTCCTTGAGCGCTACGAGATGCGCAAGCGTGCCGCCGATCTGACCGGCGCCGATCAGGGCGATCTTGGGTCTGGCCATGGGAACCTCCTTTGGGGCTTTTCGCGCCGTGGGTAGCCGCTTCGCGGGCTTCTGTCCAGTATTGCAATCTGCTTCGGTATGCAATTGTATGCAAAAATTCGCCTTAGCCGGGCGGTCCGGTTTCGCGTTAGCGATACCGGTCACGGAGGGTGGCATGGAAGCAACGGGATATTGGGTGGTGGCGGTCGTTGCGGCGGCGCTGGTCGGCATGGGCAAGGGCGGCGTGCCGGTGGTGGGCATGCTGGGCGTGCCGGTGATGGCGCTGGTGATGTCGCCGGTCCTTGCGGCCGGGTTGCTGTTGCCGGTCTATGTCGTGTCGGACATCTTCGGGCTATACGCCTACCGCCGCGCTTTTGACCGCCGGGTGCTGGCGATCGTGCTGCCGGGAGCGATGGTCGGGGTGGGGGTCGGCTGGGCCACCGCCAGCGTGGTGCCCGAAGCCGTAGTGACGCTGCTGGTCGGGGCAATCGGGCTGGCCTTCGCGCTGAACCTTCTGATCCGCAAGCCGGTGAGGACCGCGCCGAAGCGGGCCGAGGTGGCCCCGGGCCTGTTCTGGGGTGCGGTGGCCGGGTTCACCAGCTTTGTCAGTCATGCCGGTGCGCCGCCCTATCAGGTCTACACGCTGCCGCTGGGGATGCAGAAGGCGGTCTTCGCCGGCACCTCGACCATTGCTTTCGCGGCGATCAACGCCGCCAAGCTGCTGCCCTATTACGCGCTGGGTCAGCTGAGCCCGGGCAATCTGCAAGTGGCGGCGCTGCTGGCGATTCCGGCGTCGCTTGCGGTCTTTGCCGGGGTGAAACTGGTCAATTGGCTGCCGGAGCGGCTGTTCTTCCGGATCGTGACCTGGACGCTTCTGCTGATCTCGATCAAGCTTCTGTGGGACGGCGGGCGCGGGCTTTTGTGACCCGCAGACGGCGCGCGGTCAGATGCGCGCGCCCCGTGCGGGCAGCGGGTCGGACAGCGGCTCGAATCCCTGGCCCGAGGCCATCAGGCACATCTGGCCGTCGGGCAGCGTGAGGGTGATGGTCCAGGTGCCGGTGGCCTCGGCGGCGAAAAGCTCCATCACGGCGGCCTCTCCGGCCAGGCCGACGGCGCGGCGCGTTTCGCCGTAGCGGTCGGACAGGAGGGCTGTCAGCTGGTCGCGCGTGCCGCATTGCGGGGCCGAAAAGGCAATCTGGGTGGCAAGGATCACGCCGCCAAAGCCAAGCGAGAGGGCGAAGAAGGGGTGGGACATCGGGCAGCCTTTCTGCAAAAACCTGCGCACAGGGTGGCGCGGCCGGGCTGAGACGCGGTTAACGTGGCGTTCCCGGGGCATTTGCTGCATTGCGGCAAGAACAGGCTTGCCGTTTGTGACGCATCCGTGCTTTCAAGCGCAAGAATATTACCCGGAGGTGAGTCGTGTCGCGCCCTGTCCGTTCGGTCCTGTATATCCCGGCCTCGAAGGAGCGGGCGCTGGAGAAGGCGCGCGATCTGGCGGTGGATGCCCTGATCTTCGATCTTGAGGACGCGGTCGCGCCCGAGGAAAAGCCGCGGGCCCGGCTGATGCTGGCCAGCGAGCTTGCCACGCAGGACTTCGGCGCGCGCTGGCGGATCGTGCGGGTGAACGGGCTGGACACCCCCTGGGGCGCGGCCGACCTTGCGGCCTTCGCGGCGCATCCGGGAGCCGAGGCGATCCTGGTGCCCAAGGTGAACGGTCCGGCCGATCTTGACCGGGTGGCGGGGCTGGTGACGGACAAGCCGCTATGGGCAATGCTGGAGACGGCGCAGGGCTGCCTGAACGCCGCCGGGATTGCGGCGCACCCCCGGCTGGAAGGGCTGGTGCTGGGCACCAACGACCTGGCGCGCGAGCTGGGCGCGCGGTTCCGCCCCGACCGGCTGCCCTTGATGGCGGGGCTTGGCATGGCTGTCCTTGCCGCGAAAGCCGAAGGCAAGATCGCGGTCGACGGGGTGTTCAACGCCTTTCGCGACGCCGAGGGGCTGCGCGCCGAATGCGAACAGGGCCGCGACATGGGCTTTGACGGCAAGACGCTGGTGCATCCGGTGCAGGTCGAGATCGCGAACGCGGTCTTTGCGCCAAGCCCGGAGGAGCTGGACCTGGCCCGGCGGATGATCCTGGCCCACCGGCTGGCCGTGGCCAAGGGCGAGGGCGTGGCGGTGGTCGACGGGCGGATCGTCGAGAACCTGCATGTGGCGACAGCGGTGGCCCTGCTTGCCAGGGCCGAGACGATTGCAGCCCTCGCGATTTGACGTCAGGGTGCCCGCAAAGCAAGCCGGAGGCAGCAAGCGATGACATGGATGGTGCTGGGATTGGCGCTGTGGTGGGGGGCGCATCTGTTCAAGCGGCTGGCCCCGGCGCGCCGGGCGGCAATGGGGGACGCGGGCAAGGGGCTGGTGACGGCCGGCATCGTCGCGGGCGTGGTGCTGATGGTGATCGGCTATCGCGGGGCGGCACAGGTCGACCTGTGGTATCCGCCGGCCTTCCTGACCCATGTCAACAACCTGCTGATGCTGCTGGCGGTCTACCTGTACGCGGCCAGCGGCATGAAGACGCGGATCACGGCTGTCATCCGGCATCCGCAGCTGACGGCGGTCAAGACCTGGGCGGTGGCGCATCTGCTGGTGAACGGCGACCTTGCGAGCCTGATCCTGTTCGGCGGACTTCTGGCCTGGGCGGTGGTCGAGGTGATCGTGATCAACCGGGCCGAGCCGCGCGGTCCGCTGCCGGCACCGGCACCCGTCGGCAAGGAGATCGGGGCAGTCGTCGGGGCGGTTGTCGTGCTGGGCGCAATCGGCGCGGTGCACAGCTGGCTGGGGGTCTGGCCCTTCGGTTGAGGGCGACCGGGGGTTTCACACCCCCGGAACCCCCGTGGGATGCTTGCGCAGAAAGGAAGCGCAATTTTAGTCAAATTGGCGGTGACTTGGCGGGGAATTGAGCGGGACTTGGTGGGGACATGAAGCTGTATCGGTTCTTGAGCGGGGATGACACGCAGGCCTTCTGTCACAAGGTCTCGGCGGCGCTGGACAAGGGGTGGGAGCTTTACGGCGCGCCGACCTATGCCTTCGACGCGGCCAATGGCGTGATGCGTTGCGGGCAGGCGGTGGTGAAGGACGCCCCCGGGGACTATCACCCGGACCTGAAGCTGGGCGAGCAATGAAGACCAATCCGGGCCGCTTCTTTGAAGACTACCGGCTGGGCGAGCGGATCACCCATGCGGTGCCGCGCACGGTGGGAACGGGGGAGCGCGCGCTGTATCATGCGCTGTATCCGGCGCGGGGGGCGGTGCATTCGTCGGACGAGTTTGCCCGGTCGGTCGGGCTTGCGGCCAGCCCATTGGATGACCTGATCGCCTTCCACACGGTGTTCGGCAAGACGGTGCCGGACATCAGCCTGAACGCGGTCGCGAACCTTGGCTATGCCGAGGGGCGCTGGCTGGAGCCGGTCTGGCCGGGCGACACGCTGCGGGCGGTCTCGGAGGTGATCGGGCTGAAGGAAACCTCCAGCGGGGCGACGGGGGTGGTCTGGGTGCGCACGCACGGGCTGAACCAGCGCGGCGCGGCGGTGCTGGAGTTCGTGCGTTGGGTGATGGTGCGCAAGCGGCGGCGCGAGGTTCAGGTCGAGACGCAGGTGCCAGCGCTGGCCGCCGCGGTAGCGCCCGGGGCGCTGGTGGTCCCCGGGGGGCTGGATTTCCGCCGCTATGATTTCGCGCTGGCGGGCGAGCCGCACCGCTGGGGCGACTATGCGGTGGGCGAGGTCATCGACCACGTCGATGCGGTGACGGTCGAGGAAGCCGAGCACATGCTGGCGACGCGGGCGTGGCAGAACACTTCGAAGGTGCATTTCGACGTGGGCCAGCGCGAGGATGGGCGTCGGTTGATCTATGGCGGGCATGTGATCAGCCTGGCGCGGGCGCTGAGCTTCAACGGCCTGGCCAACGCGCAGCTGATCGTGGCGCTGAATGCGGGCGCCCATGCCAACCCGTGTTTCGCCGGCGACACGGTGCGGGCCTGGTCCGAGGTGCTGGACCGCGCCGAGACTGCGGCCCCCGGCGTCGGCGCGCTGCGGGTGCGGCTTGTGGCGACGAAGGGGGGGGTGGGCCGTCTGCGCGGGACGGATGGCAAGTACCTGCCGGAAGTGCTGCTGGACCTTGATATCTGGGTTCTGGTGCCGCTGTGAGGGCGGCGCTTCGGGGTCTTGCGCCGGTCCTTGTGCCGGTCCTTGTGCCGGTCCTTCTGCAGGCGGGCCCGCTGGCTGCCGAGGCCGCATCGCCGGAGGGGACGGAGCTGACCGAAGCGCAGGGCTACGCCCGCGATGTCGCGCTGATGTTCCTGTACCACGAGCTCGGGCATGCGCTGATCGACGTGCTGGATGCCCCGGTTCTGCGGCTGGAGGAGGATGCGGCGGATACGCTGGCGGTCCTGCTGATCGACCGCTACTGGGAGCCGGACTGGGCCGAGCAGAAGGCCCGGGTCGCGGCGGATTTCTGGGCGGAAAGCGCACCAAGCTGGTCCGAGGACGATCCGGGCGACGTGGTGACCTGGTCCACCCATTCCCCGGACGAACGGCGATATTTCACCTTTGTCTGCCTGTTCTATGGCGGCAATCCGGCCGCGCGCGCGGCCTTTGCCAGCGATATGGGCCTGCCGGCCGACCGCCAGGAAACCTGCCCGGACGAGTTCGAGCTGATGGCCGAAAGCTGGGACCGGCTCCTGGCGCCGCTGGCCGGGTCGGGGGCGACGTTGCGCTTCGAGGTCCAGGCGGAGGGCTACGGTTTTGTCGCGCAGGCCCTGGCCGATGAGATCGCCTACATGAACGACCTTGTGGTCCTGCCGCAGACGCTTCCGGTGGTCCTGACTGCCTGTGGCGAAGCGAATGCCTTCTACGACCCGGACGTCGTGGCGGTCACGATCTGCACCGAGCTGGTCGACGAGGCGCTGGCGCTGGGCGGGGCGGACACGCCCTGAGCCCGCCTTGCGGCCCGGATCGGGGAGTTGCGGAAAAATCCCGGATTTGGACGATTGACCATTCAGTCAATGCGCATTCCGTGCCATGATGACCGCACAAGGGACAACGGAGGGATAGGGATGCGGAAGATTGCGGGAGCGGTTGCCCTGGCGCTGGCGGGCGGAACGGCCCAGGCGCAGGATGTGCTGGTCTATGGCGGGGCCGAGCTTGAGTTCACTTATGAGGAAGAAGGGCCGGGCACCGGGACGATCTCGTATCTGTCGGCCTATGGCGAGGTCGAGATCAGCGGCATTTATGGCGGTCTGTTGGGCAAGCTTGCCAGCGACGACCTGCTGAACGAGGTCAACCTTTACTTCGGCTATCGCAACACGACGGCGGGCGGGCTGGAATACACGCTTTACTACACCCGCTATTACTATCCCGAGGATGGCGGCGACGGGGGGGGCGAGTTTTCGGTCGAGCTGGACATTCCGGCGGGCGATGCCTTCACGGTTTCGACGGATTTCTACTATTCGCCGTCCTTCGAAGGCGTGTCGTCGCTTGGGTCTGCCTATGTCGGCGGCGAATGGGCGGTGACGGATGCGCTGGAGCTGTCGGCGACCTTTGGCACCTACGAGGTCGATGCCGCCGGCGACGAAGAGGAATGGGACATCGGTGCCAGCTATGCGATCAGCGACGAAACCGAGGTCGACTTTCGGTACTATGACGGGACCGAGTATCTTGGCAGCTACCTCGGGCTGAGCCTGACCTGGGATACGACGCTGTCCGGCGGCTGACCGGGCGCGGGCGCAAGGCCGTCGAAAGCCGCTGCCGCCGGGGCCGCCGGGGCCGTTGCACGAAGCGGAGCCGGAAATATGTGATCACACGCGGAAAATCCGTGATCACAAGCGCGATATTTCCGGCAGGTTAGCGCGAACAGGCTGCATCTGCGGCATTCCCGCGCGTGACACGCGCCGAAAACCCGCTATTCAGGATCCGTAGCATCGCGCGGCCGGACAACCCGTCCCTGCCTGCGCCCGCCAGCGACGGAGGTTCGACCATGGCACAGACGAGGCGGGGTGAGCGGCCCTTGTCGCCGCACCTGCAGATCTATCGGCCGCAGATGACCTCGATCGCGTCGATCCTGACCCGGATCACCGGCAACGGCCTGATCGTGGCGGTGGTGCTTGCGGTCTGGTGGCTGCTGGCGGCGGCGACCTCGGACAGCTATTTTGCGGTGGCGAACGCGGTGGTGACCAGCTGGTTCGGCGACCTTGTGTTCACGGCAGCGCTTTGGGCGGTCTGGTATCACTTTCTGGCGGGCCTGCGGCATCTGTACTTCGACGCGGGGCACGGGCTGGAGGTGGCCACGGCGGAAAAGCTGGGCTGGGCCTGCATTATCGGATCGGTCGTGCTGACCGTGATCACCGTTCTTCTGGTTCAATGAGGCTGACATGCGCCATCTGACAGCCCGCAAGCGCGCCGAGGGGCGCGGCGCCGCCGGGACCGGCACGGAACATCACTGGGCGATGACGGTGTCGTCGGTCGGCCTGGCTTTCCTTGTGCCGGTTTGGCTTTACATCTTCGGGAGTGCGCTGGGTCAGCCACGCGACGTTGTGCTGGCAACCTTTGCCAGCCCCTTCGCCGCGATCGTGACGGCGCTGCTGCTGGTCGTGGGGATGCGGCACTTCGCCATGGGGGCGACGATGATGATCGAGGACTATGCCCGCGGCACGACGCGCAAGATGCTGGTCATCGCGGCGGTGTCGCTGGCCTGGGTGATTGCGGCGACCGGCCTTTTCGCGCTGGTCCGGATCGCACTTTGAAGGACGCATGATGCAAGCCTACGCTTACGAGACGCATGATTATGACGTGGTGGTGGTGGGGGCCGGGGGTGCTGGTCTGCGCGCGACGCTGGGCATGGCCGAACAAGGGCTGCGCACCGCCTGCGTGACCAAGGTTTTCCCGACCCGCAGCCACACGGTGGCGGCCCAAGGCGGGATCGCCGCGTCCCTGGGCAACATGGGGCCGGACAGCTGGCAGTGGCACATGTACGATACCGTGAAGGGGTCGGACTGGCTGGGCGACACGGATGCGATGGAGTATCTGGCGCGGGAGGCCCCGAAGGCGGTCTATGAGCTGGAGCATTACGGGGTTCCGTTTTCCCGCACGGAAGAGGGCAAGATCTACCAGCGCCCCTTTGGCGGGCATACCACCGAGTTTGGCGAGGGGCCGCCGGTCCAGCGCACCTGTGCCGCCGCAGACCGGACGGGGCATGCGATCCTGCACACGCTGTATGGGCAGTCGCTGAAGAACAACGCGGAATTCTACATCGAATATTTCGCGCTGGACCTGATCATCACCGATGGGGCCTGCACCGGCGTGGTGGCGTGGAAGCTGGACGACGGCACCATGCACGTCTTCAACGCCAAGATGGTGGTGCTGGCGACCGGGGGTTACGGGCGTGCCTATTTCAGCGCGACCAGCGCCCACACCTGCACCGGCGATGGCGGTGGGATGGTGGCGCGGGCCGGTCTGCCGCTGCAGGACATGGAGTTCGTGCAGTTCCACCCCACGGGCATCTATGGCTCGGGCTGTCTGATCACCGAAGGCGCGCGGGGCGAGGGGGGGTATCTGACCAACTCGGCCGGAGAGCGGTTCATGGAGCGCTATGCCCCGCATTACAAGGATCTGGCGCCGCGCGACTATGTCAGCCGCTGCATGACGCTGGAGATCCGCGAAGGCCGGGGGGTGGGCGCGGGAGGAGACCATATCCACCTGAACCTGTCGCACCTGCCGAAAGCGACGCTGGACCTGCGCCTGCCCGGCATCAGCGAGAGCGCCCGGATCTTCGCCGGGGTGGACCTGACCAAGGAGCCGATCCCGGTCCTGCCGACGGTGCATTACAACATGGGCGGGATCCCCACGAACTACTGGGGCGAAGTGCTGGACCCGACGGCCACGAACCCCGACGCGGTTTTCCCCGGACTGATGGCGGTGGGCGAGGCGGGCTGTGCCTCGGTGCATGGCGCGAACCGGCTGGGGTCGAACAGTCTGATCGACCTGGTGGTTTTTGGCCGTGCGGCGGCGATCCGGGCGGGCACGGTGGTGGACAGGGGGGCTTCGGTTCCCGCCACGAACACGGCGCAGGTCGACAAGGCGCTTGCCCGGTTCGACACCTTCCGCCATGCCGCAGGCGCGGTGCCGACAGCCAGCTTGCGGCTGGAGATGCAAAAGACGATGCAGGCCGACGCGGCGGTCTTCCGCGCCGAGGAAACCCTTGCGGCGGGCGAAGCGAAGATGACCGCGATTGCCGGCAAGATGGACGACCTGCAGGTCACCGACCGCTCGCTCATCTGGAACAGCGACCTGATGGAAACGCTGGAGCTGGCGAACCTGATGCCGAACGCGCTGGCGACGATCCACGGCGCGCATGCCCGCACCGAAAGCCGGGGGGCCCATGCGCATGAGGACCATCCGACCCGCAATGACGCCGAATGGCGCAAGCATTCGCTGGCCTGGGTCGATGGGGCAAAGGTGCGGCTGGACTATCGCCCGGTCCGCACCGAACCGCTGACCACCGAAGCGCAGGGCGGCATCCCGCTGAAGAAGATCGCCCCGGCCGAGAGGAAGTTCTGATGCGACCCGCCGCCGCCCCCGTCTGCCTTGCCGCGCTGATCCTGCTTGCGGCCTGCGATCCGGCCGAGCTTGCCGACAAGGCCATGAAGCGGACGGCCGAGACGGTGGTGTTTCCGGTGGTGAACATCGACATGCCGGGGGAACCGGCACAGCTGGCGACCGACTGCATCGTGAACGCGGCCTCGCCGGACGAGCTGCGCCTACTGGCCCGCGATGTCGGGGTGGAGGCGGGAACCTCGACCAAGGCCACGATCCGCCAGATCGCCCTTCGTCCCGCAGCGCAGGCCTGCTTTGCTGCAGCCGGCCTGCCTGCGGTCCGGTAGTCCGATGCGGCGCGCGGCGATCCTGTGCGTGCTTCTTGCCGGCTGCGGTCCGATCCCGCTGGCCGAGGCGGAACGGCAATGCGTGGACCGGGCGCGCCTTGCCCAGCAGCCGCGCGGCGAGCTGGCTATCGGGGTCGGGTCCGGAGGCCGGTCCGCGACCGAGTTTTCGGTCGAGGTCAGCAGCGATTTCCTTGCCGGGCGCGACCCGGCGGCAGTCTACGACGCCTGCGTGCGGCAGAGGGCGGGACAAGCCCCGTCGCGGCCGCTGTCGGCGCAGCCCGGCTGGACCGGCCGATGAGCGCACTGCCACCCATGCAGGTCTTTGCCGACATCCCGGTCGTGCCGGTGGTGTCCCGGACGATCCGGCACAAGGCGGTTGGCGGACCGATCTGGCCTGATTTCGAGCGCCAAGTCGCGGCCCGCTTCTGTCGCAACGGCATTGCCTCGGACTGGCCGCCCGAGCGCCCGGCGCAGATGCGGGCGATTGCGGGGCCGGTCGTCTGGGGCGGGTTCCTGTATCCGCAGTTCGGCCATTTCGTCTCGGAATGCATCACGCGGCTGCCGCAATCCCTGGCGGAACGCCCCGACGACCTTTACTTGTTCACCCTGCCGGTCGGGATGACCGCCGACACCCTGCCCGGCCATGTCTGGGCGGTGCTGGACTGGTTCGGCCTGCCGCGCGCGCGGGTCGAAATGGTGACCGAGCCCTGCCTTGCCGGCGAATTGCGCGTGGCGGCGCAAGGCGAGATGCTGGGCAAGGTGCCGACCGATCCGGGCTATCTGGACCTTCTGGACGCGAACGCCGCGCGGAACGGTCTGGCTGCCGGACCCGCCGGCACAGTTTTCGTCACCCGCGCCGGATTTGTCGCTTCGGGCAAGGGCGGCCATGCGGGGGAGGCCTATCTTGCGGCACAGCTGTCGCGCCTGGGGGTCCGGGTGATCGACCCCGGCCAGATGCCGCTGCGCGCGCAACTGGGCGTCTATGCCGGGGCCGAGGTGCTGGTGTTTTCCGAAGGCTCGGCGCTGCATGGGCGCTGCCTGCTGGGACGTGTTCCGCAAGAGATCCATGTGCTGCGCCGCAGGTCCGGGCGGGACACCGCGCGCAGCCAGCTGCAATCGCGCTGCCGGAGGATCACCTATGTCGAGGCCGTCGCGGACAGCCTGGGCGCTGCAAGGATCGAGCTTCGCCGCCGCCCGCATCTGACCGCGGCACTTTTCGACCTGGAGGCGGTGTTCGGCCTGTTCCGTGGTCTGGGCTTCGACCTGGCCCGGGTCTGGGACGATGACGCCTATGCCGAGGCCGTGCGCCGGGACATTGCCGGCTGGATGAGCCTTGTGCCGCTGAGCCTGGAACAGCGCGAGCTGAACCGGGTGCTTCTGCGCCGGAACCGGATCTTTTCCGACCCGGTCCCGGCCTTCGCCGTGCCGCGCTCTGGCGCGCCCGATCCGACTTGAAAGGACGACCTCATGGTCCAGTTCACCTTGCCGAAAAACTCGAAGATCCGTACCGGGAAGACCTGGCCGAAGCCGGAGGGCAAGGCGGTGCGCAAGGTCCAGGTCTACCGCTGGAACCCCGATGACGGCGAAAACCCGCGCGTCGACACCTATTTCGTCGACATGGACAGCTGCGGCCCGATGGTTCTGGACGCGCTGATCAAGATCAAGACCGAGATCGACCCCACCCTGACCTTCCGGCGGTCCTGCCGCGAAGGCATCTGCGGGTCCTGTGCGATGAACATCGACGGGATCAATACCCTTGCCTGCATCTACGGGCTGGACGAGATCAAGGGCGACGTGAAGATCTACCCCCTGCCGCATATGGCGGTGATCAAGGACCTGATCCCGGACCTCACGCATTTCTACGCCCAGCACGCCAGCATCATGCCCTGGCTGGAGACGAAGACGAACCGCCCGGCGAAGGAATGGCGCCAGTCCATCGAGGACCGGTCCAAGCTGGACGGCTTGTACGAATGCGTGATGTGCGCCTGCTGCTCGACCTCCTGCCCGTCGTATTGGTGGAATTCCGACCGCTACCTCGGCCCGGCGGCGCTGCTGCACGCCTACCGCTGGATCATCGATTCACGCGATGAGGCGACGGGCGCGCGGCTGGACGATCTGGAAGACCCGTTCAAGCTGTACCGCTGCCACACGATCATGAACTGCGCCAAGACCTGCCCCAAGGGGCTGAACCCGGCCAAGGCGATAGCCGAGATCAAGGGGATGATGGTGGAGCGGGTGGTGTGATGTCTTCGGTCGTGAGACTTTGCAAAGTCCACAGTTCAACCTATCGCAGCTAAAAACCCTTTCGACAGGCCGCTCTTGTTTGAAGTCGTGCTCCTTTTCGTGGCCTTGCTTCTTCCACTCGCTGCAGGGTGGGTGTTTCTGTGTCTTGGACTCCGGAAGAGCGGTCCCAGGCGCGTTGCCGGCGCGATAGCGATACAGATTTCCGGCGTCGCGTTTGTCTGGACGCTCCTGACAAGCAATCCGCTGGCCGCGATAGTTACTGCCGTACTGCCGCCGTTCATGATCTTCCCGGTTGATCGGTATCTTCAGTTTGATCGTTTTTTCGGGCAGATGTTCTTTCCGGCTGTTGCCGTTGGTCTGCTGGTTGCTGGAGCGTTTCTGTGGTCACCGCGACTGCGGCTTTGGTGCCTTGCGCCGGGTCTGATCGCATGTCTTGTCGCAGGACTTGTCGTCGGCGAACGCGTCAGCCAGCGTGAGATGTGTCGGACGGCGGAGGCCGCAGGAATAGCCGATTTCCGGCGACACACGCTGTTCTGGAGCCTTCGCAATACTCCTTATGAGTTCCAGTTCGAAATCCACGCCATTGCGAAGCTTGGCGCTAAACGGCTGGGGTGGAGCTATTACGAGATGGGATGGTACGAAATCCCCGCAAATGCCTGGGGGGACGTTGGCGCGCCGGTGTTTGATTGCAGCGGCTTTGCAGACCGGCAATCCTGACCTGCAGGCGAAATCACGATTGCCGGGATCAAGCGTGCAGTTGGAGCGGGTGGTGCAGGGTGCGGGAAAGCTGGCCATGGGGGCCGGTTGCGACTAGGCTTTCCGTCGTGTTTCCCGCGCCCTGCTGATCAGGCCGGGCCATGGAAGGACCGCCCGATGCTTCTGCAGTTGACCTATGCCTCGCGGCCCTTTGGATATGATTCCGCGATGCTGACCGGCATTCTGTTCGACGCCGGGCGCTGCACTGTGCGGGACGGGATCACCGGGGCGCTGATCTGCCGGGATGACCTTTCCTGCAGCTTCCGGAAAGGCCCGAAGCGGCGGTCGAGGCGAAACTTTGCCCGGAATGCCGCCGATGACCGGCGTGGCGAGGTGCGCCGCCCGACCTGCCGCCCGACCCGCCGCCCGACCTGCCGTCTGATCGCCGACGCTGGATGGATGTTCGGGGCCCGGGCGCTGCGCAATGATCCGGCGGCCAGCGGGGTCTGGTCGCGGGCCGAGGTGGATGCGGGCGCGCCCGACCGGGCGAGCGGGGGTGAAGTGCTGGCGATGGTCCGCCGCTTGTCGGCCATGGCCCCGAAGCCCTGACGCAAAGGCGCTGGTCCGTGCCGCCTATCCGCCCTGACGGGCGTCTTGGCCAAGCGAGGAAGCCCGTCAGGGCCGAGGAGCGGTCAGGAATAGCGTTCCGACAGCCCGGCCTGTGCATCGTCATAGCGGTCGCCCCAGGCCCAGCCGGTGGGAAGCAGGTGGTTGATTTCCTCGCGGTCGTGGTCGGTGAGGTCGATCTCGGGGGCGGTGGCCCAGGCCTTCAGATGGTCGGCCGAGCGGGTGCCGGGGATCGGGATGATATGCGGGCTTTGGTCAAGGCACCAGGCGAGGGCCAGCGCTGCCGGGGTGTGGCCTCGGCCCAGGGCGAAGGCGTGGAACGCCTCCAGCCGGGTGCGGTTGTGGGGCCAGTTCTCGGCGTGAAAGCGGGGAATGCGGGAGCGGAATTCGCCGGGTGCAAAGGTCGCGGGGTCAGCCATCGGAGTGCCGAAGGCGCCCCGCGCGAGGGGCGAGAAGGGGACGAAGGCCACGCCCAGCCGCCTGCAAAGCTGGATCAGGCCCAGTTCGGGCTGGCGGGTCCAGAGCGAGTATTCGTTCTGGACCGCCATCACCGGATGCACGGCATGGGCGCGTTCCAGCGTGTGGGGGGCAACCTCCGACAGGCCGTAGCCAAGGATTTTGCCTTCTTCCACAAGTCTTTGCATCGTCCCGGCCAGGTCCTCGGCCGGAACCTGCGGGTCATGCCGGTGGGCGTAGAACAGGGTCACATGGTCAACCCCGAGACGCTTCAGCGAGCCGTCCAGTTCGGCCCGCAAGTGTTCGGGCCGGTTGTCGAGGCGGCGGGCGGGGTCGTCGGTGAAGGTGGCCTTGGTCGCGATGTGCGGGCGGTGGGGGCGCGTCATCAGCCATTGGCCGATGACCGTCTCGCTGACGCCCTTGCCGTAGATGTTGGCGGTGTCGAGGAAGGTGATCCCGGCCTCCCATGCGGCGTCGAGGGTGCGCAGGCTTTCGCCCTCGGTGGTCGTCCCGAAGATGCCGCCAAAGGACAGGCAGCCAAGGCCGAGGGCGGAAACGGCGGGGCCGGTCCGACCGAGTTGGCGGGTTTTCATCGGGTGCTCCTGTCCTGAGGGGACCGAAAGAAACCCCGGCGAATCGGTTTGGTCAAGACCGATCTCATGCGGTCATGTAGTGCAGGCCTTGAAAGCGGGCGCGCAGGTGCCTGGTGCGGGGGGCGACCGTTTCCGGGGCGTTCGAGCGCAGGCCTTCGGCGATCAGCGCGGCCAGGGCCGGGGCATCGCCAGGGGTGACGCCCCGGCGCACCAGTTCGGGCGTGCCGATGCGCAGGCCGTTCAGGTCGCCTGCGACCGGTGCGATCGGCAGGCCGATGCCGCAGGCCAGGAACCCGGCCTTGCGCAGCGTCTTGGAGGCCGCCTGCCCGCCGCCGAAGG
This sequence comes from Rhodobacterales bacterium, assembly GCA_031409795.1. GTDB lineage: Bacteria > Pseudomonadota > Alphaproteobacteria > Rhodobacterales > Rhodobacteraceae > Tabrizicola. Next base: position 30,135 of record JANNXX010000058.1, read on the forward strand.
CCGCCGCGTCGATGGCAAACTGGTGCGAGGTGGTGGCCCCCCGGTCGGCGGCAAAGACGGGCAGGCCGAGCGAAAGGAGTTCCTGCGCCAGGGCACGGGCAAGGTCGACCATGGCTTTCGCATAGGCCGCGCCATGGTCGCGCCAGTCCAGCAGCGTCAGGGCCAGGGCGGCCGATTTCGCGGCGTCGAAATTGGCGGTCAGGCCGGGATAGGCGATGGCATCCAGCCGCTGGGCGATGGCCGCGTCATTGGTGACGATCAGACCGCCGGCCGGGCCGCCGAGGGATTTGTAGGTGCTCATCGTCATCAGATGCGCGCCTTCGGTGAGGGGGTTGGCCCAGACGCCCCCGGCGATGATCCCGCATTGATGGGCGGCGTCGAAGAGCACCTTCGCGCCGACCTGATCGGCGATCTTGCGCACCTCGGCCACCGGATGGGGGAAGAGGTTCAGGCTGCCGCCAACGGTGATGATCCTGGGGCGGACGGCGTGGGCAAGGTCGTGAAGCGCTGCAAGATCAATCGTGTAGCCGTCTGCGTCCACCGGTGCCGGGTGCGTGTCAGCCCGTAAAGTCCGGCACAGCCCTCGGCGTGATGGGTGACATGGCCGCCGATGCTGGGAGGTGGGGCGATGATGCTGTCGCCGGGTCTGGCCAGCGCCATGAAGCCGTAGAGGTTGGCCAGCGCGCCCGAGCCGACGCGGATTTCGGCATGGGTCGCCTGGAAAACCTCGGCGGCAAGTTCGGCGGCGATGACCTCGATTTCCTCGATGGCCTCCAGCCCCATTTCGTACTTGTCGCCGGGGTAGCCGAGGCTCGGCCGCGACCCGAGGCCACGAGACAGCGCGGCCTCGGCTTTCGGGTTCATCACATTGGTGGCGGGGTTCAGGTTGAAGCAGTCGCGGTCGTGGATCGCGAGATTCGCCTGGATCAGCGCTTCGATGCGGTCGGCGACATTGGCCGAGGGGGCGGCAGTGGCATCGGCGATGCGGCGGATCAGCGCCTCGCTGGCAGACGGCACCCAGGGGCGCGGGGCAAGGTGGGACATGGCGGACTCCTTCGGTCCGCCATGTGAAGCAGAGGGGTGCGGGCTTCGCAAGGGCGTCAGGGGTGGCCGACGTAGATCACCACCTTGCCGGTGGCGCGGCCGGTTTCGCTGAAATCCTGCGCGCGGGCGGTGTCGTTCAGGCCGAATTCGGCGGCGATCAGCGGGCGGACCTGACCTAGGTCGACCATCCCGGCAAGTTCGGTCAGGATCGGGGCGTTGGGGCCGATGAAGACGTAACCGGCGCGTTTTCCTTCGGCTTTCGCGCGGTCTTCGGAGGGGCGGTCGGTGATTGACACCAGCATGCCGCCGGGTTTGAGGGTGGCCCAGGATTTCGCCTGCACCTCGCCGCCGATGGTGTCGAAGACCACGTCCATATCCTTGGCAAGGCTGGAGAAATCCTGAGCGTGATAGTCGATCACTGCATCCGCCCCAAGGCTTCTGACCAGTCCGGTCTTGCCCGCCGAGGCGGTTGCGGTCACATGTGCGCCCTTGGCGCGGGCCAGTTGCACCGCGATGGAGCCGACGCCGCCCGCCCCGGCGTGGATCAACACGCGCTGACCTTTGGCAAGGTTCGCCGTCGTGAACAGAGATTCCCACGCGGTGATCGACACCAAGGGCAGGCTGGCCGCCTCGACATGGCTGATGGTGGCGGGCTTGGCCGCGATCTCGCTTTCGCGGACGGCGACGTATTCGGCGTAGGCGCCGTTGCGGACGATGTCGGGGCGGGAATAGACCGCGTCGCCGGGCTTGAACCGGGTGACGGCGGGGCCGGTCTTTTCAACGATTCCCGAGACATCCCAGCCCATGGTCAGGGGCATTTCATAGGGGATCATCGCCTTGAGGTAGCCCTTGCGGATCTTCCAGTCGACCGGGTTGACCGAGGTGGCGACGACGCGGATCAGCACATCATCGGCGTTCAGGGTGGGGATCGGGGCGTCCTCGATGCGAATCTCGGACGAGGCACCGTAAGCGTGGATGCGGGCGGCTTTCATGGAGTTGTCCTTTGAAAACAAGGGATTTTGCACAGCCAAGGCGCTGCGGATACCCCTGTCAGATGGCGCTTGGCCTGCCCTGCGGCAAGGCCCTGGTCAGGAAAAGGCCGCTTCCAGCGCAATCTCGACCATCGCGCCGAAGCTGCGTTCGCGCTGGTCCGAGGGCAGCGCCTCACCCGTGGTGATGTGGTCCGAGACGGTCAGGACCGCCAGCGCGCGGGCCTTGTGGCGGGCGGCGACCATGTACAGCTCGGCCGCCTCCATCTCGACCCCGAGACAGCCGTGGCGCAGCAACTCGGCCCCAAGGTCGGGGCGTTCGTCGTAGAAGGTGTCGGAGGAATAGATGCCGCCGACATGGACGGGGGTGCCGCGGGCTTGGGCGGCGGTGTAAGCCTTGGACAGCAGGCCGAAATCGGCGCAGGGGGCGAAGTTCAGCTCGCGAAAGATCGAGCGCGAGGGCGAGCCGATGGTGGAGGCGGTCTGGGCCAGGATCACGTCGCGCACCTTGACATGGGTGGGCAGCGCCCCGGCGGACCCGATGCGGATCAGGGTCTTCGCGCCATAGTCGCGGATGAGTTCGTTGGCATAGATCGAGAGGGACGGCATGCCCATGCCCGACCCGTGGATGGTGACGCGGTGGCCGTTCCAGGTGCCGGTGAAGCCGAGCATGCCCCGCACCTCATTCACCAGAACCGCGTCCTTCAGGAAGGTCTGCGCCGCCCAGCGCGCGCGGTAGGGGTCGCCGGGCAGAAGCACGGTTTCGGCGATGTCGCCGGGTTTGGCGCCGATGTGGACGGTCATGATTTCCCCTGCACTTTGAAATCAGGGTTAGTCCCCTGATTTCCCGTCATTTCCAGTGTCTGCCTTCCGTCTGCCACCAGTCTGGCAGGCGTCCGGCATCTGTCTGGCGTTCGGCCCATTACACGGCGCGCCGGGACGAGTGCAAGGGGCGCGTCGCGGTCAGTCGACGGTCACAAGCGAGGCTGTGGCACCGTCCCAGGTCATCCGGAAAGTGCCAGGCGCGGGCTTGTTGATCAACTCGCCGGCGATGGTGACCTGCAGGAGTTGCCGGTCATCGTCTGGGACCAGCGACCAGCCCAGCACGACGAGGCTGTGCTGCGCTTCGCCGAGGAAGACGTTCAGCTCGCAGCCCACGCCGTCGCCGCAGAACATTGCCGGGGCGGTGGAGCAGCTGAGCCTGCGGCTGTCGAGGATCAACGCGGGGCTTTCGGGGCCGACGAGGAAGGCCTCGGCAATGGCATCCGCGGGCACGGCCAGCGTGCCGCTTTGCGCGGTGCAGGCGGAGCGGTGGTAGTCCAAAAGGGCGGTGAGGGCCTGGGGTGTCTCGGCAAGGGCAGGGCTTGCCACCAGCGCAAGGGTCAGCGCAAGACGGATCATTGCAGCACCCATTCGGTGCCGGACCAGAGGAAACGGACGGTCTCGCCCCTGTCGTTCGGGGCGGTGAGGTAGGTCACGCCGTGCTTGGTCACCGTGTCCCAACTGTGCAAAAGGAGGGAGCCAAGTGTTCCGTCGATCAGCGTCTCGACGCCACAGCCGCTGGTGCCGCAGTAAGACCCGTAGCTTGCCGAGCAGGCGAAACCCGCCGTGTCGAGGACCCAGTCCAGCGTCCCATCACCGTTCAGGTCGCGTTGGCTGACCGCCTCCGGGGCGACCGAGAATTCGCCGTCGCAATAGGACTTGTCCTCTTCGATGATCGAGACGAATTCGGGCGGCCACGCGGCCTCCTCCGCCAGGGCGGGGGCTGCGAGGAGAAGGAAAGGCAGGGTAAAACGGATCATGCGGCTCTCTCAGTTGCCCAATTGCTGCGAGAGTGAGGGATAGCAATACCGTTGTCCTGGCGACAGGCAGGAAAACCCTATTCGGCGGCGACGGGTGCGGGGTCGGCGAGGGCGACAAGGTCCAGCATGATCCGGTTCAACTGAAAGTCCTTGGGTGTGTAGACCCTGGAGACGCCCATGGCTTGCAGGGTCTTTGCGTCGTCATCCGGGATGATACCGCCGACGACGAGGGGGATGTGGGAAAGGCCCGCGTCCTGCAGGAGGGCAATGGTTTCGCGGATCAGGGGCAGGTGGCTGCCCGAGAGGATGGAGAGGCCGATGACGTCAGGGCGCTTTTCGGCGGCGGCGGCGACGATTTCGGCGGGGGTCAGGCGGATGCCGTCATAGGTGATTTCCATCCCGCAGTCGCGGGCGCGGGTGGCGATCTGTTCGGCGCCGTTGGAATGGCCGTCAAGACCCGGCTTGCCGAGGAGAAGGCGGAGGGGTCGGCCGAGCCTTGACGCCACGGCGGCGACGGCGTCGCGGACGGGCTCCAGCCCTTCGGTGCGGTTGGACGGGTGCTGGCTGACGCCGGTGGGCGCGCGGTATTCGCCGTAAAGCACCCGCATCGCCCCGCCCCATTCGCCGGTGGTGACGCCTGCCTTGGCGCATTGGATGGAGGCGGGCATGATGTTGCCGCCGGTTTTCGCGGCCCTGGTCAGCGCGGCGAGGGCTTCGGTGACCTTTGCCGGGTCGCGCTGGCTGCGCCAGTCGGACAGGCGGGCGCATTGGTCGGCCTCGGCCCTGGGGTCGGACTGCATGATCAGGCTGTCGCCGGTGGTGAGGGGCGAGGGTTCGCTGGTGGTGAAGCGGTTGACGCCGACAACGGTGGTTTCGCCGGATTCGATCCTTGCCAGACGATCAGCGTTGGAGTCGACGAGGCGGGATTTCATGTAGGCGATGGCGGCGACGGCCCCGCCCATCGCGTCGATCCGGGCGAGTTCGTCAAGGGCCTGGGTCTTGAGGGCATTGACCTTGGCTGCGATGGCGGGGTTGCCGTCGAAGAGGTCGTCATGGTCCAGAAGGTCGGTCTCATAGGCGAGGATCTGCTGCATGCGAAGCGACCATTGCTGGTCGAAGGGGCGGGGGAGGCCCAGCGCCTCGTTCCAGGCGGGCAGCTGGACGGCGCGGGCGCGGGCACCTTTCGACAGGGTGACGGCCAGCATCTCGATCAGGATGCGGGTGACGTTGTTTTCCGGCTGCTGTTCGGTGAGGCCGAGGGAGTTCACTTGCACGCCATAGCGGAAGCGGCGGTGCTTGGGGTCGGTGATGCCGTAGCGGGTTTCAAGGAGGTCGTCCCAGAGGGCGGTGAAGGCGCGCATCTTGCAAAGCTCGGTCACGAAGCGGATGCCGGCATTGACAAAAAACGACATTCTGCCCGCCATCGCGGGGAAATCCTCGGCAGAAACTTTCACTTTCAGATCATCCAACACGGCGCAGGCGGTGGCGAGGGCAAAGGCCAGTTCCTGTTCCGGCGTGGCCCCGGCCTCTTGCAGGTGGTAGCTGCAGACGTTCATCGGGTTCCACTTCGGCAGGTGTTCCCCGGTGTAGGCGGCGACGTCGGTGATCAGGCGAAGCGAGGGTTCCGGCGGCAGGATGTAGGTGCCGCGGCTGAGGTATTCCTTGATGATATCGTTCTGGACGGTGCCCTGCAGGGCGCGGGTGTCGGCGCCCTGTTCCTCGGCCACGGCGATATAGAGGGCCAGCAGCCAGGGGGCGGTGGCGTTGATCGTCATCGAGGTGTTCATCTGATCAAGCGGGATCTGGTCGAAAAGCGCGCGCATGTCGCCGAGGTGGGCGACGGGGACGCCGACCTTGCCAACCTCGCCCGCCGCGCGGGGGTCGTCGCTGTCATAGCCGGTCTGGGTGGGCAGATCGAAGGCGACGGAGAGGCCGGTCTGCCCTTTGGCCAGGTTCGCACGGTAGAGCGCGTTCGAGGCGGCGGCGGTGGAATGGCCGGCATAGGTGCGGAAGAGCCAGGGTTTGTCGGTCATCGGTGGCCTCGCGAGTCGGGCGGGTAATTTTATTGCGTCAGGGGTGGGATAGGCGACATTTCATGCCATTGTCAATCGCTGCGCTGCGGCGAGCGTCGCCCGGGGGCCAGCCCCCGGACCCCCGGAGTATTTGGCAAGAAGCAAATCGATTGCGGGTCGGGGCCGATGCGATAGGCTTTGGCCATGTTCGGCACGGTGGCGGTTCCGCTTTGGCTTTTGATCCTGATCCTTGGCTTTGCCGCGATCAGCTTTGCCACGCATTTCCTGTTCCCCAGCGTGCGCTGGTTCTTTCGGCGCCGCGCCGAAAAGGCGCTGTCGCGGCTGAACGCGCGGCTGGACCGCAAGATCGACCTGTTCAAGCTGGCCCGGCGGACCGACATGGTGGCGCGGCTGGCCTATGATCCGAAGGTGGTCGCGGCGGCGACGGCGCATGCGGCGGAAACCGGCGTGCCGGGAGAAGTGGCCTTCGAGGAGGCGCGGCGCTACGCGCGCGAAATCGTGCCGGGATTCTCGGCGACGCTGTATTTCGGCTTTGCCACCCGCGCGGCGAAGGCGCTGAGCCGGTTTCTGTACCGGGTGCGGGTGGGTCGGGTGGACAAGGCCCTGTCCAGCCTGGACCCGAAGGCCACGGTGATCTTCGTGATGAACCACCGGTCGAACGTGGACTATGTGCTGATCACCTGGCTGGTCGCCGACCGCGCGGCGCTGTCCTATGCGGTGGGGGAATGGGCGCGGGTCTGGCCGCTGAGCGCGATGATCCGGGCGATGGGGGCCTATTTCATCCGGCGCGGCAGCCGCAATGCGCTGTATCGCAAGGTTCTGGCCCGCTATGTGCAGATGGCGACCGAGGAGGGCACGACCCAGGCGATCTTTCCCGAAGGGGGACTGTCGCAGGACGGCCGGGTCGGTCCGGCGAAGATGGGGCTGCTGTCCTACATCGTCGAGGGCTTCGGTCCCGCCGACCGCGACGTGATCTTTGTTCCGGTCGGCCTTGCCTATGACCGGGTGCTGGAGGATCGGGTGCTGGTCGAGGCCGCCGCAAGCGGGACGCGGCAATTCCGCAACCGCCCGGTCCGGTCCGCCTTTCAGGCGCTGGGCTACGGGTGGGGCAGGCTGCGGCGGCGGACCGGACGGTTCGGCACGGCGGCGGCCGGATTTGGCGCGCCGGTGGCGCTGCGCGGGCACCTGGCGGCAGGGGGCACGGTCGAAAGCCTGGGCGACCGGCTGATGGCCGAGATCACCGCGGTTGTGCCGGTTCTGCCGGTGCCGCTGGTGGCGCTGGCGCTGGGGGCGGGGGCCGCCTCACGCGGGGATCTGGCCGACCGGGTGACGGCGCTGATCGCGCGGCTTGGCGCGGCCGGGGCGGTCCTGATGCTGCCACAGCAGGGGATCGAGGCGGTTCTGGCCGAAGGGCTGGGGCCGCTGATCCGGCGCGGCCTGGTGACCGAGGACCTGCAGCCGGTGGACGGGCAGGCGGCGCTGCTGGCGTTCTATGCCGCCCCGGTGATCCAGCGCCTTGCATGACGGCCTATGTCATTTGAACCCGGGCCTTGCGGCGGATAGGGTGGGTCAAGTTCTGCAAGCTGCTGAAAAAAGGAGATTATCTTGCGCAGTTCCGTGTTTCTTGGTCTGGGTCTTTGCGGCGCCATCCTGGCGGGCTGTGTCGAAACCGGCACGACCTATACCACCGCAAGCCTGAACCGGTCGGTGACCGTGGTGAACAACTCGGGCACCACGATCACCCGGTTCTATGGGTCGAACTCGGGTCGAAGCTCATGGGAGGAGGACATTCTTGGCAACGGGGTGATCCCGCCCGGCGGATCGGTCAGCATCAACTTCAATGACGGATCCTGGGCCTGCTCGTTCGACTTCAAGGCGGTCTTTGCCGATGGGTCCAGCGCCGTGGAACCGGGAATCGACGTCTGCCGCGTGTCGGTGGTGACGATAAGCTAGGTCCGGCAGCCAAGTTTGGCAGCCAAGATTGGCAGCCAAGATTGGCAGCCACGCCCGTCAGCCAAGCCTGGCCGGGCCGCCGCCAGAGGCCGGCGCGGGCTTCTGGCGGCCGTGGAGAGGCCTGGTGTTGCTGCGATGCGGCAGACATAAAATTTCAAGATCATCCAATCAGACTATTGCAAAGTTGCGCGATGGACGGTTATCTGCGGCCGAGGCGCGGCGATTCTGCAGCGCGGCATCTGGCTGGAGGCTTGAGTTGGCTTTGGACACGCACAGCGCACCCGCGACCTATGAGGCAGCGACGAAAGACCTTTACGAGCTGGGCGAGATGCCCCCGCTTGGCCATGTGCCACGGCAGATGTATGCCTGGGCGATCCGGCGCGAGCGGCATGGCGCGCCGGAGCTGGCGATGCAGCAGGAGGTGGTGGACACTTGGGCCATCGACAGCAACGAGGTGCTGGTGCTGGTGATGGCGGCCGGGGTCAACTACAACGGCGTCTGGGCGGGCCTTGGCCAGCCGATCAGCCCTTTTGACGGCCACAAGTCGGCCTATCACATTGCCGGGTCCGATGCCTCGGGCATCGTCTGGGCGGTCGGCGACAAGGTCAAGCGCTGGCGCGTCGGCGACGAGGTGGTGATCCACTGCAACCAGGACGACGGCGACGACGAGGAATGCAACGGCGGCGATCCGATGTATTCGATGAGCCAGCGGATCTGGGGCTATGAGACGCCGGACGGGTCGTTCTCGCAGTTTACCCGCGTGCAGGCGCAGCAGCTGATGCCGCGCCCCAGGCACCTGAGCTGGGAGGAATCGGCCTGCTATACCCTGACGCTGGCCACGGCCTACCGGATGCTGTTCGGGCATGAGCCGCATGACCTGAAGCCGGGGCAGAACGTGCTGGTCTGGGGCGCGTCCGGGGGCCTTGGGTCCTACGCGATCCAGCTGATCAACACGGCGGGGGCGAATGCGATCGGGGTGATCAGCGACGAGACCAAGCGCGAGTTCGTGATGGGGCTGGGCGCGAAAGGCGTGATCAACCGGGGCGATTTCAAGTGCTGGGGGCAGTTGCCCAAGGTCGGCAGCCCGGAATATGCCGTCTGGTTCGCCGAGGCGCGCAAGTTCGGCAAGGCGATCTGGGACATCACCGGCAAGGGCGTGAATGTCGATATGGTGTTCGAGCATCCGGGCGAGGCGACGTTTCCGGTGTCCTCGCTGGTGTGCAAGAAGGGCGGCATGGTGGTGATCTGCGCAGGCACCACCGGGTTCAACTGCACCTTCGACGTGCGCTACATGTGGATGCACCAGAAGCGCCTGCAGGGCAGCCACTTCGCGCATCTGAAGCAGGCGGCGGCGGCGAACAAGCTGATGGTGGAGCGGCGGCTGGATCCCTGCATGTCCGAGGTGTTTCCCTGGGCCGAGATTCCGCGGGCGCATGACCTCATGTGGAAGAACCAGCACAAGCCGGGCAACATGGCGGTGCTGGTCCAGGCGCCGCGCACCGGCCTGCGGACCTTTGAGGACACGCTTGAGGCGAGTATCCGCCTTTAGGGTCCGGGCCGGGCGCTGCCATTAATCAAGGCTTTACCCTGAGCCGCGTATTCCTGCCCTCGGATGGGCGACTGCGGACCCTGCCTTGCCTGCCCCTGTCGCGCAATGCGCCGGGCTGGCGGCGGGGGCCGTCGTTGCCGGCTTCTTGGCCGGGGGTTGGATGCGCCACGAGATGCGCCACGACTGGATCTTCGACGTGCTGTCGGATCTGCAGGACTATGCCCAAGGGAACGGACTGCCGGGACTTGCGGCAAAGGTCGCCGAAACCCTGGTTCAGGCCGAGCACGAGATCGCCGCTGCCCGCGAGGCGGCGGGGTCCGACCCGGCCCCGAACACGCTGACCCGGGCGCATTGAGCCGCGCAGCGCCGCCATCGGGCGCCTGTCGCTGACGTCGGGACCGTCGCGGGCCGGGTGGTCTTACGCTTGGCGGCGAAGCTGGCTAAGGTCTGCCGATGCAGGCCCCCGCGCTGATCTTTTCCGACGACCAGGCCGAGGCTTTCGACCGTCTGGCGGCGGAGCTTCTGGGCCAGGGGATCGACCTTGCCGCAGGCGTGACCGCGCCGATGCCCGACGGCAAGGCCTCGGTCCTTGCGGTGGTGGGCAAGGCGGGTTCCGGCAAGACCCTGCTTCTGGCCGAGATGTACCGGGCCTTGAAGGCGGCCGGGGTCGAGGTGGTCTCGGGCGATTACGAGGGGCGGCGGCGCAAGGACCGCCGGACGCTGGCGATCCTGGCACCGACGAACAAGGCTGCGTCGGTGCTGCGGCTGCGCGGGGTGCCGGCGACGACGATCCACCGGATCCTGTATACGCCGGTCTATGACCCGCAATACGAGAAGATCGCCGAATGGCTGGCCGGGACCGGCGTGCGGCCCGTCGTGGACAGTCTTGGCATCGCGGGCTTGACCGACTTTGCCCTGGACCGGGCCTTTGCCTTCTACCGGCAGATCGCCAGCATTCCGGGGGCGCTGGCGGCGGCGGGGCTGAAGGGCAGCGATTTCATCAAGGGCTGGAAGCGGCGGGAGGAACCGCTGGACGTGGGCTTTGTCGACGAATCCTCGATGCTGGACCAGCGCCAGCTGGACGACCTGCGCGAGATCTTTCCGACGCTGGTGCTGTTCGGCGACCCGGCACAGCTGGCCCCGGTCGGGGCATCGGGCGAGATGGTCTTCGACAAGCTGGGCGACAGCCGCAAGCTGGTGCTGAGCCGCATCCACCGCCAGGCCGAGGACAATCCGATCCTGGACCTTGCCCATGCGCTGGGCGACGAGACGCTGGGGTTCGAGCAGTTCGAAGCGATGGTCGCACGGCGGGCAGAGGCCGACGACCGGGTGGTCTGGGCCGAGCGGGCGGAGGCGGGGCTGATGGCGCGCTCGCCGGTGCTGGTCTGGCGCAACGTGACGCGGGTGCGGCTGATCCAGGCCTTCCGGTCGGCCTATGGCGCGCCGCAGGACCAGCTTCTGCCCGGCGAGCCCTTGATCTGTGACGGGATCGAGCTGCCGTTGAAGCACCGAAAGAAGCGGATCGACCTGGAGGCGCGGGGCCTGATCAAGGGCGCGCAGGTGATCTACCTGGGGACCGGCAACCGGCCCGGCTTTGCGCGCCTGCATGTGGTGGGGGCCGAGGAGCCGCAGGTCTCGGCGGCCTCGATCATCAAGATCGAGATGCCGGATGCGGAAGAACCGTTCATCCCCTCGGCCGCGACGATGGGGGCGGCCTTTCTGCATGGCGCGGCGGTGACGATCCACAAGGCGCAAGGCAGCCAATGGGAGGAGGTGCAGGTCTTTGCCCCCGATCTGTACGCCGCCGCCCAGTCGGGCCGGTCCGAGGCGGGCGTGCCCCTGTGGAAGCGCCTGGCCTATGTGGCGATCACCCGCGCGCAGGTCCGGCTGCGCTGGGTGGTGCGCAACCGGCTGGGCCGGCCGCTGGAACCGCTTGGGATTGACGACCTCAGACGCGGGCCTGCGCCGCTTGCGCTGGGAGAGGCTTTCCCTGCCGGGCCGGTCGATCTAGACTGATGCCAACAGGGAGGGTCCGATGGCCTTGGTATTCGTCCAGTTCCGCTGCACGCCCGGCATGACCTACGACGTCGCCGACGCGATCTGGGATCGTGAGGTGGTCAGCGAGATGTATTCCACCAGCGGCGATTATGACCTGATGGCCAAGGTCTATATCCCGGAGGGCGAGGATACCGGCCACTACCTGTCCTCACGGCTGTTCGACATTCCGGGCATCCAGCGGACGCTGACCACGATGACGTTCAAGGCGTTCTGAGGCGGGGGCGTTCCGAAGGGGGCGTTCCGCGCGCGGCCGGCGCCGGGGGCCAGCCCCCGGACCCCCGGGATATTTGTGCAAATGTGAAAGGGCTTTCGGCTGTGCCCTACAGCCATGCGTTGCGGTCTGTGGCGACCGCGGCGGCGACGGTGGCAAAGCCGTCGCGGGCGAGGAGGGCGTCAAGGCCGCAGGCGATGCGCGGCACCAGGGACAGGCCTTCGTAGACCATGGCGGTGTAAAGCTGCAGGGCCGAGGCTCCGGCGCGGATCTTCGCATAGGCCTGTTCGGGGGTCGAAACCCCGCCGACGCCGATCAGGGGAAGCCTTCCGTCGGTCAGGCGGGAAAGTTGCGCCAGACAGCGCGTGGACTTTTCGAACAGGGGCGCGCCGGAAAGGCCCCCGGTTTCACCCCGATTTGCAGATTTCAAACCTTCGCGCGACAGGGTGGTGTTGGTGGCGATGATGCCGGAAAGGCCCGAGGCGAGGGCGACCTCGGCGAGCTCAGCCAGGTCGTCGGCGGTCAGGTCGGGGGCGATCTTCAGGAAGACCGGGATCGGTGCGGGCAGGTTCGCGCGGGCCTCCATTACCCCGGCGAGAAGGGCGGCCAGGGCGGCGGGGCCTTGCAGGTCACGCAGTTTCTCGGTGTTGGGGGAGGAGACGTTGACGGTTGCGAAATCGACATGCGGGCCGCAGCGCGCAAGGACACGGGCGAAATCGGCGGCACGGTTGTCGCTGGTCTTGTTCGCGCCGAGGTTCAGCCCGATGGGCACGGCGCCCCGGGTGCGGGCAGCCAGCCTTGTGCCGATCGCCTCCATCCCGTCGTTGTTGAAGCCGAAGCGGTTGATCGCGGCGCGGTCCCCGGTCAGCCGGAACAGGCGCGGCGCCGGATTGCCGGGCTGAGGCAGGGGGGTGGCGGCGCCCACCTCGACAAAGCCGAAGCCCGCGCGGCAAAGCGGGCCGAGCGCGGTGGCGTTCTTGTCATAGCCGGCGGCAAGCCCGACGGGGTTCAAGAGCGGCAGGCCGGCGAGGCTGGTGGTCAGGCGCGGCGAGGTGGCGGGGCCGGGCAGCGGCACGAGGCCCGCCCGCAGCGCGGCAAGGGACAGGCCATGCGCGCGTTCCGGGTCCAGCCGGTGCAGAAGGGCCAGGCCCGCGCGTTCGACCAGGCTCACCACAGCCCCTCGGGGAAGATGTGGCCGGTGGCGCCCAGCGGCAGCGACTTGTCCCAGACCACTTCATCCAGCCGGAGGCGGCGGTAGAGATGCGGGAAAAGCTGGCCGCCGCGCGAGGGCTCCCATTTCAGCGCCGGACCCAGGCGGGCGGAGTCGAAGGCGACCAGCACAAGGTCGCTTTCGGTGGCGAACCACCTGGCGGCGGTTTCGGCGACCTGGGCGGCGGTGGAAAAGTGGATGTAGCCATCCGCAAGGTCGATGGGCGCGCCGGCGGTTTCACCTGCGGCCCGGAAGGCATCCCATTCGGGGCGGCGGAGGATCTTGAAGATCAGCATGCCCGCGCTTTTGCCCCCGGATGCGCCCCGGGTCAATCCGTCTGGGTCAATCCGGTGGCGGCGTGGCCTCCGGGGCTGACCGCATGTGCAGAGCCAGGGGGCGGCCCTCGTCGTCGGTGAAGAAGGCCAGCCACTCTTCGGCCCCGTCCGGGTGGCGGTGGATCAGGTGCGGCGGGTGCGTGAAGGCGATCCCGCTTTCTGCCAGCCGGTGGTGCGCCGCGACGATATCGGCGGTGGCAAGGTAAAGGATGTCGGCGTCGTCCTGGGCGCCGGTTTCGCGCAGCATCAGCCGGGTTGCGCCGAGGTCGAAGAAGGCCAGGCCGGGGAAGGTGTAAAGCTCGGCGATGCCAAGCCGGTCGCGCCAGAAGGCGCGGGCGCGGTCGAGGTCCCCGACCCGGCGGGCGATCTGGCTGGTCCGGTGCAGGGCAGGCATTGCGTGCTCCTTCTGGGGGGATCCTGGCACAAGTCGCGGCGGATTGCATGGGCTTCGCTTTGGGCTATCCTGCGGCCATGTGCGGCCGGTTCACCATCACCCACCCGAACGAGGCGCTGGCGGCGCTGTTTGATGCCGTTCCGGGCAATGACCTGCCGCAGGGGCCGAATTTCAACGTCTGCCCGACGAACCCGGTCGCGGTCGTTACTTCGGAGGGCGGGCAGCGGCGGCTGCGGGCGATGCGCTGGGGGTTCCTGCCGCATTGGTACAAGGCGCCGAACGACGGGCCGCTGATCATCAACGCGCGGTCCGACACGGTGGCGACCAAGCCCGCATTCCGCGAGGCGGTGCGGGCCCGGCGCTGCATCGTCCCGGCCAGCGGCTTTTACGAATGGAGCACGGGCGAAAAGGGCGAAAAGCTGCCCTGGCATTTCCAGCGCGCCGATGGCCGTCCGATGGCGCTGGCGGCGATCTGGCAGCGCTGGCAGGACAGCGACAGCGTGGCCATCGTCTCGACCGAGGCCGGGCCGGGGATGGCGGGGCTGCACCACCGCGAGGCCGTGGTGCTGGAGCCGCAGGACTGGCCGCTTTGGCTGGGCGAGGCCGGGCATGGCGCGGCGGTGCTGATGCGGGCCTCGGCGCCGGGGGTGCTGGCTGCGCCGTTCCGGGTCGGGGTTGCGGTCAATTCCAACCGTGCCACGGGGCCGGACCTGATCCTGCCGATCGCCGCCTGAGCCGGGTTGAGGTCGGCCCGTGGCGGTGCTATTCCAAGGCCAGCGCGGGTGTTGTGTAATGGTAAGACCCTAGCCTTCCAAGCTAGAGACACGGGTTCGATTCCCGTCACCCGCTCCACGAAAAACTTGTAAAATAAGGCGCTGATCGACTGCGGCGTGAACTCGCCGGGAACGGATCAGGGACCAATCTCGCCAGTTCGGGACAGGTCGGGACGCCAAGTCCCGAACAGAATCCCGAAAGGTTCCGCCGCTCACGCGTTCGGCGACGGAAGGCTGCGGCCCCCGCGTATCATCCCGGTCAGCCGCAGGAGCACGCCATGGCCACACCGCAGGACGACCATGGGCCGGAAGGATTTGCCGCCGACCTGCCGCACCTGCTGACGCGACGGGCGCTTCTGGTCGGGCTGGGCATGGGCGCGGCGGCGCAGTCGCTGTGGTCGACGCGCGGCGGCGCGCAGGCGGTGACGGGAACCGGCGCGGGTGGCGCGGTCTGCATGGCGCTGCCGGGCGAAACGGCGGGGCCGTTTCCCGCCGATGGCACCAATGTCCGCGTCGGCCAGACCGTCAACATCCTGACCGAGGCCGGGGTGATCCGCAGGGACATCCGCGCCTCGATCGGCGGGCTGACCCCGGTGGCGGACGGCGTGCCCCTGGCGCTGGAGATCACGCTGGTCGATGTGGCCAGCGCCTGCGCGCCTTTGGCGGGCAAGGCGGTCTATGCCTGGCAATGCGACGCCGAAGGGGTCTATTCGATCTACGGCGCGCGGGACCGCAACTATCTTCGCGGGGTCGGGATCAGCGACGGCCGGGGCCGGGTGCGGTTCACCACCGTCTTCCCGGCCTGCTATCCCGGGCGCTGGCCGCATGTCCATTTCGAGGTCTTCGCCAGCGCCGAAATGGCGGTGTCGGGGACGGGTGCCCTGCTGACCTCGCAATTCGCGCTGCCAGAGGCGACGTGCCGGGCCGTTTATGATAGCCAGCCGCTTTATCGGGCCAGCCGCGCGACGATCAACGATGTCAGCCTGGCCCGGGACGGCATCTTCCGCGACAGCAGCGCGGCAGAGCTTGCGGGCCAGATGCTGGCGCTGACCGGAGACCCCGATGCGGGCTACCTCGCGGCAGGGCGCGTCGGCCTGATGATCTGAGGGCATGTCACGGATCGCTCGTCGATGACTTCGTCACTCCTCGCTGGCGTCAACCGACGAGGAGACGAAGTCGAACGAGGAGGGCCCGGGTCAGAGGTTCTCGGCCTGCGGCATGCCCAGGATGTGGTAGCCGCCATCGACATGCACCACCTCGCCCGTGGTGCAGGCACCGCCGGCGGAACAGAGCCAGACCGCCGTGCCACCGATCGCCTCCAGCGTCGCGTTGCCGCGCAGGGGGGCGTTTTCTTCGGTGTGCCGGAAGGTTGCCCGTGCGCCGCCGATGGCGGACCCGGCAAGGGTCTTCATCGGGCC
This sequence comes from Rhodobacterales bacterium, assembly GCA_031409795.1. Lineage (GTDB taxonomy): Bacteria > Pseudomonadota > Alphaproteobacteria > Rhodobacterales > Rhodobacteraceae > Tabrizicola. Next base: position 45,904 of record JANNXX010000058.1, read on the forward strand.
GGGCGAGATCGCGTTCACGCGGATGTTCTGCGGCCCGAGGTCATTGGCCAGATAGCGCGTCGCCGATTCCAGCGCGGCCTTGGCCACGCCCATGACGTTGTAGTTCGGCACCACCTGGTTCGACCCCTGGAAGGTCAGGGTGATCAGGCTGCCGCCTTCGGTCATCAGTCCAGCCGCCCGGCGGGCGACGTCGATGAAGCTGAAACACGAGATGGTCAGCGAGTTCTGGAAGTTCGTGCGCGAGGTGTTGATGAAGCGGCCCGTCAGCTCGGCCTTGTCGGAAAATGCGATGGCGTGGATCAGGAAATCCAGCCGCCCCCAGCGGTCCCGGAGGCGATCAAAGCAGGCGTCCAGGCTTTCGTCGTTTGTGACATCGACATCGACCAGGAAATCCGACCCGACCGAGGCGGCCAGCGGCTGCACCCGTTTGCCGAAAGCCTCGCCCTGATAGCTGAACGCCAGCTCCGCGCCCTCGGCGGCCAGCGCCGCAGCGATGCCCCAGGCGATGGAGCGTTCGTTCGCCACGCCCATGACAAGCCCGCGCTTGCCCTGCATCAGATTGGCCATGACGGCTCCCTACAGGTATTTCGACATGACGAGGGTGGCATTGGTGCCGCCGAAGCCGAAGGAGTTTGACAAGACAGAGTCAAGCTGCACGCCTTCGCGCAGGGAGGTCACGATTTCGCCCGGGTCGAGCGCGGGGTCAGGGGTGATGACGTTGGCGCTGGCGGCGATGAAGTTGCCGTTCAGCATCAGCAGCGAATAGATCGCCTCCCACACGCCCGCGCCGCCCAGGCAGTGGCCGGTGAGCGACTTGGTCGAGGCGATGGGCGGCGTCGTGCCGCGTCCGAAGACCCGGCGGATCGCCTCGACCTCGGTCACGTCGCCGACCATGGTGCTGGTGCCGTGGCTGTTGATGTAGTCGATGCGGCGGCCCTGCGGCAGGGTCGACAGCGCCAGCCGCATCGCGCGTTCGCCGCCTTCGCCGCTGGGGGCGACCATGTCGTAACCGTCGGAGGTGGCGCCGTAGCCGGTCACCTCGGCGTAGATCTTCGCGCCCCGGGCAAGGGCGTGCTCCAGTTCTTCCAGCACCACGACGCCGCCGCCGCCGGCGATGACAAAGCCGTCGCGGTTGGCGTCATAGGTGCGCGAGGCGGTTTCCGGCGCGTCGTTGTATTTCGAAGACATCGCCCCCATCGCGTCGAAGAGGCAGGAGAGCGTCCAGTCCAGCTCTTCGCCGCCGCCGGCAAAGACGATGTCCTGCTTGCCCATCTGGATGAGCTCGGTGCCGTTGCCGATGCAATGTGCAGAGGTCGAGCAGGCGGAGGTGATCGAGTAGTTCACCCCTTTGATCTTGAACGGGGTCGCCAGGCAGGCGGACACGGTGGAGGACATGCCCTTGGTCACGCCGAAGGGGCCGATCCGCTTGGGCGCGCCGGTTTCGCGGACGATGTTGTGCGCCTTGAAGAACGACTTGGTCGACGGCCCGCCAGAGCCGACGATGATCCCGGTGCGGTCGTTCGAGATATCGGCTTCAGACAGGCCCGAATCCTTTACCGCCTGGTCCATGGCGATGAAGGTATAGGCCGCCCCGTCGCCCATGAAGCGCAGGTCGCGCTTGTCGATGTGATCCTCCAGCACGATGTTCGGCTGGCCGTGGACCCGGCAGCGGAACCCGTGTTCAGCATAATCGGGGGCGAAGACGATGCCGGATTTCCCGGCCCTCAACGAGGCTTCGACCTCGGTCGCGGAGTTGCCGATGGACGAGACAATCCCGATCCCGGTGATGACGACACGACGCATGCGGCCCCTCCTTGGTGAGTTAGGGCCTGTTTACGGGAGAGGGGGGGAGGGGGCAAGGTGGTTGGGGTGGAAGGTGTGCCGACAGGGACGCGGATCTCTGATCCGGTAGACTCACCGGGAGCCCCATGCGAGACTGAACGCCGAGAACGGCAGGGGGCACGCAATGGCTCACGGTGCAGGGGGCTGCCTGTGCGGTAGCATTCGGTTCGAGGTGTCGAAACCTCCCACGAGGGTCACGGTTTGCCACTGCCGATTTTGTCAAAGGGCAACCGGATCGGCCTACATGGTGGAACCGATCTTTGAACAGGATGCACTGACTGTTGTGGCCGGTGAAGCTGCGGTCTACGACCATGTTTCCGAAGGTTCGGGAAAGATCGTCCAGATCCATTTCTGCAGGGACTGCGGCACGAAGCTTTGGCTGAGCTTCGAGCGATTTCCGACAGCCATCGGCGTTTATGCGGGGACGTTCGACGACCCTTGCTGGTTCCCGATCGCCCCCGAGACATCAAAGCACATTTTTCTTGGAGTGGCGCGGCATGACACCGTCATCCCGCCGGGACTGCCGACCTTCGTTGAACATGCGATGACAAACGATGGCACGCCCTGCGAGCCGACAGTCTATGCAGCGCCGCACCTGATTGGCGGCTGATCCCCGAACTTCAGTCAATTGTGCCAGGACCACATCGGCATTTCCTGGCCTTACTGCCGAAGGGGCGAAGCCTATGCCTCGCTAAGCGCCACCTTCATGTCCTTCACCAGATAGATCACCTCGCCATCCGCCTCCACCCGGCCATCGGCCACGCCCATCGTCAGGCGGCGGGTGGTCAGGGCCTTGGTGAAATCGACGAAGTAGGTGAGGCGTCTGCGGTCCGGGCGGACCATCCCGGTCAGCTTCACCTCGCCCACCCCAAGCGCATAGCCGCGCCCCTGCCAGCCGCGCCAGCCGAGGTTGAAGCCGGTCAGCTGCCAAAGCCCGTCAAGCCCAAGACAGCCGGGCATGATCGGGTTGCCGGGGAAGTGGCAGGCGAAGAACCACAGGTCCGGCGTGATGTCGAATTCGGCGACGACATGGCCCTTGCCGTGCATCCCCCGGTCTTCCGAGATGTCGGTGATGCGGTCCATCATCAGCATCGGGGGCGCGGGCAATTGGGCGTTGCCGGGGCCGAAAAGTTCGCCTCGCGCGCAGGCGAGAAGGGCTTCCTTGTCGAAGCTGGTCGGATACGACGCCATCCCTTGTGGTCCCCCGCTGAGTGTCTCACCCTCCCTAGCACCGCTGGGCAAAGCGTGGCAAGCCTTGCGCCCCTGGGCAGTCGGAGGTGGCCATGACGGCGTTGCAGCGGTTCATTGCGGCCAGCGGGATGACGAACCTGGCCGACGGGGTGGCAGTGGTCGCCTGGGGCTGGATCGCGTCGCTTCTGACGCGCGATCCGCTGATGGTCGCGCTTTTGCCGGTGGCGCTGCGGCTGCCCTGGATGGTCATGGCGCTTCCGGCAGGGGTGATCACCGACCGGGTGGACCGCAAGCGGCTGATCCTGGCCATGGACGGCTTGCGGGCGCTGGCCTTCGCGGCGGCGGCGCTGGCGATCTGGGCGGCCCTGCCGCTGGACCCGGCCCCGCAGGTCTGGGTGTCTTCGGTGCCGCTTTACGCAAGCCTTGCGTTGGCGGCGCTTGTGGTGGGCGGGGCCGAGGTGTTCCGCGACAATGCCGCACAGACGATGCTGCCGGCCTTCGTGCCGCATGACCAGCTGGAACGCGCCAATGGCCAGTTGTGGAGCGCCGAGCTGGTGACCAATGCGCTGATCGGGCCTGCGCTGGGGGCGGTGCTGATCGGGCTGTATCTGCCGCTGGCCTTCGGGCTGAACGCGGCGGCCTACGGGCTGGCGATGCTGCTGGTCGCGGGGGTGGCCGGGCAGTTCCGGCCAGATCCCTCAGGCCCGCGCAACTGGCGGCTGGAATTGCGCGAGGGGCTGGCCTTTCTGCGCGGACAGCCGCTTTTGCGCACGCTGGCCTGGACCACGGGGTTCTGGAACCTCTTGCACCAGATGATCGTCATCGGCGTTGTGCTGCATGCGCAAGAGAACCTGGGCCTTTCCGCCGAGGCCTATGGGCTGACGCTGGCCGGAGGTGCCATCGGCGGAATTGCCGGCAGTCTTCTGGGCGACAGGATGGCCCGGCGGTGGGGTCAGGCCCGGACGCTGCAGTGGATGATCCTTGCCTCGGCGCCCTGCCTGGCGGCGATGGCGCTGGCGCCGGATGCCGTGGCGCTGGCCGGGTGTTTTGCCGCGATGGAGTTTTCAGGAATGGTCTGGAACATCGTGTCGGTCAGCACGCGGCAACGGATGATCCCCGACGCGCTGATGGGCCGGGTGAACAGCCTGTACCGGCTGCTGGCCTGGGGGATGATGCCGCTTGGACTGATGCTGTCGGGTGTCGTCGTCACTTTGGGCGAGGCATTTGTGCCGCGCGATCTGGCGCTGGTGCTGCCGTTCTGGGCTGCCGGAGCCGGGTCTGCCGTGCTGGCGCTGGTCGTCTGGCGGGCGATCGGGCGGGGATTTGCCGGAATATCCCGCTGAACCTGGCGATTGCGCATTGAAAAACCGGGGGTCGCGGCCCTATATCAGCGGGTGGCAACGTCAAGGACGGGCTTTTGACCGGCAAGGAACGCAGTGCGAACTGGCTGAAGGCGGGGGGCTTGCGCCCGACGCGCCAACGGCTTGCGCTGGCCGGGTTGCTGGTCGGCGACGGACAGAACCGGCATGTGACGGCGGAAAGCCTGTTCGCGCTGTCCTGCGGGGCGGGTGAAAAGGTCAGCCTGGCCACCGTCTACAACACGCTGCGCGCCTTCTGCGCGGCGGGGCTGGTGAACGAGGTGGTGGTCGACGGGTCGAAAAGCTATTTCGACACCCGGACCGACGATCATCCGCATTTCTACTGGGAAGACAGCCACAGCCTGACCGACGCCCCGGCCGAAGAGCTTGAGATCGCCGCGCTGCCGCGGGTGCCCGCCGGCATGGCGGTGGCGCGGGTCGATGTGGTGATCCGCCTGCGCCGCGCCTGACGCCCACGAATTTTCTGCGAAAATTCAAGACATGCTCTCAGCAGAAGGGCGGAGGTTTCCCTCCGCCCGAACGCGCTGTAGCCGTGGCGGCCTTACTTCGGCACCAGAACCGCATCGATGACGTGGATCACCCCGTTCGACTGGTCGACGTCGCCGATGGTGATCGTGCCGATGTTCCGCGATTCGGAGTAGACCATCGCCGTGTCGCCCTTGAAGCGGACCGACAGCGCGTCGCCCGACAGGGTCTGCAGGTTGGCATAGCCGTCCGACCCGACCTGGGCGCGCAGGTCGGCCAGCTTGAGGTCGCCCGCGACGACATGCGCGGTCAGCACCTTGGTCAGCATGTCCTTGTTTTCCGGCTTGAGCAGAGTCTCCACCGTGCCGGCGGGCAGGGCGGCGAAGGCGTCGTTCACCGGCGCGAAGACGGTGAAGGGGCCGGGGCCCATCAGCGCGTCGACCAGGCCCGCGGCCTTGACGGCGGCCACCAAAGTGGTGTGGTCGGCCGAGTTCACCGCGTTTTCGACGATGTTCTTGGTTTCGAACATCGGGGCGCCTCCGACGTCGGGGTTGGCGGCATAGGCGGCATTGGCAAGTCCGGTCAGCGCGATGGCGCCAAGGATGAGACGAAGCGACATGGGAGTTTTCCTTTCAGGTCCAGCCGGCCCATCCGGCTGTCACATGAAACGGAACGGGCCCTGGCGGGGCGAAGTTTCCCCGCACCGGTCACGGCTGCGTGAGCCGGATCAGAACCACTGGCCCGGCTCCATCAGGCCCAGGTCCATCAGCTGCTGGCTTTGCCAGGTGAACGGGGTGGAGTTCCGCCAGCGAAAGCTCTGGATTGCGTGGCGCGAGCCGGGATTGCTGCGCAGGGCCTTGGCGGTGCGGAACGAACAGACCGCTGCCGTCAGGTTGTGGTGCCAGGGACAGGCGTAGGTGTTCATCTCGTCATCGTTGAGCGTGAAGTCGGGCGCCATGCGCAAGCCCGGCTTCGCGCGGAACAGCGAAATCCGGTCGATCCTGCGGCGGGTCCAGGGGACATGTTCCTCGAACCGCCAGCGCAGGCCGCCGTAGACCTCGACCTGGCGGTCGCGCGCCTCCCAGTTGCGGGCCGCATCCTCGCGGGAGAGGGCATAGTAGCCCGACCGGTCAAGCCAGGCATCGCTGAGCGACACCGCATCGGGCCGGACGGCAAGATCGCCGGCGTAAAGGTCGACGACGCAGGTCAGCATGGCCGCGCGCCGTTCTTCGCTGTGGAAGGCCAGCATCTCCTGGATCCGGCGCGTCTCGCAGAAGGGAAAGAACAGGTATTCGGCGTTGTAGCAGCAATGCACCCAGGCGCCGGCGACCTGGTCCATCAGCGCATTCACCGCGCCGGGCAGGGCGGCTTCGGCAAAGACGTCATGGGTGACGATCTGGACGCGGTCCTCGTGTTCCGTCGGGACGGCGATGCCTTCGGGTGCCAGAAGAACGACGTCGCGGAAGCCGGATTTCAGCAGGTGGGCCAGCGTCGATGCGACCTCGACCTCGTCCTCGGCCATGATCAGGGCCAGCGGGCCCTTGGCGAGGTCACCGGCCTTGCGGTCGAGAAGGGCGGAAAGGGAGGCGTGGCGCATGGGGTCCGCTTTGGGTAGGGGCAGGTTCGCTGATCACTGCGGCCGATGCAAGATGTCGCGAGCGCCGGACCGGATGCCGGCTTTGCGTCGCTGGTCGAAAGGCCGGTGTGGGACGGTCGCGGAAATCTGCAATGACGGGGATCGCATGTCTGCAGACCAGACCGGGGGGGGCCTCTGCGGCAAGGTCCGCTTTTCGGTGACGGGCCCGTTGCGCGAGGTGGTGTTCTGCCATTGCGCGCAGTGCCGCCGGCAATCGGGCCACCCTTTCGCGGCGACCAGCGTTGACGGGGGCCGCTTCTTGCTGGAGGGGGCGGGCAACAGCACCGGGTTTGCCGCTTCGGATTTTGCCAGGCGCGGCCTTTGTGCGACCTGCGGGATGATCCTGTTCTGCAAGCCGGAGGCCGAAGACCACCATGCGATCATGGCAGGTGCGTTCGACCGGCCCGAAATCCTGAAGGCGGGCTATCACGGCTTCACCGGCGGGCGTCCCGACTGCTATCAGATCTCGGACGGTTTGCCGCAGTATCGCGGCGATGCACCGGGCCTTCCGACCGCAGCAGACTGAACGCAGCGTTGCCGAGTGCAAGGAGAGGGTGTAGATGCCCCGTCATCGCGGGAGCGCCTTTGCATGTCCGACCCGAAGAAGCTGTTCGTCAAGACCTACGGCTGCCAGATGAACGTCTATGACAGCGAGCGCATGGCCGAGGCCCTGGGCGCCGAGGGCTATGTCACGACCGATCGGGCGGAGGACGCGGACATGGTGCTGCTGAACACCTGCCATATCCGCGAGAAGGCATCGGAGAAGCTTTATTCCGACCTGGGCCGGCTGCGCGCGCTGAAAGCGGCAAGGCCGGGACTGAAGGTCGGGGTTGCGGGCTGCGTGGCCCAGGCCGAAGGGGCCGAGATCCTGCGCCGGTCGCCGGTCGTCGATCTGGTGGTCGGCCCGCAGGCCTATCACCGGCTGCCGGCGATGCTGGCCGCCGGGGGAAGGCAGGT
>JANNXX010000059.1:0-11652 GCA_031409795.1 Rhodobacterales bacterium
TGCACTGGCCTGGGGGCGATCCGGTCGATGACCAGCAGCACGAAACCCCCAAGGATCAGCATGACGGCGATCAGCATGGGGCTTTCGAACAGCACGTCCTTGATGAAGTCATGCGCCAGAAGGCCGATCACCACCGCCGGGAAAAACGCGAGTAGGATCGACATGATCGACCGCCGGGCCGCATCGTCATGCGGGGCACGGATCAGAATGCGCAGCACCAGCGCCGCATAGACCGAGGCCAGGGCCAGGATCGCGCCCAGCTGGATCACCACTTCGAAGGTCTTGCCCTTGGACTCAAACCCCAGGAAATGTCCGGCCAGCAGAAGATGCCCGGTAGAGGAGACGGGCAGAAACTCGGTCAGCCCTTCCAGCAGGCCCAGAAAGGCGGCGGTCAGGGTCTGATCCACCCCGTTACACCTTCTTCAGGTTCTTCGCCGAGTCCTTGATCGCCGCGTATTGGCCCGACGGACGGAAGCGCCAGAGGTAGTCCGGCAGCACGGCTTCCATCGCGGTGGGCTGGATGCCAAGCTCGGCAAAGCCAGGGGCGCCTGGCGACACCACGTTGTCCTGCCGAAGGTTCCGCACCTGGTCACGGGTGATCATGCGGTTTTCGATCAGCCCAAGCGTCACCGCCTGCAGCATGTCGAAGCCGAAGCCCATGATGCCGGCGACCCAGAAGGGCACGTTCACCACAGCCCGGCGACGCTGGATCACGGTCAGCATCCGCCCCATCAGGCCGCGGAAGCTGTCCACTTCCGGTCCACCAAGCTCATAAACCCCGGGCGCGGCCTGACCCAGAACGCCCTTCACCGCCGCCTGCGCGACATCGTCGACATAGACCGGCTGAAAGCGCGTGTCCGCCCCCACCACCGGCAGGATCGGTCCCAGACGGGTCATCGCGGCAAAGCGGTTGAAGAACCCGTCCTCGGTGCCGAAGATGATCGACGGGCGCAGGATCACGGCCGTTGGGAAGGCGGCCAGGACGGCGGCCTCACCCTCGGCCTTCGTGCGGGCATAGGTGCTGTCCGACGCGGGGTCGGCCCCGATGGCCGACAGCTGGACCAGGGTCTGCACGCCTTCGGCAGCCGCGATGCGGGCGATGCGGCCGGCCCCTTCGGCCTGCACGGCGTCGAAGGTGTTCTTGCCCGAGCGGTTCAGGATGCCGACGCAGTTCACCACTGCATCCGCGCCCCGGATCATCACGCGGACAGAGGCATCGTCGCGGATATTGCAGGCCATCGGCTCGACCTGACCGGGGGTGCCGTAGGGCCGGACGAACAGCGCCTCATTCGAGCGGCGCACGGCGACCCGGACGCGCCAACCTTCCTTCGCCATGCGGCGGGCGATATAGCGGCCGACAAAGCCCGATCCGCCGAAGATGGTGACAAGTTTCGCCATGGCCGCACTCCCGCAAGGGGTTTGAAACTGGCCAGATCAATATCGCCCACCAGGGAAGCGGGCAAGGCCAAAGCGCCATGGCCGTTTTTGCGTGACAGGCCGTTGACAGTGGCAAATCCCGTCGTTACATCGCCCATCAGTGCCCAGATGGCGGAATTGGTAGACGCACTGGTTTCAGGTACCAGCGCTGCAAGGCGTGGAGGTTCGAGTCCTCTTCTGGGCACCATTTACCTACTACCAAAGGTAAGAAATGGCCGTGGTTCGTCCGCTGGCGCCCGTTATCCGCGAAATCCTGCCCTAGTCAAGCTGTCGCCCTGCGACGGTCCGACCAGGCGGGTCAAGCGGTGGGGCTTTTGCATCCTGTCCGTCCGGCAGCCAGGCCAGCGCGTGATCCGAACGGCAGACTTCTGGCCGGACCTGCTGTCTGACCGGCAAGTCAGGGGTGGACGGCTTATCCGCGAAACATCAAAAGCCCGGACCGGCTGGGCACGAACCCGGCGCGCGCAGCGGGTGGATATGATGGAGTCTGACGTCTTTTGCTGTGGTTCGCCCGCCTTTCCCCGGTAAGGTCTGGCCGACAGGCGGAGATTTTAGCGAAGATGCGGGCCCCTTTCGGCAGTGCGACGGATCGGGCCAGGGATGTCGCAGACATTGCCTTGGGCGGGCGGGCAGGCAACCGCCAGCATTGTGACAAGCGCGGTGGCCCGGATGCTAGCGCAGGCCTATGCGGCAATCTTGCAAACCCCAACGTGGCAATATTTTGCGCTGCCCTTTGACCCACTTCTGCTTTGCCGTTGACAGACGGGGAACTGCTCGCCCGTCACGGCGCGGAACCCGGCTTCGCGCGCTTGATGCCCGTGATCGGCGCGCGAGCCGGGGAAGAGCGCGACGCTGCCTGCCGTTTCGCGTGCCATCCGGCCCATGACCAGCCCGGCGGTGCGCCCGGCGACGCGGTTGTCGACGCCCACACAGGCCGAGCGGGGGGTTTGCAGCACGTCCGACGCGATGGTGATCACGCGCATGCCCGCCGCGCAGAGCTTGCGAAAGGCGTTGCGGCAGATCGGGTGATCGACGGTGATCAGGCCGACACCGCTGGTCCGCAAGGCGGTCTTCTCCAGTGCCTTCACCAAGGCTGCGGGGGAAAGCCCGTAAATGGGATGGATGCGGCAGGACGCAACCAGGGGCAGGCTGGCGGCGAAATCCCGGATCTGCGCGGCCAGGTTGTGCGTGAATTCGCTGCGGCCAAGCGGGATGAAGACCTCCGGATGCGCGGGGCGGGAGTGCAGGGTCACCGCGTCCTCGGACGGCAGATAGCCAAGTGCCCGGGCGGCGATGTTCACCCGCTGGCGGGTGGCGGCAGACACGCCGGGCAGCCCGTTCAGCACCCGGTCGACCGTTGCGGTCGAGACCCGGGCCGGATTGGCAATGTCGGTGATGGTGGCCTTGCACATGGGGAAGGGTCCGAAGCCAGGCAGGAACGCCGGGAAAGGCCAGCACAGCGCGACAGAACATGTCAGGCCGCCCGGCATCCGCTGCTGGTCAGACGTCAGATCCCTGCGCCGGTTGCCGGTTTTCCCCGCGCGCAAGGATCGCGTCCGCCAGACGCTGCGCCGAGGGGGTCAGCTTCGACCCGATCCGGGTGACAAGGCTAAAGGGCGTGACGGTGAACCCAAGGTTGATCGGCACCGCGACGAACGGCATCGACGGGTTGCCGGAAAAGCTTTCGACCACCGGCTTGGCAAGCGGCGCAATCGCATCGGTCTGGTTCAGGAGCGCCAGGGTAAACAGGAAAGACGAGGTCGAGATCCGTCGCCGTGGAAGCGGCAGGCGCAGTTCGGCCAGCCTTGCCATGACGGACTGGGTCAGAAGCGTGTCATCGGGCCCCAGAATCCAGTCGTAGCCCAGCAGGTCGCCGACGCGAATCCTGGGGCGCAAAAGCAAGGGATGGCCCCGGCGCACCGCGACCGAAAGCGGTTCGTCGCCGATCACGCGGGCGTCTAGCATCGTGTCGGTCGCACCCGGCCGGGCCAGCACGAAATCAAGACTGCCGTCCCGCAGCTGATCGCAAAGGAGGACCGACGTTGCGACCGTCACCTCGACATGAACTGCCGGATAGGTCTCTTGCAGGTCAAGGATGGCGGGCATGACCATGCTGAGGGCCGGGCCGGTCACGGCGCCGACCCGGATCGTGCCAGCCTTGCCGGTCGCGGCCTCGGCGACCTCGCGCGCGGCGTCGGTCAGTTCGATCTGGATCCGCGCTGCCCGCCGCGCCAGCGCCTCGCCAGCCTGGGTCAGCCGCAGCCCGCGCCCCTGGCGTTCGTGCAGGCGCAGCCCAAGCAGGTCTTCCATTTCGGCCAGAAGCCGCGAGGCGGCGGGCTGCGAAATGCCGATCCGGTCCGCCGAGCGCCCCAACCCCTCGGCCTCGCTGAGCGCCGCCATCAGACGCAGCTGCGAGGGCTTCAGCTGTCGCAAGGCGCCGGACAGGGAATGCGGGGTCAAAGTCATACCGAAATCTACATGTTTTCACCAATTTCCGATATTTGACAGATATGTAACTTGGCGTCAAACCTTGCTGCATCCGCAGGCAAGGACATGAGATCCTGCCGAAGACGGATGCAAAGACCACATCATCGGGAGGAAACAGATGATCTTGACCCGCCGCGGCCTTATGGCCCTTGCCGGCTCGACGGCTGCATTGTCGGCGATGCCGCTGTTCGCCCAGGACAAGGGCGCTGTCGGTATCGCGATGCCGACCAAATCCTCGTCGCGCTGGATTTCGGATGGCGAATCGATGGTGAAGGCTTTCACCGAGGCCGGTTATGTCGCCGACCTGCAATATGCCGAAGACGATATCCCGACCCAGCTTGCGCAGATCGAGAACATGATCACGAGCGGCGTCAAGGCGCTGGTGATCGCGGCCATCGACGGCACCACGCTGTCGAACGCGCTGGACAATGCCGCGGCGCAGGGGATCAAGGTCATCGCCTATGACCGCCTGATCCGCGACTCTGGCTCGGTCGACTATTATGCGACCTTCGACAACTTCAAGGTGGGCGTGCAGCAGGCCGAAAGCCTGGTGGCGGGCCTGAAAGAGCGTTTCGGCGACGTGAAGCCGTGGAACGTCGAACTCTTCGGCGGCTCGCCCGATGACAACAACGCCTTTTTCTTCTACAACGGCGCGATGTCGGTCCTGGACCCGCTGATCGCCGACGGGAGCGTTGCCATTCCGTCGGGCCAGATGGGCATGGACGTGGTCGGCACGCTGCGCTGGGATGGGGCGGTTGCACAGGCCCGGATGGACAACCTTCTGTCGTCGAACTATGGCGACAAGGCGCTGCATGGCGCGCTGTCGCCCTATGACGGGCTTTCGATCGGGATCCTCTCGTCGGTCAAGGGCGTGGGTTACGGTTCGGGCGATCTGAAGATGCCGATCGTCACCGGCCAGGATGCCGAGATCCCCAGCGTCAAGTCGATGATCGCGGGCGAGCAGTATTCGACCGTCTTCAAGGACACCCGCGAACTGGCGAAGGTCACCGTTGGAATGGTTGATGCGGTCCTTGCCGGTGGCACGCCTGAAATCAACGACACCACGACCTATGACAACGGCGTCAAGGTGGTGCCGTCCTATCTTCTGGAGCCGGTGTCAGTGAACCTGACGAACTACGAGGAGATCCTTGTGGGTTCGGGCTACTACACTGCGGACCAGCTGCAGTAAGCTGATCCGAAGGGCCCGCCTGCACCGCTCCCGTGCAGGCGGGTTCCCTCAGGGCGGAGGGACAATGACCACACTTCTGGAAATGCGGGAGATCACCAAGGTCTTCCCCGGCGTGAAGGCGCTTGACCGGGTCAGCCTGACCGTCGAGGCGGGAGAAATCCACGCCATCTGCGGTGAAAACGGTGCGGGAAAATCCACGCTGATGAAGGTGCTTTCGGGGGTCTACCCGCATGGCAGCTTTGACGGCGAGATCACCTATGACGGCGCCGCCTTGCGCAGTCGCACCATTCGCGACAGCGAGGACAAGGGCATTATCATCATCCACCAGGAACTTGCGCTGATCCCGCTTCTGTCGATCGCCGAGAACCTGTTCATGGGCAACGAAGTCGCCTCGCGCGGCGTGATCTCCTGGCCCATGGCCTTCAACAAGACGGCAGAGCTGTTGCGCCGGGTCGGGCTGAACGAACCGCCGGGGGCAGTGGTCGGCAAGCTGGGTGTCGGCAAGCAGCAGCTGATCGAGATCGCCAAGGCCCTGTCGAAGAACGTCAAACTGTTGATTCTGGACGAACCGACCGCGGCCCTGCAAGAGGCGGACGCCGACCGGCTGCTGGGACTGATGCTGGACCTGAAGGCGCAGGGCGTCACGCAGATCATGATCAGCCACAAGCTGAACGAGATCGCCCGCGTTGCCGACCGGATCACCGTGATCCGCGACGGCACGTCGGTCTCTACGCTGACCAGGGCGGAGATTTCCGAGGACCGCATCATCCGCGACATGGTGGGCCGCGACATGGCGCACCGCTATCCGGAACGCAGCCTCAACCCCGGCGACATGCTGTTCGAAGTCGAGGGCTGGTCCTGCTGGCACCCCGAACAGGCCGGACGACAGATGATCAAGGGCGTCTCGCTGAACGTCCGCAAAGGCGAGATCGTCGGCATCGCGGGCCTGATGGGCACCGGCCGGACCGAGCTGGCCATGTCGATCTTCGGGCAAAGCTATGGCAAGCGGCACCAGGGACAGGTGCGGATGAGCGGCCAGCCGGTCGATGTCTCGACCGTGACCAAGGCCATCGGCGCGGGCATCTCTTATGTCACCGAGGACCGCAAGGCGCTGGGCCTGATCCTGGAGGAACCGATCCTGAAGAACATCAGCCTGGCCAACCTTGCGGGCGTCGCCAGGCGCTCGGTGCTGGACAAGCGGCGCGAGGCGCAGGTGGCCGAAGGCTACCGCAGGCAGCTTTCCATCCGCACGCCGGGGGTACAGCAGAAGGTGGTGAACCTGTCGGGCGGCAACCAGCAGAAGGTGGTGCTGTCGAAGTGGCTGTTCACCGACCCCCAGCTGCTGATCCTGGACGAACCTACGCGCGGCATCGACGTGGGCGCGAAGTTCGAGATCTACACGATCATGAAGGACCTGGCCGAACAGGGGCGGGGTGTCCTGATGATCAGCAGCGAGATGCCCGAGCTCCTGGGCATGTGCGACCGGATCTATGTGATGAACGAAGGCCGGATCGTGGGCGAGTTGGCCAAGGGTGAGGCCAGTCAGGAAAAGATCATGGCGCTGATCGTGACGGATGTGGGGAGGGTGGCCTGAATGGCGGAGCAAAAGCAAAGCGCACTGGTGGGGCACCTGCGCGAGAACGGGATGCTGCTGGCGCTGGTCGCCATTGTGGTTCTGTTCTCGATCCTGGTCTCGGCCCAGGGCAAGCCGATGTTCCTGCAGGCGCCGAACATCACCAACATCTTCCTGCAGAACGGTCATGTGATCATCCTGGCGCTGGGCATGCTTCTGATCATCGTCGCGGGGCATATCGACCTGAGCGTGGGGTCCGTTGCCGCCTTCACCGGGGCCGTCGCGGCCTGGTTGACCGTTGACCTGAAGCTGCCGGTCTACGCGGTCATTCCGCTGACGCTGGCGGTGGGCGGGCTGATCGGCGCGGCGCAGGGCTATTGGGTTGCCTACTGGCGCATCCCCAGTTTCATCGTGACGCTGGCCGGGATGCTGGTCTTCCGGGGCGCGACGCTGTGGCTGCTGGGCGGGCAGAATATCGGTCCCTTCCCCAAGGCATTCCAGGCCATGTCTTCGGGCTTCATCCCCGACCCCACCGGCCTGATGAAGCCGCATGGCCTGACGCTGATCATCGCCGCACTTGCCATCGGCGTGGTGATCTGGATCGGCCTGCGCGCGCGGCAGCGCGACATGGAGTTCGGCATCACGCCGGAACCGACGGGCCTCTTCTGGGGACGCTCGCTGATCATCGCGGCGGCGATGGCCTTCGTCGGCTGGCAGCTGGCCAGCTTCCGCGGCCTGCCGAACGTGCTGGTGGTGCTGGCAGTCCTGATCGTGCTGTACGCCTTCTTCACCGAAAACACCGTGCAGGGCCGCCGCATTTATGCAGTCGGCGGCAACGAGAAGGCCGCCAAGCTGTCGGGCATCAGGACCGAACGGCTGGTGTTCTTCTGCTTTGTCAACATGGGGATGCTGGCGGCACTTGCCGGCATGATGGTCACCGCGCGCCTGAACAGCGCCACGCCCAAGGCCGGCACCGGGTTCGAGCTTGACGCCATCGCCGCCGTCTTCATCGGCGGGGCTGCCATGGCGGGCGGGTCGGGCAAGATCATCGGCGTGGTGATCGGGGCCTTGATCATGGGTGTGATGAACATGGGCATGTCGATCCTTGGGGTCGGCATCGATTATCAACAGATGATCAAGGGGTTGGTGCTGCTGGCCGCCGTGGTCTTCGACGTCTACAACAAAAGCAAGTGAGACAGGCCATGCATCTTTCCACGGTGACGGGAGCGGGCGTCGTGGCCCGCGACGACGGCGAGGCGCGGCTGGTCCGTGCCACCGCCTCGGTCTACGAGCTGGCCACAGCCGCCCTTGCAGCAGGTCACGGCCTCAAGGCCGAGGTCGCCCGGCGCGGCCTTGGCGAAACGGTTGACCTGACCCGCGCCGTGTTCGACCTGCCGGTCAGCCACCCCGATCCGGCGCATCTGCATCTGACGGGAACAGGGCTGACGCATCTTGGCTCGGCCTCGGCGCGGGACGCGATGCATGCCAAGCTTGAAACTGCCGCGACCCTGACCGACAGCCTGAAGATGTTCCGCATGGGGCTGGAGGCTGGGCGCCCGGCAGCGGGCGAGGTCGGCGCGCAGCCCGAGTGGTTCTACAAGGGCAACGGCCACGCCGCCATCGCCCCCGGTGCGGCGCTGGAAGCCCCCGGTTTCGCCGAGGATGGCGGCGAAGAACCCGAGATCGCGGGCATCTATCTGATCGGCCCGGACGGTACCCCGCACCGGATCGGCTGGGCCCTGGGGAACGAGTTTTCCGACCATGTGACCGAACGGGTCAACTACCTGTGGCTGGCACATTCAAAGCTGCGCGTGGCGTCCTACGGGCCGGAGATCCTGGTGGGCGATCTGCCTGCGGATATCCGGGGCACCTCTCGCATCCTGCGCGGCGGGTCGACCTTGTGGGAAAAGCCGTTCCTGTCGGGCGACGCGAACATGTCGCACTCTCTCGCCAACCTCGAACATCATCATTTCAAGTACGACATCTTCCGCCAGCCCGGCGACCTGCATGTGCATTACTTCGGCACTGCCACCCTGTCCTTCGCCGACGGGATCAGGACCGAAGCGGGCGATACGTTCGAGATTGAAGTGGCGGACTTTGGCGAGCCACTTCGCAACACCCTTGCCTTTGCCCCGAAGACAGTCGGCGCAACCAAAGTCCATCCCCTTTAAGAGGCCATGATGACCTTCACGCCTGCCCCCTGGCCCCGGAAACTTCGCTCGCAGGAATGGTTTTCCGGCACTTCGAAGGACGCGATCTATCATCGGTCGTGGATGAAGAACCAGGGCCTGCCGGCCGACCTGTTCGACGGGCGTCCGGTGATCGGGATCCTGAACACCTTCTCCGAGCTGAACCCCTGCAATGCCCATCTGAATGACCTGGCCGAGCGGGTGAAGCACGGGGTGTATGAGGCGGGCGGGTTTCCGGTGATCGTGCCGGTGTTCAGCGTCAGCGAAAGCGGGTTCCGCCCCACCGCGATGATGTTCCGCAACCTGGCCGCGATGGCGGTCGAGGAGACGATCCGCGGCCAGCAGATGGACGGGGTCGTCTGTCTTGTGGGCTGCGACAAGACCACGCCCTCGCTGCTGATGGGCGCGGCGTCGGTCGACCTGCCGACGATCATGGTGTCGGGCGGGCCGATGCTGAACGGGTATTTCCGGGGCGAGCGGGTCGGGTCCGGCACGCATCTGTGGAAGTTCTCCGAGGCCGTGAAGGCCGGCGAGATGACGGCCGAGGAGTTCGTCGAGGCCGAAGCCTCGATGTCGCGCTCGCCGGGCTCGTGCAACACCATGGGCACCGCCAGCACCATGGCATCGATGGTCGAGGCGCTGGGGATGACCCTTTCGGGCAATGCCGCGATCCCGGCGGTGGACAGCCGCCGCCGCGTCATGGCGCATCTGACCGGGCGGCGCATCGTGCAGATGGTGAAGGACGATCTCAAGCCGTCGGACATCCTGACCCGCGACGCCTTCCGGAACGCGATCCGCACCAATGCGGCGATCGGCGGCAGCACCAATGCCGTCATCCACCTGCTGGCCATCGCGGGCCGGGTCGGCGTGCCCCTGACCCTGACCGACTGGGACGACTGGGGCCGCAACGTGCCGACCATCGTCAACCTGATGCCCTCGGGCAAATACCTGATGGAGGAGTTCTTCTATGCCGGTGGTCTTCCGGCGGTGATCAAGCGGCTGGGCGAGGCCGGGCTTCTGGCGCGCGAGGCGCTGACCGTGTCGGGCGGGGCGATCTGGGACGACGTGCAGCCCGCCCGCATCGACAATGACGACGTGATCCTGCCCGCCGACAAGGCGCTGACCCAATCGGGCGGCATCGTCGTGGTGCGCGGCAACCTTGCGCCCGACGGGGCGGTCCTGAAGCCCTCGGCCGCGACGCCGGCGCTGATGCAGCACCGGGGCCGCGCCGTGGTGTTCGAGGACATCGACGACTACAAGGCCCGGATCAACGACGAGACGCTGGACATCGACGAGACCTGCGTGATGGTCCTCAAGATGTGCGGCCCGCGCGGCTATCCCGGCATGGCCGAGGTCGGCAACATGGGCCTGCCGCCCAAGGTGCTGCGCAAGGGGATCACCGACATGGTGCGGATCAGCGACGCCCGCATGTCGGGCACCGCCTATGGCACGGTCGTGCTGCACACCAGCCCCGAGGCGGCGCGCGGCGGGCCGCTGGCCGTGGTGCGCAGCGGCGACATGATCGAGCTGGACGTGGCCGCCCGCCGCCTGCATCTGGACATCCCCGAAGCCGAGCTGGCCGCCCGGCTGGCCGCCTGGACCCCGCCGGTGGAACCGCCGACCGGTGGCTATGCGAAGCTTTACCACGACCATGTGCAGGGCGCGCATGAAGGGGCGGACATGGATTTCCTCGTCGGCTGCCGGGGCAACGCCGTCGCGCGGGAAAGCCACTGATGCTGACGGGAACGACACCCCTGCGGGGTGCATCCTTGCGCCTCCCTCCCCCCTTGTGGGGGAGGGATGGGGTGGGGGGGCTTGCCGAAGCCCGGCCCAGGTTGCCCCCCACCCCCATCCCCTCCCCACAAGGGGGAGGGGAGGCACCCTGCATCCACCGCCCGCTCTGCCCTGCTTCTGTTGTGAGGACCGCCCCATGACCCGCACACCCGTCGCCCTCGTCGGCATCGGCAAGATCGCGGTGGACCAGCACGTCCCGGCCATCGCGGCCAGTGCCGACTGGACCCTTGCCGCCACCGTCAGCCGCAAGGGATCGGTCCCCGGCATCCCGGCCTTCACCGACTTCGCCGCCTTCCTGGCAAAGTGCCCGGACGTGCCGGTCGTCTCGCTGGCCCTGCCGCCGGTGCCGCGCTTTGCCTATGCCGAAGCCGCGCTTCTGGCCGGACGCCACGTGATGCTGGAAAAGCCGCCCGGCGCCACCCTGGCCGAGGTGCAGGCCCTCACCGCCCTCGCGCGCGACCGGGGCCTGACCCTCTACGCCACCTGGCACAGCCGCATGGCCCAGGGCGTCGCCCCCGCAAAGGCCTGGCTTGCCGCCAGGACCGTGACCCGCGCCCACATCACCTGGCGCGAGGACGTGCGCCGCTGGCATCCCGGCCAGGACTGGGTCTTCGAGCCCGGCGGCATGGGCGTCTTCGATCCGGGCATCAACGCGCTCTCCATCCTGACCGAGATCCTGCCGATGCCGGTCCACCTGACCGGGGCCAGGCTGACCTATCCCGAAAACCGCCAGACGCCCATCGCCGCCGCCCTGAGCTTCAGCCACAACGTCACCGCCGACTTCGACTGGCGACAGCAGGGCCCGCAGACCTGGGACATCGAAGTTCACACCCCCGACGGCCACCTCGCCCTGCGCATGGGCGGCAACCGGCTGGAAATCGACGGCCAACCCGTCACCGGAACCGCAACGATCACGGGCGAATACCCCGCCCTCTACGCCCGAATGGCAAACCTCGTCACAGCCCGCCAAAGCGACGTTGACC
>JANNXX010000060.1:0-33634 GCA_031409795.1 Rhodobacterales bacterium
ATGCTGTCGGCGATGGAGGCCGAGGTGCGCGACGAGATCCTGGCGATCTTCCCCGAACTTGCCGCCGACACCAGCGCCTATGACGGCGCCCGCCTGTCGCTGAAGGCGCATGAGGCAAAGGTGCTGTTCGCCCGCTAAGGCTGACCCAGGCGCCAGGCCGCCCAGTCTTCGGGCGTGTCGAGATCGAGAATGGCCATCGGGCCGGGCAGGGCGATCACCCTGACCCGGCCCTTGTTTGCCTGCAGCACCGCCCGGCCGCCTTCGTCGCCGGTCAACGCGGCCAGCGCGGGCCAGAGGTCGCGGGGGAAGATGACCGGGTGACCGGGCTGGCCATCGGCGGTGCCGCCGCGCAGGATCAGCAGCGGTTCCGCCTGGAATTGGGCGATCAGGCCGGACAGGGCCTGCGCTGACAGATCGGGCATGTCGGCAGGCAGGATCATCAGGCCGTCTTGCGGACCTGCCACGGGATCAAGCGCCACCATGCCCCGGGCAATGGATCGGGACATGCCCTCCGCCGCGTCGGGAACGCGGATGCTCGGCAGCTGAAGTCCGGCAAGGGCCGCCGTCCGCGCCTCGGCATCCGGCGGCAGCGTCACGGTGACGGGTGCGCCGGTGGCCAGCGCCTGTTCGACAATGTGGCGCAGCATCGACCGCTGTCCGACCGGCTGCAGCAGCTTGTCGGCCCCCCGCATCCGCGAGGACGCCCCGGCCGCGAGGATCAGGATATGCACGGTCGGGGTCATGCGCGAAGGGTCCGCCCGCCGCCCCGGTCCTGTCAAGCCGCTCATCGCTCCCTGTCGGGCGCTCGTCGCTGCATCAAGCGATGACCGCCCGCAAGGGAGGGAAGAGCGGCCCCATCAGGCCCGCATCCGCCCGCCGTCATCCCACAGCGGCGCGAGGTGGACGGTGGCCCTGCGGCGCTCGCCCAGGATCTCGATTTCGCAGGCCAGACCATCCGTAGCCCGGTCGGCCGGCAGAAAGCCCATGGCGACGGACTTGCCCGTCCAGTGGCTGTAGCCGCCACTGGTGCAGAAACCCCCGACCGCGCCGTCAAGCCAGATCGGCTCCCAGGCCACGACATCGGCGTCCCTGGCGTCGACGATGAAGCTGACCAGCTTGCGCCTTGGTCCGGCGGCCTTTTCGGCGGTGGCGGCGGCCTTGCCGATCCAGTCGGCTTCCTTGTTCCAGCGGATGAAGCGGTCAAGGCCGGTCTCGGCGGGGGTGTAGTCGGGGCTGAACTCGCGGCCCCAGGACCCGAACCACTTGTCCAGTCGCAGCGACATCATCGCCCGCATCCCGAAGGGGCGCAGGCCAAGATCCTTTCCGGCGGCGTTGAGCGTGTCCCACAGGTGGCGCACCGACATCTGGTCGGTGAAGATTTCATAGCCAAGATCAGCGGTGTAGCTGACGCGCTGCACGATGCAGTTGGCCATGCCGACGGTCATGCGTTTCACATCCATGAACTTGAAGGCGTCAGGCCCGACATCGCTGCGGGTGACACGCGCCAGAAGCTCGCGCGCTTGCGGCCCGGCGATTTGGAAGCCGGACCGGGAATCCGATATATTCTCGATCCTTACGCCGGGTTCTTCATGCTGTTCGAACCAGCGCTGGTGCCAGCCCTGCGCGCCGTAGCTGGCGGTCAGCTGGAATTCCGTCTCGGAAAGGCAGGACACGGTGAAGTCGCCGAAGATCTTGCCGGAATGGGCCAGCATCGGGGTCAGTGACAGCCGGCCCGGCTTTGGCACCGTGCCGGCCATGATCCGGTCCAGCCATGCCCGCGCCTTCGGGAGGGTGACCCGGTACTTGCCGAAATTCTGCACCTCGTTGATGCCGACGCCTTCGCGCACCGCCAGCACTTCCTGACGCGTCGCCTCCCAGGCGTTGGAGCGTTTGAAGGACGGCTCTTCATAGCGCGGCTCGCCCGGCAGGGCGTGGTAGTTCACCACTTCCAGCCCGTATTGCTGGCCCCAGACGGCGTTCATCTGGTCGAAGACCTGAAACATCGGCGTGGTGCGGAAGGGACGGGCGGCGGGGCGTTCCTCGTTCGGGTAGCTGACCGAGAAGCGCATCTGGTAGTTCTCGATCACCTTCGGCACGGTGTAGCCGGGCGAGGTCCAGGTGCCGAAGCGGGATACGTCAAAGCCGCGCGGGTCGCGTTCGACCTCGCCTTCGATCATCCATTGCGCCAGCGCCAGACCCATGCCGCCGCCCTGGCTGAAGCCCGCCATCACCGCGCAGGCCGACCAGTAGTTGCGCAGGCCCTGCACCGGGCCGATCAGCGGATTGCCGTCTGGGGCAAAGGTGAAGGGCCCGTGGATCACCCGCTTGACCCCGCTGCGTTCCAGCGCGGGAAAACGTTTGTAGGCAAAGTTGACGCTGTCTTCGATCTTGTCGAACTGTTCGTTCAGCAATTCCTGCCCCCAGGTCCAGGGCGTGCCGTCGATGGACCAGCCTTCGCAGGGCTTTTCATAGAACCCGATGCAGAAGCCGCGGCCTTCCTGACGCAGGTAGGACTCGCCGCCGGGGTCCATGACATGCGGAAACTCCCGCCCGCCGCGCGCCACGATTTCGGGGATATCATCCGTCACCAGATACTGGTGCGCCATCGGCAAGAGCGGCAGGTAGATGCCCGCCATCGCTCCCACCTCGCGCGCCCAAAGACCGGCGGCATTGACAAGGTGTTCACAGGTGACGGTGCCCTTGTCGGTGACAACCTCCCAGCCGTCGCGGGTTTGGTGCGTCGCCTCGACCTTGGTGTGCAGCACGATCTCGGCCCCGCCCATCCTGGCGGCTTTCGCATAGGCATGGGTGGTGCCGTAGGGGTCAAGGTGGCCATCCAGCGGGTCATAAAGCGCGCCGATGATGCCTTCCAGGTTGACCATCCCGTCGGTCAGTTTGCCGATTTCGGCAGGGGTGAGGATTTCCGTGTCGAGGCCCATGTAGCGGTGCTTGGCGCGTTCGGCCTTCAGCTGGTCGAACCGGGCCTGGTTGTCGGCCAGCGTGATGCCGCCCACATGGTGCAGCCCGCAGGACATGCCGGTGATCGTTTCCAGCTCCTTGTAAAGCCGGATCGTGTAGCCTTGCAGCGCGGCCATGTTGGTGTCGCCGTTCAGGGTGTGGAAGCCCCCGGCCGCATGCCAGGTGGAACCGGAGGTCAATTCGCTGCGCTCGATCAGCATCACGTCGGACCAGCCCAGCTTGGTCAGGTGATAAAGGACCGAACAGCCGACGACGCCGCCACCGATCACGACCACGCGGGAATGGGTTTTCATGGTGCAACTCCTTCGGCTGGCCCCGGGGCCAATCTGGCCGGGGCACCGTCAGGGGTCATGCGGTTTTGCGACACAAGATGTCGCCAGAAGGCGTCACTTCTCCGGGATCAACCCGCGCGGGCTGAAGCGCATGACCAGAAGCAGGATCACCCCCATGGTCAAGAGCCGCATATGCTCGGCGCTGCCCAGAAGATGGGACTTGAGCGCACTTTCGGGGAAGGGGGCAGTCACGAAGCCCATGATGTTCGGCCCGATGTTTTCGACCACCAGCCAGAGCCAGCCGATCAGAAGCCCGCCCAGCACCGTGCCCCAGTTGTTGCCCGACCCGCCGACGATGACCATCACCCAGACAAGGAAGGTGAACCGCAGGGGGTTGTAGGTGCCCGGCGTCAGCAGCCCGTCCATCGAGGTCATCATTGCGCCCGCAAAGCCGATCACGGCGGACCCCAGGACAAAGACCTGCAGGTGGCGTCCGGTCACGTCCTTGCCCATGGCGGCGGCCGAAACCTCGTTGTCGCGGATCGCGCGCATCATCCGGCCCCAGGGGCTGTTCAGCGCACGCTCGAAGGCCCAGATGACGACGGCCAGCACCAGCCCGAACATCCCGGCATAAAGCAGCTTCACCCCGATCGTCGAGGTAGTGACCGGATCCCAGCCCCAGCGGCCGACGAAGTCCAGGAAGGCCGGATCCTTCTGCAGGTCGACCTCCAGCGGCACCGGCCAGGGGCGCGGCAGAAGGTTGACGTTCTTGACGCCGCGCGCCAGCCAGTCCTCATTCTTGATCACCGAGACGATGATCTCGGCGATGCCAAGCGTGGCGATGGCAAGGTAGTCCGACCGCAGGCCAAGCGCCGTCTTGCCGATGGCCCAGGCGCAAAGGGCGGCCAGAAGCCCGCCGACCGGCCAGGCGACAAGCGAGGGCAGGCCAAGCCCGCCGATATTGCCTGCAAACTCGGGGTTGATCGCCTCGGTTGCGGTGACGTTCGGATCGAAGACGGCGCGGAACAGGAAGAAGCCCCCGACCAGGATCACCCCGACCGCGACGGACCGGCTGGTCCCCTGCGGCAGCTTCTTCCAGGCGAGGACCGCCGCCGCCACCGACAGCGCCCCAAGGACCAGCCCCAGCGTGATGCCAAGCCCGCCGGCCTGCCAGTTTTCCGAATTGGGCCGTGCCGCGACCAGCACGACCGCCAGACCGCCAAGCGCGGTCGAGCCCATGACCCCGGTCGAGAAGAGACCGGCGTAGCCCCATTGCATGTTCACGCCAAGCGCCGCGATGGTCGCAAGCAAGGTGGCGTTCAGGATGGTCAGCGACAGGTTCCAGCTTTGCAGGAATCCGGTACCCAGATAAAGGCACGCGACAAGGGCGAACAGGATCAGGTTGCGCCGGTTCATAGCGACTTCCCCTTGAAGATGCCGGTCGGCATGAACAGCAGGACGATGATCAGGATCGTGAAGCTGACCGCGAATTTGTAATCGGTCGACAGCAGTTGCAGCAGGTTTTCCGTCTCGAACCGCTCGGGGACCAGGTAGTTCACGATCTTCTTCCAGGCATTGGTGACCAGCACTTCGGAGAAGGCCACGACGAAGCCACCGGCAATCGCGCCAAGCGGGTTGCCCAGCCCGCCGACAATGGCCGCCGCAAAGATCGGCAGGAGAAGCTGGAAGTAGGTGAAAGGCTTGAACGACTTGTCCAGCCCGTACAGCGTGCCCGCGATGGTGGCGATTCCTGCCACGATGATCCAGGTCACCGCGACCACCCGGTCGGGGTTGATGCCCGACAGAAGCGCCAGATCCTCGTTGTCGGAAAACGCCCGCATCGACTTGCCGGTGCGGGTCTTCTGCAAGAACCAGAACAGCGCCGCCACCACGGCGATCGCGGTGACCAGGGTGATCGCCTGCGTGGTCTTGATCGCCAGCGGCTCGGCCAGGCCGGTCATCGTCTTGAAGTTCTGCGGGTTGAGCAGGAACCGCTCGCCATCGGTGAAGTTCTGCTCGTCCACGCCGATGATGAAGCGGATGATGCCGTTCATCACGAACATGACGCCCAGCGACACGATGACCACGATGGTCGAGGAGGCCCGCTGGCGACGGTAGAAGCGATAGACCACCCGGTCGGTCGCCAGCACGAAGGCGGCGGTCGCGGCGATGCCGAAGGGCAGGGCCAGAAGGGCGGTCGGCAGGGGGCCGAAGCTGATGCCCATCCCCTGGAACCACCAGGTCATCAGGATGGTGACCATGGCGCCGAAGGCCATGGTGTCGCCATGCGCAAAGTTGGAAAACCGCAGGATGCCGTAGATCAGCGTGACCCCCAGCGCGCCCAGCGCCAGTTGCGCGCCATAGGCCAGGCCGGGGATGAACATGAAGTTCAGGAAGGCGACAAGGGCATTCAGAAAATCCATCGGCTCAGCCACCCTCGCCCGCGCAGGTGCCGCTTCCGGTGATCGCGACCGCAGCTTCGCCATAGGCGTGGACGGTGAACGAGACCTCGCCGGTAGGATAGACGCTGATCAGGCCGGAAAGGCCGTTCTGCGGCGGGATGACGATCGCGACTTCGCCGCCAGGGGTCGGCTGGGACGCGGCATAGCCTTCCCAGACCTGGCCATCCAGCGAGATCTCCCAGACGGCACCGACCTCTTTCAGAAGCATCCCGCCACCGGTGAACCCCTCGCAGGTGCCGCCGCCGCATTGTTGCTGGATCGTGCAGTCGAAGGCGGCAAGCGCCGGCGCCGGAAGCAGCACGGCCAGCAAGGCAAGGTGTTTCATGGTCAACCTCCCAGGAATGAACGGCGCACTTCGGGGTCGGCCATCAAGGCCTTGCCGGTGTCGGTAAAGCGGTTGCGGCCCTGCACCAGGACAAAGCCCTTGTCGGCGATGTCCAGCGCCTGCCGGGCGTTCTGTTCGACCATCAGAATACTGATCCCGGTGCGGGCGACCTCGATGATGCGGTCGAAAAGTTCGTCCATCACGATGGGGCTGACCCCTGCGGTGGGTTCGTCCAGCATCAGCACGCGCGGCTGGGTCATCAGCGCCCGGCCCACGGCGACCTGCTGGCGCTGGCCACCCGAAAGCTCGCCCGCCGCCTGATGGCGCTTCTGCTTCAGGATCGGGAACAGCTCATAGACCTGCTCCAGCGTGGTGCGGATGTCATCGCGGCGCAGGAAGGCGCCCATTTCCAGGTTCTCCTCGACCGTCATCGAGGTAAAGATGTTCGAGGTCTGCGGCACGAAGGCCATGCCCCTGGCGACCCGGGCCTGCGGGGTCAACTGCGTGATATCCTCACCGTCCAGCCGCACCTGCCCGCCGCGCAAGCGCAGCATGCCGAAGACCGCCTTCATCGCGGTGGACTTGCCGGCCCCGTTCGGGCCGACGATGACCGCAATTTCGCCCGGCTCGACCGAGAGGGTGCAGGCATGCAGGATGTCGACCGGGCCATAGCCGCCGGTCATCGCCTCGCCGATTAGGAAGGGTTCAGCCATGTGGCACGCTGCCCGGAACACAATTCTTCTGCGAAGAATTGCAGGTCCGAATTTTCGCAGAAAATTCGTGGGCGGGGATGCGGCGGGGGTCAGCCATGCGCGGCCTCCTTCACCTTGTTCTTCAAGCCGGTGCCCAGATAGGCCTCGATCACGCGCTCATTGTTCTTCACCTCATCGGCGGTGCCTTCGGCCAGAACCTTCCCCTCGGCCATCACGAACACCCGGTCACAAAGCCGCGCGATGAAATCCATCTAGTGCTCGATCACGCAGAAGGTGTAGCCGCGTTCCTTGTTCAGCCGCACGATGGCATCGCCGATCGTGTTCAGCAGCGTGCGGTTCACCCCGGCGCCGACCTCGTCCAGAAAGACAATCTTGGCGCCTGTCATCATCGTGCGGCCCAGTTCCAGCAGCTTCTTCTGCCCGCCCGAGATCATGCTGGCCTTCTGGTCGGCCAGATGGCTGATGGTCAGGAACTCCAGCACCTCATCGGCCTTGTCGCGGATGCGTTTCTCTTCCGCCGCCACCCGCCCGCGCGCGAACCAGCTGTTCCAGATCGCCTCGCCCGCCTGGTTCGGGGGGACCATCATCAGGTTCTCCCGGACGGACATCGACCCGAATTCATGCGCGATCTGGAAGGTGCGCAAGAGACCCTTGTGGAACAGCACATGTGGCGGCAGTCCGGTGATGTCCTCGCCGTCCATCAGCACCCGGCCCGAGGTCGGCTTCAGGCGTCCGGCGATCACGTTGAAAAGCGTGGTCTTTCCCGCGCCATTCGGACCGATCAGACCGGTGATCGACCCGGTTCTGATGGTCAGCGACGCGCCGTCGACGGCGCGGAAGCCGCCGAAATGCCGGTGCAGGTCCTCGACTACGATCATGGTCTTCCCCCTGGGATCCCGCCTCTTTGCGTTGCCGCCGGGCAGGTACCTGTGCAGCGGCCCGGGGGATGCCCGGGCCGTGCCTTTGTGTCAACCGGTCGTTCCGCTTAGCGGAACATGATGGTTTCGAACACACCGCCCTTGACTTCGAACTGGCGGTAGCGGCCGGCGCTTTCGCCCGGACCAATCAGGGCTACGCCCGAGGCGCCGTCATAGTCGATGGCGGTGCCGGCGGTGATCAGCTCCAGACCCTTGGCAAGTTCACCCGGCAGGATCTTGGTGCCCGACCCGTCTGCCGGGCCGTTGGCGATCTCCAGGATCTTGTCCTTGTAGACCTTCGGGTCGGTGGACCCGGCGGCCTGCATCGCCAAGAGGATCAGGGCTGCAGCGTCATAGGACTCCATCGAGTAGGGCGAGGTGGCGTCGAACGGGGTCGCCGCCGCCTTGCCCATTTCGGCCAGGATCGCCGCACCGGCGGAATCCGAACCCGCGACCTGACCCCAGGAGCCGTCCAGCGCCGGGCCGATGGCTGCGGGCAGGCTGTCGCCCACCATGCCGCCGGGAAGGCCGAAGGTCGAGAACGCGCCCGAGTCAAGCGAGGCCTGGATGATGCCCTTGCCACCCTGGTCAAGATAGCCCGCGATCACCAGCAGGTCGCCCCCGGCCGAGGCCAGCGCCGCGACTTCGGCCGAATAGTCGGCCTTGCCGTCTTCGTGGGCCGCGTTGATCGTGATGACCCCGCCCTTGGCGGTGAAGGCCGAAGCGATGGCTTCCGCCAGACCCTTGCCGTAGTCGTTGTTGGTGTAGGTCAGGGCGATCGACTTGATGCCCTTTTCCACCAGGATTTCGGCCATGACTTCGCCTTCGCGCGCATCCGACGGGGAGGTGCGGAAGAACAGGCCGTCGTCTTCGGCGGTGGTCAGTGCCGGTGAGGTCGCCGAAGGCGAGATCATCACCATCCCGTTCGGGCGGGCGACGTTCTGCAGCACCGCCCCGGTGATGCCCGAGCAGTCGCCTCCGACCATGCCCTTGATGCCTTCCGCCGTGATCAGGCGTTCGGCGGCGGCGGTGCCGGCGGCGGTGTCAACCGCGCAGGTGCTGTCGGCGCGCACGCTGACCACGGTCGAGCCACCCATGAACTTGCCGGAATCCGACACTTCCTTCATCGCGGCTTCAGCCGCTGCGGCCATGTGGCCG
Organism: Rhodobacterales bacterium; assembly: GCA_031409795.1. Classification (GTDB taxonomy): domain Bacteria; phylum Pseudomonadota; class Alphaproteobacteria; order Rhodobacterales; family Rhodobacteraceae; genus Tabrizicola. The sequence continues at coordinate 8,827 of JANNXX010000060.1, forward strand.
GTCAGCGATTCGATCGGCCCGGTGAAGCCGATGAAGATGCCGAGCTTGACTTCCTCGGCAGAGGCGGCACCGGTCAAAGCCATCGAGGCCACGGTCGCCAGAAGCAGTTTTTTCATTCTTTTCTCCCTGATTGGATCGAAATCCTGCGAGAGACCCTAGAGAGGGCAATTCGAAAAGAAAAGCGGTTTGACGGGGGGATGCGTCATGCTTCTGACGCGGCTGGCGGGCTGACCTTGCGGCAATGGACCCCGGGCCGTGGCGGCCTATGTTCCGGCAGGAACTTCCGGAAGGAACACCTGATGCGCGCGACCCCGGTTTTCTGGATGCTTGCGATCCTGGCGGCCAGCCCGCTGCAGGCGCAGTCGGTGATCGACACGTCGGCCGGTCCGATGCGGCTGGATCCGGTGGCCGAGGGGCTGGACGAGCCCTGGGCCATCGACTTTCTGCCGGACGGGGCGTTCCTGGTCACCGAACGCGGCGGGGTGCTTAAGCTGTTCGCCGCCCCTGGGGCGGCCGGGGTTAAGGTCGGCGGCCTACCGGTGGTCGAGGTCGACGGGCAGGGCGGCCTGCTGGACGTGCTGGTCCCGGCCGATTTCGCCACCAGCCGCGCGGTCTGGCTGACCTTTGCCGAACCGCGCGCGGCGGGGCCGGTGACGGCGGTGGGCACTGGCCGGCTTTCGCCGGATGGCACGCGGCTGGACGGGTTCGCGACCCGCTTCGCGATCCCCGAAGGCAGCTCTGGCGGCCGGCACTTCGGGTCGCGTCTGGTCGAGGCGCCGGACGGAACCCTGTTTCTGACCGTGGGCGATCGTGGCACCGGGCCGGACGGGCTGGAGGCGCAGGATCCGATGCGCGGCGAAGGCAAGGTCATCCACCTGACGCGCGACGGCCAGGCTGCGACCTTGCTGCCGGGGGCCTTGCCCGGCGTCTACAGCCTTGGTCACCGCAACCCGCAAGGGGCGGCCCTGGATCTGGCGGGGCGGCTTTGGATCACCGAACACGGCGCTCAGGGCGGCGACGAGTTGAACGCGCCCGATGAGGGGCGCAACTACGGCTGGCCGGTGATCACTTACGGCGTCAACTATAACGGGCTGTCGATCGGCGAAGGCACAGCGAAGGCCGGAATGGAACAGCCGGTCCACTACTGGGATCCCTCCATCGCGCCTTCGGGTCTTGTGGTCTACTCGGGTGCGCTGATCCCGGACTGGACGGGTGATTTCCTGTTCGGGTCACTCAACAGCGATTTTCTTGGCCGGCTTGACCCGGACAGCCCGGCCCCGACCGGCTATGCCGAAGAGCGCATGACCGGAGACGCAACTCTGCGCGTGCGTGACGTGGTCGAGGCGCCGGACGGGTCGATCTGGTTCCTGTCGGTCGGGAACGGGGCGGCCTACCGGATGGTGCCAGGGGGATGACAAGCTATGGCACGGTCGCTTCGGTCGCCTTAAGCCATTCGTTCTCTTGATATCGGGTGCGGTATCGTTACGTTGAACGCTTCGAGCAAGAACATACTGCTTTGGAAAAGCAATGAATTTCACTGAAGCCGTATCGAGGGTTTTCCGCAACTACGTGACGTTCAGCGGGCGCGCCCGCCGGTCCGAATACTGGTGGTGGGCGCTTTACATGGTGATTACCGGCACAGTGGTCGGCATCATCGAATACAGTCTGGGCCTTGGGACAGGTGTCGTAAGTTCTGGCGGGGGTAGTTTCTCGGCCACCTACAACGTCGGTCCGCTCGGCGGCATATGGTTCCTGATGCACTTTCTGCCCAGTCTCGCTGTGACGGTGCGCCGCCTGCAGGACACGGATCGGTCGGACTGGTGGTTCCTGATCGTTTTTATCCCTTTGATTGGCTTCATCATGCTGATCGTCTGGTTCACCTCCAAGGGCACCGCCGGACCGAACCGCTTTGGCGAAGACCCAATTCGCTGAAACCTCGACTCTCGGTCAGATCGACAGCCGGACCGGCACCGCGCCCGGCATGCCTTGCGTCCCACGCTCGCGGTAGGGGGTGGTGTTGTAGTGGCTGCGGTAGCACTTGGAAAAATGCGACGGGCTGGCAAAGCCGCAGGCCAGCGCCACGTTGATCACGCTCATGTCGGTCTGCATCAGCAGGTTGCGCGCCTTCTGCAGCCGCAGCTCCATGTAATAGCGCTTGGGGCTGCGGTTCAGGTAGCGGCGGAAAAGGCGTTCCAGCTGGCGGGTCGACATGCCGACATCCTCGGCCAGGTCGGCGGGCGACATCGGGTCTTCGATGGCCCCCTCCATCATCTGGATGACCTGGCTGAGCTTGGGGTGCCGCACGCCGATGCGGGTCGGGATCGACAGGCGCTGGGTGTCCTGGTCGGTGCGAATGGCGGAATAGATCAGCTGGTCGGCCACCGTATTGGCCAGATCCTCGCCATGGTCGGCGGCGATGACCTTCAGCATCAGGTCGATGGACGAGGTGCCCCCGGCGGTCGACCAGCGGTTGCCGTCCATCACGAAGACAGATTTCGTCAGCTTCACCTGTTCGAATTCCTCAAGGAAACCATCCTGGTTCTCCCAGTGGATCGTGGCCTTCCTGCCGTCCAGAAGGCCCGCCTTGGCCACCGCATAAGCCCCGGTGCACAGCCCGCCGATCGTGGCTCCGCGCCGCGCCTCGCGCCGGAGCCAGTTCAGCACGCCCTTGGTCGCTGCGCGCTGCACGTCGATGCCGCCGCAGACCAAGAGCACATCCTCGCGGTCGATCTCGTCCAGCCCGAGGTCCAGCTTGAACGCCGCCCCGTTCGAGCAGGTGGCGGTGTCGCCCCCCTCGCCGGCCAGCACCCAGGCGTAAAGATCCTGGCCCGAGACGCGGTTGGCAATGCGCAGGGGTTCGATCGCACCGGCAAAGGACAGCATGGTAAAGCGGTCAAGCAGCAGGAAGACAAAGCGCTTGGGGTTGGCGACCTTGGCGATGGCGGTGGCTTTGCGCGGGGGATTCGTCATCTTGCGACCTGATCATGTCGTTTGCATGCCACCGAACCGCAAATTCGCCCCCTCCGCAAGGGCTGTTCCGGTCGGTTTCCGCCCAATCTCCCTTTGCATAGGCGGAAACGGCGGCGTATACCGCAGCCCGTTCTGCCAGAGACCCGGAGTAAGACGATGACCAAGGGATGGACCAAGTCGGCGTGGCGCGCGAAGCCGCGGATCCAGATGCCGGATTATCCCGATCAGGCGGCATTGTCGGCGGTCGAGGCGCAGCTGTCGAAATATCCGCCGCTGGTCTTCGCCGGCGAGGCGCGCCGCCTGAAGAAAGAGCTTGCCCTGGCCGCCGAGGGCAAGGCCTTCCTTCTGCAAGGCGGCGACTGCGCCGAAAGCTTTGCCGAATTCAGTGCCGACAACATCCGCGACACCTTCCGGGTGATGCTGCAGATGGCGGTCGTGCTGACCTATGCCGCCAAGGTGCCGGTGATCAAGGTCGGCCGGATGGCGGGCCAGTTCGCCAAGCCGCGTTCTGCCCCGACCGAGATGATCGGCGGCGTCGAATATCCGTCCTACCGGGGCGACATCATCAACGGCTTCGATGCCACGCCCGAGGCGCGCACCCCGGACCCGGCGCGCATGCTGCAGGCCTATACCCAGGCGGCGGCCAGCCTGAACCTGCTGCGCGCCTTCAGCACCGGTGGCTTTGCCGACATCCACCGGGTGCATTCCTGGACGCTGGGCTTTGCCGAGAGCGACAAGGCTGAGCGCTACCGCGAGATGGCCAACCGCATCTCGGACGCGCTGGATTTCATGAACGCCGCCGGGGTGAACTCGGACACGGCGAATGAACTGGCGCGGGTGGATTTCTACACCAGCCACGAAGCGCTGCTGCTGGAATACGAAGAGGCGCTTGCCCGCGTCGACAGCATCACCGGCCAGAACGTGGCGGGTTCCGGCCACATGATCTGGATCGGCGACCGCACCCGCCAGCCTGACGGTGCGCATGTCGAATTCGCGCGCGGCGTGCTGAACCCCATCGGCCTGAAATGCGGCCCGACGACGACGGCCGAGGATCTGAAGGTGCTGATGGCCAAGCTGAACCCGGAGAACGAGCCCGGACGCCTGACCCTGATCGCGCGTTTCGGGGCGGGCAAGGTCGGCGACCACCTGCCGCGCCTGGTCCGCACGGTCGAGGCCGAGGGCGCCAAAGTGCTGTGGTCCTGCGACCCGATGCACGGCAACACGATCAAATCCTCGTCCGGCTACAAGACCCGGCCGTTCAATTCTGTCCTGTCCGAAGTGCGCGAGTTCTTCGCGATCCACAAGGCCGAGGAAACCGTTCCCGGCGGCGTGCATTTCGAGATGACCGGCCAGGACGTGACCGAATGCACCGGTGGTTTGCGCGCGGTGTCGGACGAAAGCCTTGCCGACCGCTATCATACGGCCTGCGATCCGCGCCTGAACGCCAGCCAGTCGCTGGAGCTGGCCTTCCTTGTGGCGGAAGAGCTGTCCTCGCAGCGCGAAGCCGCGCGGCGCGTGGCGCTCTGATCGGGGGGAAGACCGCGGGATAGCCCTGCCGCCTTTTTGCTAAGCGATGGAATGGACCAGCCGAAGGTGGCCCCGGCACACCGTTGACGGCAGGGCCTGCTCTGGCAGCGGGGCAGGGCGGTTGGCGCTCCGGGCAACCTCGGGCAGGTCCAGCCGTTCGGTCCGCCGCGCCAGAACCCGAAGCTTGCAGGCGTCAAGCGCCTGGTCCAGGCCGATCACCCCCAGAAGCTGGCGGCAATCGCCCCCGTCCTGCAAGGGCAGCAGCAACATCCGCGCCACGGGCTGCCCGGCCTTGGCCCGGTCCGAGCCAAGGTCGATCTCGGCCAGCGCCTGCCCGGCAAAGACCTGCTCCAGCGTCTCGGCCAGCACCGGCCGCGCGTCGGGCGTGAACAGGCAGGACAGCGGCAGGCCGCGCAGGTCGGTTCCGGCGAAATCGGACAGGGTCGACCCGGCAATCCTGACCTGCGCAAGGCCCTTGCCGATCTGTTCGGCCAGAAAAACCCGGTCCAGCACACCACCCAGACCGCGCGGATCAAGCGCAGCGCGCAGGGGCAGCGCCGCCCCCTGCCGCAGGCCTTCCCAATAGGCGCGCACCTGCGCCGGACCGGCAAAGGCCGAAGGCTGCGGGGTGGTCGCGCGGGGCCGGAACCGGTCAAGAAAGTTCAAGGTCATCATCGCCTCCCCCTCGCGCCCCTTGCGGGCCAGCCACCCGGCGCGCCATGAAGGAAATGTATCGCGGATCGCGAAGATTCGGCCGAAAATCTAATCAAATGGTAAACACCGCCCCGCCGGGGCTGAAAGGACCGCATGATCTCGATGACAGGCTTCGCCGCGCGGCGGGGGGCGGGGCTGGGCTATGGCTGGGCGTGGGACTTGCGGTCGGTGAACGGCAAGGGGCTGGACCTGCGGCTGCGCGTGCCGGACTGGATCGACGGACTGGAGCTTGCGACCCGTGCCGAGCTGCAAAGGGCCGTGGTCCGGGGCAATGTCAGCCTGACGCTGAAGGTCGCCCAAGATGGCGGCGGAGAGGAGGCGGCGTTCCGGCTGAACCCGCATCTGTTGCTGGCGGCGCTTGAGGCCTTGGCGCAGGTGGAAGAGGCCGCGATGTCGGCGGGCCTGACCCTGCGCCAGCCGACCGCCGCAGACGTGCTGACCCTGCGCGGCGTGCTGGACCAGACCCAGCAGGATCAGGACACCGCATCCTTGCGCGCAGCCCTTCTTGCCGACCTGCCCGCGCTTCTGGCCGACTTCGCCGTGATGCGCGCGGCGGAAGGTGCGGCCCTTGCCGCCGTGCTGAACGCGCAGCTTGACCGGATCGCCGCCCTGACCCTCGATGCGCAGCGCGAGGCCGCCACCCGGACCGCGACCCAGGCCGGCACGCTGCGCGACAGCCTGGCCCGCGTTCTGGCCGCCACCGATGCCGTCGACGAGACCCGCCTTGCCCAGGAACTCGCCCTCCTTGCGGTCAAGACCGATGTGGCCGAGGAACTGGACCGCCTGACGGCCCATGTCGCAGCCGCCCGCGCGCTGGTGGCCGACGCAGGCCCGTCGGGACGCAAGCTGGATTTCCTGATGCAGGAATTCATGCGCGAGGCGAACACGCTTTGCTCCAAGGCGCAGTCGCTGGCCCTGACCCGCATCGGGCTTGACCTGAAAACCGTGATCGATCAGATGCGCGAGCAGGTGCAGAATGTGGAATAGGCGATGATCCGGCGCGGGCTTCTTCTGATCCTTTCCTCACCGTCGGGCGCGGGAAAATCCACGCTTTCCCGGATGCTGATGGCCTGGGACAAGGACATGCGCTTTTCCGTGTCGGCCACCACCCGCCCGCCGCGCCCAGGCGAGGCCGAGGGGCGGGAATACTACTTCCGCAGCCGCGAAGCTTTTGAAGAGATGGTTAAATCCGGCGAGATGCTGGAACATGCCGAAGTGTTCGGGAACCTTTACGGCTCCCCCCGAGGCCCGGTTCTTGCGGCGATGGAGGCGGGCACCGATACGGTCTTTGACATCGACTGGCAGGGCGGCCAGCAGATCGCGCAAGCCATGCGGGGCGACGTGGTGTCGATCTTCATCCTGCCGCCGTCAATCGCCGAGCTGGACCGCCGCCTGCGCCAGCGCGGGCAGGACAGCGATGCGGTGATCGCGGGCCGGATGGCCAAAAGCCGGGACGAGATCAGCCATTGGGCGGAATATGACTATGTGCTGGTCAACGACGACCTTGATCAGACCTTTGACCGGCTGACGGCGATCCTGACTGCGGAACGGCTGCAGCGCGAACGGCAGCCGCAGCTTTCCGCCTTCGTCCGCACCCTGAACGAGGAGTTCGAGGCCCGATGATCTACGCGCTTGACGGCATTGCCCCGCAGGTGGACCCCTTGGCCTGGGTGGCCCCGGATGCCAATCTGATCGGCCAGGTCGTGCTGGAGCGCGAAGCCTCGGTCTGGTTCGGTGCCACCCTGCGCGGGGACAACGAGGCGATCCGGGTCGGTGCGGGTTCGAACGTGCAGGAGGCTTGCGTGCTGCACACCGACATGGGCTTTCCCCTGGTGATCGGCGCGCATTGCACCATTGGCCACAAGGCGATCCTGCATGGCTGCACGATCGGCGAGGGGTCGTTGATCGGCATGGGGGCCACGATCCTGAACGGCGCGCGGATCGGACGGGGCTGCCTGATCGGTGCCGGCGCGCTGATCACTGAAGGCAAGGACATTCCCGACGGCTCCCTGGTGATGGGCGCCCCTGGCCGGGTGATCCGCAGGCTGGACGAGGCCGGGCAGGCGCGCCTCTTGCAGTCGGCGGCAAACTATCGCGCCGCTGCCCGCCGTTTCGCGACCGGGCTCAGCCCTGTTCCATCATTTCGAGGCTGATCCCCTGGCGCACCGCATGCGACCGCAATTCCCGCAGCACGATCTGCCGGTTCGGCAGCCTTGGCGTCATCACCCGAAGCAGGCCCCGGTATCCGGCGGCGCCCAGGGTCTCGATGATCTCAAGCGCGTCGAACTGCGCGCAGAACAGCGGAACCACCACCAGCTCGACCGTTGCCGGGAGGGGCATCAGCCCGCCCAACTGGTCAAGCCCGATCGACACGGCGTTCCCGTTGCTGGCAAGGCCATCGGGGAACACGGCGTCGGGGATACCGATCGCAAGGCAGCGCAACGTATCGGACACGGACCTGACCGCACCTCCTTCAATGAGGGAAGTCGCAAAGTCTGTCTACCTGTCTGGCAAGTTCAGCTGCGACCCGTTTTCCAGGCAACGGCCGGGAGCGCAACTCTTACCAACCTCGCTACATTAGTCCTGTTTCACCCGCTGACAAGATGTCGCTTCACCGATCCTGCGAAAGGCTTGCCAAATGGCTGACAACCCCTTTTCCGCTGTGCTGGCAGGCCTGCCGATGCCTGCGATGCTGGTGCAAGGTGCCGCCGAGGTCGCGAGTTGCAACGACCGGGCCATCGCGCTGTTCGGCGAGGGGGTTGTCGGGCGCAATCCAGCGATGGCGGTGCGTACGCCGGCCGTCCTGTCCGCGATCGCCGAGGCAACCCGGCGCGGGGGTGTCCACGAGGCGCGGATGACGCTGCTGCGCGACGGGCAGGAGCAGGTCTTTCAGGTCACCGTCTCGGGCCAGGGCGGCGGCGACGTGCTGTGCGTCTTCCGCGATGTCAGCGACGAGGAAAAGGCCGGGGCGATGCGGCGGGATTTCGTGGCGAACGTCAGCCACGAGCTGCGCACCCCGCTGACCGCGCTGATGGGGTTCATCGAAACGCTGAAACACGCCGCCCGGGACGACCCCAAGGCGCGCGAGATGTTCCTGGGCATCATGGAGCATGAGGCGGGGCGGATGAACCGCCTGGTGCGCGACCTGCTGCAGCTGTCCCGGGTGGAGGCGGAGGAACGGGTGCGCCCGAAGGGCGAGGTGGAGCTGCGGTCGCTTCTGGACAGCGTGATCTCGTCGCTGAGCGGGCTGGCCGAGCGGGAGGGGGACCGGGTGGAGCTGACCGGCGATCCGGCAACGGTGCCGGGGGACGCCGACCAGCTGGTGCAGGTCTTCACCAACCTGATCGAGAACGCGTTGAAATACGGGCCGGGGGGCCAGCTGGTGCGGGTGACCCTGACCCCGGAAGAAACGGTGCGCGGCCCGGCGGTGCGGGTGGAGGTGGCCGATCAGGGCGAGGGGATCGACCCGGTCCACCTGCCCCGGCTGACCGAGCGGTTCTACCGGGTGGATTCGCACCGGTCCCGCGAGATGGGGGGGACGGGGCTGGGTCTTGCCATCGTCAAGCACATCGTAAGCCGGCACCGGGGCTGGCTGCGGATCGAAAGCGAGCCGGGCGAGGGGAGCCGGTTCTCGGTGGTGCTGCCGCTGGGGTGAGGGGGGCTGTCCACGGTGGACAAGACTTCAGCGCGTTTGGAATCAATAGGTTAGGGTGTGGGCGTTAGGGATTTGTTAAGGGGTTGGGGATGAAGATCAAGACCCCGTAGGCAGTGCTACAGCGCACCGGTCGTGGAATGCAACGCGGACAAGGTTCACAGCTTGGCTGACGGCGACGGTGCGCTGTAGCACACCCTACGATGCTGGGGCATCGACCAGCATCGGCATCGCGGCGGTGCTGGTCCAGGCGAAGGACGAGTGTGCAAGCGCGTGGTATATAGAGCAGGCAGAGTGGCTGGAGTTTCTGGAGGGTGGGAGGGTCTTGTGGCTGCCGGTGGAGGTGGTGGGGGCGGTGGGTGGTGCGTGAAATAACGCACCCTACGGATCGCAGACCGTACGCCCAGCAAGACGAAAAATCACAACTCCATCTAGCTTTGCACTCGTGAAGAGTGATCGTCCACGCTACACTGCCTAATGATATAGCAAGGTGAGTGAAAATGGCCCTTCAAGAAGAAATTCAAATTGCACGTCAGAAGGTCGTGACCGATGGCTACGAGATGTCGCTCGGAGAGATAATAAATTTATATCGGAACAAGGAGCTAATCATTGACCCGGTCTTTCAGCGGCTTTTTCGGTGGGATGACCAGCGAAAAACCCGCTTCATCGAATCGATCATTCTTGGAATACCCGTGCCTCCGATTTTCGTCTTTCAAGATGAGAGGGGTGTTTGGGAACTGATTGATGGCCTCCAAAGAGTTTCAACAATCTTGCAGCTGACCGGCGACCTGCAAGGTGAGCGAGCCGCTGAACTTGGCCCACTAGTTCTCAATGGAACACGCTTTCTTCCTAGCTTAGATGGGAAGCGATGGCTTCCATCAGCCGAGGGTGCTATGGATGCGTTAGGTTCTAGTCTGCAGCTAGAGATAAAGCGCGCGCGGATACGGGTCGAAATACTTAAGTCTGATAGCGCAGCGACTGCGAAGTATGAACTTTTTCAGAGATTAAATACAGGCGGAGCAGGCCTCACGGAACAAGAGGTAAGGAATAGTATTGCTGTTTCACTTAATCGATCCTTCTATGACTGGCTAGTAGTTCAAGCCAGTCGTCCATCTTTTGCTCGCACTACGAAGCAAACTGAAACCGCGCTTGATTCCCAAATGGGCTTAGAGCTTGCATTGAGGTTCTTTGCATTTCGGCTGGTGCCATACCGGAGTGGAATGGACGTGCATGAGTACTTGGATGACGCACTATTCAAACTTGCAACAGATCCTGGAATGGACATGGTTGGCGAAGGCGAAATTTTTGCGAATACTTTCGACTATCTCGATGAGGCATTGGGTGAATCAGCCTTCCAAAGGTGGAATGGCACGAATTTCGCTGGAAAGTTTCTTATGTCGCTGTTCGAGGTCATGGCAACTGGAGTGTCCAAGAATCTCGCCGCACTTTCCGCAATGGACGCTCAGGACAGAAGAAACTTTTTGATTGGTGTTGCTCAGAACCTTAATAAGGATGAGAGCTATTCTCAAAACTCTGGCGCTGGCGTTCGTGGAACGACCCGGCTTGCAAAGCTGCTACCGATAGCAGAACCGCTACTGAAGCCCTGAGCTGCATTTATGGTTGTGGTGCGAACACTCGGACAGTTACAGGATGCTTTGGACAGTGAAATGTCGTGGCGCATCAAGGAGATTGGAACGTTTCGGGTCGGCTCCAAGTCCAACGGACCTCAGAGAAAGCCCCATATACGAGCGGGAGTTGCTTTGCTCTACGCTCACTGGGAAGGATTCATTAAGAAGTCTTCTGAGTGCTACCTTAGTTATGTGGAAAGTCGGGGCTTGAAGTATAGCGAACTTAAGACTTGCTTTTCCGTATTTGGATTGAAAGGAAAGCTTGGCACTCTTGTTGTATCAAGAAAGTCTGATACTAATATAGCTGCGCTTGACTTCATTCTCAATGAGCTCGAATCAGAAGCCAAACTTCAAATCGCTAGCGCAATTAGGACGGACTCTAATCTTACTTCGACGGTTTTTGCAAACATTGCAACTTCAATTGATATTGATATCTCGCCCTATGAGACGAAGTTTAACCTAATAGATTCAAGCCTGGTTGAGCGCCGAAACAAGATTGCACATGGCGAGTATCTTGAGGTTGGAGGAGAAGATTTCGGCAAGTTAATTGATAGCATCCTTGACCTGATGCGCCACTATAAGACCGATCTAGAGAACGCTGCGACGTTGGGCACGTTTAAACGCTAAAGGTTCCTTTTCATACGCCCCCCTCACATCCTCCCCACCCTTTCCGTCAACAGCCGGTAGAACCCCTCCCGGTCCACCCCGCCCATGAACACCGCGTTGGGTTTCCGACCCGTCACGCGCCACCAGTCGGCCACCGTCATGCCTAAGGTCAGCTCGCCCTTCGTCTCGATCTCCACGTTGATGTGGCGGCCGGTGAAGAGCGACGGCTCCAAGAGGTAGGCGATCACGCAGGGGTCATGCAGGGGGGCGCCGTCGGTGCCGTATTTGGCGCTGTCGAAGCGTTCGAAGAAGTCGGTCCAGGCGGCGATGGCGCGGGCCACGGGGGTGCCTTTGGCGCGCATCTCCTCGACCCAAGGACGGGAGGTCAGGGCCTGGTGGGTGACGTCAAGGGGCATGACCACCAGCGGCACGCCGGATTTGAACACGATGTCAGCGGCTTCAGGGTCGACGTAGATGTTGAACTCGGCGGCGGGGGTGACGTTGCCGACCTCGAAATAGGCACCGCCCATCAGGACGATCCCGGCCACGCGGGCCACGATGTCGGGGGCGCGCCGGAAGGCGGTGGCGATGTTCGTCAGGGGGCCGAGGGGGCACAGGGTGACGGTGCCGGGGGGATGCGCGCGCAGGGTGTCGATGATCGCGTCGACGGCGTGGACCGGGCTGACGGGGTGGGTGGGGTCCGGCAGCGCGATCCCGTCAAGGCCGGACTTGCCGTGCACATGTTCGGCGGTGACGAGGGCGCGGGTCATCGGGCGGTCGCAGCCGGCGTGGATGGGCGTGGACCTGCCCGCAAGCTCGACGATCTGGCGGGCGTTCCGTGTGGTGAGGGCCAGGGGGACGTTGCCGGCGACGGTGGTCAGGGCGAGGACCTCAAGCTCGGGCGAGGCGAGGGCGAGGAGGATGGCGACGGCATCGTCCTGGCCGGGATCGGTGTCGATGATGATCTTGCGCGGGGGCATGTGCGGTCCTTGCGGCGGTCCTTCCGGTTCCGGTCAGGAAAGGCGAGGCGGGGGGATTTGTCCAGAGGGCCGGATGTGGCAGGATGGCCCGGCGCGGGGGGGCTTGAGCGATGGCAGAGATACTGGTCGGGACGACGAAGGGGCTGTTCATTCTGGAGGGCGGTCGGGTGGCCGGGCCCTACTGCGACGGCTGGCCGATCAACCATGCCGTGGGCGAGGCCGCGACGGGGCGGGTGTTTGCCGCGGGGGGCAGCGGCTGGCACGGGGCGGGGGTCTGGCGGCGCGAGGCCGGGGCGTGGTCGGTGTCGAAGGGGCCGTTCGAGGGGGCCGAGCAGCTTTGGTCGGTCTGCATCGACAGGGGAATCCATGGGGGAATCCATGGGGGGCGGGTATTGGCGGGGTCGAAGCCGGCCTATCTTTATGAAAGCCGGGACGGGGGGGTGGGCTGGCAGCGGCTGGACGCGCTGACCGACCAGCCCGGCGCCGAAGGCTGGCAGCCGGGGGCGGCGGGGCTGACGCTGCACACGATCCTTGCCGATCAGAAGGGGGGACTGTGGGTGGGCATCTCGGCGGCGGGGGTGTTCGAAAGCCGGACCGGGGGCGCAAGCTGGCAGATGCGGAACCGGCGGGGGAACCGGCCGGGACCGGCGGGGGCCCTGGCGCGCGACTGGGGCGACGGGGTGGAGTTCCGGCAGGAGGACGAGATCTTCAGCTGCGTGCACAACCTGGCCTTCGGGGCTGCGGAGGGACTGATCTACATGCAGAACCACCAGGGCGTCTATCGCAGCCGCAACGGAGGCGAGGTCTGGGAGGAAGTGACGGAGGGCCTGCCCTCGACCTTCGGGTTTCCGGTCGCGGCGCATCCGTCCAAGCCGGGGATGTTCTGGGTGTTCCCGCTGAACGGGGATTCCTCGGGCCGCTATCCGGTGGACGGGCGGGCGCTGGTCTGGAAGACCACGGACGGGGGCGAGACCTGGGCGGGCAAGGGCCGGGGCCTGCCCGAGAAGGACTGCTTCTTCACGGTGCTGCGCCAGGCGATGGCGGCCTCGGGCGAGGGCGTGGCGTTCGGGACGAACTCGGGGTCGGTGTTCCTGTCAGGGGATGAGGGCGAAAGCTGGGACGAGATCGCCCGGCATCTGCCGACGGTGCTGTCGGTGGAATTCATGGGGTGACGGGGCCTTGGGGCGTGACGCTGCGGGCCGGTATGGGCGGCGGCGCCCGAGGGTGGTGCGGGGATCAGCCCGGGGTCGCGTTGCCCGGCGGTGGCGCGGTGGATTGCGGGGAGAAATCCGGGGCAGAGTGCTGGGCGGAGTGCTGGGCCGGTTGCGGGGGAGCGGCCTCTGCGGGCAGGCGTTGCTTGCCGGTCAGCAGGTGCCAGGCATCGCGGAAGGGCAGGGCGTAAAGCCGAAGGCAGGAGTTCAGCTCGTGTCCGCGATCCTTTTCGGTCACGCCGAACTTTATGTCGCGGTTGTCCTCCGGCATCACGTATGAGCCGAAAAGCACGTCCCAGAACGGAAAGATGAAGGCGAAGTTCTTGTCCAGATGGTCCGGGTGGCAACTGTGATGCACCTGATGGTGCGCAGGTGACGGGAAGACCATCGACCAGCGTCCCGGCCAGCGCAGCCACACATGCGAGTGGCGCAGATTGTAGCCGGTGACATTGAACAGGAACATCACGATCGGAACGCCCAGCAGCGACAGCGTGTCGGGCATGTAGCCGACCAAGTGCGCCGCAAGGGCAAGGACAAGGCCGAAGGTCGCCCCGATCGTCAGCGCGTAGGCCAGATTGTCGATCGGGTGTTCGCGGAAGTTCGAGATGGGGTGCATGACCTCGGCGCTGTGGTGGACCTTGTGGAACTGCCACAGCAGGGGGATCTTGTGCTGAAGGTAATGGACATAGAAGCCGGTGAAATCCGCCACGAGGATCGTCACGACCATGAAGGCCATCGACGCGCCAAGGCCTGCCCAGCCGGTCAGGACAATGGCATCCGCCGCATCGGGCACGGCATCGAACCCGGTCAGCAGCATCAGCACCCCGGCGGTCGCAAACACGCCCGTCGAGGTGGCAAGGAAATGTCCGGTCAACTGGTGAAAGAAGAAGTACCGAACGTCGAGCCAGGCGGAGGGGTGGCTCCAGACGCGCTTGGGAAAGAGGAAGGACAGGAAGGATCCTGCCTCATCCGAACGGGACCGACGCAGCCTGCGATAGACGAAATAGGCAAGGAGGGCCGAGGTCAGCAGATAGAGCGCGAAGATGCGGTTGTCCGGATCGAACGGCGCCAGAACGTCGCGCCGGATGTTGGCAAGGAAGCTTTGAAGATAGGCCGGGAGTTCGATCATCAGGCGTGGTCCGATTCGTCATCGCGTCGGGATATGCACGACATATGACAGATTTCCGGGCAAAGGCACCTGATCCTTGTGGCGGCCGGGATATGCAGACGCCCTCCCGGTGTCGGGAGGGCGCGGTGTCCCTTGGCGAGACGGCCGGGGATCAGCCGTCGAAGTTCACCGTCTCCATGATCTTCAGTGCCGCCGCCCGGGCTGCGGCGATTTCGGCGAGGGGGGTGGCATCCGGGGTGAAGTCGCCCCAAGAGGCGACCAGATCGGACCGGGGGACGCCCGCCTTGACCGGAAACTCGTGGTTGGTCTCGGCATAGATCTTCTGGGCGGCGTCGGAGGACAGCCATTCCATGAATTTCAGCGCGTTTTCCCGGTTCGGCGCGGATTTGGTCATTGCCACGCCCGAGATGTTGAGATGGGTGCCGCCGCCTTCAAAGGTCGGGAAGACGATGGTGACCGCTTCGGCCGCGGGAACCTGCTCGGGGTCGGCCAGCATCTGGCCCATGTAATAGGTGTTGCCCAGCGCGATGTCGCATTCGCCGGCAGCGATGGCCTTGACCTGATCGCGGTCGCCGCCATCGGGTTTGCGGGCGAGGTTGGCCTTCAGGCCTTCGGCCCATTGCGTGGCGGCCGCTTCGCCGTGGTGAACGATCACCGCACCCAGCAGGGCGACGTTGTAGTCATGCAGGCCCGACCGGGTGCAGAGGCGGCCTTTCCATTTGTCCGAGGCGAGGTCTTCGTAGGTCGTGACCTCGCCCGGGGCGACGCGGTCCTTCGAGGCATAGACGATGCGGGCGCGGGAGGTGAGGCCGAACCACAGGTCGTTCGGATCGCGCAGCGCTTCGGGGATATTGGCTTCCAGCGTGTCGGACTGGACGGGCTGGAGCACGTCGGCCTCGACGATCTGCAGCAGGCGGGCGATGTCCACGGTCAGGACCAGATCGGCGGGCGAGCGGTCGCCTTCGGCCACCAGCCGTTCGGCCATGCCCTTGTCGACAAAAGCGATATTCACCGCGATGCCGGTTTCGGCGGTGAAGGCATCGGCGAGGGGCGCGATCAGCTCGGGCTGGCGGTGGGAATAGACGTTGATTTCCTGGGCGAGGGCCGGGGTCGAACAGGCAAGCAGGGCGAGGGTGGTGAGGCGCAGCATTGGCTGACTCCTTTTGTCAGGTTTATGCGGCAGGTTTAGACAGGAGCGGTGCGCGACGTCAAGAGCCTGAGTGTTTTTGTCGCCAATCTATCGCGACGGCACCTTACCCTGGCCCTCTTTGCCGGGTGGGAGAGGACGCCTGGAAGTGGCGTCGCGCGTCAAGACCCAGGGTCCGGCCTGGGGCAGGCGTCGCAGTCCAGGGCGGGGATGCCTGGGCAAGGATGCAAGCCCGAGGGTCAGGGGCCGGGGGGCTTTTCTTCAAGCTTGGCGCGGGTCCACAGCGCGTCCATCTCGGCGAGGTCGCTTTGCGCCGGGGTCTTTCCGGCCTCGGCCAGCCAATCCTCGATCCGGGCGAAGCGGCGGGTGAATTTCGCGTTGGCAGCGCGCAGCGCGGCTTCGGGGTCGACCTTCAGATGGCGAGCGAGGTTGGCCATGACGAACAGAAGGTCGCCGATCTCTTCGGCGAGTTCGACGTGGGAGAGGGTTGCGCGCGCCTCGACCACCTCGCGGGCTTCTTCGACGAGCTTGTCGAGGACTTCGCCGGTCGAGGGCCAGTCGAAGCCGACGCGGGCGGCGCGATTCTGCAGCTTCAGCGCGCGGGTGAGGGCGGGCAGGGCGGCGGCGATGCCGTCGAGGGTGCGGGCCTTTGCCGTCGAGGCTTCGCGTTCGGCGGCCTTCTGCGCCTCCCAGTCGCGGGTTTGCTGCTCGGCCGTCTTGTCGCGGCTGTCGGTGCCGAAGACATGCGGATGGCGGGCGATCATCTTGTCACTGATCGCAGCCACGACGTCGATGAAGCTGAAATGCCCGGCCTCGGCGGCCATCTGGGCATGGTAGACGGTCTGGAAGAGAAGATCGCCAAGTTCCCCCTTCAGGTCGCCCCAGGCCTGCCGGTCGATGGCGTCGGCGACCTCATGCGCTTCCTCCAGCGTGTAGGGGGCGATGCTGGCGAAGGTCTGCTCGATGTCCCAGGGGCAGCCGGTGGCGGGGTCGCGCAGGGCGACCATGATGGCGAGAAGGCGGTCGAGTCCGGCGGGCGGAAGCTGGTCAAGGCGGGGATCGGTCATTGCGGCCACCGGGGTTTTGCGATTTGATCAAAGGGCAGCTGAAGGAGACTTTCATGCCCGTCCTGAACCGTATCGCCGCATACGCCGAAGAAATGAAGGGGTGGCGGCATCATCTGCACAGGCATCCGGAACTGGCGCTGGAATGCCACGCGACGGCGGCCTGGATCGCGGCGCGGCTGCGCGAGATCGGGGTGGACGAGATCCACGAGGGGATCGCGACAACCGGGATCGTGGCGCTGATCAAGGGGCAGAAGGCGGGGCCGGTAATCGGGCTGCGCGCCGACATGGACGCGCTGCCGATCGACGAGAAGACCGGAGCGGCCCATGCCAGCACGATCAAGGGCCGCATGCATGCCTGCGGGCATGACGGGCATGTGACGATGCTTCTGGGGGCGGCGAAGTATCTGGCGGAGACGCGGAATTTCGCCGGGACCGTGGCGCTGATCTTCCAGCCGGCGGAAGAGGACGGCGGCGGCGGGCAGATCATGGTGCAGGAGGGCATCATGGACCGCTTCGGCATCGCGCAGGTCTACGGGATCCACAACGCGCCGAACGTGCCGTTCGGGACGTTCCAGACCACGCCGGGGCCGTACATGGCGTCGGTCGACACGGCCTTCGTGCATATCACCGGCAAGGGCGGGCATGGCGCCACCCCGCATGAGACGGTGGACCCGGTGGTCGCGGTGGTGGGGATGGTGGGGGCGATCCAGACGATCATCCCGCGCAACGTCTATGCACTGGATGAGGCGGTGATCTCGGTCACGCAGATCCACACCGGCACGGCCAGCAACATCATCCCCGAGGAGGCGATGTTCTGCGCCACGATCCGCTGCTTCAAGCCGGATGTGCGCGCGCTGTTGAAAAGGCGGGTGCACGAGATCGTGGAAGGCCATGCGCTGGCCTATGGGGTCCGGGCGCGGGTGGACTATGACTGGGGCTATCCGGCCACGATCAACCACGAGGACCAGACGGAATTCGCCGCCGAAGTGGCGCGCGAAGTGGTGGGGCCGGAGGCGGTGGACGCACGGTCGAACCGCGAGATGGGGTCGGAGGATTTCAGCTACATGCTGGAGGCGCGGCCGGGGGCCTATCTCTTCCTGGGCACCGGACCGGGGGCGGGGCTGCATCATCCGGCCTTCGACTTCAACGATGACGCGTCGCCCGTCGGCGCCAGCTTCTTTGCCCGGCTGGTGGAGCGGGCTCAGCCCTTGGCATAGGCGCGCAGCGCGGGGATCAGGGCAAAGCCGATCTGGCCGGCAAGGCCAAGCGCGCCGGGGGCTTCGGCGAAGGTGGCCGCATAGGCGAGCGGGGTCTGGCCGGAGAGGATGAAGGCGAGGGCAAACTCGGCCAGCATCAGGAAAGCAAAGGCAAGCGCGCCCATTGCGGCGCCCATTGCCGCGCCCATTGCCGCGCCCTGTGCCAAAGCCATGGGCCAGCGGTGCAGCACCCGGCTTGCAACGATCCAGGACAGGCCAAGGACAAGCGGCACTTCCAGGGCGACGGCGGCAAGTGCCCCGATCGCGGGCGCAACCAGCGTCACGCGCAGCGCGCCAAGGGCGAAGGCCGCCGCAAAGACCAGGGCGAAATAGGCGAAGGCAGGTTTCAGGATCATGGCAGGCACCCTTTGGCACGGATCGGGCTGGACGGCAAAGGCTGGGGCGGCACACCGGTCAGGGCAGCCTGCAGAGACTGGCGTCGGACTTCAAGCAGCTGACCATTTCCTGCAAGCCATTTTCGGCCTGGCCCGCCGTGCCTGGCCCGCCGTGTCTGGCCCGCCGTGTTTGGCCCGCCGTGTATGATCCGCCGCGCGCGACGGGCTCGGGTGCCTCTGGCGGGGATAGTCTTGCAGAAAGGCTGTCGGAGGCGAATCGCTTCTGTGGCGGGGGGCGGCTATGTTGTTTCCGGATCAACCATTGGACACCACATCTGGCCAGACCCCAACCTTTGGTTCGCGGGCAGGGCTGGCGGGAATTTGATCAAACTGCTACGCTGACCGGACAGTCAATTGCCCGGAGCGCCCCGATGACCGCCGCCGTCAAGCCGAATTCCCCCTCGCCCGACGAGATCTGGGAGATGGACCGGGCGCACAGCTTGCACCCCTGGACCAACTTCGGCCCCTTTGAGCGCGAGGGCGCGCTGGTGATCACGCGGGGCGAGGGCTGCCACATCTGGGACGCCGGGGGGCGGCGCTATCTGGACGCGGTGGGCGGGCTTTGGTGCACCAACATCGGGCTTGGCCGGAAAGAGATGGCGCAGGCGATTGCGGATCAGGCGGAGCGGCTGGCGTTCTCGAACACTTTCGTCGACATGACCAACGATCCCTCGGCGCGGCTGGCGGCAAAGCTTGCGGCGCTGGCCCCCGGCGACTTGAACCGGGTGCATTTCACCACCGGCGGGTCAACGGCGGTGGATACGGCGGCGCGGATGGTGGGGTATTACCAGCACAGCGTAGGGCGGCCCGGGAAACAGGGCATCGTCGCGCGGGATCACTCGTATCACGGCTCGACATACCTGTCGCAAAGCATCGGCAAGCGACCGGGCGACCGGGTGGACGAATTCCGCTACAAGGAGGACGGCATCTGGCACCTGTCGGTGCCGAACCCCTATCGTCGCCCCGAAGGCATGACCGAAGCGGAGTTCTGCGACGCGCTGGTGGCCGAGTTCGAGGCGCTGATCGCGCGGGTCGGCGCGGACCGGATCGGCGGGTTCTTCGCCGAACCGATCCAGGCGTCGGGCGGGGTGATCGTGCCGCCGGAGGGATACTTGCGGCGGATGTGGGAGGTGTGCCAGCGGCACGACATCCTGTTTGTCGCCGATGAGGTGGTGACGGCTTTCGGGCGGCTGGGGCACTGGTTCGCGTCGTGGGACGCGTTCGGGGTGCAGCCGGACATCATCTGCACCGCGAAGGGGTTGACCTCGGGCTATGTTCCCATGGGGGCGGTGATCTTTTCCGACCGTATCTGGCAAGCGATGGCCGAGGGGGGTGCGCGGTGGTTCACCAGCGGGCTGACCTATGCCGGCCACCCGGTGGCGGCGGCGGCGGGGTTGAAGAACATCGAGATCATCGAGCGCGAGGATCTTCTGGGCAACGCGGCGCGGGTCGGGGCCTATTTCGAGGCGCGGCTGGGGGAGCTGGAGGCGCTGCCGCTGATCGGGCAGGTGCGGGGACGCAAGCTGATGATGTGCGTGGAAAGCGTGGCCGACAAGGCGACAAAGGCGCTGCTGCCTGATGCGGCGAACGAGTCGAAGCGCATCTCGAACGCGGCAGAGGCGATGGGGCTGATGGTGCGCCCCATCGGGCATCTGAACGTGATGTCGCCGCCGCTGGTGATCACCGAGGCTCAGGTCGATTTCGTGGCCGAGACGCTGGAACGGGCGATCCGGCAGGTGACGGATGAGCTGGTGCGCGAAGGTTTTGCCCTGGGTTGACTTTGGCGCGCGGGTGGCAGCACCTGCGGCCCTACGCCCATTCTTGACGGATGAGCGCCGTCTCCGCTGAACGACGGCGCATATCTGGGAGGAGGCCAAGATGGCCCTGGAAGATGCCAAGCATGATGTCGACACTGCGTTCACCCGCACGGGGCTGCGCGGCTATGCCTTTGAAAATGCCTTTGGTGGCGCAACAAGCTTTCTGCGCCGGACCTACACGAAGGACCTGACCGGGGTGGATCTTGCGATCACCGGGGTGCCCTTCGACCAGGCGGTCAGCCACCGGGCGGGCACGCGCTTCGGACCTCGCGCGATCCGCGAGGCGTCGGCGCTGATGCCCTATGACCCGCCGCCCGGCTGGGGGACGGACCCGCTGGAAGAGCTTTCGGTCATCGACTATGGCGACGTGGCTTTCGACTATGCCAACGTGGCGGAGTTCCCCGAGACGCTGACCGCGCATGTCCGGGGCATCCTGCAGGCGGGGGCGGGGTCGCTGGTGCTGGGGGGCGATCACTTCATCACCTATCCGATCCTGAAGGCCTATGCGGAAAAGTTCGGGCCGATCTCCCTCATCCATTTCGACGCGCATTCCGACCTTTGGCCAGACGACAACCCGGCGCGGATCGACCACGGGACGATGTTCTACAAGGCGGTGAAGGCGGGCTATGCCGATCCGAAAACCAGCGTTCAGATCGGCATCCGGACCACGACCGAGGATTATCTGGGCGTCAACGTCATCACCGCGCGCGAGGCGCATGAGTGGGGGGTCGCCCGGGTGGTGGAGACGGTGAAGGGGATCGTCGGCGACCGGCCGACCTACCTGACCTTCGACATCGACGCCTTGGACCCGGCCTTTGCGCCCGGCACGGGCACGCCGGTCTGGGGGGGGCTTGCCAGCTGGCAGGTGGCGGCGATGCTGCGCGATCTGGCGGGGATCAACCTGGTCGGCGGGGATGTCGTGGAGGTGTCGCCGCCCTATGACACCACGGGGGCCACGGCGATCGCCGGGGCACATGTGGCCTATGAGCTGATCTGCCTCTACCACTGGACACGTCGCAAGGGATGAGGGGACGGCGCATGGCAGGCTATCTGGCGATCGGGCTGCTGGCCGCCCTTGTGACCTTTGTGCTTTATGTCCGCATGGCCCCTTCGGACCCGGCGCGCTGGCATGTCGCTCCGGCGGCCGGGGGCGTGGCGACTGGGGGCGTGGCAACTGGGGGCGTGGCGGGCGAAGTGGCGGGCGAAGTGGCGGGCGAAGTGCGGGTGGCAGGGCTGAACCGGGCCACGCTGAGGCTTGGCCCCGATGCCGGGCCGGCGGCCGATCTTCTGGCCCGGCTGGACGCGGTGGCGCTGGCCACCCCCCGCACGACCCGGCTTGCCGGAAACGTCGGGGCAGGGCGGATCACCTGGGTCACGCGGTCTGCGCTTTGGGGCTTTCCCGACTACACGACCGCCGAGGTGCGACCGGACGGGCTGTACGTCGAGGCGCGCAGCCGCTTTGGCTGGGGGGATCAAGGTGTCAACGCGGCGCGGCTGCGGGACTGGCTGTCGCGGCTTTAGCCTTTCATCGGTGCGCGGATATCCCGGGGCCGGAGGCAGCGCCCCGGCGGTTGCCGCCTCTTGACCGGCCAAGGGATAAGCGCCACAGAACCGGCCATGGTTCCGATGGACAAGCTTGCCCAGATCACCCGACGCTTCGAGTTTCTCGAAGCGCAGCTGAACGCAGGCGCCGCCCCGTCCGAGATTGCCCGGATCAGCAAGGAATACACCGACCTCAAGCCGGTGGTGGACGAGATCGCGGCCTACCGCCGGGCGCTGGACGATCTTGCCGAGGCCGAGGCGATGCTGTCCGACCCCGAGATGCGCGTGCTGGCCGAAGAGGAGATGCCCCGGCTGAAGGCCCGCATCCCCGAGATGGAACAGGCGCTGCGCCTGGCGCTGCTGCCCAGGGACGCGGCCGACGCGCGGCCCGCCATCGTGGAAATCCGGCCGGGGACGGGGGGCGACGAGGCAGGTCTTTTCGCCGCCGACCTGGCGCGGATGTACCAGCGCCACGCCGAGCGCATGGGCTGGCGCTGGGAGGTGCTGGAAGAGCAGAGCTCGGACCTGGGCGGGCTGAAGGAGCTGGTGGCGCTGGTGTCGGGCGACGGGGTCTTTGCCCGGCTGAAGTATGAAAGCGGCGTCCACCGGGTGCAGCGCGTGCCCGAGACCGAGGCGCAGGGCCGCATCCATACCAGTGCCGCGACCGTGGCCGTGCTGCCCGAGGCCGAGGATGTCGACATCGACATTCCCGCCAGTGACATCCGGATCGACACGATGCGCTCTTCCGGCGCGGGCGGGCAGCACGTCAACACCACCGACAGCGCCGTGCGGATCACCCATATCCCTAGCGGAATCGTGGTGACCTCGTCGGAAAAGTCCCAGCATCGCAACAAGGAAATCGCCATGCAGGTGCTGCGCGCGCGGCTCTACGAGGCGGAACGCGACCGGCTGCATTCGCAGCGCGCGGCAGACCGCAAGTCGCAGATCGGCTCGGGCGACCGCAGCGAGCGGATCCGCACCTACAACTTCCCGCAAGGCCGGATGACCGACCACCGGATCAACCTGACGCTTTACGCGCTTGGCCAGATCATGGCGGGCGATCTGTCCGAGATCATCGACGCGCTGACCGCGCAGGATCAGGCCGACAAGCTGGCGGAGATGGAAGGGTGAAGGTCGCCGAAGCGCTGCCCCCCGCCGTGGCCCGGCTTGCGGCAGCCGGGGTTGAAGGCGCAGGCCGCGATGCGCGCGTGCTTCTGGCCCATGCGATCGGGGTCGGGGCGGACCGGCTGACCCTGCATCTGCAGGACCAGGTGAGCGTGCCGCAGCAGGCGGCCTTCGACGCGGCCGTCACCGCGCGCGCCGCGCGCCAGCCGGTGGCGCAGATCACCGGGCGGCGGCTGTTCTGGGGCCAGTGGTTCCAGGTGACCCGCGATACGCTGGATCCCCGGCCCGAGACGGAAACGCTGGTGGCCGAGGCGCTGGCGCGACCGTTCCTCAAGCTGCTGGATCTTGGCACCGGGACCGGCTGCATCCTGTTGTCCTGCCTGAAGTCCATGCCGGCCGCGCAGGGTGTCGGTGTGGATCTGTCCGAGGCGGCGCTGGCGGTTGCGCGCGCGAATGCGGAAGCTTTGGGGCTTGAGGGCCGGGCGCGGTTCCGGCGGTCGGACTGGTTCGGGGCGGTCACCGGCAGCTTCGATCTGATCGTGTCGAACCCGCCCTACATCGCAGCCGGCGAGATGGAAGGTCTTGCCCCCGAGGTGCGCGACTGGGAGCCGCATCTTGCGCTGACGCCGGGCGGAGACGGGCTGGACGCCTACCGCGCCATTGCGCGCGGGGCAGGGGCGCGGCTGATGCCCGGGGGCAGGCTTCTGGTCGAGATCGGGCCGGACCAGGGACCGGCGGTGGCAGCCCTTCTTCACGCCGCCGGGCTTGAGGCGATCCGCGTCCTGCCGGACCTTGACGGCCGCGACCGGGTGGTCGCAGCGCTGCGGCCCGGCGATCCCGGCTGCTGCGGCGCCGACTGAGACCCGCGCAATCCCGCAAGCCCCCGCAAATAGGGCTTGTCACACGCGCCGGGCTGTGATTATTGAAGGCAGCTTAGCGCGGGATTGCACCTGCCCTTTGCGCCATACCGGCCTCGCTGACTTCGTTGAAGCTGCCCACGACGGGCGGCGGTTGCGGGCCAAAGCCATCAAAGGACCAGATGCGCTCTTCCAAGAAACGCTCGCGTTCCAGCCAGAACCGCCCGCGCACCCTCGGCAACATCATCAACCGCGTATTCGAGTCTTCGGGCCCCGAAGGCAAGGTGCGGGGCACGCCGCAGCAGATCATCGAGAAGTATCAACAGCTTGCGCGCGACGCTCAGCTGTCGAACGACCGTGTGGCGGCCGAGAACTTCCTGCAGCACGCCGAGCATTACACAAGGATGCTGGCCGAGGCGACCCGCGAGATGGCCGCCGAACAGGAAGCGCGCCAGCAGCAGTTCCAGCAAAGCGGCGGCCAGGGGAGCCAGAATGTTGGCCAGAATGTTGGCCAGAATGCCGGCCCGAACGGGGGGCAGAACGGCGGGCAGAACGGCGGGCAGAACGGCGGCCAGAACGGGGGCCAGAATGGGGGCCAGCCGCGTGGCGACCGCTATGGCGACAACCGTGACCGGAGCGACAACCGTGACAACCGTGACCGCGGCGAGCGTCAGGAGCGTCAAGATCGCGGTGACCGCCGACCGGAGTTCCAGCGCGAGTTTCGCGACGAACGCGACCCCGGAACCACCGAACAACCCGCCGTGGCCGATGTGATCGATCTTGACCTGTCCGACGACAGCGGCCTGATCGAGACCCCCGAATCCGCGCCCCGGTCCCGCCCCGCTTCCAAGCCGGCCGCCACCGCCGACGCCACCACCACCACCACCGACGCGGCCACCGCCGAGCCGGGCGAACGGACGGCAAGCCGCCGTCCGCGCGGACCGCGCAAACCCAAGCCGGACGCAGGGTCGGACAACGAACCACCGAAGGCTGCCGCCGAATAGGCGACCGGACCCGGCAGAAAGACCCGGAACCAGAAAGAAAAAGGCACCCGGACGGGGTGCCTTTTTTCTTGTCTCTTGAAACTTGGCTCCGGCGGTAGGGATCGAACCTACGACCAATTGATTAACAGCCGGTGCCAACACTCTCAGCAACTCCTTGAAATGGTGACACATCGCCTGAGTG
>JANNXX010000061.1:0-131212 GCA_031409795.1 Rhodobacterales bacterium
ATGCTGTCGGCGATGGAGGCCGAGGTGCGCGACGAGATCCTGGCGATCTTCCCCGAACTTGCCGCCGACACCAGCGCCTATGACGGCGCCCGCCTGTCGCTGAAGGCGCATGAGGCAAAGGTGCTGTTCGCCCGCTAAGGCGCGTCAGGGCGCACGCTCCGGATAGCCGTCCAGGACATGGCGAAACTGCGACCTTTGCCTAAAACCTGACAGGTTAAGCGGGCGTAAAGCCCGGCGTTGCTATGCTTGCTTCTGGGTGTGAAAACGGGTGTGTTGGATGGCAGCGCAAGGCAACGCCGCGCCGGTCATCATCAAGCGAAAGAAGGTCGTCGTCGCCGGCGGTCACCATGGCGGGGCCTGGAAAGTGGCCTACGCCGACTTTGTGACCGCGATGATGGCGTTCTTTCTGTTGATGTGGCTTTTGAACGCGACGACGGAAAAACAGCGAAAGGGGATCTCGGACTACTTCAATCCGACGATCCCGGTAAACCGCATTTCGGGCGGGGGCGACGGGGCCTTTGGCGGCGACAGCGTCTTTGCCGAAGAGACCATGGCGCATACCGGAACGGGTGCGATGGACCGCAGGACCGCGCCGTCTTCGGTCGATGCCGCGGGCGACGAGTCCGGTCGCGGGGCCGCGGGCGAAGGCAAGGCGCAGTCCGAGCTTGAAGATGTCGAGAAGGCTCTGATGGCGCGCGGCGGCGAAAGCAGCACGATGGCCCAGCTTCTGCGCCATGTCGTGACCCGGGTCACCGATGAAGGCCTGGTGATCGAGATCTTCGATCTGCCGGAAGCGCCGCTGTTCAAAGGGGAAACCGCCGTGCCGACCAAGGTCACGCTGGCCGTGGGTGACCTTCTTGCCGAGGTCCTGAGCCTGACCACCAACGAGATCGCCGTGAACGGCCATCTGCGCGCCCATCCGGTGACCCTGATCGACAACCCGGTCTGGACGCTGTCGGCCGCGCGCGCCCAGGCGACCCGAAAGATGCTCGAATCTGCCGGAGTGACCCCGGAAAGGATGCAGCGAATCGCCGGCTTTGCCGACCGCAAGCCGGTATCCCCGAACCCGGCTGACCTGCGCAACAACCGGATCGAGATCATTCTTCTGCGCCGCGACCGCTGAGAACTGTCTGGCATTTTAACCGTTAGGCCGATGTTAAGCCGCCCGGGTGCAGTTTCGTCCGATCAGGGTCCGAAGCAGCAGAAAGGCGCTTTCCCATGACGATTTCCTCTTCGCTTTCGGCGGGTGTGTCCGGGCTGAACGCCAATGCGACGCGGCTCGCCTCGATTTCCGACAACATCGCCAATTCGTCGACCTACGGCTACAAGCGCGCCTCGACCGATTTCACCAGCCTGGTCATCACGTCGAACCGGGGGGCGGGTACCTACTCGGCCGGCGGGGTCCGGGCTTCGACCGTGCGCCTGATCGAAGAACGGGGGGATCTGGTCGGCACCGGCAACGCGCTGGACCTGGCCATTGCCGGGCGGGGCATGCTGCCGGTGATCAACGAGGTGGCGCTGGGCAACGCGCTCAGCGACACGCCGCTTCTGATGACCCGCACCGGCAGCTTCCGCACCGATGCCGAAGGGGTGATGAAGACCGACTCCGGCCTTGTCCTGCTGGGCTGGGCGGCGAATGCCGACGGCACCTTCCCGCCGAACCCGCGCGACACGATCTCGGGTCTGGTGCCGATCGTGATCAACACCAACCAGACCGCCGGCGATCCGACCACCGCGATGAACCTTGGGGTGAACCTGCCCGCGACCTATACGGTCGCCGGGTCCACCGCTGCGCCGCCGCCCCTGTCGGTGGAGTATTTCGGCAACCTCGGCACATCGGAATCGCTGGAGGTGACCTTTGTGCCGGTCGTTCCGGCGACCGGGGCGTCGAACCAGTGGACCATGCAGATCCGCGATTCCGCCTCGGGCGGGGCGCTGATCGGCGAATATGGCCTGACGTTCGACGATTCGCGCGGCGCGGGGGGCACGCTGGCCGGTGTCACGGTGATTTCGGGCGGGGCCTACAACGCCGCAGACGGGACCCTGTCGATGACGGTCGATGGCGGGCCGATGACCGTGGGGATCGGGCGGCTTGGCGATCCGAACGGCCTGACCCAGCTGTCCGACAGCTTTGCCCCGGTGTCGATCACCAAGAACGGCTCGCCCGTCGGGAACCTGACCACGATCGAGGTCGACGAGAAGGGCTATGTGAACGCGACCTATGATACCGGGTTCACCCGCCGGCTTTACCAGATCCCCATCGTCGATGTGCCGAACCCGAACGGGCTGCTGTCGCTGTCCAACCAGACCTACCAGGTCTCGCCCGATTCCGGGTCGTTCTTCCTGTGGGATGCGGGCTCGGGGCCGACCGGGTCGATCCAGGGCTATTCCCGCGAAGGGTCGAAGACCGATGTGGCGGGCGAACTGACCAGCCTGATCCAGACCCAGCGGGCCTATTCCTCGAACGCCAAGGTGATCCAGACGGTGGACGAGATGTTGCAGGAAACCACGAACATCAAGCGGTAACAGGCGATGAGCGTCACCTCCGCCCTTGGGTCCGCGCTGTCGGGGCTGTCGGCGACTTCGCGGCAGGCCGAAATCCTGTCGTCGAACGTGGCGAACGCCACCACGCCCGGCTATGCCCGGCGCGAGGTCGGCCTGCGCGCGGCCGTGCTTGCCGGGACCGGGCAGGGCGTCTCGGTCAGCGGCGTCAGCCGCGACGTTGACCGCCAGCTTCTGGCCGAACGCCGGCTTGCGGCCGCAGGGGACGGTGACCGCAGCATCCGGGCCGGGTTCCGCACGCGGATGGAACAGGCGCTTGGCACGCCGGACAGTCCGGGGTCGCTTGCGGCGCGGCTGGCGGCCTTCGACCAGACGCTGGTCGCGGCAACGGGACGACCCGAACAGCAGGCCAGGCTGCAGGGGATCGTCACCGCTGCGAAAAGCCTGATCTCCGGTCTTGCCACGGCCACGGCTGACATCCAGACCGCCCGCGCCACGGCCGACCGCCGGATCGCCGAGGAGGTCGGCACGCTGAACGCCACCCTCGCGCAGTTGCAGGAGCTGAATGTCGAGCTGCGGTCCTTCTCCGGGGCGGGGCGCGATGTCTCGGCGCTGCTGGATGAACGCCAGCGGCTGGTCGACTCGATCTCGGCCATCGTCCCCGTGCGCGAAATCCGCCGCGACCAGAACCAGATCGCGCTGTTCACCACCGGAGGGGCGCCACTGCTGGAGGGCTCGGCCGCGGTCTTCGGCTTTTCGGCCACCCACACAATCACGCCGGAGATGACACAGGCCCTGGGCGGGCTGTCCGGGATTGCAATCAATGGCCGTCCCTATGATACCGCCGGGTCAGCCAGCCCGATCCTGGGCGGTACCCTCGGCGGGCTTTTTGCGCTGCGGGACGAAATGTCCGTCGCCGCGCAGGGAAAACTGGATGCAGTCGCCCGTGACCTGGTGGAAAGGTTCTCGGCCACCGGGCTTGACGCCACGCTTCTTCCAGGTGCGCCGGGGCTTTTCACCGATGCCGGGGCCGCCTTCCTGCCGCTGAACGAGGTCGGACTGGCCGGGCGCCTTTCGCTGAACGCGGCGGCCGACCCCGATCAGGGCGGCGCGCTGTACCGGATCCGCGACGGGCTGGGCGCGATCACCGAAGGCCCGCCCGGCAATGGCGCCCTTCTGGGGGCGCTGCACGCGGCACTGGGCGCTGCAAGACCGCTTGCCTCGACCGGCTTCACGCCCGGCATCCGCAGCTTTGCCGCGCTGACCGGGGACCTGATGTCGGATGCCTCGGCGCACCGTCTGGCCGCCGAGGCAGAGCAGTCGTTCAGCGGCGCAAGGCTGACCGCGCTGACCGATCTTGAGGCGCAGAACGGAATCGACACCGACCAGGAGATGCAGGCCCTGCTGGTGATCGAAAAGAACTACGCGGCCAATGCAAAGGTGATCCAGGCGGTGAACGACATGATCGACACTCTCATCCGGCTTGGCGCATGACCCGGCTTTCGGTGGGCGACGCCAGCCTGACCAACATCCTTGCCCGGCAAGGCGCAGAGCTGCGCGCCCAGGTGAACCGCGCCGCGCAAGAGGTGACGACGGGGCAGCACAGCGACCTGCCGAAGGCCCTGCGCGGCGACGTCTCGCCTTTGCTGGCGATCGACGCCAGCCTGTCGCGCCTGGCAGCCTTTCGGACGACGACGCAGGATGCAGCCCTTCAGACAGCGGCGCAGCAAACCGCCTTTGCCGGTCTGTCCTCGCTGGCCGGACTTGCCACGACGCTGCTGGGCGCGCCGGATTTCCAGACCCAGGCGCAGATCAGCGCTGTGGCGGCGGACGCGCGCGGCCGGCTGGCCAGTGCCATCGGGCTGCTGAACACCCAGGCCGCTGACCGCGCGGTGTTCTCCGGGGCCGCCACCGACAGGGTGCCGCTCGGCACGGCCGACGATCTTCTGGCCGCGCTTGAAACTGCCGCCATCGGCGCCACGACGGCCGGGGCCGTTGCCGCGGCCGTTGTCACCTGGTTCGCAGACCCGCTGGGCTACGCCGCGTTCTACCAGGGCGGCGCGGCGCTGTCCGGCGCACCCATCGCGCCAGGCGAAATGGCCGACCTGTCCACCACCGCGCTTGACCCCGCGATCCGGGACACGCTTGCGGGTTTTGCCATGGCCGCGCTGATCGACCGGGGCCTTCTGGCCGGCACCTCGGAGGAGCGTGCCGCACTTGCTCAGCGCGCTGGCAAGGCGCTGCTGGCCAGCGGGGACGCCCGGATCACCCTGGCCGCCCGCGTAGGCTCGGTCGAGGCGCAGATCGAGGCCGCGCGCACCCGTAACGGCGCCGAGGAAACCGCGCTGGGGATCCTGCGGTCCGACATCGGCTCGGTCGACCCCTATGCCGCCGCAAGCCGGCTGGAGGCGGCGCGGTCGCAGCTTGAATCGCTTTACCTCGTCACCGCCCGCGTCTCGCGGCTTAGCCTGGTGGAATTCCTGCGATGATCCGTTTCCTTCTGGCGCTTTGCTTCTGCGCGACCGCCGCGCTGGCCGAGCCGATCCGCATCAAGGATCTGGTCGAGTTCGATGGCGTACGCGGCAATGACCTGGTGGGCTATGGCCTGGTTGTCGGTCTGAACGGCACCGGCGACGGCATCCGCAACGCGCCCTTCACCGAAGAGATCATGGCGAACCTCCTGGAACGCCTGGGGTCTAATGTCACCGGCGAGGAGTTTCGGCCGAAGAACGTGGCAGCGGTGTTCGTGACGGCCCAGTTGCCGCCGTTCGCCCGGGCGGGTGCGCGCATCGACGTGACGGTCTCGGCGATCGGCGATGCGAAAAGCCTGCTGGGCGGCACTCTGATCATGACGCCGCTGAACGGGGCGGACGGGCAGATCTATGCCGTGGCGCAAGGCACGATCATCGCGGGCGGGGTATCGGCCGAAGGCGAGGCCGCGCGCGTGGTGCAGGGCGTGCCGACCGCAGGCGGGATCCCGTCCGGCGCGCGGGTAGAGCGGGAGGTAGAGTTCGACTTTGCCGGCCTGCCCGTGCTGCGGCTGGCGCTGAAATCGGCCGATTTCACCACGGCTGAGCGGATCGAACGCGCGATCAATGCCGATTTCGGCCGCGGGATCGCGGTGATGCAGGATTCGGGAACCGTGGCGATCGACATCGAGGCCGCCGGGATGCGGTCACCCGCGCATGTGCTAAGCCGGATCGAGGGGATTCTGGTGGAACCTGAAACACGGGCGCGGGTGGTGGTCGATCAGCGGTCTGGCACCATCGTGATGGGGGCCGACGTGCGGATCAGCCGGGTCGCCGTGGCGCAGGGGAACCTGACGCTTCGGGTCGAGGAAAGCCCGCTGGTGGTGCAGCCGAACCCCTTCAGCGAAGGCGAGACGGTCGTGGTTCCCCGCAGCACTGCCGAGATCGGCAAGGATGGCACCGGCCTGGCCGAGATCCGGGGCGGGACGGACCTGGCCGAGGTTGTGGCCGGGCTGAACGCCCTGGGCGTGGCCCCGCATGACATGATCGACATCCTGAAAAGCATCAACGCCGCCGGGGCGCTGCATGCCGAGTTTCTGGTGAACTGAGGCCGGGACCGGACCGGCCGCGCATCCCTCCCCTGCGGGTGGTCTTGGCTTGCGCCAGCGATGAGCGCCCGCAAGGAAGCGAAGAGCGGACCGGAAGCTGTCGTTCAACCAGCCTTGGGCAACAGCGAAATCCGGGTTCCCCAGGGATCTTGCATCCTGTCGGACCCGCCGCGCGCGTGGATCGCCGTGATCTCGGCCGCATCGGCCGCCAGCACCAGGTCGGCCAGCCCGGTCGCCGGCTGGTCCCGCGGCCCGGCCCCCCGGCTGTTCCAGACATTCGTCGCGATATGATGGTGATAGCCGCCCGACCCGTAGAAGGCCGCATCCGGATAGCGGGCCATCACCGGCAGGCCCAGCAGGCCGGTGTAGAATGCCTCGGCTTCGGGGATCGCGCCGACCTGAAGATGGACATGGCCGACGACCGTCCCGTCCGGGGCCCCGGTGAAGGACCGGTCCGCCGCTGCGGCAAGTGCGTTGAGGTCCAGCCGCTCGGTCCCCATCCGCAGCGCACCGTCCGGGCCGCGCCAGGTGTCCCGCGGGCGGTCGGCATAGACCTCGATCCCGTTGCCCTCGGGGTCCGCCAGGTAGATCGCCTCGCTGACCAGATGGTCCGACGCACCTTGCAGCCGCGCTCCGACGTCCGAAGCGTGCCGCAGCCAGCCGCCCAGCGCCGGGCGCGACGGCAAAAGGAATGCGGTGTGAAACAGCCCGGCCTCGCGCGGGTCGGACCGGCGCGCCGCGCGGTCGCCCGCAAGCTCGACCAGTCGCTTGCCGCCGGCGCCCAGAACCACCCGGTCGGCGGTCTGGTCCAGAACCTCAAGCCCCAGGGTCCGGCGATAGAAGGCGGTGACGCCGGGCAGGTCCCGGACGGTCAGCACGACATGCGAAATTTCGATCGGGGCGGTGGCGGTCGACGCGGTCGACATGGGCGAATCCTTTCGCAACGCGATGCCCTGAAGATGGTTCGATCGCACAAGGGTCGCAACTTGCGCTGGCGAACAGAAGGTCTCTTGTCTTGGCAGAGTGCGGCCCGCGTGCCTGCCTCATGCGGTGACGAAGGGCCTTCGTGCCCCGGGTTCGGGCGAAGCCAGCAACCGCAGGGGTCCGCGCAAGCGCCGGGGTTGCGGTTGACCCGACCGGGTGCCGGGCGTAATCCGGTGGCACATCCAGAAAAAGCGAGCGCTTCCTTGGCCATCCATCTGCACAAGACCGATCTTCCCGACGGGCTGACCCTTGGTCCCGTTGTCGCCATCGACACCGAAACCATGGGCCTTGATCCGCGCCGCGACCGGCTTTGCGTGGTGCAGCTTTCGGACGGATCGGGCGATGCGCATCTGGTGCAGGTGCTGCGCGGCCAGACCCGGGCACCGAACCTGGAGCGGCTTTTGGCCGACCCGGCGGTGCTGAAGCTCTTTCACTTCGGGCGCTTCGACATTGCCGTGCTCAAGCAGGCCTTCGGTGTCACGACCGCGCCGGTCTGGTGCACCAAGATCGCCTCGAAGCTGATCCGCACCTTCACCGACCGGCACGGGCTGAAGTATCTTCTGGCCGACCTCGTGGGGGTCGATGTCTCGAAACAGCAGCAGACCAGCGACTGGGGCGCTGCGGACCTGTCCGACGCGCAGCGCGACTATGCCGCGTCGGACGTGCTTTACCTGCACCAGCTGAAAGCCGAACTGGAAGCGCGGCTGGAGCGCGAAGGCCGGATGACACTGGCGCAGGGCTGTTTCGATTTCCTGCCGGTCCGGGCAGAGCTTGATCTTCTGGGCTGGGACGACACGCATGACATCTACCACCACTGATACCACCACTGATTTCCTGACGACCGGCCAACGGGTGATCCGGCGCGAGGCCGGGGCGCTGGACGCCCTGGCCGAAGCGCTGGGGACCAGCTTCACGGCCGCCGTCGGGCTCTTGATGGCGGCGAAGGGGCGGGTGATCGTCTCGGGGATGGGCAAGTCGGGCCACATCGCTCGCAAGATCGCCGCGACCTTCGCCAGCACCGGGACGCCCGCGCATTTCGTCCACCCGGCCGAGGCCAGCCACGGCGACCTGGGCATGGTGGCCGAAGGCGATGTGCTGATCGTGTTGTCGAACTCGGGCGAGACGTCGGAACTGGCCGATATCGTCGCCCATGCCAAGCGCTTCGGCATCCCGCTGATCGCGGTCGCCGGGCGGGCGGGCAGCACGCTGATGCGGCAGGCCGACGCGGCGATCCTGTTGCCAGAGGTGCCCGAGGCCTGCGAGACCGGGATCGTCCCCACCACGTCCACGACGATGACCCTGGCGCTGGGCGATGCCCTGGCCATCGCGCTGATGGAGCACCGAGCCTTCACGCCGGACCATTTCCGCATGTTCCACCCCGGCGGCAAGCTGGGGGCGCGGCTCTTGCGGGTGCGCGATCTGATGCATGTCGACCCGCCTCTGGTGCCCGAGGGCCTGTCGATGGGCGAGGTCCTGCTGGCGATCACCCGCAGCGGCTTTGGCATGGTGGGCGTGACCGACGCCGAAGGCCGGCTGGCCGGGATCATCACCGACGGTGACTTGCGCCGGCATCTGGACGGGCTTTTGTCGCACAAGGCGGCCGAGGTGATGACCCGCAACCCGCGCACCATCGGCCCCGAGGCCTTGGCCGGCGAGGCGCTGGCCCTGATGAACGACCGCAAGATCACCTGCCTTCTGGTCACCCAGGCGCCGGACGCGGCGATCGGCATCCTGCATGTCCACGACTGCCTCCGCGCGGGCGTGGTCTGATCGCATGGCCGCCGACCGACATACGCGGGTGGTGGGCTTGCTGAAGCTTGCGCTGCCGCTTCTGGCGCTGGCCGTGCTGGCGACTCTGTTCCTGCTGGCGGATCAGATCGACCCTGAAGCCGCCCTGCCCTATGCCGAGGTCGATGTCGAGGACCGCGCCCGCGAACCCCGGATGACCGCGCCCAGCTATGCCGGAATGACCTCGGACGGGGCTTCGCTGATGCTGACCGCGCAAGAGGCCCGCCCCGAGACGGCCGAGGCTCCGGCCCGGGCCTCCGACATGGTTCTGGAACTGACAACGCCAGATGGCGGGCTGACGCGGCTGCATGCGGCGGTGGCGGTGATCGACCAGGCCGCGCGGCAGGTGGTGCTGTCCGGCGGGGTGACGGTCAGCACCGACACCGGCTACCGGCTGGAAACCGCCAGGATCACCGCGCAGCTTGACCGGTCGGGCCTGGAAAGCCGGGACCAGGTGACCGCCACCGGGCCGGCCGGGGACCTGCAGGCAGGCGGTATGACGCTGGGTCAGGACAACCGGACCCCGGGCGCCTATGTTCTGGTTTTCAACCGGGGCGTCCGGCTGGTATACCAGCCAGGCGGCTGAACGCCGAGAGGTTCGACGAATGGCATTTCCGTTTCGTTCATTGCTGCAGGCGATCGGGTTTCTGGCCCTTGCCGGCATGGCCCAGGCGCAAGAGGCGCGGATCGCCTTTGGCGACCTGGCCCAGGACACTTCGCTGCCGGTCGAAGTCAGCTCTGAAACCTTCAGCGTGAACAACGCCGACGGGACCGGGGTCTTCAGCGGCAATGTCGTGGTGACCCAGGGAGAAATGAAGCTGTCCGCCGCCGAAGTGCGGGTGCAATACAGCGCCGACCAGTCGTCGATCGACCAGCTGATCGCCAGCGGCGGGGTGACCATCGTCAACCTCGGTGACGCGGCCGAAGCGCGCGAGGCGGTCTACACAATCGCCACCGGGGTGATCGTGCTGACCGGAGACGTGCTTCTTGCGCAGGGGCCGTCGGCGATGGCCGGACAGAAGCTGACCATCGACCTGCGGGACGGGACCGGCGTGATGGAAGGCCGCGTGACCACGACATTCGTGCCAGGCGGCAACTGATGGCCGCGACCCGTCCCGAGCTGACGATCACCGAAGGGGCAGGCGGCTTGCAGGTCCGGTCCCTGCGCAAAAGCTACAAGCAGCGTCCGGTGATCCGCGATGTCAGCATGGACCTGCGGCGCGGCGAGGTGGTGGCTCTGCTGGGGCCGAACGGGTCAGGCAAGACGACATGCTTTTACTCGATCGCCGGTCTGGTCACGCCCGAGGGCGGGCAGGTGCTGATCGACGGCAAGGACGTGACCGCGCTGCCGATGTATCGCCGGGCGCGGTTGGGGATCGGCTACCTGCCACAGGAAGTGTCGATCTTCCGCGGCCTTTCGGTCGAGGACAACATCCTGGCCGTGCTGGAAATCGCCGTCGCCGACCGCCACAAGCGCCGCGAACGGCTGGAAGAGCTGCTGAGCGAGTTTTCGATCACCCACCTGCGACGCACGCCCGCGCTGGCGCTGTCCGGCGGCGAGCGTCGCCGGGTGGAAATCGCGCGCTGCCTTGCGGCGGACCCGAAATACCTGCTGCTGGACGAACCCTTCGCCGGGGTCGATCCCATTGCCGTCGGCGAAATCCGCCACCTGGTGCATGATCTGAAATCGCGCGGGATCGGGGTGCTGATCACCGACCACAACGTCCGCGAGACGCTGGAAATCGTCGATCGCGCCTATATCCTGCATGACGGCAAGGTGCTGATGTCCGGCACCACGGACGAGGTCGTGCGCGAT
This sequence comes from Rhodobacterales bacterium, assembly GCA_031409795.1. GTDB lineage: Bacteria > Pseudomonadota > Alphaproteobacteria > Rhodobacterales > Rhodobacteraceae > Tabrizicola. Next base: position 10,668 of record JANNXX010000061.1, read on the forward strand.
GAAACCGTGCGCCGCGTCTATCTGGGCGAGAACTTCCGGATCATCTGACGCGGGGCTTCCGCCGGGCGGAATCGACTCTGTTGACAAGCGGGCGCGGGCTGACGCCAAATACCCGCAATGCGTGCGTCAGGTGCCAGAGATTTGCTTCGCTTCGCTGCGGCGGCTTCAGTCGGCAGGCCTTTCGTGACGCAACGTTTTTCAGCCCGAAGTGGACGTCCCGAACCGCCCCGGATGACCCGGCCGGTCCGACAAGCATGCGAAGGGAGAAGCCATGCGCTATCAGATCAGTGGAAAACAGATCGACGTCGGCGAGGCCCTTCAGACCCATGTGAAGGCGGAAATGGGCGAGGTGGTCGAGAAATACGCCCAGCGCCCGACCGAATGCGTCGTGGTGTTTTCCCGGGAAGCGCATGAATTCGTTTGCGAAGCGGTGATTCACCTGTCGACCGGGCTGAACGCCCAGGCCAAGGGCCACGCGGCGGAAATCTATGCCGCGTTCGAGTCCTGCCGCGAGAAATTGGACAAGCAGCTGCGCCGCTACAAGCGCCGGATCCGCAACCATCACAACCACCGCACAGCCCCTGTTGAATTCGGCGGGGCGTCCTCGTATATCCTCGCCGCGTCCGAGGATATCGAGGATGCCGAGCCCGAAACGCTTCAGCCGATCGTCATTGCCGAGATGGAGACGAAGATTCCTTCGATCACCGTCGGTGAGGCGGTGATGCAGCTGGAACTTGCCGGGCAACGCATGCTGGTGTTCCGGAACGAAGGCCATGGGGGCGTGAACGTGGTATACCGTCGCGACGACGGGAATATCGGCTGGATCGACCCCCGCAACAGCAAGTAAACGGCGCTCCAGACCGCGCAGGAACATCGCCCGCCCATGGAACTTTCCAAGCTTTTGACTCCAGCCGCCGTCCGGGTTCTTGGACAGCTTACCTCCAAGAAGCGGCTGTTCCAGGAACTGGGCGAAATCGCCGCCCAGGCTTACGGTCTGTCGGGGGCGCAGGCGATCGACGGGCTGCAGGAACGCGAGACGCTGGGGCCGACCGGCGTTGGCCATGGCATCGCCTTGCCGCATGCCCGGCTGGAAGACCTGAAGGGGATCATCGCCGTCTTCGTCCGGCTGGAGCGGCCGCTCGACTATGACAGCGTCGACCGCCAGCCGGTCGATCTTGTCTTCGGGCTGTTTGCCCCGAAGGATTCGGGCGTCGACCATCTGAAGGCGCTGGCGCTGGTCAGCCGCACGATGCGCGATCCAAGCGTGGTGGCAAAGCTGCGGGCGAATGCGGATCCGGCGAAGCTGCACGCGATCCTGACCGAAAGCCGGGCCCCGCAGGCGGCGTGAACCGGGCCACCGGCGCCTCAGGCGTCGGGCGGATCCCGCATCAACGCGGCAATCGCCCGGGCGCCCGGGTCGCCTTCGGCCAGTGCTGCGGCGGCAGCGGCGCGAACCCCGGCCGGCTTGTTCTGGTTCAGCTTCCAGGTGCCCTCGACCGACGCCACGCGAAAGCGGAAAGGCAGGATCATCCGCATCATCCGGGGCATCGCGCCTTCAGTCATCTTGGCGCTGGTCCAGGGCGCCTTTCCTGCGATCCGCCCTTCCTGTTCGGCCGACAGGGCATCTACATGCGGGCGCAGCGCCTCATCGGCCAAGGGCTCCAGCACGCCCCGCAGGTGGACCGCGACATAGTTCCAGGTTGGCACCTGATCCGGAACCTGATCCTGCGGGCCGTACCAGTCGGGCGAGACATAGGCATCGGGACCAGAAACGGCCAGCAGCGCCGGGGCAGGCAGTCCGGCGCGGACGATCGGATTGGACCGCGCAAGGTGCAGATCGGCAAAAGCGGCATTGTCGCCCAGCAGGAACGGCACATGCGCGGCAAGCGGGCCGTCGGGCCCGTTGACGGTCAGCACCCCGAAGCCGCGGGCGCGGGCGAAGGCAAGGTTCCGGTCGGCCGGGGTCTGGCGGAAGGCGGGGTTGGGGTGCATGGGCTGGACCTGTGCAGCGGGTCTGCACGGGATAGACCCTATGCGCCGCGCTGGCCAGTGGCCTGCCGCGCGTGGTGGCCGACGGCGTCAGTCTGCCGTGCGGCGGAACGCGGAAAAGGAATGGAGGGCCCCGCACCCCTACGGGACCCTCCATCCACCCACGCGCACACCCCAAGCACCGCACGTGATCTGTATAAGGGTCCCGGGCATCCTGCCCTGACCAGACGGTGATGCCCCGAATCCCCGCGCAGGGGCAAGGCGCAAGTGTCTTGGGTTTGGTTCAAATCCGAAGGGTCGGGCGTCCGGTGGCCCGCAGGCCCCGCCCCTTCCCCAGGCCTGGGAAAAGGCAGGGTCGGCATGTTGCGCGCTACTTGTAGGCGGCTTCGCGACCGAAATGCTTGACCAGAAGATAGTAGAACACGGCGCGGAACTTGTTGCGTTCGGACTTGCCATAGGTGTCGATGGCGGCATGGATGCCGTCCATCAGCGCGGGGCTGTCCTTGAGGCCAAGCTTCTTGATCAGGAAGTTCGACTTGATCCGTTCCAGCTCGTCCTTGTCCGACGCGGCGACGGTCTGGGCGTCGTTGTCATAGATCGCCGGGCCGCAGCCGATGGTGACCTTGGTGAGCAGCGCCATGTCCGGCGTCATCTTGCACTTGGTCTTCAGGTCGTCCGCGTATTTGGCGATCAGCTCGTCGCGCTTGCCCATGTGTCCCTCGTTCCATTGCCTGTCCGCCTTTGTGGCAAGACTGTGGCAGATTAGGACAACGCGTTCGCGAGGCAATCGAAAAAATCGGTGATCGGCGACAACGCTCATCCGCCCCGACGGGCGGTCTTCGCTAGCGACAGCGAGGAGCGCCCGCAAGGGAGCGACGAGCAGTCAATACCGGTAATGCTCCGACTTGAACGGGCCTTCGGGTTTCACGCCGATATAGTCGGCCTGATCCTTGCGCAGTTCGGTCAGCTTGACGCCAATCTTCTTCAGATGCAGGCGGGCGACCTTTTCATCCAGCGCCTTGGGCAGGATGTAGACGCCGGGGGCATAATCCACGCCCTTGGTCCACAGCTCGATCTGGGCCAGCACCTGGTTGGTAAAGCTGGCCGACATCACAAAACTGGGGTGACCGGTGGCATTGCCAAGGTTCAGCAACCGACCTTCGGACAGCAGGATGATGCGGGCGCCCGAGGGCATCTCGATCATGTCCACCTGGTCCTTGATGTTGGTCCATTTGTGGTTGCGCAGGCTGGCCACCTGGATCTCGTTGTCGAAGTGGCCGATGTTGCCGACGATCGCCATGTCCTTCATCGCGCGGATATGCTCGATGCGGATCACGTCCTTGTTGCCTGTGGTGGTGATGAAGATGTCGGCCGACGCGACCTCATCCTCCAGCAGTGTCACCTCATAGCCGTCCATCGCGGCCTGCAGCGCGCAGATCGGGTCGACCTCGGTGACCTTCACGCGGGCACCTGCGCCACGGAGGGAGGCGGCTGAACCCTTGCCCACATCGCCATAGCCGCAGACCACGGCGACCTTGCCGGCCATCATCGTGTCGGTGGCGCGGCGGATGCCGTCGACCAGCGATTCCTTGCAGCCATACTTGTTGTCGAATTTCGACTTGGTCACGCTGTCGTTGACGTTGATCGCCGGGAAGGGCAGCTGGCCCTTCTTGTGCAGATCATACAGGCGGTGGACGCCGGTGGTGGTTTCTTCCGACACGCCTTTGATCGCGGCCTTGGTCTTGGTGAAGAAGCCGGGGGTTTCCTTCATGCGCTTGGCGATCTGCAGCTTGATCACCTCTTCCTCTTCCGACTGGGGCACGGGGATGATCTCCTCCCCGGCTTCGGCGCGGGCGCCGAGAAGGACGTACAGCGTCGCGTCGCCGCCATCGTCGAGGATCATGTTCGCGCCGTCGGGGAACATGAAGGAGCGGTCGAGGTAATCCCAATGCTCGGTCAGGGTCTGGCCCTTGACGGCGAAGACCGGGGTGCCACCGGCGGCGATGGCCGCTGCGGCGTGGTCCTGGGTAGAGAAGATGTTGCAAGACGCCCAGCGCACATCGGCCCCAAGGGCGGTCAGCGTCTCGATCAGCACGGCGGTCTGGATCGTCATGTGCAGGCTGCCCACGATCCGCGCACCCTTCAGCGGCTTCGTGGTCCCGAATTCCTCGCGGCAGGCCATCAGGCCCGGCATCTCGGTTTCGGCGATGACAAGCTCCTTGCGGCCGAACTCGGCCAGGGCGATGTCCTTGACGATGTAATCCTTCGCCATCTGGCGCTCTCCTTGATCCTTGGGTTGCGCGGGCAGATAGCACGCAAGGGCAGGAACGGCAATCAGCCCAGGCCGCGCAGGATGACGCGGGCACGGTCCAGCATCGGGGCTTCGGTGGCGCCAAGAAGTTTCAGGCGGTCGAATTCCTGCGGATGGTCCTGCAAGGTCTGGCGCAGCGCGGCGCCGAAGACCTGGCGCAGCTCGGTGCCCAGGTTGAACTTGCAGATCGGGGTGGTGCGGGCCAGGTGGGTGCGGACATCGGACGGAACCCCAGAGCCGCCGTGAATGACAAGCGGAACCTGCCGGCCGGTCGCCGTGGCAATGGCGTGGACGGCGGCTTCGCTGATCCCTGCGGTGGGGTCGGTCTGCAAATGGACGTTGCCGACGGCGATCGCCATGGCATCGACGCGGGTTTCACGGGCGAAGCGGGCGGCCTCTGCCGGATCCGTCATCGCCGAGGCAGCCCCACCGGCATAGCCGACAAAGCCGATCTCGCCTTCGCAGGAAACGCCCTGCGCATGGGCCAGCGCCGCGACTGCGGCGGTCTGGCGGATGTTCTCGTCCAAAGGCAGGCTGGAGCCGTCGAACATCACCGAGGTGAAACCTTCGGCAATCGCCGCGCGGGCCTCGTCGATCGAACGCCCGTGGTCAAGATGCAGGACCACCGGAACCGCGACGCTGTCCGCAAGGTGGCGGAACATCGCGCCCAGAACCGGCAGCGGCGTATGCGCGCGGCATCCCGGCCCGGCCTGCAGGATCACCGGGCGGCCCTCGGCTTCGGCGGCGCGGGTGAAGGCGCGGGCGTCCTCCCATCCCAGACAGACGAAACCGGCCACCGCATGACCATCGCGCAGCGCAGGTTGCAGCACCTCGGCCAGCGTCGCCCGGGTCATTTGAACTTGGCCACCATGTCCATGATGCCGGGGATCGTCTGCAACTGGTCGGCATGGGTGGGCTGGAAGTATTGCTTCAGGCTGCGCTGCGACAGGCCGCCAAGAATGGTGAAGTAATACATCTCGTAGCCCGGCAACACGCAGACCGGATGGTAGCCCCTGTCCAGAACCACGGTCGAGCGGTCCATGATGTGATAGGCATCCCCCGGTTCGTTATCCACCCGCTGCAGCATCTGCAGGCCCGAGCCATGGTCCGGACGAAAGCGGAAGTTGTAGGTCTCGTCATGCCGGGTTTCCAGCAATTCCCCGGTCTCGTCCCGGCGGTCGGTGTCGTGCTTGTGGCTGGGAAAGCCCGACCAGCCGCCGGTGCCGACGGTGTACAGCTCGGACACCAGCAGGCGGCCGACGCGGCCATGATACTTGGTGCCAAGGATGTGCTTGATCTTGCGGTGGGTCTTGGTGTCGTCGGAGCCATACTGGATCTTGTCGATATCCTCGGCGCGGACGGCAAAGGGCTCCAGCACCTGATCGAACTTCGCCCCGGCTATGAAGACCTCGGCGCCATCGGACTGGCAGGTGATGCGCGCGGTCATGCCGGTGGGGACATAGACGCCCTCGGGTTCGCCATCCCAGACGTCCAGCCTGCGCTGGCCAAGGGCATCGTGGGTCTGGCCGCCGACCTCGACCTGGATCGTGCCGGTCGCGGGGACGATGCAGGTCTCGTAGCCGGGGACGGCAGAGGCGAACGCCTCGCCGCGCGCCAGACGGACGATGTTGAAGTAGTTCAGCGGCACCAGCGGGTGGTCCACATCGACGATGGGCCGGTTCTGGTTGTCATGGGGTGCGATGTGCATGCAGGCCCTTTCAGGCGGCTATGGGTTCGGGCTGGGTGGCAAGGAAGGCGTCAACCTCTGCTGCCGTGGGCATGGCCGGCGCACAGCCGACGCGCGCAACGACCATCGCCGCGGCGGCCGATCCGCGCAGCACGGCCTCGCGCAGGGGGCGCCCGCCTGCCAGGGCCGCCAGAAAGCCGCCCATGAAGCTGTCGCCCGCGCCGGTCGGCTTCAGGGCCGTGGTCCGGTAGATGCCGGTGGCGATGTCTTCGCCTGCGGTCAGGGTCACCGCGCCGCGTTCGCCCATCTTGTAGACGGCAATCCTGGCGCCTTCGTCGACAAGGCTGCGGGCCTTGGCCAGGCCGTCCTCGGCGCGCCCGGCCAGAAGGCCGAACTCGACATCATTGCCGATGACGATATCGCACAGCTGCGCAGCTTCGAGGTTGATCGCGCTCGCCGCCTCCCGGGAGGCCCAGGAATAGGGGCGATAGTCGATGTCCATCACCGTGACGATGCCGGCGGCGATGGCCCCGCGAAGCGCCGCAAGGGTTGCGATGCGTGAGCCTTCATGCGCCAGAGCGGTGCCGGTGATCACCAGCGCGCCGTAGCCGGCAAAGGCCACCCTGGCCACATCGGCATGGGTCAGCGCAAAATCCGCCGCACCGTTGCGATAGATGATCGACTGGCAGTTCTCGGCCCGGGTTTCCACAACCGCCAGCGAGGCGCGGTGTTCGCCGCCGGTCAGCCCGACATGGCGGCGCCCGATGCCGTAGCGGTCCAGCTCCGCCAGACAGAACCGGCCGACCGCATCATCGGACAGGCAGGTCAGAAGATCGGCTGCGGACCCCTGCCGCGCCAGGGCCACGGCGATATTGGCGGCGGACCCGCCCAGATGCGCGGCAAAGCTGCGCGCCTCTTCGATCCTGGTGCCGGGCGGATCGGCATAAAGGTCCATCCCGGCGCGGCCAAGCACAAGAAAGCGGTTCCGAGACAGGGTCTGCATCACAGCCCCTCGCGCTGAAGATGGCGGCTCGACTCCCATTCCTGATGCGCGTCCCGGACGCCGGCGCTGGCCGAGACCTGCGGGGTTCCCACCTCCCACCAGGTGTGGCCCTGCTTGGTCCAGCCCTCGTAGGGATCGACCTGCATCACGATCACGCTGGTGCGGGTGGCGGTCTTGGCGCGCTTGAACGCCTCGGCCAGTTCGGCCGGGTTGGCGACGGTTTCGGCAAGCGCCCCCATCGCTGCGGCATGGGCCGCGAAATCGACGGCGAAGGGATCGGCGACGGTGGGGGTATCTTTGATCAGGTTGTTGAAGCTGACTTGGCCCGTGTTGTTCTGCAGCTTGTTGATCACCGCGAAACCACCGTTGTCCAGCACCAGGATGATCAGCTTCTTGCCCGTCAGGACCGATGAATAGATGTCCGAGTTCATCAGCAGATAGGACCCGTCGCCCACGAAGACGATGGTGTCGCGGTCAGGCTCTGCCTCGGCCTGGGCGATGCGCGCACCCCAGCCGCCGGCGATCTCATACCCCATGCAGGAAAAGCCGAATTCGACATCTACCGTTCCCAGGGCCTGCGTGCGCCAGTTCGCCGTGACCTCGGCAGGCAGGCCACCGGCGGCGGTGACCACGCGGTCGCGCGGATCGCAAAGCGCGTTCACCACGCCGATCGCCTTGGCGTAAGAGTTCGGGCGGTTGTCGTCACCGGTGTTCCAGGCGACGTAAGCATCCCAGTCGCGGCGCTGCTGTTGCGCCAGCGCCAGCCAGTCGGCCGGGGCCTTGTGGCTGCCCAGTGCCGCGCCCAGTGCCGCGCCCAGTGCCACAAGGCCAAGCCGCGCGTCGCCCACCACGGCAAGCGCCATGTGCTTGGCCGCATCGTGCCGCCCGACGTTCAGGCAGACCAGACGGGCATCCTGGGCGAAGGCGGTCCATGACCCGGTTGTGAAATCCTGCAGGCGTGTGCCGACGGCCAGGATCACGTCGGCTTCGGCCGCGATGGCGTTGGCGCTGTCCGACCCGGTGACGCCGACGGGGCCGATGTTCAGCGGATCGTCGGCCAGCAGGTTCGCACGGCCCGCGATGGTTTCAATGACAGGGATGCCGTGGGTCTTCGCGAAGGCGGCAAGTTCGGCGGTTGCACGGGAATATTGCACGCCGCCCCCGGCGATGATCACCGGGCGCTTGGCTTCGGCCAGCAGTTTGGCAGCGGCGGCGATCTCGGCCGCATCGGCGGGCTGACGGCGGATCCGGTGCACGCGGCGGGCGAAGAATGCCTCGGGGTAGTCGTAGGCCCAGCCTTGCAGGTCCTGCGGCAGGCCAAGGAAGGCCGGGCCGCAATCGGCGGGGTCCAGCATGGTGGCCAGCGCCGCCGGCAGGGATTGCAGGATCTGCGCCGGATGGGTGATCCGGTCCCAGAAGCGCGACACGGCCTTGAAAGCGTCGTTCAGGCCCAGCGACGGGTTCCCGAAATGCTCAAGCTGTTGCAGCACCGGGTCCGGCAGGCGGGTGAGGAACGTGTCGCCGCACAGCATCAGCATCGGCAGGCGGTTGGCGTGGGCGAGGGCGGCGGCGGTCAAGAGGTTGGCTGTCCCCGGCCCGGCGCTGGCGGTGCAGAACATGAAACGCTGGCGCAGGTGGTACTTAGCATAGGCAGCGGCGGCAAAGCCCATGCTTTGTTCGTTCTGCCCGCGATACAGCGGCATCTCCTTGTGGTGGGGATACAGCGCCTCGCCCAGGCAGGGAACGTTGCCATGGCCGAAGATGCCGAAACCGCCGCCACAGATGCGGGTCTCGACGCCGTCGATCTCGATGAACTGGTTCATCAGCCACCTGACGATGGCCTGGGCCACCGTAAGCCGCAGTTTTCCGGCTGCCGCCGCCTGGCTATCCGACACGTTCCAATCCCCCCGTCTGACTTCCGAAAAATGCGATTGCGGACACTCCCGAAGGAGTATAGATATTTTGCAACCGGTTGCAAGCGGGTTGCAAAAGCCGTTTGCAAGCCGCGTGCGACATTGAATCCTTGGCCGTCCTGGGGCAACTGTCCCCGATGGACCACAACAGGAATAATGCGATGGCAGAGATTGGGATAGGCCTGATCGGCGGTGGCTACATGGGCAAGGCGCATGCGGTTGCCCTTTCCGCTGTCGGGGCGGTTTTCGACACTCCGCTGCGCCCGAGACTTGAGATGATCGCCGCGGGGTCGAAGGCCTCGGCCGAACGGTATCGGGCGGCCTACGGGTTCGCGCGGGCAGCGGGGGACTGGCGTGACCTTGTCGCCGACCCCCGGGTAGAGGCCATTGTCATCGCCACTCCGCAGCAGCTGCACCGCGACATCGCCGAGGCGGCCTTTGCCCTGAACAAGCCGGTCTTCTGCGAAAAGCCGCTGGGCGCCTCGTTGGCCGATGCGCAGGCGATGACGGCGGCCGCGGAAGCAGCCGGTGTCGCCAACATGATCGGCTTCAACTATGTCCGCACCCCCGCGACCCAATTCGCCCGGAAGCTGATCGCCGAGGGGGCAATCGGCCGCATCACCTGGTTTCGCGGTGAACATGCCGAGGATTTCCTCGCCGACCCCGACCTGCCCTCGACCTGGCGGACGAAGGGCATGGCGAACGGCGCGCTGGGCGATCTTGCCCCGCACATGATCAACTGCGCCCTGGCGCTGATGGGGCCTATTTCCAGCCTGACCGCGATGGTAGAAACCGTGCATGCCACGCGGCAGGGGCCGACGGGGCCGGAAGCGGTGACCAATGATGACCACACGCAGCTCATGTGCCGCTTTGCCAATGGCGCGGTCGGGCATCTTTACTTCAGCCGCGTCGCCACGGGGCGGAAGATGGGATACGCCTATGAGGTGAGCGGCACCACCGGGTCGATCCGCTTTGACCAGGAAGACCAGAACGCCATCTGGCTTTACCGCGCCGAAGGCCCCGAGGCAGAGCGCGGTTTCAGAAAGATCCTGACTGGCCCGGCGCATCCCGATTACCTGCCGTTCTGCCAGGGGCCGGGCCACGGCACCGGCTATCAGGACCAGATCATCATCGAGGCGCGCGATTTTCTTGCCGCCATCCACTCTGGCAAGCCCGTCTGGCCAACGTTCCGCGACGGCCTTGCCGTCTGGCAGGTGGCCGACGCCGCCGCGCGGTCGGCGGACGGTCGGGGCGCCTGGGTTTCCGTAATCTCCGACCAGAAGGACAAGACCTGATGACCATCCGTATCGGCAATGCCCCCTGCTCCTGGGGCGTGGAATTCGCCAGCGACCCGCGCAATCCGACCTGGGAGTCCGTTCTGTCGGACTGCGCTCAGGCCGGCTACAAGGGAATCGAACTTGGCCCCATCGGCTTCATGCCCGAAGACCCGGCGATCCTGGGCGAGGCCCTGGCGCGCCATGATCTGGAGCTGATCGGCGGTGTGATCTTCCGGGCCTTCCATGACCCGTCCGCCTGGGACGATGTGATGGATGCCTCGGTGCGGACCTGCAAGGCGCTGGTGGCACACGGGGCAAAACATCTGGTGCTGATCGATTCGATCTCGCCCCGCCGCGCGCCAACCGCCGGGCGGGCGGCCGAGGCCGAACAGATGGACCGCGCCGAGTGGACGGCCTTCCGCGACCGGCTTGCCTCCGTGGCCCGGATCGGGGCCGAGGACTACGGCCTGACCGTCGGCATCCACGCCCATGCGGCGGGCTTCATCGACTTCGAGCCGGAACTGGAGCGGCTTCTGGACGAGGTGGACGAGAAGATCCTGAAGATCTGCTTTGACACCGGCCACCACTCCTATGCCGGCTTCGACCCGGTGGCCTTCATGAAGCGCCATATCGGCCGCATCAGCTATATGCACTTCAAGGACATTGATCCGGCGGTGAAGGCCCGTGCCGTGGCCAACCGCACGGGGTTCTACGATGCCTGCGGGCAGGGGATCTTCTGCAATCTCGGCAAGGGGGACGTCGATTTCCCCGCCGTGCGGCAGCTTCTGCTTGACGCCGGTTTCGAAGGCTGGTGCACGGTCGAGCAGGACTGCGACCCGACGCTGGACGTCCGCCCGATGGACGACGCGCGGGCCAACCGCGAATACCTCGAATCAATCGGCTTCAAGTAAGGAGAGCCCGAACATGGCAAAGCTGAAATGGGGCATGATCGGTGGCGGCGAAGGCAGCCAGATTGGCCCGGCGCACCGGCTGGGCGCACTGGCCGACGGGCATTTCGATCTGGTCGCGGGCGCGCTTGACCACCGTCCCGACGCGGGCCGGGACTATGCCACGCGTCTGGGCGTGGCCGGCGACCGGGCCTATGGCGACTGGACGGAAATGCTGGCGGGCGAGAAGGATCGCGCCGACCGGGTGGACCTTGTGACCGTGGCCACGCCCAACTCCACGCATTTCGAGATCTCGAAAGCCTTTCTCGAAGCCGGGTTCAACGTGCTGTGCGAAAAGCCGATGACCGTGACGGTCGAGGAAGGCGAGGAACTTGTCCGCCTTGCCGCGAAGGTGGGCAAGGTCTGCGCGGTGAATTACTGCTATTCGGCCTATCCGATGATCCGGCAGGCGCGCGCGATGGTGCGGGCAGGCGATATCGGCCGCGTCCGGCTGGTCGTGACCAGCTTCAGCCACGGCCACCACGGCGACGCGACCGATGCCGACAACCCGCGCGTGCGCTGGCGCTATGATCCCGCAATGGCGGGCGTTTCGGGCCAGTTTGCAGACTGCGGCATCCACGCGCTGCACATGGCCAGCTTCATCTGCGACGACGAGGTGGAACGCCTGTCCGCCGATTTTGCCTCGACCATCCCCAGCCGGGTGCTGGAGGATGACGCGATGGTCAACTTCCGCATGGTCGGCGGCACGGTTGGGCGGCTATGGACCTCGTCCGTCGCGATCGGGCGGCAGCACGGCTTCGACATCCAGGTCTTCGGCGAAACCGGCGGCTTCCGCTGGGCGTCCGAGCAGCCGAACCAGCTGGTCTACACTCCGGTCGGTGGCCGGACCCAGATCATGGAGAAAGGCGAAGGCGGTCTGTATGATGAGGCCAAGCGCCTCAGCCGGGTGGCGATTGCCCATCCAGAAGGCTTTCCGATGGCTGTCGCCAACATCTATTGCGATCTTGCCGACACCATTCGCGGCACCCTGCGCGATGGATTGCCGACGGCAGCAGCCGGTGTGCGATCCATCGCGGCAGTGCATGCGGCGGTGGCTTCGGCTCGGGCGGGCGGAACCTGGATCGACGCCCGGCCGCCGATGTTCCGCTGATCTGAACCGCTCGCTCATCAAGCCCTTGCGGGCTTTCTTCGCTGAGGTGGAACGAAGAAAGCCCGCAAGGGCTTGATGAGTGCCGACGTCAGAAACGCGGCGTCAGAGACGGGGCCGCAAGGTCCCGCGTTCAACGATGCTGCAGCCGAAAAGCCGGGCTTCGGCCGGCTGGTCCGGGTCGTTCAGCGACGACACCACCAGGTCGATGCTTGACGCGATGATGTCCGCGATCGGCTGGCGCACCGTCGTCAGGTTGATGCTGGGCCAGCGGGCCATTTCCATGTCGTTCAGCCCAAGGATGCCGACATCGCCGGGAACCTTCAGTCCGGCGTCCGCAAGCGCGCTGAGAGCGCCGATCGACAGCACGTCGTCGCCGCAGAAATAGGCCTCGGCCGGTGGTCCGGCGGACAGCAGGCGCACCATTTCGGCGCGACCCGCGTCGAAGGAATAGGCCGAGGCAAAACTGCTTGAGACCTGCGCTTCCTGGCGTGCGGTTGCCACGTCCAGAAAGCCTGCAAGGCGGTCCTGGGTCGAACTGGCCCCGTCCGGTCCCCCAAGGAATGCGATCCGGCGATAGCCGCGCGCGAACAGCGTTCCGGCGGCAAGCCGTCCCGCCGCCTGGTTGTCGATCCCCACGATGTTGACTTCGGGCCGGGCCGACCAGCGGCCAAAGGAATGGACGACCGGCAGCCCGGCCTCAAGAAACTTGCGGGCAAAGTCCGGCGGCAGCGTCGAGCTTGCAAAGATCACGCCATCCACAGAATAGCGCCGCAGCATCCGCACCGCATCCTCCAGCGCCATGTCGCCCGAAAGGTTGACCAGGAGCGGCCGCAGGCCGCGGTCCTGAAGCCCGCGGGTGAACTGGTCGAAAACCTCAAGAAAAATGGGGTTGTGAAAGTTGTTCGACACAAGGCCGATCATCTTGGTCCTGCCGGTCGTCAGGGCCGCGGCCAGGACGGACGGGCTGTAGCCAAGCTCAGCCGCTGCAAGCTCGATCGCCGCGCGCTTCCTGGCCGAAACCGATGCTCCGGGCGTAAAGGCGCGCGACACCGCCGATGGCGAGACGCCCGCGCGCAACGCCACTTGGCGCAGCGTCACCGCCGTGGTCCGCTTCACCGGGCTGGTCGCGTCGCCCAAGGTCTTTCCCATCCTGCGCTGCCTGGCCAACAGTCTCGCCAACGGTCTGGCCAAGCGACTGACAATGCCGCAGTCTGGCGTCCTGCCGCCAAGATAGCAACCGGTTGCACAGGCAGGATCCGGCAAATCGGGCAGGATCCTTCAACCGGCCGGCCGGGGCGAAACGGCGGGACGGATCGCGGGCTTGCCGCGCGGCCCGGGGCTGGCTAGCCATAGGCTTGGGGAGGCATCGCATGGCACGCAATTCAACCAGACAGCCCCGCGCCTGGCAGCGGATGCTTTCGGGCCGGAGACTGGATCTTCTGGACCCGACTCCGCTGGATATCGAGGTCGAGGACATCGCGCATGGCCTGGCCTTCGTCGCGCGCTGGAACGGGCAGACCCGGGGCGACTGGCCCTATTCGGTGGCCGAACACTCGCTTCTGGTGGAAGAGATCTTCACCCGGTCCAATCCCGGCATCGCGCCGCGCTGGCGGTTGGCGGCGGTGCTGCATGACGCGCCGGAATACGTGATCGGCGACATGATCAGCCCGGTGAAGGCGGCGGTCGGCCCGGGCTACGGCGAGCTTGACCTGCGGCTGACGGCGGCGATCCACCTGCGCTTCGGCCTGCCTGCGGTGCTGCCCGCGCCGGTGAAGAAGGCGATCAAGGCGGCGGACAGGATCTCGGCCTGGCTGGAGGCGGTGCGGATCGCGGGATTTCGAGAGGAAGAGGCCGACAGGCTGTTCGGCAAGCCCGCGCCAGAGGTCATTCCCCGGCTGGAGATCAGGCTTCGTCCGCCCGCAGCGGTGCGGGCGGACTACGTTTCAACCGTGCTGCGGCTGCTGGCACAGTGCGATTGACCTGCCGTCAAGGTCAGCGTCCCTGGTTGCGCAGGCGGTCGGCAACGTTCAGGGCTTCAATGTCCTGAAACTCGCGCGGGCTGCGGCGGTGGGTGTGATGCGCATCGTCCGGCAGACGGCCCATCCGGGTGGCGATCAGCATCGCTTCGGCAAAGATGTTCAACATTTTCTCGCTCCTTGGTTATCGTCAACAAGGCTCTTTTCCCACAATTTCGCAAATGATACGACTCAGAAACCCTGATGACATATTAGCTGGGCTATCATATGACAATCGACTGGCGGATCTTGCCTTCTTTGACTGCGCTGCGCGCTTTTGCGGCAACGGCGGATTTGCGCAGCTTTTCCCAGGCCGCGCGGGGTCTGAACGTGACCCCTGCGGCGGTGGCGCAGCAGGTTCGGGCACTGGAAGACCATCTCGGCCGCGCGCTGGTGCAGCGTGACGGGCGCGGGCTTGGCCTTACCCGCGAGGGCGAAGAGCTGGCCGCAGCGCTGGCCGAGGGGTTCGCCGCGATGCTGCGCGGGATCGAAACGCTTCAGGCGGGTGAGGCGGACCGTCCCGTGCGGGTGACGCTGACCGCGAGCTTCGCGGCACAATGGCTGATGCCGCGCCTCAAGGACTTCTGGGAACAGCACCCCGACATCGGCCTGTCGCTGCATCCGGATGCGCGGGTGGTCGACCTGCACCGCGAGCGCATGGACCTTGGCATCCGCTACGGCAACGGCGACTGGCCGGGGCTGGAAACGACCTACCTTGCTTCGGCGCGGCTGGTGATCGCGGGCGCGCCCTCGCTGCTGGGGGACCGTGCGCTGCTGACCCCCGAGCTTACCCCCGAGCTGACCCCCGACGACATGCGGCAGATGGACTGGATCCTGCAGCGCAACTGGCCCGAACAGGACGCCTATCTGCGGCAGCTGGGGCTGGAACCGAATCAGCTAAGCCGAACCGATCTCAGCGGCGAGGATCTGGTCATCGCGGCGGCGCGGCAGGGTCTTGGGCTGGTGGTGGAAAGCCTTGCGCTGATGGAGGCCGATGTTGCCGACGGCCGTCTGCGCGTCGTGCATGAAAGCCGTGAAAAGCTTCCGGCCTATTTCCTGGTGCGGCTGCCCGGGCCGCAGCGCGCCGCTGCCCGGGCCTTTCTGAAATGGCTTAAAACGCAGGCCTGACTTCAGATCGCCATCGATTCGGGTTTCTTGCCTTTGGCAAGCGCCTCCGAGAACCAGCGCGGCTTGCGTCCCCGGCCAGACCAGGTATCGGCCCGGTTGGCGGGGTTGGCGTATTTCGCCACCGAGGGCGAGCGTTTCCGGCTGGGCGTGGCGCCGGTCAATTCCGACAGCGAAAAGCCCTTCGCCCGCGCAATTTCTTCCAGTTCCGCAATGGCTTCGCGCTTGCGACGGTCTTCAAAGCCCGCAATGGCCCTTGCCACTTGCGATTGCATATCCTTCAGCTCTTTCAAGGAAAGTGAATTCAAGTCCATGGCCAAATCTGTCCCCCCGTTTGATCCATTATCCCCTTGATAGGCACTGGATCAGCGATTGGCAACAAACCTGATCTATTTCGGGCTTCTTTTGGCCAGTATCCGCTGCAACGTCCGTCGGTGCATCGAAAGACGCCGCGCGGTTTCACTGACATTGCGGTCGCACATTTCGTA
Source organism: Rhodobacterales bacterium (assembly GCA_031409795.1). Taxonomy (GTDB): domain Bacteria; phylum Pseudomonadota; class Alphaproteobacteria; order Rhodobacterales; family Rhodobacteraceae; genus Tabrizicola. The sequence goes on from JANNXX010000061.1 coordinate 26,534, forward strand.
AACCCGCTGGATATGTTCCCAGCGCACGCGATCGGCCGACATCGGATTCTCGGGTGGCGGCGGCATTACCTCGCCCTTGGCCAGAAGCGCATTTGTCACGTCATTGGCGTCGGCGGGCTTTGACAGATAATCAATCGCGCCGATCTTGACGGCGGCAACGGCGGTGGCAATCGCGCCATATCCGGTCAGGACCACGATCCGGCAATCCGGGCGGCGTTCGCGCAGGGTCTCGATCACGTCAAGCCCGTTGCCGTCCTCAAGCCGCAGATCGACCACGGCATAGGCCGGCGGATGCGCCTGCGCCTTGGCCCGGCCCTCGGCCACGCTTTGCGCGGTATCGGTCAGGAAGCCGCGTTTTTCCATCGCCTTTGCCAGGCGCTTCACAAAAGGTTCGTCGTCATCGACCAGAAGCAGGCTGCGGTCCTGTCCAAGGTCGGTCCAAAGATCATCGGGCATTCAGCGGTTCCTGTGTTGCAGCGGTCCTGTCACCTGTCAGCGTCGCTTGCGGTGACGAAACAGGCAATGCTTTCCGCCATCTGTTCGGAACTTAGCTCGCGACGGAAAAAATCCACAAATCCGGTGCCGGGAAGCATCAGATAGGTGAAGGTCGAATGATCCATCAGGTAATAGTCGTCCTCGGCCGGCTGCTGGCGGTAATAGGTCTTGTAGGCCTGGCTGGCCGCCTTGACCTGCTCGGCGCTGCCGGTCAGGGCGACCAGGCCCGGGTGCAGGTTGGCCGCGTAATCGGCCAGCGCCTCGGGCGTGTCGCGCATGGGGTCGATCGAGATGAACACCGGGGTTACCGCAATTCCGCGTTCGGCCAGAAGATCGACCGCGCCGACATTGCGGGCCATGTCGAAGGGGCAGACATCGGGGCAGAACGTATAGCCGAAATAGACCAGCGCCGGTTTCGCCAGCACCTCGGCATCGGTCACCGTCCGGCCAGAGGTATCGACCAGCGTGAACGGTCCGCCGATATCGCCTCCGGCAATCTGGCCCTGGCGGCAGCTGGCGAAGGCGTCGTCGGATCGGTTCAGCAGCACATAGACGACGGACCCGCCCAGCAGCGCCAGCATCGCGGCTGCGGCCGCTGTGGCATAAAGTCTGGTCATCGGGGCTTCTCCCATCCGGCTGGCCTGGGCGCATTGATCCCAGATGCACGCCGCCTTAACAATGGCCGACACGCCCTTGGGGACAACTGGTCACGACATGGTTACGGCGGGCATCACGCTTCCCGATCGCGAGACGCAGGGCGACTGGATCCGCCTGCGCACGCTGATCGTCCTGCGCTGGATGGCGATCGCGGGGCAGCTTGCGGCGATCGTGGTTGCCGACCGGGTCTATGCGATGCAACTGCCGCTGGGGCTGTGCTATCTGGCGGTCGGCACCGCAGTGATGGCCAATCTCTTTTCGATCACGCTCTTCCCTGAAAACAAGCGGTTGACCGAGGGCGAGGCCTTCCTGACCCTGCTTTTCGACCTTACGCAGCTGTCGTTCCTGGTCATCCTGACCGGAGGGCTGACCAATCCCTTCGCGCTTCTGGCGCTGGCCCCGGTCACCATCTCGGCCAGCGCGCTGCGGTTGCGGTCGACCGTGGTTCTGGGGGCTGCCGCGATCCTTCTGATCTCGGTCGCGGCGTTCTGGCACCTGCCGCTGCGCTTTGCTGATGGCACCGAGCTGCTGATCCCCAGCCTTTTCGCCTTCGGCTTCTGGCTGTCGATCGTGATCGGGATCCTGTTCCTCGGGCTTTACGCGCGCCGGGTGGCGACCGAGATGCGTGCCATGTCGCGCGCGCTTCTGGCGACGCAGATGGCCCTCGCCCGCGAGCAGAAGCTGACCGACCTGGGCGGCGTGGTCGCAGCGGCGGCGCATGAGCTGGGCACGCCCCTCGCCACGATCAAGCTGGTCAGCGCCGAGCTGATGCACGAGCTGGCAGACCAGCCCGAGCTTCTGGACGATGCCCGCCTGATCCGCGACCAGGCCGACCGCTGCCGCGACATCCTGCGCGACATGGGGCGGGCCGGAAAGGACGACCTGCACCTGCGCCAGGCCCCCCTGTCGGCAGCCCTGCGCGAAGCGGCCGAGCCGCACCTGTTGCGCGGCAAGCGGGTAGAATTCGCCTTTGGCCCGGTCGGGGGCAGCCCCGACGGCAGCTCCGACCGGCAGCCCACCATTTTGCGCCGTCCCGAGATCATCCACGGCCTGCGCAACCTGGTGCAGAACGCGGTGGACTTTGCCCGCTCGACGGTCTGGATCGAAGGCGAATGGACCGATCGCACGGTGACGGTGCGGATCGTCGATGACGGCGACGGGTTCCCGCCGAACGCCATCGGCAGGATCGGCGACCCCTTCCTGCGCTTTCGCAAGCCCGAGCCGCCGCTGGTCCAGCGTCCCGGCTATGAAGGGATGGGTCTGGGCCTGTTCATCGCCAAGACCCTTCTGGAACGGTCCGGCGCCGAGCTGACCTTCGCCAATGCCACCGATCCCTTCCTGGCACCCGAAGACCGGCCGGAACGTTGCGGCGCGGTCGTCGAGGCGGTCTGGTCCCTGGCGGACCTTGCCGCTCCGGAAGGCACGGCCCTGGGCAAGAACCGCCGGAACGAAGTCTGACGCCCGGCCACCCCGCCGCCCCGGTTCCATGGGGCCGCACTGCCGGGCTTCGTGCTTAACGCTTGCTTAAGGAATTGCGCCCTAGGGTTGCAGGACTGAAAAAGCTGGTGATGTCGCATGACCGCTTCCTGGATCTCTGCCCTTGGACTGGTCCTGGCTGCCACCTTGGTGGCCGCGACCAGCCTGGCACTTGTCCTGGCCTGGCAGGCGCGCCGTCCGCTGCGCGCCGGCAGCATCTTCGCCCAGGATCGGCCGGGCACCGCCTTCCTGTTTCGCGGCAACCTCTTGCTTGAGGCGACACCCCTGGCCCTGGCAATCCTGCCCGAAGGCGACGCGTCGCGGGCCTGGCCAAGGCTTCTGTCGCGGCTGGGGCCGATCTTTCCCGGCGTCGCGGGCGCGGTCGAAGGCCTGTCGCGCACCGGGCGGCTGACACTTGCCTCTGCGCCGGATGTCCGCCCGCCGGTTCTTCTGCGGGGCGAGTATCTGCAGGGCCTGACCCGGCTGACGATGGAAACCGCCGGCCAGGAACCGGGTGGCGGCAGCGCCGATGCGGCGGTTCACGTCGCCCTCCAGCATGAGGTGCAGGCGCAGCGGGCGGTTCTGGCCCGCTCGCCGGTCCTGATGTGGAAGGAAAGTCAGGCGGGTGACGTCGTCTGGGCCAACCATGCCTACCTGATCCGCGCGGCCGAGCTGCTTGCGGATGGCGAAGACCTGTCCTGGCCACTTCCCCGGCTTTTCGCCCCAGCCGATCCGGCGTCACGGCGCGCCATCCGGATCAAGCTGGACCTGCGCGGTGGCGCAGAGTGGTTCGAGATTTCGCGGATCGCGGCCGGGGATGAGGCGCTGAATTACGCGGTTTCCGCGAATGCCACGGTCGAGGCCGAGTCCGCGCTGCGCGAATTCATGCAGACCCTGACCAAGACCTTCGCCGACCTGCCGATCGGGCTGGCGATCTTCGACCGGTCGCGCATCCTGCAGCTGTTCAATCCCGCGCTGGCCGAACTGACCTCGCTGCCGCCCGAATTCCTGATCTCGCGCCCGACGCTCAGCGCCGTCCTTGACGCCATGCGTGCCAAGGCGATGATCCCCGAACCGAAGGACTATCGCAGTTGGCGACTGCAGCTGATGAAGGTCGAGCAAGAGGCCTCGTCGGGTCTGTTCGAGGAAACCTGGAGCCTGCCGGGCGGCCAGACCTACCGGGTGATCGGACGCCCGCATCCGAACGGCGCGCTGGCCTTCATGTTCGAGGACATCTCGACCGAGATGACCCGCACCCGGCGCTACCGGGCCGACCTTGAACTGGGCCAGTCGGTGATCGACGCGGTGGATGACGGCGTGGCGGTCTTCTCGCAGGCGGGGCAGCTGGTCATGTCGAACCTGGCCTATGCGCAGCTTTGGCAGCATGATCCGGCGGTCCTGCTGTCGGATGCCGGAATCGGAGCGCTTTGTTCCTGGTGGCGCGACCATACGGCGCCCAGCCTGCTGTGGGATGATGCCGTCAGTTTCGTGACGGCGCTTGGCGACCGGACCCCCTGGGAAGGCGAGGTGCGGATGCTGGACGGGCGGATGGTGACCTGCCGCTTCCGCCCGCTGGCCGGCGGCGCAAGCATGATCACCTTCGGCGGACCCCCCGTCGGGTCGGGCGCGTTCCGGCTGGAGGATGCGGGCCAGGGCCGCCTGACGGCCTAGGTCCACGGCTTGGCCTTGCTCTGGCGGCCCGGCCCGGTAGACTTGCAGGCCCATGACCCCGCCAAACCTCACGCAAAGCGACCTTGTGCTGTCCCTGCCGACCGAGACCGCGACAGCTGCGCTGGGCGCGCGGCTGGCCGGACTGGCGCGACCGGGGGACTGCCTGCTTCTGGAAGGGCCGATCGGCGCAGGCAAAAGCCATCTGGCGCGCGCCTTCATCCGCGCCCGCATGGGGCCGGGCGAAGAGGTGCCCTCGCCGACCTTCACCCTGGTCCAGGTCTATGCGGCATCCGATGCAGAGATCTGGCACGCCGATCTCTACCGGCTGACCCATCCCGACGAGGTCTGGGAACTGGGCCTGGACGAAGCATTCGACCGGGCGATCTGCCTGGTGGAATGGCCCGACCGGCTGGGCAGGCACCTGCCGCCCGGGGCGCTGCGCTTGCGGCTTGAGGCCGAAGGCGATGGGCGGCGGGCCGTTCTGAGCGGCGGCCGCGCCGGGCTGTTGCGGGCGCTGGCGGATGGCTGACCTGGAAGCTGACCGGGGGAATGGCAGGGAAGCTGCCCTCGTGGCGTTTCTCGCGGCGTCCGGCTGGGGCGCGGCCACGCGGCGGCATCTGGCGGGCGATGCGTCGGACCGGCGCTATGAACGGCTGAGGCTTGGGGCGGCAACGGCGGTCCTGATGGACAGCCCGCCGGGCGGCGCGGATGATCCCGGGGCCTTCGTGGCGATGGCCCGGCATCTGCGCAGCCTTGGCCTTTCGGCCCCCGAGGTGCTGGCGGCCAGGCCCGGTGACGGGTTCCTCCTGCTTGAAGACCTGGGCGATGACCTTTTCGCGCGGCTTCTGGCGGTGGAGCCGGGGCGCGAGATGGTGCTTTACACCGAAGCCCTCGCGGCGCTTTGCCAGTTGCAGCGGACCAGCGCCCCGCAGGGTCTTGTCGACCTTTCGGCCAGGGACTGGGCCGAAGCGGCGGCCTTCGCACTGGACTGGTATGCTCTGGCCGCCACGGGAACCCGCCCGGACCCGGGTGCCTTCCTTGCGGCGCTGGGCCGGGCACTTCGCACCCATGCCGACGGCCCCAGGGTATTGATCCTGCGGGATTTCCACGCCGAGAACCTGCTGTGGCTGCCGGGGCGTGCCGGTGCCGCGCGGGTCGGGCTGCTGGATTTCCAGCTGGGCCAGATGGGGCAGCCGGGCTATGATCTTGTGTCGCTTCTGCAAGATGCGCGGCGCGATGTGGCGCCCAGGACAGAACAGGCGCTTGTGGCGCGCTTTGCCGCCCTGCAAGGCACCCCGCCCGAGACCTTTGCCGCGCAATATGCCACCCTGGGCGCGCAACGGGCGCTGCGGATCCTTGGCGTCTTCGCCCGGCTTTGCCTCATGGCCGGCAAGCCGGGCTACCTGCGCCTCGTGCCGCGCGTCTGGGGCCAGCTGCAGCGCAACCTGCGCCATCCCGCTCTGGCCGAACTGCGCGCGGTCTGCGACAAGATCCTGCCGACCCCGACCCCCGACATCCTGCAGCGGATCGAACGCCAATGTCCGACTTCCCCTATCCGCTGATGATCTTCGCCGCCGGGTTCGGCACCCGGATGGGGGCGTTGACCGCCGACCGGCCAAAGCCGCTGATCCCGGTTGCCGGGCGGGCACTGATTGACCATGCGCTGGACACGGCCCTGGCCGCCGGGGCGGGGCGCGTCGTGGTCAACACGCATTTCCGCGCCGACCAGATGGCGCGGCATCTGGCGGGCAGGCCGGTGGCAATCAGCCATGAGGCCGGGACGATCCTGGAAACCGGCGGTGGGCTTCGGGCAGCGCTGCCGCTGCTGGGCCCCGGCCCGGTCGCAATCCTGAACAGCGACGGCATCTGGACCGGCGAAAACCCCCTGATCAGGCTTGCCGCCGCCTGGGACGGCGCGCGGATGGAGACGCTTCTCCTCCTCCTGCCGGTCGGGGCGGCGACAGGCCGCGGGCCGCGCGGCGACTTCCGCCTGGATGCCACGGGCCGCCTGTCGCGCGGGGCGGGCGGCGAGGACCACGTCTATATCGGCGCCGCGATCATCGACCCGGCCCGGCTGGCCGAGGTGCCCGGGGCGGCCTTCTCGCTTAACCTGGTCTGGGACCGGATGATCGCGGCGGGCACGGCGCATGGCGTCGTCCATCGCGGCGGCTGGTGCGATGTCGGCCACCCCGAAGGCATCGCGGCCGCCGAGCGCCTTCTGGCAGGGCAGGCCCATGGCTGACAAAGGCCCCGGTCTTTTCGCCCTGCCCCCCGGCGCCGACTTCCCGGCCGAGCTGGTGTCGGGCCTGTTTCGGCAGATGGCGGGCCAGCCTCCCGAGGCGATGGCCCGCGTCACGCTGATCCTGAACACCCAGCGGATGCGCCGGCGGGTGACGGAATGCCTGACCCGGCAGGGCTCGCATTTCCTGCCCCGCCTTCTGCTGGTGACCGAGGTCGCAGCCGCGCTAGGCCCGTCGCCCCTGCAAGCCCCATTCCCAGCCCAAGCCCCGGCCCCGCCGCTGCGGCGCAAGTTGCAGCTTGCGGTGCTTCTGGACAGCCTCTTGAAGACCGGGACAACCGCCTTCCCGCGCGCCGCGCTTTACGATCTGGCCGAAAGCCTGGCCCGGCTGATGGACGAGATGGCGGACGAAGGCGTCGCCCCCGCACGCATCGCGGCGCTGGACGTGGCAGAACACTCGGCGCATTGGGCGCGGACCCAGGCTTTCCTCGGCATCGTCAGCGAAGCCCTCTCCGCCGAAGCGGCGCAAGGTGCCTCTGGCGCGCGACAGGCGATCCTGGCCTTGGCCGAACGGTGGCAGTCCCAACCGCCCGCCGATCCGGTGATCGTCGCCGGGTCCACCGGGTCACGCGGGACCACGGCGCTCTTGATCCGGGCGGTGGCCCGCCTGCCCCAAGGCGCCGTGGTGCTGCCGGGTTTCGACTTTGACCAGCCAGACCCGGTCTGGGCCGGGATGGACGACGCGCTGACCGCCGAGGATCACCCGCAGTTCCGCTTTCGCCGGGTGATGGACCTTCTCGATTGCCCGCGTGCCGCAGTCCAGCCCTGGACGACGGCCCGCGCACCTGCCCCCGACCGCAACCGGCTGATCTCGCTGTCTCTGCGGCCCGCGCCGACCACCGACCAATGGCTTGCCGAAGGGCCGAACCTGCCCGACCTGATCCCCGCAACCGCAGACATGACCCTGATCGAGGCCCCGTCCGAGCGGGCCGAGGCGCTGGCCGTGGCTTTGGTCCTGCGCAAGGCGGCCGAAACCGGCATCCGGGCCGCGCTGGTGACGCCGGACCGCACGCTGGCCCGGCGGGTCACGGCGGCACTGGACCGCTGGGGCATCCGGCCCGACGATTCCGCGGGCCGGCCGCTTGGGCTGTCGGCTCCGGGGCGGCTTTTGCGGCAGGTGGCGGGGCTGTTCGGGCGCAGGCTGACCGTGGATGCGCTGCTGGCGGTGCTGAAACATCCGCTGGTCTTCACCGGGACCGACGGACCGGGACGCGGTGCGCACCTGATCCTGACCCGGGAGTATGAGCTTGCGGCGCGGCGCGAAGGCCCGGCCTTTCCCACGGTGGCAAGCCTGTCTCACTGGGCTGCGGTCTCTGGCATTGACGGGGCGGATGGCTGGGCCGCCTGCCTTGGAGACACGCTTTGCAGCCTGGACGGCATGGGCGAGCTGCCGCTGGCGGAAATGGTCGCTCGGCACCTTGGCCTGGTGGAACGTCTGGCGCGCGGCTTTGCGGACTCAGGCACGGGCGCGCTTTGGCAAAAGGATGCGGGCATCGCGGCAAAGGCCGCGATGGACGAGTTGCAGGCCGAATCCGGGGCGGGCGGGCCGGTCACTCCGGCGGATTACAGCGGCCTTTTGCGGTCGCTGATGGCCGGGCGCGAAGTGCGCGAGACCGAAGCGGCGCATCCCGGCGTGATGATCCGCGGCACGCTTGAGGCGCGGGTGCAGGGCGCCGATCTTGTGGTGCTTGGCGGGCTGACCGAAGGCGTCTGGCCGGCGCAGACCCCACCCGACCCCTGGTTGAACCGGGCGATGCGCAAGGCGGCCGGGCTGTTGCTGCCGGAACGGCAGATCGGGCTTTCGGCGCATGACTACCAACAGGCGGTCGCCGCCCCGCGCGTGGTTCTCAGTCGGGCGCTTCGCGGGGCCGAGGCCGAGACGGTGCCCTCGCGCTGGCTGAACCGGCTGGTGAACCTGATGGAGGGACTGCCAGGACCCCAGGGGCCGCAGGCGCTGGCCGGGATGCGGCGGCGCGGTCAGGACTGGCTGGATCTTGCGGCGGCCTTCGACCGTCCGCCGGGCCTGGCGCAGCCGGCGTCTCGCCCCTCGCCCCGTCCCCCGGTCGCGGCCCGGCCGAAGCGGCTGTCGCTGACCGAGATCTCGCGGCTGGTGCGCGACCCCTATGCGATCTATGCCCGGCATGTGCTGGGCCTGCGTCCGCTTGACCCGCTGCGCCCGGTCGCCGACCCGCGCCTGCGCGGCATCGTGCTGCACGCGATCCTTGAGGCCTTCGTGCGCCAGGGTGCCGGGGACCGCGACACGTTGATGCGGATCGCCGCCGAAGTGCTTGCCGCCAAGGTCGCCTGGCCTTTGGCCCGCACGGTCTGGCTGGCCCGTATCGACCGGGCGGCGGATGCCTTCGTGCGGTTTTCCGACGGGACCGGTGGTGTCCCGGTGCTGGTCGAGCAAAAGGGCGCGCTGCGGATGCAGGGGCAGGACTTCACCTTGATCGGCAAGCCCGACCGCATCGACCGGCTGCCTGACGGGCGGCTGCACCTGATCGACTACAAGACCGGTACGCCACCGTCGAAGCCGCAGCAGAAGTCCTTTGACAAGCAGCTCCTGCTTGCGGCGGCGATGGCCGAGCTTGGCGGCTTTCCCGGCCTTGATCCGGCCGAGGTGGCAACGCTGACCTATGTCGGGGTCAAGGGCGCGCTCAAGGAGGTGGTCACCACGCTGCAACCAGGCGAGGTGGCCCAGGTCTGGGCCGAGTTCGAAAAGCTGATCGCCAGCTATGCCCGGCCTGGCCTCGGCTATACCGCCCGCCGCGCGCCGCATGACAAGGATTACGCGTCGGACTATGACCAGCTGTCGCGCTTCGGCGAATGGGAGATGACCGCCGATCCGGTCCCGGAGGATCTGGAATGACGCTGACACCCGCCGCCCTGAAGCAGATCGCCGCCGCGAATCCGCATGCCAACACCTGGCTGTCGGCCAATGCCGGGTCGGGCAAGACCCGCGTGCTGACCGACCGGGTGGCGCGGCTGTTGCTGAACGGGGTAGAGCCGCAGCACATCCTGTGCCTGACCTATACCAAGGCCGCAGCTTCCGAGATGCAGAACCGGCTGTTCCGGCGCCTGGGCGACTGGGCGATGAAGCCCGATGCCGACCTGCGGACGGCGCTGGTCGATCTGGGCGAAGAAGAGCTTTCGGCCCGAAGCCTGGCCCGCGCCCGCCAGCTTTTCGCCCGCGCGATCGAAACCCCCGGAGGCTTGCGGATCCAGACGATCCACAGCTTCTGCGCCAGCCTCCTGCGCCGCTTTCCGCTCGAGGCGGGTGTACCCCCCGGTTTTACCGAAATGGACGACCGCACCGCCCGCCAGATGCGGGTCGAGATCGTCGAAGAGATGGCCGACCGCCTGGCCCCCGACGTGGTGCGCCGGGTGACCGAGGTCCATGAAGGTGAGGATTTCGCCGCACTTGTCGAACAGATCGCCCGCCAGAGGGCCAGCTTTGACCGGCCCATGACACGGGATCAGGTCTGGCGGATGTTCGGTCTGCCGCATCCGCTTCCCGATGGCTACCTTGTCTCGCGTGTCTTCCGGTCGGACGAGGCGGGACTTTTTTCGCAGGCGGTTCCGCTGCTGATGGCGGCAAGCCCGACGATGCAGGATCTTGGCCGGATGCTTGCCGGGATCGATCTTGTCGCACCTGACCCTGCTTGCCTTGGCCCGCTCTACGAGGCGTTTCTCTACAAGAGCAACAAGAGCAACGGCCAACCGCGGCCAGAGGCCAAGTTCGCAAGTGTTCCGACCAAGAACGCCCGAAAGGCCATGCAGTCCTTCATCGAGGATTTCGACGCTTTCATGCAGCGCGTCGCCGATGCTCGCGAAGCTGAGCTTGCCCTTGCCGCCGCCGAAAAGACCGCGGCGCTGCATCAGCTTGCTGCAGCGTTCCTGCCGATCTACGCCGCGCGCAAGGCGGCGCGGGGCTTGTTGGATTTCGATGACCTGATCGGCCGGGCGCGGGGCCTTCTGACCGATGCCTCGCAGGCGGCCTGGGTGCTCTACCGGCTGGATGGCGGGATCGACCATATCCTGGTGGACGAGGCGCAGGACACCAGCCCCGAACAATGGGAGCTTATCCAGTGCCTTGCCGCCGAGCTTGCGGCCGGCGAGGGGGCGAACACCCGGCCCCGGACGCTGTTTGTCGTCGGCGACAAGAAGCAGTCGATCTATTCCTTCCAGGGTGCCGATGTCGCGGCCTTCGACCGGATGCAGGGCCATTTCGCGGCGCAGCTGGCCGGAGGCAATGCACTGGTGTCCCAGTCGCTGGAGCATTCGTTCCGGTCCTCGCCGGCGATCCTTACCGTGGTGGACCACAGCTTCACCGAAGGCCAGGTGGCGGCCCTTGGCGGCGGATCGAAGCACACCGCCTTCCGCGAGAACCTTGCCGGGCGGGTGGATGTCTGGCCCCGGATCGAGAAGCCCGAGGTCGAACCGGCCGGCGACTGGAATGACCCCGTCGACCAGCCCAGCCCGGAAAGCCCGTTTGTCGTGCTGGCCCGCCAGATCGCCGAACGGATCCGCGACATGGTGGCCGAAGGGGTGCAGATTCCGCAGGCGGGCGGCAAGGGCGGGCCGGTCGCGCGGCCGGTGCATCCCGGCGACTTCCTGATCCTGGTGCAAAGCCGCTCGCTCCTGTTTCACGAGATCATCCGCGCCTGCAAGGAGCTGGACCTGCCGATCGCCGGGGCTGACCGGCTGAAGCTGGGGGGCGAGCTTGCGGTGCGCGACCTTGCGGCGCTGCTGGCGTTCCTCGACACGCCCGAAGATGACTTGTCGCTTGCGGCGGTGCTGCGTTCGCCCCTCTGCGGCTGGTCCGAATCGGCCCTTTTCCGTCTGGCGCAGGGCCGCAAGGGCTATCTCTGGGAGGCGCTGCGCCGTGACCCGCATCAGGACGAAACCCGCGCTTTCCTGGATGACCTGCGCGGCCAGGCGGATTTCCTGCGCCCCTATGACCTGATCGAACGGGTGCTGACCCGGCATGACGGGCGGCGCAAGCTGCTGGACCGGCTTGGCCCGGAAGCCGAGGACGGGATCGACGAGTTGCTTGGGCAGGCGCTGGCCTATGAAAGCGCCGAGGTGCCCAGCCTGACGGGCTTTCTGGTCTGGATGCAGACCGAGGATGTCGAGGTGAAGCGCCAGCTTGACGGCGAGGGTCGGCGCATCCGGGTGATGACCGTCCACGGCGCCAAGGGGCTTGAGGCCGAGATCGTCATCCTGCCCGACACCGGCGACCGCAATCCGAACGAACGGGACGTGCTTTACCGTCTGCCGGACGGGGCGGCGGTGTGGAAAGTCCCCGCGGCGGAAAGCCCGGCGCTGATCGCAGCGGAACGTGCGGCACGGCGGCAGCGCGAGGCCGAGGAACGCCTGCGGCTTCTCTATGTCGCGATGACGCGGGCGCGCTGCTGGCTGATCGCCGCTGTCGCGGCCGAGGTCACGTTGCCGGACTGCTGGTTCAACCTGATCCAGGCCGGGGTCGAGCGCGCGCATGCGGTCGACGCCGGCGATGGCGTCCGCCGCCACCAGGTCGGCGACTGGCCCCAGCCGCTGTTGCGCGATGCGGAAACCGACCAGGCCATTCCCCTGCCGGATTGGGTCTTGTGCCCGGCGCCCGTGCCTTTGCCGACCCATGCCGTGCTGTCCCCATCCGACCTCGGCGGCGCCAAGGCCCTGCCGGGTGAGCCGGACCTGACCGAAGCCGGTGGTCTTCTGCGCGGCACCGGGCTGCACCTCTTGCTGGAGCGGTTGCCCCCGCTTGATCCGGCAAGCCGGGCCGCCCTCGCACCCGCGCTGATCGGCGATCCCGCGCGGGCCGCCGACCTTCTGGACGAAGCTCGCCGGGTGCTGGACGATCCGCTGCTTGCGCCGCTCTTCGCGCCCGGAACCCTGGCCGAAGTTGCGGTCACCGGGACCTGGGGCGCGGTGCGGCTGACCGGCGCGATCGACCGGCTGGTGATCGGTGCCGACCGGGTGCTGATCGTCGATTACAAATCGAACGCGGTGATCCCCTCCGGACCGGACCAGGTGCCTGAAGGCATCCTGCGCCAGTTGGGCGCCTATGCGCATCTGGTCGGCCAGATCTATCCCGACCGGCGGATCGAGACGGCGATCCTCTGGACGCGGGGACCGGTCCTGATGCCGATCGATCCCGAGATCGTGAGGTCAGCCCTGTCGCGCGCCGCTATCCCTTGACGCGGGCGCCCGGCGTTCATAGCTTCGAAGGCCACATCATTCCCAAGGAGACTGGATCATGGGCGCTGCAACGGTTGCCGTGTCGGACGCCACTTTCGACGCCGAGGTTCGCAAGTCGGCCATCCCGGTCGTGGTGGACTTCTGGGCCGAATGGTGCGGCCCCTGCCGCCAGATCGGCCCGGCGCTTGAAGAACTGGCGACCCAGTATGCCGGGCGCGTCAAGATCGTGAAGGTCAACGTGGACGAGAACCCCGAAAGCCCGGCCGTTCTTGGCGTGCGCGGCATTCCGGCGCTGTTCATGTTCAAGGATGGTCAGGTCATCTCGAACAAGGTCGGCGCAGCACCCAAGGCGGCGCTGGAAACCTGGATCAAATCCGCGATCTGACGCGGCTTTCCTGCCTGCATCTTCCCAAGGCCCGGTCGCGCCCGCCGCGACCGGGCTTTTCCTTGTCCCGACTCTGCGCGCCCTCCGGTTCGCAATAAATTTCACCACACGACATAAATTTTGATGCAGCTTGACGATGAAAATGCCCGCGCCTAACGCTTCCCGTGCAATGTCTTTCGACATGCGAAAAAAATTGCAATAGTGGCGCCAGGCGCCGCGGTCATGGGAGGAACACATGAGCTACTTCAAGGCACTGATTCTGGGCGGGGCCTCGGCCGCAGCTCTTCTGGGGTCGTCTCCGGCGGCGCTTGCCGAGGGCGGCCTGCGCTGCGAACCCGGCGAAACCTATGTGATGAATGTCATGGTCAGCGGGCATCCCTACTGGGTGCCGGTCTTCGAGGGCTTCAAGCAGGCCGCCGAGGCGCTCGGCTGCGAAGCGGTGTTCTCCGGCACGCCGGACTATGACATCACCAAGCAGATCGCGTCCTTCGAGCAAGACCTTGTGACCAGCCCCAAGGGCATCCTTCTGCACCCGATGCAGGCCGATCCGTTCATCGACCCGATCAACCGCGCGATCGACAGCGGGATCTCGGTCACCACCTTCGCCGCCGACAGCCCGAAGTCCAAGCGCACCGCCTATGTCACTTCGGACAACCTGGCCGAAGCGAAGTTCGCCGCCGAGGAAATCGTCAAGGCGGTTGGCGACAGCGCCGAATACGCTGTGCTGGAAAACCCCGGCCAGTCGAATCATGACCTGCGGGTGACGGCGCTGATCGCCTACATGGAGGCGAACCATCCGAACATGAAACTGGTCGGTCGCCAGGCCACCAACCAGGATCCGAACGCCGCCTTCACCGCAGTCTCGGCCATGCTGCAGGCGAACCCGGACCTTGCGGCGCTGTGGATCCCGGAATCCGGTTCGGCCGAAGGGGCCGTCGCCGCCGTCAAGGCCGCGAATGACAAGCTCTTGATCATCCACGCCGACATCTCGCCCACGACGCTGGAAGAGATCAAGGCCGGCAACATCCACATGGCACTGAACCCGAACCAGGGCATCCAGGGCTTCGTCGGCTTCATGAACACCTTCCTGGGCGCGCATTCCGGCCTGATCGACCCGTTCAACGACTACAAGGTCTCGGGTTACAACCCGATGCAGATCCCCTTCGTGGACAACGGCTTTGCAGTCATCACCAAGGAGAACGCCGACAGCTTCGTGCTGGAAGCCTACATGGCCGGCCGCAGCTGAACCCTTGCCCTGCCGCGGCCAGCGGCGGGGCGCCTTTCTTAACGGAACGACGTATCGCCATGACGGCCCAACCGCTGCTTCAGTTGACCGACATATCCAAGTCCTTCGGGGCGATCCGGGCGCTGACCTCGGCCCGGCTGGAGCTGCGGGCCGGCGAGATTCACGCCCTGATGGGCGAGAACGGCGCGGGCAAGTCCACGCTGATGAACATCATCGACGGCATCCTGCAACCGGATGGCGGCGAGATCCGGATCGACGGGCGCGCGGTCAGGATCGACAGCCCGGCCTCGGCGCATCGGCTGGGCATCGGCTTCGTGCATCAGGAAATCGCGCTCTGCGCGGATATTTCGGTGGCCGAGAACATCTTCATGGCGCGCACCGCGCAGTCCCGACGCCCCCTGATGGGCGGGGCCGATCTTGTGGCCCAGGCGGCCCGCGTTCTGGAACCCCTGGCCCGGATCGACCCGCGCCTTCCGGCAGGGCAGCTGTCGATCTCGCAGCAGCAGCTGGTCGAGATCGCCAAGGCCCTGACGCTGGACTGCCGCATCCTGATCCTGGACGAACCGACTGCCGCCCTGACGGAACACGAGGCGCAGAAGCTGTTCGCCATCCTGCGCGGGCTGGCCGACCGCGGGATGGGGATCATCTACATCTCGCATCGCATGGCCGAGATCTTCGGCACCTGCGACCGGGTGACGGTAATGCGCGACGGCCAGCACATCCGCACCGACCGCACCATGGACATCACCCCGGCCGACGTGGTGAACGCCATGGTCGGCCGCAAGCTGGACACGCTGTTCCCGGCCAAACTGCAAGGCCCGCCCGGACCCCCGATCCTGCAGGTCGAAGGTCTGACCGACCGGCGCTTCCGCGACGTGTCCTTTCGTCTGCACAAGGGCGAGATCCTTGGCTTTGGCGGCCTGATCGGCGCCGGTCGCAGCGAGATCGCACGGGGCATCACCCGGCTGGAAGGGGCGGCGCGCGGCCGGGTCTGGCTGAACGGGGCCGAGGTCGCCTTGCAAAGCTATGCCGACTGCATCGCGCGCGGGATCGTCTACCTGTCCGAAGATCGCAAGGGCGACGGCGTGTTCCTTGACATGTCGATCGCGGCCAATGTCGCGGCGCTTGACCTTGGCCAGGTCGCCGGGCGGCTGGGCGTGATCGACACCGCCCGCGAGGCCGGGCTTGCCGACCGGATCGGCCAGTCCCTGCGCCTGAAGGCGGCCAGCGTGGCGCACAGGGTCTCTTCCCTGTCGGGCGGCAATCAGCAGAAGGTGGCGCTGGCCAAGCTTCTGGCGGTCCGGCCCAAGGTGGTCTTTCTGGACGAACCCACGCGCGGCGTCGATGTCTGCGCCAAGGCTGAGATCCACGCCATCCTGCGCGGTCTGGCGAACGAGGGCGTGGGCGTCATCGTGATCTCGTCCGAACTGCCCGAGCTGATCGGACTCTGCGACCGGGTGCTGGTGATCCGCGAGGGCCGCATCGCCGGCGAACTTGCCGGCACCGACATGACCGAAACCAACATCATGACCCTTGCCGCGCCGGGTGCGACGGCCGCTTCAGGTAGGCACAGATGACCGATACGACCGCCCAAGCCACGCCTCTGTCACGCCTGTTCCGGGCGCGGGAAGCCGGGTTGATCCTGATCATCCTTGCCCTCTTCCTGATGATGTCGGTCGCCTCGCCGCATTTCCTGACCTGGCCCAACATGCGGGCGATGACCATGGCCTTCTCGGTCGAGGCGATCGTGGTTGTCGGCATGACCATCCTGCTGATCTCGGGCGGGATCGACCTGTCGGTCGGGTCGGTGACGGCGCTGGCGATGGTGATCGCCGGGCTTTTGTTCCTGAACGGGGTGAACCCCTGGGTCGCCGCACTGATCGCGATCGCGGCCTGCGCCGGGATCGGGGCGATCATCGGGTTTTTCGTCACCGTGGTCGGGCTGCACCATTTCATCGTGACGCTTGCGGCCATGGTGATCGCGCGGGGGCTGTGCCTTCTGGGCACCGGCGGCCGCCCGCTGGGCCTGTTCGAGCTGCCGGAAAGCTTCAAATGGATCGGCATCGGGTCGATCGAAGAGATCCCGGTGGCCATCGTCATCTTCGCGCTGGTCGTCGTGGTGTTCGATTTCCTGCTGCGCCGCACCACGGCCTTCCGGCTGGTCTACTACACCGGCAGCAATGAAAAGGCGGCGGCCTATTCCGGCATCCGCACCAAGCGGGTGATCTTCCTGACCACGGTGCTGTGCTCTACCCTTTGCGGCGTGGCCGGGGTCATCTACATGGCGCGCTTCGGGTCGGCCCAGCCCACCTTCGGCGTCGGGATGGAGCTGAACGTGATCGCCGCCGCCGTGATCGGCGGGGCCAGCCTGTCGGGCGGCAAGGGCACGATCTTCGGCGCGATCCTTGGCGCGGTGCTGCTGTCGCTGGTGTCCTCCTCGCTCGCGCTCTTGAACGTGTCGGTCTACTGGCAGGACATCATCCGCGGGTCGATCCTGCTGGCGGCAGTCACCTTCGACCATTACCTCGTGAAGCGTCAGGCAGCGGGAGGCGGGGCATGAACGAGGTCAACGACGACTTCACCTCGATGCGGCAGATGCATGCGGTGCTGGTGCGCCACTTCATCGAAGGCCGCAAGCAGGCCGAGATTGCCGAAGAGATGAACCTGTCCACCTCGAAGGTGAACCGGATCATTGCCCAGGCGCGGCGGTCCGGCATGGTCAAGATCAGCATCGAAACCCCGTTCCAGCGCCTGATGGAGCTTGAGCGCCAGCTTGCCGCCACCGGACTGGTGCAGGGGGCCATCGTGTCGCCCACGGTGTCGGACAATGACGGCACGCGGCTGGCGCAGGTCGGGCAGGCGGCGGCGGCGCATCTGGCCGAAATGCTGCGCGACGGCGACATCCTGGGTATCTCGGGCGGCAAGGCGGTGGCCGCCGTCGTCGATGCGCTGACCGTCGAGCGGCCGATCGACGTGCAGGTGGTGCCACTGACCGGGGGCGTGCAGGGCATGTTCCACACCGATGTCAACAACCTGGCCTCGCGGCTGGCCGAACGCCTTGGCGGCCGGTCGCTGCAACTGCATGCGCCCCTGTTCGCCGAACGCGCCGACCAGCGCGAGATGCTGATGACCATGGCCCCGGTCCGCGAGGTGCTGGACCTTGGCCGCAGCGCCACCGCCTGCCTGGTCGGCATCGGGTCGATCACCACGCCGGGATCGTCCTACTTCGACCTGCAGCCGCTACCCGCGCCGGACCGCGCCATGCTGCCCGGCCTGGGCGTGATGGCCGAGTTTCTGGGCCATCTGGTGCATGACCGGGGGCAGGTGGCGAATTTCAGCCTGAACCAGCGGCTGGTCGCCCTGCGCCCCGACGAGATCCGGCATTGCGGTCGCGTCGTCGCGGTCGCGGCGGGCGAGGACAAGGTGGGTCCGATCCGGTCGGTCCTGCGGGGGGGCTATGTCTCGACGCTGGTGACCGACGAAGAGACGGCAACCATGATCCTGAAGACCGAAGGAACCGCCAGATGACCAGGATGCTGACACGCGAAATCCCCGGCACAGGCACAGGCGCCTCGGCGGTCGGGCTGGGAACCTGGGCCATCGGCGGCTGGATGTGGGGCGGCACCGACGATGCCGCCGCCGAAGACGCGATCCGCGCGGGCCTTGATGCGGGGATCTCGCTGATCGACACCGCACCGGCCTACGGGCTGGGCCATGCCGAAGAGGTGGTCGGCCGCGCCATCGCCGGACGGCGCGACCAGGTGGTGCTGGCCACGAAATGCGGGCTGGTCTGGCATGACCAGCGCGGGCCCTACTTCTTCTCGCAAGGCGGGCGGCCGGTCCACCGCGACCTTTCCCCCGCCGCGATCCGCCACGAGGTCGAGGCAAGCCTGCGGCGGCTGAACACCGACCGGATCGACCTTTACATCACCCATTGGCAGGATCCGTCGACCCCGCTGGCCGAAACGGTCGCGGCGCTGAACGAGCTGCGGGCGGACGGCAAGATCCTGGCCTTCGCGGCCTCGAACACCAGCCCTTCTGACGTGGCCGCCTATCAGGCCGCCGGTGGCATCGCGGCGGTGCAAGAGGAATACTCGATGCTGTCGCGCCGGATCGAGGCCACGCATCTGCCCGCCTGCCGCAAGGCCGGGATCGCGGTCATGGGCTATTCGGTGCTGGCGCTTGGCCTGCTGTCCGGCCGGATCGGCGTGGACCGGGTGTTCGCCGGCGACGACCAGCGCCGCGACGATCCGCGCTTTTCGGCTGAAAACCGCGCCCGCGTTGGCCGCCTGATGCAGACGATAGAGCCGGTCGCCCGGACCCATGCCGCCAGCGCGGCGCAGGTCGTCATCGCCTGGACCCTGGCGCAGCCGGGGCTGACATTCGCGCTCTGCGGGGCGCGCAACCCCGTCCAGGCCCGCGAGAATGCCGATGCCGGACGCCTTGCCCTGACCGCCGACGAGATCGAGGCCATCACCCGCGCCGTGGCACAGCACACCGACCCCGCCCCCGCCTGACCCCCCCGCTCGAAGACATCACCTCCTGCACGACCAGAAGCTGCGGAGCGTTCCTCCGCAAAGGAAGCCGTCATGCCCATGACCCGACAGCACCGGATCGACCGGATCGCCACCGACGGTGGCTTTGACGTCATCGTCGTCGGTGGCGGCATCAACGGGATCGGCGTGTTTCACGACCTGGCGCATCAGGGCCTGCGCGTGTTGCTGGTCGAGATGAACGATTTCTGCTCGGGCTGTTCGGCCGCGCCGTCGCGGATGATCCACGGCGGCCTGCGCTATCTGGAAAACGGCGAGATTTCGCTGGTGCGCGAAAGCCTGGTCGAACGTGACCGCCTGCTGCGCAACGCCCCGCATTTCGTCCAGCCCCTGCCCACGACGATCCCCATCGACCGGCTGGCCTCGGGCTGGGCCAATGCGGCGCTTGGCTTTCTGGGCTTTACCGGACGCCCCCGGCCACGCGGCGCCTTGCCGATCAAGCTGGGCCTGATGCTGTATGACGCGATCACCGGGCGGGGCCGCGCCTTGCCCCGGCACCGCTTTCGCGGCCGGGAAGCGACCCGCAGCGCCTGGCCTGCCCTGCGCCCCGACATCCGCTGCTCGGCGACCTATCACGACGCCTGGATCTCGCATCCCGAGCGGCTGGGGCTGGAGCTGATCGGCGATGCCGAGGCCAGCACTGCGGACGCACTGGCGCTGAACCACGCGCGGCTGGTGCAGGGGCCGGGCGGGCTGGTCCTCACTGACGGCGAAAGCGGGCGCAGGCTGGCGGTCCGCGCCCGGGTGATCGTCAACGCAACTGGCGCCTGGATCGACCAGACGGCGGCAGCCCTTGGGGCCAGGCTGCCGGATCGGCTGGTCTCGGGCACCAAGGGGTCGCACCTCGTGCTGGACAATCCGGCGCTGATGGCGGCGCTCGACGGGCACATGATCTACTACGAACACAGCGACGGACGGGTCTGCATCGTGTTCCCCTATCTGGGGCGGGTGCTGGCCGGATCCACCGATCTTCGGGTCAACGACGCGGGCCGCACCGCCTGCAGCAACGACGAGCGGGACTATATCCTTGGCGCGCTTCAGGCGCTGTTCCCTGGGCTGAAGATCGCGCAGCGGCAGATCGTCTACAGCTATGCCGGCATCCGTCCCCTGCCGGTCAGCACCGTCGACTTCACCGGCCGGATCTCGCGCGGGCATTCGGTGCGGCGCTTGCAGGGACCGGTGCCGCAGATCGGCATGGTGGGGGGGAAATGGACCACCTACCGCGCCTTTGCCGAAGAGACGGTCGATCTGGTGCTGCAAGACCTGGGCCAGCCCCGGCGCCGGTCGACCCGCGATCTGGCGATCGGCGGCGGGAAGGGGCTTGCTCCCGACGGCCTTGCCGCGCTGGGGGGGGCGCTTGCCGCCCGCTTCGGGCTGGGTGCCGACCGCGCGGCGCATCTTGCCAACCTTTATGGCACCCAGGCCGCCGACGTCGCCGCGTTCTGTGCCGGTCAGGACGACCGCCCGCTGCCCGGCACCCTGCTGAGCGAGGCCGAAGTCACCCGGTTCCTGCGCTGCGAACAGGCGCTGCACCTGGCCGACGTGCTGCAGCGCCGCAGCCCTCTGGCCATCCGGGGCGAGCTTTCCATCGCGCTGGTCACTGCCTGTGCGGGGGTCATGGCGCGCGAACTTGGCTGGTCAGACGCGGCACGGCAAACCGAAATCGACCGCTTTCTTGGCGAACTTGCACGCTATCATGGGGTCTGCCTGACCCCGACGGAAGGAGTCCCGCAATGAAGATCACCCCGAAGGTCCGGCTGAACCGGCTGCTGCGCAACGGCGGCTGCCTTGACGTGGCCGTCGACCACGGTGTCTGCAACGAGCCAGGTTTCCTGCTCGGGCTGGAAGACATGGGCCGCGTGGTCGATACCCTGGTTGCCGCGCAACCCGACGCGATCCAGATGACCTATGGCCAGGCCGACCTCTTGCAGGCGCGCCCGGAACGCGACAAGCCCGCGCTGGTGCTGCGGCTGGACATGGGCAACCCCTACAACGCCTCGCGCCACCGGGTGATGTGGGCGGAACTGCAGAACGCCGCCGATCCGGTGCTGCCGGCGGTCGAGCTGGACGCGGCCTGCGTGGTGGTCAACCTGTTCATGCTGCCCGACGAGCCGGACCTGTTCCGCCAATGCGTGCAGAACATTGCGCGGGTTCGGGCGGACTGCACACGCTACGGCATGCCGCTGATGATCGAGCCGCTGGTCATGCTGCCGAACTCGGTCCGGGGGGGCTATCAGGTGGATGGCGACGCGGAAAAGATCGTCACGCTGGTCCGGCTGGCCACCGAAATGGGGGCCGACATCATCAAGGCCGACCCGACCGACGACCCCGAGGCGTTTCACCGTGTGGTCGAAGCGGCGCGCGTGCCGGTCCTGGCGCGCGGCGGCGGCAAGGAGGATCTGCGCCGGGTGCTGGAAAAGTCCGCCGCTCTGGTTGCGCAGGGGGCCAGGGGGCTGGTCTACGGGCGCAACATCTATCAGCACGCCAATCCCGGCGCCGTGGTTGCGGCGCTTATGGCAATCATCCATCAGGGCGCGGATGGCACCGCGGCATGGGAGATCTACAGTCGTGGCGCCTGATCCCGTCCCGCAGGACCTGCTCCTGGGCATCGACATCGGCAATACCGTGGTCAAGGCCGTGCTGTTCGATCTCGCCGGCAACCAGATTGCCCGGCATGGCGTGGATGGCACCACGCTGAAGCCCGCGCCCGGAATGGTCGAACGCCCGGTGGCCGAGCTGTGGTCGAACGCGCGCGCGGCGATCCTGGGTTGCCTGGCCAAGGCGGGGATCGACGCGACGCGGATTGCGGCGGTCGGTCTGGCCGGGCATGGCAACGGGCTTTACCTTCTGGACAAGGCCGGCCAGCCCCTGCTTGGCATCCAGTCGCTGGACACCCGCGCCGCTCGCCTTGCCGCCGATCTGGACCGGCAGGCCGGGCTTGGCTTGCACGCAATCTGCCTGCAACGGCCCTGGCCATCGCAGACTCCGGTGCTGCTGGCCTGGGTCAAGGCGCATCTGCCCAAGGTCTATGCCCAGGCCGGAACCCTGTGTTTCGCCAAGGACATCATCGGCTGGCAGCTGACGGCCAGACGCGCGACCGAGGTGTCGGACATGTCGGGCGCCGGGCTTCTGCGCCTGCCCGAGGCGCGGTATGATGCGGGGTTGCTGGCGCTTTACGGTCTTGGTGACGCGCTGCCGCTCCTGCCGCCGCTCTTGCAGCCGACCGACGTGCGGGGCCAGGTGACTGCCGAAGCCGCCGCCGCCACCGGGCTGCGGGAAGGCACGCCGGTCGTGGCGGGGTTCTTCGATGTCGTGGCCTCGGCCCTCGGCTCCGGGGCCATCGGGACCGGGGCCGCGTCGATCGTGCTGGGAAGCTGGTCGATCAACCAGGTCTTCGACGACAAGCCCGCCCGGGATCCTTGCGTGTTCATGGTCACGGCCTTTGGCCCCGGGCGCTTTGCCAACATGGACAACAGCGCTACCTCGGCGGCCAATCTGGAATGGTATGCCCGCACCCTGATCGAACGCGCAGGGCATCACGGTGATGCCTTCGCGCTGGTCAACGACCTCGTCGGCCGCGCGGCCGTCTTGGGGGACGATCCGATGTTTCATCCCTTTCTGTACGGCGGCCGCCATGGCGCGCATCAGCGGGGCGGCTTCTTCGGGCTGGCCGGCTGGCAGGACGAGGGCCACATCCTGCGCGCGCTGTTCGAAGGCGTGTGTTTCGAGCATCGCCGCCATGTCGAGGCGCTGACCGACGCCGGCGCGCGCATCGCGCGGGTCTCGCTGTCGGGCGGCGGCACCCGGTCCCCGCACTGGCCGCAGATGATGGCCGACGTGCTGGGCCTGCCGGTCCGCCTTGGCACTGCGGATGAGACCGGCGCGCTGGGCGGGGCGATCGGCGCTGCGGTCGGCGTCGGGCTGCAGGTCTCGCTTGAGGCGGCGGTCGCGGCAATGACCCGCCCCGGGGCCGACCTTGTCCCCGACCCGGCCCGTCAGGCGCTGCACGACCGCCGCTTTGCCGTCTGGTCGCGTCTGACCGCGACGATGGAGCCGTTCTGGGCCGACCTTGCAGACCTAGGCCAGCCATGATCGCGGAGGGGGAGTATGATTACATCATCGTCGGCGCGGGCACCGCAGGCTGCGTGCTGGCCAACCGGCTGACGGCGGATGGCCGGACCCGGGTACTGGTGCTGGAAGCGGGCGGGTCCGACCGCTATCACTGGGTGCGGATTCCGGTCGGCTATCTGTACTGCATCGGCAATCCGCGCACCGACTGGATGATGCAGACCGCCCCCGAACCGGGCCTGAACGGCCGCAGCCTGGCCTATCCGCGCGGCAAGGTTCTGGGCGGCTGTTCCTCGATCAACGGCATGATCTACATGCGCGGGCAGGCCGCCGACTATGACCACTGGCGCCAGCTTGGCAACACCGGCTGGGGCTGGGACGACGTGCTGCCCTACTTCCGCCGCTCCGAGGATCACTGTGACGGGGAAAGCCCGATCCATGGGGCTGGCGGCGAATGGCGCGTGCAGCGCCAGCGGCTGACGTGGGAGATCCTGCGCGCCGTGCAGGACGGTGCCCGCGAATTCGGAATCCTGCCGCGCGCCGATTTCAACGACGGCTCGAACGAAGGCTCGGGCTTCTTCGAGGTGAACCAGTCGGGCGGCACGCGCTGGAACACCACCCGCGGCTTCCTGCGCCCGGCGATGCGCCGGGGCAACCTGCGCGTGGTGACCCATGCGCTGGTCAGCCGGATCACGCTGGACGGGCACCGGGCGACGGGGGTGGAATGGTCGGTCGACAACCAGTCCTTCCACGCCCGCGCCGTAGCCGAGGTGATCCTGGCCGCCGGCGCGATCAACAGCCCGAAACTGCTGGAGCTTTCGGGCATCGGCCAGGCGGGTCGTGTGTCCGGACTTGGCGTCCCCGTGGCGCTGGACCTGCCCGGCGTGGGGGAAAACCTGCAGGACCATCTGCAGATCCGCACCGTCTTCAAGGTGCGCGGCACCCGGACGCTGAACACGGCCGCCAACAGCCTGATCGGCAAGGCCCGCATCGCGCTGCACTACGGCCTGACCCGCAGCGGCCCGATGTCGATGGCTCCCAGCCAGTTCGGCATGTTCACCAGGTCCAGCCCGCATCTGGAAACACCCGACCTTGAATACCACGTCCAGCCGCTGTCGACCGACCGGCTGGGCGATCCCCTGCACCGGTTCGATGCGATCACCGTGTCGGTCTGCAACCTGCGCCCGACCTCGGTCGGTCAGGTGCACGCGACGACCCGGCAACCCGGGGCGCAACCCGAGATCCGCCTGAACTACCTGTCAACCGATGAGGACCGGCGCATCGCCGTCGCCTCGATCCTGCAGGCGCGGCGGATCATGACCGCGCAGGCCCTGCACCCCTACGCGCCCACGGAATTCCTGCCCGGTCCGGGCTTCGAGACCGACGCCGACCTGGCGCAAAAGGCCGGCGACATCGCCACGACGATCTTCCACCCCGTCGGTACCTGCCGGATGGGGCAGGATGCGCTGGCCGTGGTTGACCCTGCGCTGAAGGTCCGGGGGATCGGTGGCCTGCGGGTCGTCGATGCCTCGGTGATGCCCAGGATCGTTTCGGGCAACACCGCGTCGCCGGTGGTGATGATCGCCGAACGCGCGGCGGACCTCATCCTGCGACAGGGGTAAGCGCAACCTTCGACTCGCGGTCGGGCCTGCAGGTCAGTGCTTCCCATCCGGGACGATTTCCTGTAAGGCCCGCGCCATCTGTGACGTGAGGCCTGCCCCCGGGGCCCGTGCAAAGGATTGGGGGATGGGCGGCAATGGGGCCGCCGGACATCGGGACACCGGCAGGGGCCGGGACGTCCCAGAGGAAACGATACATGTTCAATGTGACCAAGAAATCGATCCAGTGGGGCAATGAAACGCTCTCGCTGGAAACCGGGAAAGTTGCGCGCCAGGCCGATGGGTCGGTGATCGCGACGCTGGGGGAAACCCAGGTGATGGCCAACGTGACCTTTGCGCGTGCCGCAAAGCCGGGCCAGGACTTCTTCCCGCTGACCGTCCACTACCAGGAAAAATACTATGCCGCGGGCAAGGTTCCCGGCGGCTTCTTCAAGCGTGAGGCCCGTCCGTCCGAGAAGGAAACGCTGACCTCGCGTCTGATCGACCGCCCGATCCGTCCGCTGTTCGTCGACGGCTTCCGCAACGAAGTGCTGGTCATGGCGACCGTGCTGTCCTGCGACCTCGTGAACGATCCCGACGTCGTGGCGATGATCGCCGCTTCGGCCGCGCTGACGATCTCGGGCGTGCCGTTCATGGGCCCGATTGCGGCGGCCCGGGTCGGCTTCGTCGACGGCAAATACGTCCTGAATCCGGCCATGGACGACATGACCCAGCTGCGGCTCAAGCCCGACCAGCGGCTTGATCTGGTCATCGCCGGCACCAAGGACGCCGTGATGATGGTCGAATCGGAAGCCTACGAGCTGACCGAAGAGGAAATGCTGGGCGCGGTTGTCTTCGGCCACGAACAGATGCAGCCGGTGATCGACCTGATCATGGACTTTGCCGAAGATTCGGCGAAAGAGCCCTTCGACTTTACCCCGCCCGACCTCTCGGCGCTCTATGCCAAGGTGAAGAAGGCCGGCGAAAAGCAGATGCGCGCCGCTTTCGCGATCCGCGACAAGCAGGACCGCACGACTGCCATCGAAGCCGCTGTCGACGCGATCAAGGCGGCGATGTCGGACGAAGATCGCGCCGATGCGAACCTTTATCCGGCGATCAAACAGCTGGAATCGGCGGTTCTGCGCGGTGACGTGGTCAAGCACGGCACCCGGATCGACGGGCGCGACACCAAGACCGTCCGCCCGATCACCTGCGAAACCGGCATCCTGCCGCGCACGCATGGCTCGGCGCTGTTCACCCGTGGGGAAACTCAAGGGTTGGTGGTGACCACTCTGGGCACCGGCGAAGATGAGCAGATCATCGACGCGCTGAACGGCAACTACCGGTCGAACTTCATGCTGCACTACAACTTCCCCCCCTATTCGGTGGGCGAAGTGGGCCGCGTGGGCAGCCCCGGTCGTCGCGAAATCGGCCATGGCAAGCTGGCCTGGCGCGCGCTGCAGGCGGTTCTGCCGGCTGCGACCGATTTCCCCTACACGATCCGCGTCGTGTCCGAGATCACCGAATCGAACGGTTCGTCCTCGATGGCTTCGGTCTGCGGCGGCTCGCTGTCGATGATGGACGCGGGCGTTCCGCTGAAGGCTCCGGTTGCGGGCGTCGCGATGGGCCTGATCCTGGAAGATGACGGCAAGTGGGCGGTCCTGACCGACATCCTTGGCGACGAGGATCACCTTGGCGACATGGACTTCAAGGTTGCCGGCACCGCTGCGGGGATCACCAGCCTGCAGATGGACATCAAGATCGCCGGCATCACGCCCGAGATCATGAAGCAGGCTCTCGCTCAGGCGAAAGACGGCCGTCTGCACATTCTGGGCGAAATGGCCAAGGCGCTGACCTCGGCCCAGGCGTTCAGCGAATACGCCCCGAAGATCGAGACGATGACCATCCCCACCGACAAGATCCGCGAAGTGATCGGGTCCGGCGGCAAGGTCATCCGCGAGATCGTGGAAGTGTCGGGTGCCAAGGTCGACATCAACGACGACGGCATGATCAAGATCGCTTCGAACGACCAGAAGGCGATCAAGCGCGCCTATGACATGATCTGGTCGATCGTGGCCGAGCCGGAAGAAGGCAAGGTCTACACCGGCAAGGTCGTGAAACTGGTCGACTTCGGCGCCTTCGTGAACTTCTTCGGCAAGCGCGACGGTCTGGTGCACGTCAGCCAGATTTCCGCCAAGCGTCTGAACCACCCGAACGAGCTGCTGAAGGAAGGCCAGGAGGTCAAGGTCAAGCTTCTGGGCTTCGACGACCGTGGCAAGGTGCGCCTTGGCATGAAGATGGTCGACCAGGAAACCGGTGAGGAAATCACCGAAAAGGCCGACGCCGAGGCCTAAGCTTCTTTTCAACCGTTGCAGCGCAAGGCCCCGTGGGAAACCTCGGGGCCTTGTGTGTTCCTGACCGGCGGGGGGGGGTTGCTGTCCCGAGAAGGCCCTTGTATGTTATACTATAACGTACAAAAGGACGATCCGATGCCAGACACCCGCCTGCCTGTCACGGTCCTCTCCGGATTTCTGGGCGCCGGAAAGACCACGCTTCTGAACCACGTCCTGAACAACCGTGACGGTCGCCGGGTCGCGGTGATCGTCAATGACATGTCCGAAGTGAACATCGACGCCGATCTGGTGCGCGAGGGGACCGAACTGTCGCGCTCGGAGGAGAAGCTGGTCGAAATGACCAACGGCTGCATCTGTTGCACGCTGCGCGATGACCTGCTGGTCGAGGTCCGGCGCCTGGCAGCCGAAGGGCGGTTCGACTACCTGCTGACCGAAAGCACCGGGATTGCCGAACCGATGCCGGTCGCGGCAACCTTCGACTTCCGCGATGCCGCAGGCGAAAGCCTGGCCGATGTGGCGCGGCTTGACACGATGGTGACCGTCGTCGACGCGATCAACCTGCTGCGCGACTTCTCCAGTCACGACTTCCTGGCCGACCGGGGGGAATCCCTTGGCGCGGGCGATGAACGCAGCCTTGTCACCCTGCTGACCGACCAGATCGAATTCGCCAATGTGGTGATCCTGAACAAGATGCACGATGCCGGGCCGGACCGCGCCGATGCGGCACGCAAGATCATCAGGGCGCTGAACCCCGATGCGCGTCTGATCGAGACGGACCGGTCCCGCGTCGACCCCGAGGCGATCTTCGACACGGGGCTCTTCGACTTCGACCGGGCGGCGGAACACCCGCTCTGGGCAAAGGAGCTTTACGGCTTTGCCCATCACGCCCCCGAAACCCAGGAATACGGCATCTCCTCGTTCGTCTACCGCGCCCGCGCGCCCTTTGATCCCGTCCGGATCCATGCGGTCCTGAACGGCGATCTGCCCGGGGTGATCCGGGCCAAGGGGCATTTCTGGCTGGCCAGCCGCCCGAACTGGGTGGCCGAGTTCTCGCTCGCCGGTGCGGTGTCGTCGGTCACGCCGCTGGGCGGCTGGTGGGCCAGCGTGCCGAAAGAGCGGTGGCCCACCCATCCCGAAGCGTTGCAAGAGGTTGCCGCAAAGTGGCAAGAGCCCTGGGGCGACCGACGGCAAGAGATCGTTTTCATCGGGCACGGGATGGACGAAGCCCGGCTGCGTGCCCGGCTGGATAGGGCGCTGATTACCGCTGCGGACTTCACGCCCGATCTCTGGGCCGACCTGCCCGATCCGTTCCCCGGCTGGAAAAGGACAGCGGCATGACCGGCAACCTCGCTTCGCCCCGTGCCCGCTGGCGGCGCGTCGACACCATGGCCGCCTATG
This sequence comes from Rhodobacterales bacterium, assembly GCA_031409795.1. Lineage (GTDB taxonomy): Bacteria > Pseudomonadota > Alphaproteobacteria > Rhodobacterales > Rhodobacteraceae > Tabrizicola. Next base: position 54,935 of record JANNXX010000061.1, read on the forward strand.
ATCGGCTTCCCCCCGACCTGCGGTCCTGGCTGGCCGAGGCAGCACTTCCCTGGAGTGCTGCCTCGGTTCTCAGGCTGTGGCAACGGGCGTTGCGCGAAACGGGCTGCACCGGTTCCGCCCGCGCCCGGCTGGCCGCTGCGGAACGAAAGACCCTCGCGCGCGAGGCGGCGAGGGTCTGGGGGCTGGCCTATCCTGGCACAACTCAGGCAGGCGACTTGGCAAACCGCAGATAGGGCAGCTTGATGTCCAGCTCGCCGAACCGTTCCTTCGCCTGGTCGTTGTTCAAGGCCAGCGCCACGATCACATCCTGACCCGGCACCCAGTTGGCCGGGGTCGCCAGCGGCACGCCGTCGGTCTTCTGCACCGCGTCCAGGGCGCGCAGGATCTCGGCGAAGTTGCGGCCGACCGACATCGGATAGGTCATCGTCAGGCGCACCTTCTTGTCGGGCCCGACGATGTAGACCGTCCGCACCGTGGCCGAATGCGCCGGGGTGCGGCCTTCGGTCGGCAGGTAATAGTCGGCGGGCAGCATGTCGTAGGCCTTGGCCACGGTCAGGCTGCTGTCGTCGATGATCGGGAAATCGGCGGGGGCACCGCCAAAGGCTTCGATGTCGCGCTTCCACTTTTCATGGTCGGCCGTGCCGTCGACCGACACGCCGATCACCTTGGTCTTCCGCTTGGCCCATTCGGCTGCAAGTTGGGCTACGGCGGCAAATTCGGTCGTGCAGACCGGGGTGAAATCGCGCGGGTGGCTGAAGATGATGCCGTAGCTGTCCCCCAGCCAGTCATGGAAGCGGATGCTGCCGGCGGTGCTGTCGGCGGTGAAGTCGGGGGCGATATCGTTGATGCGGACGGCCATGGGAACCTCGCTGGGAAAAAGTCGGATCGGATGCGAACATATGGCAATTGGAACGATGTTTCATCCCCTGCCCGCAACCTGCCGCGAATTAGGAACCGTTTCCCGCAGCTCCGGTGCAGCGCGTGACGATCTTCCAACCTATCCCCAAGGCGCATGGGGGACGTTCAGTCGAAGGTTCCGGTCACGCGGCCCAGCAGCATGAAGGCCCGCGCGGTGCGGGTATCGCCCAGATCGGCAAGCTCGACATCGGTGGCGTTCGGCTCGAAGGCGGCCACGGTCTTGTCGAAGCTGCGCAGGAAATGATGCGCGGCGTCGCGGAACACCGGGTCGGCCTTCATCCGCCCGGCCGCAAGCGTCAGCGAAGTCCGGTCGCGGATGCCGCCCAGGCCCGCGATCGACCGGCCCCGTTCGCCCGCCGCGAACCGCCGCCAAAGATCGGGGCGCGACAGGTCGGGCTTGAGGTCGTCCATGTAGATCCCGTCCTGGGACAGCAGGGTCAGCACGTCCTGCGCGGCGCGGATCAGCTTGGCGACCGTGCGGTCCTCCAGTGCCAGACGCAGCGAGCGGAAGCCCTCCTTGTCCTCGGGCGATTCCGGGAACTGCAGCGCCCGGATGAAATCGGCCACCGACAGCGGGGCCCGCGCCTCGTCGGCGGGCGTGCCAAGGGCAAGGGCGGTCTGCTCGGCCGCAAGGTCCGGCTGCGGTTGCGCCAGCGCCGCCTTGCGGTCGGCCGAGGGCACGGTCAGGCCCGCATCCCGCCGCGAGGTGAAGGTTGCCAGAACGGTCTCCGCCTGCCGGCTGACGGCGGCAATCTCGTCGATCTTGCGTTCCACTGACGGCTTCATGCCCGAAGACGGCGGCATCTGCCCCTGGGTCTGCACATAGCTTGCCCGCATCGCATCGACCGATGCCTGCAGGCGCGCCGCCTCGGCCCGCAGCGCACGCACCGATCGCAGCGTGATGACCACCACCCAGATCAGCGCCAGCGGCAGAAACACCATCAGCAGGGTCATCATCAGATCGAAAGTCTGCGCGTCGCTGCCCGAGGGCGCGATCAGCACATAGGCCAGGATCAGGCCGATCCAGACCACGCTCAGAAGACCCCCGGCAATCTCAAGCCCCCGGCCGCTGCCCGCTTCGGGCGCAAGCGGGACGGGTCCCAATCCGGGATCTTTCCGTTGCGGCGGTTGCGCGGGCTTCATCAGGGCATCCCCTGATCAGACATAACGGATGGACAGGATTTCGTAGGACCGGGTGCCGCCGGGCGTCTTCACCTCGACGGTGTCACCGCCATCCTTGCCGATCAGGGCCCGGGCCAGCGGCGCGCGGATGTTCAGAAGCCCGTTCTCGATGTCCGCTTCGGATTCGCCGACGATCTGATAGGTCTTCTCCTCGCCGCTGTCCTCGTCCGCCAGGGTGACGGTCGCGCCGAACTTGATCGCCCCGGACAGTCTTGTCGGGTCGATCACGTCCGCCTTGGACAGGATGCCCTCAAGCTCCTTGATGCGGCCCTCGATGAAGCCCTGCTTTTCGCGGGCGGCATGATACTCGGCGTTTTCGGAGAGGTCGCCATGATCGCGCGCTTCAGAGATGTCGCGGATGATCGCCGGGCGATCGACGGTCTTGAGCTGCTTCAGCTCATCATCCAGCGCGTCGTATCCGCGCCGGGTCATCGGGATCTTGTCCATCGGCCTTCCACTTCAAAAGAAGAAGCCACGGGCCGGGTCGCGGCCCATGACTTCCGTCGTCTTGCAGCAACAGACCTGATAGGCCCTGCAATTGCAAGGGGGATGCCGGGCATGGCTGGCGGCCTGTCGCCGACGGGACAGAAAGTTTTCCGGCCGCGCGGCTGGCTGGTTTGATGCTGCGTCACAGTTGACGCCGCGGTGCTGGTGGGGCAACAGATCAGCGCAAAACGCCAGTGTTTCAGGGCGGGCGGACGGCCCGGGAAGGACAAGCGATGACCGCGATCCAGCGCGAAAAGATGGACTACGATGTGGTGATCGTCGGGGCCGGGCCAGCGGGCCTGTCCGCCGCGATCCGGCTGAAGCAGCTGGACCCGGACCGGTCGGTCGTGGTCCTGGAAAAAGGCTCCGAAGTCGGCGCCCACATCCTGTCGGGCGCCGTTCTTGATCCCGCAGGCCTTGATGCGCTGCTGCCCGACTGGCGGTCGATGGACGCGCCGGTCAAGGTCCCGGTGCGCGAGGACAATTTCTACATGCTGGGCGAGGCGGGCCAGGTCCGCATCCCGAACTGGCCGATGCCGCCCCTGATGAGCAATCACGGCAACTACATCGTCAGCATGGCCAATGTCTGCCGCTGGATGGCCGGCGTGGCCGAAGGCCTGGGCGTCGAGATTTTCCCCGGCATGGCCTGCTCGGAGCTGGTGTTCGAGGGCGATACCGTCGTGGGTGTCGTGGCCGGTGAATTCGGCCGCGATCCCGAAACCCGCGCGCCGGGCCCGTCCTACGAGCCGGGAATGGAGCTGCGCGGCAAATATGTCTTCCTCAGCGAAGGCGTGCGCGGCAGCCTGTCGAAACAGGTGATCGAGAAGTACGACCTGTCCAAAGGCCACTGCCCGCAGAAATTCGGCCTCGGCATGAAGGAAATCTGGGAGATCGACCCCGCAAAGCACCGGATCGGCACCGTCACCCACACGATGGGCTGGCCCCTGGGCAAGAATGCCGGGGGCGGCAGCTTCATCTATCACCTTGAGAACAATCAGGTCTATGTCGGCTTCGTCGTCCACCTGAACTATGAGAACCCGCACCTTTACCCCTACATGGAATTCCAGCGCTTCAAGCACCACCCAATGATCGCCGAGCTGCTGAAAGGCGGCAAGCGCGTGGCCTACGGTGCCCGCGCGATCAGCGAAGGCGGCTGGCAGTCGATCCCGAAGATGGTCGCCCCGGGCGTGGCGCTGCTGGGCTGCAGCGCGGGCCTGGTGAACGTTCCCCGCATCAAGGGCAACCACAACGCCATGCTGTCGGGCAAGGCGGCGGCCGAGGCGGCGCATGCCGCCATCACGGCTGGCCGTCAGGGCGACGAACTGGCTGCCTATGAAACCGACGTCCGCAAGGGCCCGATCGGCCGCGACCTCAAGAAGGTCCGCAACGTCAAACCGCTCTGGTCGCGCTATGGCCTTGTCGCCAGCCTGATGGGCGGGGGCGTTGACATGTGGCTGAACACGGTGGGCCTGACCGCCTTCGGCACCCTGCGCCACAAGAAATCCGACGCCGCCGCAACCGGGCTGGCCAAGGATCACAAGGTCATCGACTATCCGAAACCCGACGGCAAGCTGTCCTTCGACCGGCTGACCAACGTCGCCTTCAGCTTCACCAACCATGACGAGGCGCAGCCCGCGCATCTGGTGCTGAAAGACCCCTCGGTGCCGATCCTGGTCAACCTGCCGAAATACGCCGAACCGGCGCAGCGCTATTGCCCGGCCGGGGTGTACGAGGTGCTGGGGTCCGGCGCGGACGCCAAATTCCGGATCAACTTCCAGAACTGCGTGCATTGCAAGACCTGCGACATCAAGGATCCCAGCCAGAACATCAACTGGACCACGCCGATGGGGGGCGGGGGGCCGAACTACCCCAACATGTAACGCCTCACGCAAGCGTGTTGGCGAAACTGCGGCGGGCGGTCCGGGTAGGGACCGCCCGCATTGCCTTGGCGCCGCCGGGCGTCTAGCCTCTTCCGCAAGCTTCGGAGATACCCCATGCCCAGTGCCCGCCTACTGCTGACCGCCCTCGCGCTTGCCGCCCTGTGCGGTGCCGTGCCGGGCAGTCCCCTGCACGCCGAGGACGCAAAGACGGACATCGCAAGTGGTGATGCCGGGGCCTACATGGCCGCCCGCGTGGCCGAGGCGCAGAACGACTTTCGCTCAGCGACCCGCTGGTATGGCGAGGCGATCCTCGCGGATCCGGGCAATGCCCGGCTTCTGGAAGGGGCGATCCTGGCCGAACTCGGCCTTGGCGACTTCGCCCTTGCGACCGAGGCTGCCCGCCTGCTCAAGGCCCAGGACGCCGAGCCGAACCAGCTGGCCGAATTCGCGCTGCTGGCGGACGAGGCCTTCCGCGAGGACTACGCCGGCATCCTGGCGGCCATCAAGGCCGGCCGTCCGCTGGGCGATCTGGTGAATGCGCTGGTCGGCGCCTGGGCCAAGGTTGGCGAAGGCAAAATGTCCGAAGCGCTTGCCGCTTTCGACGACATCACCAAGACCAAGGGGCTTGAGGCTTTCGGCCATTTCCACAAGGCCCTGGCCCTGGCTTCGGTCGGTGACTTCGAGGGGGCGGACGAGATCCTGTCGGGCCGCGCTGCCGGTCCGATCTTCGTGATGCGGCGCGGGGTCTTTGCCCATGCCGAGATCCTCAGCCAGCTGGAGCGCAACGCCGATGCGCTGGCCTTGCTCGAACGGTCGTTCGGCACCGATCCCGACCCGCTGGTCGATGCCCTTCGCCGCCGCCTTGCCGCGGGCGAGCCGGTCCCCTTCGATACCGTGCGCACCGCGCGCGACGGGATCGCCGAGGTGTTCTATTCGGTCGCGACCGCGCTGAACGATGATGCCGATCCGGTCTACACGCTTTTGCACCTGCGCGTGGCCTCGCATCTGCGGCCCGACCATTCCGACGCCACCCTGCTGACCGCCGACGTGCTGCAAGAGCTGCAGCAATTCGAACTTGCCGCCGAAACCTATGCGACCTTCGCCCCGGACGACCCGAACTTCGTCGCCGCCGAGATCGGCCGCGCCGGGTCGCTGCGGTCGCAAGGCAATGCCGATGCAGCGATCGAGGCCCTGCAGGCCCTGGCGCGAAGCCATGGCAACATCCTGGCGGTCCAGTATGCGCTGGGCGACATGCTGCGGATGGAAGACCGCTTTGACGAGGCCAAGATCGCCTATACCGCCGCCATCGACCTGTTGCCGGCGGTGACCGAAGCCGATTGGGTGCTGTATTTCTACCGGGGCATCGCGCATGAGCAGTCGAAGGACTGGGCCCCGGCCGAAGCCGATTTCCGCCGCGCGCTGGACCTGAACCCCAAGCAGCCGCAGGTCCTGAACTACCTTGGCTACGGGCTGGTCGACCGGGGCGAAAAGCTGGATGAGGCGCTCGGCATGATCGAGAAGGCCGTCGCAGGCGACCCCGAACAGGGCTATATCATCGACAGCCTCGCCTGGGCGCGGTTCAAGCTTGGCCGCTACGACGAGGCGCTGGCGCCGATGGAAAAGGCCTCGCTGCTCGAACCCGTCGATCCGATCGTCACCGATCACTTGGGCGATGTCTACTGGATGGTCGGCCGCAAGCTTGAGGCGCGGTTCCAGTGGCGTCGCGCGCTGTCCTTCGAGCCGACCGAAAAGGACGCCCTGCGGATCCGGCGCAAGATCGAGGTCGGCCTCGATGAGGTGCTGGCCGAAGAAGCCAAGGCCCAGGAAACCAAGGCTCCGGTCGAAGCAGCCGGGACCGGCGATTGATCCGTCCGCCAGAGCCGATCACCGATGACGCTCCAGCGAAGATCAACCTTTGCCTGCATGTGACCGGGCAGCGGGCCGACGGATATCACCTTCTCGACAGCCTGGTGGTTTTTGCCGGGTCGGGTGACCGGATCACCGCTCAGCCGGCAGCAAAGTTGTCGCTTGCAATCGAGGGTCCGGAAAGCGCGACGCTTGCGCCCGATCCCGACAACCTTGTGCTCCGGGCAGCCCGCACGATGGGTGTCGCGGCCACACTGACGCTGTGGAAGGCGCTGCCTGTCGCGTCGGGGGTCGGCGGCGGGTCGGCGGATGCTGCCGCAACCTTGCGGGTTCTTGCGCGGCTTGCGGGCAGGGCATTGCCGGACCCGTCTGCGGTTCTGGCGCTCGGGGCGGATGTTCCGGTCTGTCTCGACGGGCGGCCGCTGCGGATGCGCGGGGTGGGTGAAGAGCTCATGCCGCTTCCCCCCTTGCCGCCGCTCTGGCTGGTTCTGGTCAATCCCCGGGTTCCGGTGGCAACGCCGCAGGTCTTTGCCGCCCTGACCCGGCGGGAGAATCCGCCAGTGCCGCCACTGCCCGCAGCGGCGCTGGCCTCGGCCGCCGATCTGGCGGCCTGGCTTGCAGCGCAGACCCGCAATGACCTCACGGGGCCGGCCCTGCAGATCGCACCTGTGCTGACCCTGGTTCAGGCGGCGCTGTCGGCGGTGCCGGGCTGCCGTCTCGCCCGGATGTCGGGCTCGGGCGGCACGCATTTCGGCCTGTTTTCCACCCCCGCCACCGCCCATGCCGCCGCCCGGTCCCTGATCGAGGCCAACCCCGGCTGGTGGATTGTTGCCGCCCCGGTCCTGACCGGCTGACCGGGTGCGCCGGGTCAGGCGCCAAAGGTTAAGATTTGATGAATCCGGAAGATGTAAAGCATTGAAATCTAAGGGAATGGCGTCTTGTCCACTGTGGACACTTCCTAGAAATAGCTTCGCACCAGCGCCCCGGTCACCAGTGCCCAGCCGTCGGCCACCACGAAGAACGCCAGCTTGAACGGCATCGCCACCACCGCCGGGGGCACCATCATCATGCCCATCGACATCAGGATCGCCGCGACGACAAGGTCGATGATCAGGAAGGGCAGAAAGATCATGAAGCCGATCTCGAAGGCCCGCTGGATCTCGGACAAGAGGAAGGACGGCACCAGAAGCGACAGCGGGGCCGCCTCGGGCGTCTGCGGCAGAGAGGCCGCCGCCGTTTCAGGACGCAGGTCGGCAAGCGTAAGAAAGGTCTCGGGATCGACCCGCAGCGCCATGAACTCGCGGAACGGCAGGATCGCCGCCTGCAGCGCCGGTGCGACCTCCATCCGGCCGTTGGTCATCGGCTCGATCCCGGTGACCCAGGCTTCGGTGAAGACCGGGTCCATCACATACCAGGTCAGGAACATCGCCAGGCTGATGATCAGCATGTTCGGCGGCGCCTGCTGCAACCCGATCGCCTGCCGCAGGATCGACAGCACCGTCACGATGAAGGGAAAGCAGGTGACCATCACCGCCAGCCCTGGCACGATGGACAGGACGGTTATGAGGAGCAGAAGCTGCACCGACCGCAGCGACAGCGACCCCCCCTCGCCCCCAAGATCAATCGACAGATCCTGCGCCAGCACCGGTCCGGCAAGGCCGATCAGCAGCAGCCCAAGCGGCAGTCCGCGCGTCAAAGGCCACCGCGCAGATTGGCGACCTCGGTGAGGCGGACGGCCAGCTGTCCGGCATTGTCGCCGTCCAGTTCGGTCAGCTCGCCCCGGGCGATCAGCCGGTCGCCGACGTAAAGCTCAACCGGGTCATCGACCCGGCGGTCCAGCTGCAGGACGGCATCCTTGGACAGCCGCAAAAGGTCGCGCACCAGCGGCCGGGCGCGGCCGACCGAGATCGTCACCTCGATCGGGACCTGGCTGAAAGGGTTGGCATCGGCAAGCTCATCCATGGCGGGGGCCCTCAGGTGGAAAGGTTGAAGAAGCCGCGGACGGCGGCGGTGATATCGTCGGTCACCTGCGTGAGGTCGACCTTGGTCTCGGCCGGGCCGAGGCGGATGTAGACCTGGCCTTCGCCCAGCGAGGGTTCCTCTTCGATCTCAAGCGGCAGCCCCGTGGCCTGCGCGACCAGGCTTTCCACGCTTTGGCGGACTGCGGGGTTGAGAACCAGCCGCAGCGGCGCATCGGCCAGGTCGTCCGCCAGAGGCATCAGCGCCTCCAGCACCGCCGGGGCCAGTGCCTCGCGCGCGACCTCGGGCAAGAGCCGGCCGGTCATCTCCAGGATCAGCGGGCGGATGGCCTGCAACACATGGGTCCGCGCATCCTGAAAGGTGAAGGCCAGCGATTGCAGGTTGCGCGCAAGATCGGCCCGGATGCGCGACTGGTCGCCATCCTGGGCGGCGGCGGCATCTTCCCAGCCCGCAGAGTAGCCCTGTTCAAAGGAGGCGACCTTGGCCTCGTCCAGGGCGCTGGCCTCGATCAGTGGCTGCGGCGCGCCATCCCCCGCCGTGACCGTGTCGAATACCTCAAGCCGCAAGGTGGGCATCAGACGCGCTCCTCTTCATGTTCCATCCAGCCGCGCAGGATCTCGATCGACTCGGTCTGGCGCTTTTCGATCAGGCGGCGCAGGCGGGTGGCGGGGTCGTCCTCCAACGCGGCAGGGTCCCGCGACGCGCCGCTGCCGTAGCCGTCGTAAATGAAACTGCTGTCAACCTCGCCTTCCAGCATCGGGCCGCCAAAGCCTTGCGCGGGCGGCAGCGCCAGCGCCAGCGCCGGCTCGGGCGGGGGAAGCGCCGGGCGGGCGGCAGAGGTCAGGATCGGTCGGATGACAAAAAGGCCAAGGACCAGCGAAACCACGGCCAGGACGGCGGTCTGGACCAAGGACATGATGTCAAGCTTTGCCATCTCGGGAAGCAGCCCGGCGCTGACAAGGCTGCCTTCAGCGGGCGGAAGCTCTTGGAATTCAAGCGACTTGAGCGTCAGCACATCGCCCCGCGTCTCATCCAGGCCGACCGCCGAGGCGACAAGCTCCCGCAGGGTGGCGATTTCGTCGTCCGGCCGGGGGGACCAGCTGCGCGTGCCGTCGGCGGCGACCGCGACCACGCCATCGACCAGCACGGCCACGGTCATCCGCCGGATTCCGCCCGGAGCGCGCAATATCTCGCGCTGGGTTTCCGACACTTCGTAGTTCACCCGCTCGCGGGTTTCCGAAGACTGGCTCTGCCCCTGGCCCCCCGCGGCGGCGTCGCCTTCGGGAAGGTTCGAGGCGACGGTGACCTCGCCTCCCGGCTCGCTCGCCGATCCGGTCTTTTCCTCGGTCTCCGAAGAAATCGCGACGCGGCCCTGTGGGTCGAAGGTGCGCTCGGTGATCGATTCGCGTTCCGAGACCAGATCGACCGATACCTCGACGACAGCCTTGCCCGCACCGACCCGGGCGGCAAGCATCCGCTCGACATTTCCCTTGATCTGCGCTGACCGATCGGCTGCGTCGGTCCCCGCAAGTGCGCCATCGTCCTGTCCGCCGATCAGCCCGGCAACCGTGTCGATGATCTGCACCGCGTCCGGAGTCATGCCGGACACCGCGCTGGCCACCATGCGCCGGATCGCGCGGGCCTGGGCCTCTGACAGCGTGCCGCCGGTGGTGGTCAGCGTGACCGAGGCGGTGGTTTCCGCTTCCTGCTGGAAAGCGCGGGTGGGCGCGCTGGCGATATGGACACGCGCGGCCTTGATCTGCGGCATCGCCAGCAGGGTGCGGGCAAGCTCGCCCTCTTTCGCGCGCCAATAGGCGGCGTCGAACATCTGCGACGTGGTGCCGAAGCCGGACAGGTTGTCCAACAGCTCATAGCCCCCACCCCCGGCCGTGGGCAGCCCCTCCGACGCCAGGGCCATGCGCAGGCTGTCGCGCTGGGCGGCATCGACGAAGATCGAATCGGCCCGCACTTCATGCACGACGCCGCGTTGTTCAAGCGCCGCCACCACCTCACCCGCCGCGCCAGGTTCAAGCCCGGCATAAAGCAGCGCCACCTCTGTCCGCCCGGCGATCCGGCTAAGCGCAAGGACGGCGGCAAACATGGCAAGGGTCGCACCGATGATGACGATCCTGCGGCGCAGGTCGAGTGCGGACCAGGTGGCGATCACGTTCTGCAAGGCGATTCTCCGCGTCCGGCGGTTCTGCCGGTTCCGCAGGTTTGACCGGAGCCGCTTAACAATCGGTTAGTGACCTTCGGCCTATCCTGTCCCGGTCCGAAGCTGGGAGATGAAACCCGAACCTGGACCGCGAAGACCGACAAGGGAGACAGGCATGGGAGACGGACATGGCCACAGCTGACGCGACCCTGGATGCGCTGCCGAAAAGGCGGTCGAAGAAGCCCTTGCTGATCGGCCTTGTGCTTGCCTTCGCGCTTGGCGGGGCAGGGTTCTATGCGACGTGGTCGGGGCTACTTCTGGGCGATGCGGATCATGCGGAAAGCGAAAAGGCCCCCGGCCCGCTGAAGGGCATCGCCTTCGTCCCGCTGGACACGATGGTTGTGTCGCTCGGGCCCGATTCGGGCAGCGAACACCTGCGGTTCACCGCCCAGGTCGAGGTTGTCGATGATGCCGAGGCGGATGTCACGTTGCTCAAGCCGCGGATCCTTGACGTGCTGAACAGCTATCTGCGCGCCATCGACACCGCCTCGATCGAGGATCCGCAGGCGATGGCCCGGCTGCGGGCGCAGATGCTGCGCCGGGTGCAGGTCGTCACCGGAGACGGCCGCGTGCGCGATCTTCTGATCACCGAATTCGTGTTGAACTAGGCAGGCAAAGATGGAGCTTATTGCGGATATCCTTCTGGTCGCAGGGTCGTTCGGGGCGGCAGTCTACTGCTATGTTCTGTCCGCCCGGCTGAAGCGGTTCACCACGCTGGAAAGCGGCATGGGCGGCGCGATCGCCGTGCTTTCGGCGCAGGTCGACGACATGACCACGGCCCTGGAAAAAGCGCGCGGGGCGGCAAACGGGTCGGCGACAAGCCTTGAAAACCTGACGGCCCGGGGGGAGGCCGTCGCCCGCAAGCTGGAGCTTCTTGTTGCATCGCTGCACGACCTGCCCGATCCGAAGGCCGCCCCGCCGCCACCACCGCAGGATGACCCTCCCGAAGAGGACCGCCGCCTGCGCTTTGTCCGCCGACGCGCCCCGCGTGACACGCTTGAGGCCGCAGAATGACCCGCAGGGCCGGACGCGGCACGCTGTTCATCGTGGCGATGCTCTTTGCCGCCTCGGGCGCCTTGCGACTGGGCTCCGGGGTCGGGGTGGCCCTGGCCCGGGCCGAAGATGCACCCGAATCGGCAGCCGGTGTCGAGCCGGTGTCGTGTGAACCACCGGCCGCCCTCGCCGAAGCCCTGTCCCTGCGCGAAGACCGGCTGTCGCTGCGCGAGGCGGCGTTGAACGACCGCCAGGCGGCCCTGGCCCTGGCCGATCTGGCGATCACCGAACGGCTTGGACAGCTTGAGGCGATGGAGGCCCGGCTGCGCGAGACGCTGGCCCTTGCCGATGGCGCCGCCGAGGCTGACATCGACCGGCTGACCGCTGTCTATCAGGCGATGAAGCCCAAGGACGCCGCCGCGCTTTTCGAAGCGATGTCGCCCGAATTCGCCGCGGGTTTCCTGGGGCGGATGACGCCCGACTCAGCGGCCGCCATCCTGTCCGGGATGACCTCGGAAGCGGCCTACGGCGTCAGCGTGATCGTCGCGGGACGCAACGCCGGCGCCCCCAGGGACTGATCGGCTGGTGACGAGTCCTTAACCGCGCGCCCGCATAGTCGCGTCAGCAGCAAGTAAAGGGTCCCGATGCTCGGCTTCGTTGGCATTGCCGTCATTCTTGTGATGGTCTTCGGTGGCTACGTCCTGGCCGGCGGGAAAATGGGGATCATCCTCAAGGCCCTGCCGTTCGAGATGATCATGATCGGCGGCGCCGCGGTCGGCGCGTTCCTGATCTCGAACGACATGGCGGCCGTAAAGCTTACGCTCAAGGACATCGGCAAGGTATTCAAGGGGCCACGGTGGAAACCCGAAGATTACCGCGACCTGCTGTGCCTGCTGTTCGAACTGATCCGTCTTGCCCGCGCCAACCCGGTCGCCCTTGAGGAACATGTCGAATCGCCCGATAAATCAGGCATCTTCAGCCGCTATCCCCGCATCCAGCATGACCACGAAGCGATCGAGCTTATCTGCGACACGCTGCGCGCGGCCTCGATGAACTACGACGATCCGCACCAGGTCGAAGAGGTTCTGGACAAGCGGATGGAAGCGACACTGCACCATGCCATGCACTCCAGTCACGCGCTGCAGACCGTGGCTGACGGGCTGCCAGCCCTGGGGATCGTCGCGGCCGTGCTGGGGGTCATCAAGACCATGGGGTCGATCGACCAGCCGCCCGAGGTGCTGGGCAAGATGATCGGCGGCGCGCTGGTCGGCACCTTCCTGGGGGTGTTCCTGGCCTATGGTCTGATGGGTCCCTTCGCCGCCCGCGTGAAGTCGGTGGTCGAGGAGGATATCCACTTCTACCAGCTGATCCGCGAGGTTCTGGTTGCCAACCTGCACCGCCACCCGGCCAACATCTGCATCGAGGTCGGACGGCAGAACACGCCGCACCATGTCCGCCCGGCCTTCACCGATCTGGAAGAGGCGATGCGCAACCTCAAGCAGGACGCCGCATGATCCGGCTCCTGCTGCTTCTGGCGGCCCTGCCGTTTCCGGCCGGGGCAGAGACCGCCCGCGTGATCTCGGGTGAGCATCCGGATTTCACCCGCCTGGTCATCGAGCTTCCCCTGGCCTCGGACTGGACGGTCGGGCGCACCGCGATGGGTTACGGCTTTGCCACCGGAACTCCGACGCAGCCCGGCTATGACCTGACGGCAGTCTGGCAGCGCATTCCGCGTGACCGGCTGCAGGCTCTCCGCGCCGATCCGGACAGCGGTGCGCTGCTTCTGACGCTGGGATGTGCCTGCCACGTCTTCCCGTTCGAGTATCAGCCGGGCACCGTGGTCCTTGATATCCGCGACGGAAGCGCGCCGGCCGGTTCCACCTTCGAGACCGCCTTCGCCACGATCGACACGCCATTGCCGCCTGGCCAGCCCCCCCTTGCCAGCGCCCCCCCCGCCTACCTGTGGCGCGACCTGGCGCGGCAGCCACCAGTACTTGAAGAACCGGGCGGGCTGATGCTTCCGTTCGGACCCGCTGTCGCGTCGCTGGATCCCCTGCGGCAGGAATTGCTGCTGCAACTTAGCCGGGGCGCGGTCGATGGCGTGGTCGACATGGTGCTTCCCGGAAAGCCCGATCTGCCGGTGGTCGAAAGCATGGGTGACCTGTCCGGCGCGCTGATCAGCATCGGTGCGGTTCCCGGGCTGGAGATTGCCGTCGGTGCCACTGACCAGGGTGACGGGACGCGGGAAAAGCAGGCCTGCCTGCCCGACAGCGCGCTTGCCCTGGAGGGCTGGGGCGCGGGCCGCCCGCCGCTGGACCTGCTCGCCGAAGCGCGGGCCGGGCTTTATGGCGAGTTTGACACCCTCTCACCCGAGGCGCTTCGCCGAACGATCGAGCTGCATCTCTACCTTGGCTTCGGCGCGGAAGCCCTGCAGTACGGCGCCCTGATGCCCGGTTCGGACAGTGATCCGGTGCTTGCTCCGCTTCTGTCCATGGCGCGCCTGATCGAAGGCATTCCCGACCCCTTGTCCCCGTTCTCGGCGATGCTTGGCTGCGACGGCGCGGCCTCGCTTTGGGCGGCGCTGGTTCATTCCGCCTTGCCCGCGCATGCCGGAACCGACACCGATGCCATCGTGCGCAGCTTTCAGGGCCTGCCCCCGCATCTGCGGCGGCACCTTGGTCCAAGACTTGTGGCGCTTCTGCAGGGGCGCGACGTCGAAGCGGTCCGCATGATCCGCGATTCGATCGAACGGACGCCGGATGTTCCCGCCGGAACCGTGGCGCTGATCGATGCCGAAAGCGCCCTGCACGCAGAGCGCCCCGAAGCTGCGAAAGCCCATGCCGAAGCCGCCGTCAAGGCCGGGACCGCTGATCTTCCGGCGCTCCTTGCCCTGGTCGAGGCTCATTTTCAGTCAGGACAGCCCCTTGCGCCGGATGTGGCCGAGGCTTTGCTCTCCCATCGGGACCTGCCCGAAGGCGAGGCTGAACGGCACGGCCGGGCGCTGGTCCTGGCCCTGGCGCTTTCCGGGCAGCTTGACGCGGCTTTCCTGCGGACCGCTCCCGGAACGCAAGCGAACCGGGACCTCTGGCAGGTCGTCGCCACGCAGGCCGCGGATGGCCCGTTTCTGGCACATGCCGTCCTGGGCAGCATTGCTCCGGTCCCGGCCGTTGACCAGACCGTGGCACTGGCCATCGCCGTGCGGCTGGCCGACCTTGGCTTTCCCGAGGATGCGCTGACGTGGCTTGGGCCCGACGGTCCGGCCGACCTGCCGGAACGGCGCATCGTGGCCGCGAAGGCCGAGCTTGCCCGGGGGGATGCGCGCTCGGCGCTTGGGCTGCTCACCGGGCTCGCCGGACCTGATGCCCTGGCGCTTCAGGCCGCAGCGCATCAGCAACTGGGCGCCTACGAGGCCGCGCGCGCGGCACTTGCCAAGGCCGGGCGGGCTGAGGATGCGGCCCGGCTTGCCGCCTGGGAGGCCAACTGGGGAATCCTCGAGGCATCGGGTCCGCCCGTCTGGGCCGATGCCGCAGCGCTGATGCGCCAGGTTCCCCCAGACGCGGGCGGGCCGCTGGGCCAGGGACGGGCCGCACTGGACGATAGCGCGGCAGCCCGGTTGGCAATCGGATTGCTGCTGGCCGAGGTGCCAGTACCCGTGCCAGTACCCGTGCCAGTGCCCGTGCCAGTGCCGGACCCCTGAATCCCGGGCCTTGAAGCCAGTCGGTCCGGAAGTGTCAGGTCCTGTCGTACACCCGTCCCGTGGTTTCGCTAACCGGTTGGAAAGATTCGGACGGTAGCCTGCAAGCCTCCCGGCAGAACGCCGCTGATCGAGATGAAAATGGTCCAACAGTGCCCCGGTGCTTGGCTTCTGGCCCTTGCCTTGTTCCTGTGTCAGATGTCGCTGGCCGTCCCTGCCAGCGATGACCCCTCTGCGCTTTGCCTCGCGGCGGCCCGGTCGGCGGCAGAACAGACCGGCGTTCCCTACGACGCCTTGCTTGCCATTTCCGTGGTCGAGACCGGTCGCGACCTGCGGCCCTGGCCCTGGACGGTCAACCTTGCCGGCGACGGCCACTGGCTGGAGTCGGCAGCAGACGCCAGCGCCCTGATCGCCGACGCGCTGGAGCGGGGCGCGACCAACATCGACATCGGCTGCTTCCAGCTGAACTATCGCTGGCACGCGGCGGCCTTCCGGTCGATCGAGGACATGCTCGATCCGTCCCGGAACGCGCTGTACGCGGCGGGCTACCTTGCGCAGCAGCACGCACGCACCGGGGATTGGGCGCTTGCGGCGGCGGCCTATCACTCGGCCACGCCGGAACATGCCGATCGCTACCGGGCGGTCTTCGAGGATACGGTCGCAGACCTGACTGGCGATCCGACCGGCGATCCGACTGGGGATCCGACTCGCGATCTGCCGGAAGACGCGTCTGACCCGGTTGACCGCAGCAATGGATTTCCGCTTCTGGTCGCCGGGTCAGGCGGCCGCAACGGCTCGCTGGTTCCCGCCACCGCCGGTGGCCAGCGGCTTGTCGGCGGGCCATAGCGTGACCGACCGTTTCAACGCCAGCGCCGTCTTCAAGCCGACCGTCCTTCTGGCGGTCGGCCTGATGGCGGTGATCATGATGATGATCCTGCCGGTCCCGGCGTGGCTTCTGGACATCGGCCTTGCGCTTTCGTTCGCCCTGGCGATCCTGATGCTGACTGTGACGCTTTTCATCGACCGGCCGCTCGACTTCTCGGCTTTCCCGACGATCCTCCTGGCGTCACTGCTGTTGCGCCTGGCGCTGAACGTCTCCTCCACGAAACTGATCATCTCGCAGGGGCATACCGGGACCGATGCCGCGGGACATGTGATCGAGGGTTTTGCAGAATTCATCATGGGCGGCGACCTGATCCTGGGCCTGGTGATCTTTGTGGTGCTGCTGATCGTCAACTTCATCGTCATCACCAAGGGCGCCGGGCGGATGGCCGAGGTTGGCGCGCGCTTTGCTCTGGACGGAATGCCCGGTCGGCAGCTCGCCATCGACGCGGACCTGTCCGCCGGCGCCATAGATCACGCCGAGGCCAGGCGCCGGCGCGAACAGGAACTGGCCGAGACCAACTTCTTCGGCTCGCTCGACGGGGCATCGAAATTCGTCAAGGGCGATGCGATCGCCGGGCTACTGATCACCGGGCTCAACATAGCGGTCGGGTTGTGCGTCGGCCTTCTGGTGCATGACCTTGATGCCGCGACGGCCTTCCGGACCTACACGATCCTGACGGTGGGCGACGGCCTGGTCAGCCAGATTCCGGCGGTGATCATCTCGGTTGCTGCGGCACTTCTGCTGGCAAAGGGCAGCCAGAAGGGCGCGGCGGATGTCTCGTTCTTTGCGCAGTTGGGCAAGTATCCGGGTGCGCTTGGCACCGTCGCCGGTCTTATGGGATTGTTCGCCCTGATTCCGGGGATGCCGTTCCTGCCGTTCATGCTGGCGGCGGTCGGCCTGGGCGGGCTGGCCTTCTCCAAGTCGCGAGAGGCGGGGCGGCCAGTGGACGACGCCTTGCCGCCGGTTGAGCCGCTTCGTCCGCGGTCGATCGGCGACGTGCTTGACTTTGACGACATCCACATCGAATTCGCCCCGAACCTGGTTGCGATGGTACTTGACCCTGCAACCGGGCTCGACAGCCGCATCGCCAACATGCGCAACCATGTGGCCTCGGCGTTCGGCTTCATCCTGCCCGAGATCCGCATGACCGATGAGGCGGCCCTGCCGTCCGGACAATACCGCATCCGCCTGCAGGGGGTCGAACGGGTTTCGGACCGGCTGCATGCCGACCGGGTGCTGGTGCTTCTGGCCGACGGCGTCACCGCGCCGGACGGGATTGATGTACGGGAACCGGTCTATGGCGCCCCCGCCCGCTGGATCCAGCGCGACCGCCAGGAAGATGCCGCGCTGTCCGGCCTGACCGTCGTTTCGCCGACCGAAGTTCTTGCGACTCATCTTCTGGAAGTGCTGAAATCGAACCTGTCGCGCCTGCTCAGCCTGCGGGGGCTGCGCCGCTTGCTGGACGAATTCGTCCGTCTGTCCGATCCGGTCCGGGCTGAAGCGAACCGTCGCCTCCTGGACGAGCTTTTGCCGGACAAGGTGCCGGTGGACCTGCTGCATGCCGTCCTTCGGCTGCTGCTGGAGGAGAAGGTCTCGATCCGGAACCTGCCGCTGATCCTGGAAGCGGTGGCCGAGGCCCGGCATCTGGGGACACCCGAAGCGATCTGCGAACATGTCCGCCAGCGGCTTGGCTTCCAGATCGTCGCCGAGCTGAAGCGGCCAGACGGCACGGTGCCGCTGATCCAGCTGGCTCCGGAATGGGAGCGCGCCTTCACCACCTACCAGATCGACGGTGATCGCGGGCAGCGTGACGTGGCCCTGCCGCCCGAGATTTTTGCAAAGCTCGCCAATGGCTTGACCGACAGGGTGAACCGCGCGGCCGAAACGGGGGTCTATCCGGCCCTGATCACCTCGGTGGTCCGGCGCCGGTTTCTGCGCACGGTGGTTCAAGCCAAGGGCTTGCAGATGCCGGTCCTGTCCTATGAAG
The DNA here is from genome assembly GCA_031409795.1 of Rhodobacterales bacterium. Taxonomy (GTDB): domain Bacteria; phylum Pseudomonadota; class Alphaproteobacteria; order Rhodobacterales; family Rhodobacteraceae; genus Tabrizicola. The sequence goes on from JANNXX010000061.1 coordinate 73,022, forward strand.
AGATCGGCACCGATGCCCGCCCGGCGCTCCTGGGCCAGGTGCCGGCATGAACGCGGTGATCGACGGTCTTGCCGGGCTGATCGACGTGGCGGAAGGATTGGCCTGGGCGGCGGTCCTGGTGTTTGTGCGGGTCGGCGCCATGGTGGCGCTCATGCCGGGGTTTGGCGACCAGGCGGTGCCGCAGCGGGTCAAGCTGGCGCTGGTCATCGCCTTCACCCTCGTGCTGGCCCCGATCCTGGCCGAAACCGCCTTGCCACTGCCCGCGCTGGCCGCGCTGGCGGGTGAAGCGGTCGCGGGCCTGATCCTTGGCATCGGCATGCGGCTTTTCCTGCTGGCCCTGCAAACGGCGGCGGCCATCATCGCGCAGGCCTCCACCCTCTCGCAGCTTTTCGCCGGGGCGACACCTGATCCGCAACCCGCGATCGGCAACCTTTTCGCGGTGGCCGGCATTGCGCTGGCGCTGGTGGCCGGCCTTCACCTGCATGCCATCACGCTGGTGCTGCTGTCCTATGATCTCTTGCAGGCGGGCGGCTATCCCGATGCGGCGGCGGCGGCGGACTGGAACCTTGGCCTGGTCAGCCACACCTTCAGCCTGGCGTTTTCGCTGGCCGCCCCATTCGTCATCGCCTCGATGATCTACAATCTGGCGCTGGGGGCGATCAACCGGGCCATGCCGCAGCTTATGGTCTCCATGGTGGGCGCCCCGGCGCTGACCCTGGGCGCCCTTGCCTTGATGGCCCTGGCGACGCCCATTCTGCTGGCGGTCTGGCTGCAGGTCTTCGAGGCCTATCTCGCCAATCCCTTCGGACCTCCGCCATGAGCGGGCAAGACGAGGAAAGCGACGACAAGGAACACGATGCCTCGCCGCAAAAGCTGCTTGAGGCGCGCAGGAAGGGCGACATTCCGCGATCGGCGGATCTTCTCTTGGCAGCCAGCATCGGTGGTCTGGTACTGGCGCTGGTCTGGCTGGGCGGCTGGGCCATCGCGCAGGCGGGCAGCGCCGGGATGGTGCTGCTTGACCAGTCGGACCGGCTGTCCCGGCTGATGACGGCCGGGGCAAGCGGACCGCTGGGCGGCATCCTTCTGGCCTTCGCCGGGCCGCCCCTGGCCCTGATGATCCTGCCGCCGGCTCTGGTGCTGGCGCTGATCTTTGCGACGCGCAGCTTCCTGGTCACGCCGGACCGGATTCTGCCGAAACTGTCGCGCATCTCGCCGATTGCCACCGCCCGGCACAAGTTCGGGACCGAAGGCCTGGTAGAGTTCGCCAAGAGCGCGCTCAAGCTCGGCCTTGTCTCGGCCATTCTCTACGTCTTCCTCGCGGCCCGGTTTGAAGAGGTCGTGGCGACCCTCTTTCTCAGCCCGGCGCTGGCGATGGCGGTCCTGTCCCGGCTGACGATCGACTTCCTGGTCCTGATGCTGCTGGTGTCCGTGGCGTTGGGCGGGGTCGACTACCTGTGGCAGGTTCACCTGCACCGCCAGCGCAACCGGATGTCGCGCAAAGAGCTGATGGACGAGTTCAAGGAAAGCGAAGGCGATCCGCATTTCAAGGCCGCCCGTCGGCAGCGCGCGCAAGAGCTGGCGACCAACCGGATGCTGGCGGATGTGGCGGGCGCGGATGTGGTTGTGGTCAACCCGACGCATTACGCGGTCGCCCTGCGCTGGGAGCGCGGCAAGGGGGGCGCGCCGGTCTGTGTCGCCAAAGGCGTGGACGAGATCGCCCGCGTCATCCGCGAGCGCGCCGCCGAACATGGCATCCCGATCCACAGCGACCCACCGGCAGCCAGGGCAATCCATGCGACGGTCGAGCTTGGCCAGGAAATCCGGGCCGAGCATTTCCGGGCCGTCGCGGCCGCGATCCGCTTTGCCGATGCGATGCGCCGGAAAGCGCGGCAAAGATGAGCCGCGCCAAGGATCTTGCCAGGTTGGACGGGCTTGCCCGGCTGGTCCTTGACCACCGGCTGTCCCTGTTGCGCGACGCCGCGGACCGGCGCGCGCAAAGCCGTCGCCAGATCGAGGCTCTCGACCGGGCTGCCGAGCCGGTGGATCTGCCACCGGTGGCCGCCGGGCAGGTGGCGCTGCGCTACCAGCTCTGGGCTGATGCGCGCCGGGCAGACCTGAACACGCTTCTGGCGCGGCAAACGGCGGAATGGTTGGAGGCAAGGCGGGACGCGCAGGCGGCTTTCGGTCGGGCCGAAGCATTGCGCGGCGTTGCCGGGCGGCTGGCGCGCGACGGCTAGCGCGTCAGCTGTCCTGTCGCGCGATGTCGGTAATCAGCACGTCGCGCACCACGGTGCCCAGCACCAGTGCGGCGGATTCCTTCAGGCTGGTGCGCAGCACGATCAGGTTCGACCCGTCGGTGAACGACCCGCTGAAACCGCCAATGTTCGCGTGGTCGAACAGCACCTGCAGGAAAACATCGCGCAGCTTGGGTTCGCGGTCATAGACGGCCTCGGTATTGCCAGGCTCGACCTCGATCGAGAGCGACAGCACCACCATGGCCGCAACCCGTCCATCCCGCACCACCGGCACGACGAACTGGTTGTTCATCTTGACATATTCCGGACTTGTCCCGTCAGCCTCGGCATGGTCGTCGGACCCGGCTTCGCCATGCGCATCCGCGCCCGCAGGATCATCCGGGGCCGCCGCCGCATGGTCCTCGGCCGCCGCATGGTCGTCCGGCCCGGCGGCGGGTCGAAGATAAAGGCCGGCGGCGACACCCCCGGCCAGACCGGTCAGCGCCAGGGCGACAGGAACAAGCTTGCGCAACATCGTCAGAACGGCAGCACGATGTCGGCGGCCTGCTGGCCATAGGTCGGCTGCTGGACATCCGTGATCTGTCCGCGCCCGCCATAGGACACCCGCGCTCCGGCGATCTTGTCATAGGTGATCTCGTTCTGGCGGCTGATGTCGATCGGGCGCACGAAGCCGGTGACGATCAGCTCGCGCATTTCGAAGTTCACTCGGACCTCCTGCTGCCCCTCGATCCTGAGAACACCGTTCGGCAGCTCCTCGACCACGGTGGCGGCAATCCGCAGGGTCAGCTGCTCTTGCCGGGCCACATTGCCCGACCCTTTGAAGGTGGATGAGGATTTCGTCTCGAAGGCCTCGGCCATGCTGGCGCCCTCCGGCAGGCTTTCGTCAAGGCGCTGCGGGATGCCGAAAAACTCCGGCAGGCCGGATTTCTGCGATCCGCTGCGGTTGCGTCCGGTGGTGTTCGAGATCGAGGCGCTGTCGTCGATCTCGACCACGACGGTCAGGATGTCACCACGCTGCGCGGCCCGGCGGTCACCGAAAAGCGAATCGGTTCCCGCAGTCCAAAGCGACGAGGCATCGGACGGGGTGGCGGCGGCCATGTCTTCGGGAAGGGACGCGGAATACATCGCGTAGTGCTGGCCGGTGCCCTCAAGCCCGGTGAAATCGGGCGCCCGGCCGACCTGGCCAAGTTTGCCGCAGCCGGACACCGCAAGTGCCGCCAGGATCGTGCATCGCATCATCATGTCAGTTTTCCCATCCGACGTAGACCGCACCGTCCGGGCCGATCCGGCCGCTGACCGTGGTGCGAGAGCCAAGGTTCATAATCCGGATCACCTCGCCTTCCGAGCCGCGCGCCAGCGCACGCCCTTCGGTCGAGATGGCAAGCCCTCCGGAAAGGTAGATCAGCGCCACCTGCTGGTTGCGCTGCACAAGGGTCGGCGGGCCAAGGTCCGACAGCCGCACCGGCTTGCCCGCGTAGATCGCGACCCTGGCCTCAAGGCCCACGGCATGTCTGGCGTCAGACAGGGCGCCGGGCAGGGCCGCCGCGACCATCGTCACGTCGTCCGGACCAAGCACCGATTGCGCCCGGATCGTGCGGGTCGCGACCACGCTTTCGGCAAGGGCCGGTCCGGCAAGCAGGAAAAGAACAAGGATCCGCATCAGCGCACCTGCGTCGTTGCGCCAAGCATCTGGTCGGCGGCAGTGATGACCTTGGCGTTCAGCTCGTAGCCGCGCTGCGCCTTGATAAGTTCCGTGACCTCGCGCACCGCATCGACCGAGCTGGACTCAAGATAGCCCTGTCGCAGCGTGCCAAGACCCCCCTCGCCGGGCGGGCCCGAGAAGGCGGCGCCCGAGGCGGGGCTTTCCAGAAACAGGTTCGACCCGACCGCCTCCAGTCCCTTTTCGTTCGGAAAGCTGGACAGGGTCAGCTGGCCCAGAAGCTCGGGATCGACCCGGTCGGCGAAATCGGCCCAGACTTCGCCGCTTGGGCTGATGGTCAGGCCGCGCGCATCCGACGGGATCGTCAGGCCCGGCACCACGGGATAGCCTTCCGAGGTCACGATCAGCCCGTCTGCCGACCGTTTCAGCGCCCCGTCCCGCGAATAGCCGATCTGCCCCGAGGGCATCTGCACCTCAAGATAGCCGGCCCCGTCGATCGCAAGGTCAAGATCGCCGCCCGTCGAGTCCAGCGAACCCTGGCCCAGCACCACCGACACCGCGGCAGGCCGGACACCCAGGCCGATCTGGACACCCGTCGGAAGCATGCTGCCATCGGCGGCCGAGATGCTGCCCGGCCGGGCCATCTGCTGGTAATGCAGGTCGGCAAAGTCGGCGCGCCGGGGGTTGAACCCGGTCGTGGACATGTTGGCAAGATTGTTCGCCACCACGTCGACCTTCATCTGCTGGGCCGCCATGCCGGTTGCGGCGATGTGCAAGGCTTTCATCGAACCCTCCTATCGGCCAAGCGCCTGGATGACGCCGCGAATCCGTTCGTCCTCGGCGTCCAGGAACTTCTGGCCCAACTCATACGCGCGCTGGACCTCGATCATCCGGGCGATCTCCGAGACCGGCTGGACGTTGCTGTCCTCCAGCATGCCTTGCAGCACGACGCCCTCTTCAACCGGCTCCAGCGGGCCGCCGTCGAACAGGGTTCCGGACTGGTGGCGCAGGGCCATCGGGTCGGCGGGCTGCCAGAGGCCGATCTGCGCAATGGGCTGACCACCGGCGGACAGCGTGCCGTCACGGGCAAGCGCCACGCCCCTTGCATCGGGCGGCACGAAGATCGGCGCCCCGCCCGCGTCCAGAAGGCGAAAGCCGTCGGGCGTGACCAGTTCCCCCTCGGCCGAAGGCGTGAAGGACCCGGCGCGGGTCAGCCGTTCGCCCTGGGGGGTTTCGATCAGGAAGAAGCCCTCGCCCTGGATCGCGAAATCGAAGCTGCCGCCGGTCTGGGCCAGGGTTGCCTGCGTCAGGTCCACATGCCGTCCGCTGGCATGCGCCATCGACAGAGAGGGGTCCTGGTCCATCCCGGCGACGAATTCCGAAAACACCACCCCCTCGCGCCGGAACCCGGTCGTCGAGGCATTGGCGATGTTGTTCGCGACCACCGCCATTTCGCGCATCAGGCCCGACTGGCGGTTCAGCGTGGTGTATCCGGCGGCGTCCATGCCTTAGCCCCCCGCGATCTGGGGAATGATCGTGCCCTGGAAGAAGGCCACCAGCGTCGAGGTCATGAAGCTCATCGAGGCCCAGAACACCACCATCATGATCGCGGCCTTGGGCACGAAGGTCAGCGTCATTTCCTGGATCGAGGTCAGCGCCTGGAAAAGGCCGACCACGACACCGGCGACCAGTGCCACGGTCAGGAGGGGCGCCGAGATCAGCACCGAAACCCACAGGCCCTGGCGCAGAAGGTCATAGATCAGGTCTTCGGTCATGCCGCTGTTCATACCGGCATCCTCAGGATTTCCTGGTAGGCTTCGACCACCCGGTCGCGCACCGTGGCGACCGTCTCGACCGCCATCTGCGACGAGGCCAGCGCCTGGACCAGGGCATGCGGATCGGCCCCCCCGGTCATCGCGGCACGCGCGGTCGCCTCATGGTCCTGCAAGGCGCCCATGAAATTCCCGGCAAGCCTGGCGAAGCCCTCGCCCACCCCGTCGGCCTTTGGCTGCGGGGCGGCGGCTGTGCGGGCATTCGCATAGGCCTGGGTGACGAAAGAGGCTTTCACATCCATTCTGGATCTCCCTTACCGTCGCAGCAGATCGAACAGGCTTTGCGTCATCTGACGCGTCTGGTCGAACATCCTGAGGTTTGCCTCATAGCTGCGCTGCGCTTCGCGCGCGTCTGCGATTTCGATCACCAGATCGACATTCGAGCCGTCATAGTGACCTGTCTCATCGGCCAGCGGGTGGCCTGGATCGTAGATCCTTGCAAGATCGCCCCGGTCGAGCCTGACCTGGCCCGGTTCGACCAGGCCGGTCTCCATCGCCTCGGCGAAGGTCATGACCTTGCGGTGATAGCCGGGAGTGTCGGCATTGGCGATGTTTTCGGACACATGGCGCAGGCGCATGGCCTGCGTCTCCATTCCCGAAGCGGCGAAGGCCAGCGAAGTGGTCAGGTCATTGCCCATTCAGACCCCCTACCGCGACCGGCCAAGACTGGCGCGCACCACGTCCGAGGTCGCCCGGTAGACCGCAAGCGCCATTTCATGGCTCTGCCGCGCCTCGACCGATTTGACCATCTCGCCTTCAAGCGAGACGGTGTTGCCGTTCGGAGCCTCCCGGCCCGGAGCCCGTTCGGACACCAGGGCCGCCCCGCCCGACATGGCAGCCAGATGGCCGGGCCGCGTCGCCCGCATCGCACTGCCATCCTCGGCAAAGACCTCGTCGAACGACGGCAGATCCTGCGCCTTGTAGCCCGGGGTGTCGGCATGCGCGATGTTGCGCGCGATGACCCCCATCCGGGCGCCGGCATGCGCGGCCAGGGACTGCGCCATCCGGGTCAATTCCAGTTTCTCGAACATCGTGGGCTTCTCCCTCGACCGCTTTCACCAAGGCTTAAGGGTGATTCCTTTAGAAACGGTTGAGAGCGAACAAAGGGAGAATCCCATGGCTGGTATCTTTGACGGGCTTCTGGCTGAAATCGCGGGGGCGGCCCCGGTCCGGCGCGTCGGGCGGGTCGTGGAAACCCGCCGGGGCCTTGCGCAGGTGACCGGATTGCCCTTGGCCGCGATCGGTGACCGGGTGGTGATCCACAGCCGCGATGGCACGGCCGGGGGCGAGGTTCTGCGCCTGACCCCTGGCCTGTGTTCGGTGCTGCCCGATGCGTCCGGCGACGGAATGGCAATCGGCGACCGGGTAGAGCTTCTGGGCCGCGCCGACATCGCGCCCGATGACAGCTGGATCGGGCGGATCATCGACCCGACCGGCCGCCCGCTGGACGGCCGCCCGCTTCTGCGCGGGCCGATGCCCCGGGCCTTGCGGGCTCCGGCCCCTGCGGCCGCCACCCGCCGCCGGCTCGGGGGCAGGCTTTCGACCGGCGTCGCCGTCTTCGACACCCTTCTGCCTTTGGTGCGGGGCCAGAGGATCGGGCTTTTCGCCGGGTCCGGGGTCGGAAAATCCTCGCTCCTTGCCCGCTTCGCCCGCGGGGTCGATGCGGATGTCGTGGTGATCGCCCTGGTCGGCGAACGCGGGCGCGAGCTGCGCGAGTTTACCGAACGCGTGCTGGGCCCGTCGGGTATGGCGCGCAGCGTGGTGGTGACCGCAACGTCGGACCAGTCCCCGCTTCTGCGGCGGATGTGTGCCCTGACCGCGATGGCGGTGGCCGAACATTTCCGCGACCAGGGGCGGCATGTGCTGCTCTTGGTCGATTCGGTCACCCGGTTCGCCGAAGCGCACCGCGAAGTGGCGCTTGCGGGTGGAGAGGACGCGTCCCTGCGCGGGTTTCCCCCCTCGCTGAACCAGGCGATCATGGGGCTGGCCGAACGGGCCGGCCCGGGTCCGGAGGGCGCTGGCGACATTACGGCGGTCTTTTCCGTGCTGGTGGCCGGGTCGGACATGGAAGAGCCGGTGGCCGATATCCTGCGCGGGGTGCTGGACGGGCATGTGATCCTTGACCGGCGGATCGCCGAGCGCGGGCGCTTCCCGGCGATCGACCTTTTGCGATCAGTCAGCCGGTCCTTGCCCGAGGCCGCAAGCGAGGACGAAAACGCCCTGATCGGTGAGGCGCGGCGGCTTCTGGGGGCCTATGATCGGGCAGAGCTGATGATCCAGGCCGGGCTTTATGCCGCCGGGTCGGACCCGGTGATCGACCGGGCGATCAAGGTCTGGCCGCCGCTGGACGGGTTTCTGGCCGAAGCCGCCCCGGCAAGCGCGATCGCCGGCAGCTTCGAGCGGCTGCGGGCCTGTCTTTCGGGGTAGCCCCGTTCCGGACCAGGACGGGCATCCCCGACCTGTCCCAGACCGCCCCAGACCGCCCCAGACCGCCGCAGACCGCCCCAGACTGTCCGCGACCGTTCACGCGTGGCGGCCCTGGCGCTTTACAGGAAGGCATTGACCTGAGCGTGGACGACAATGATCTGGCAAGGCTTCGGGCCGCATGAGCTTGCGCCCAACCCTTAGCCGTTAGTCCTAAGTCCTAAGTCCTAAGTCCTAAGTCCTAAGTCCTAAGTCCTAAGTCCTAAGTCCTAAGTCCTAAGTCCTCAGTCCTCAGTCCTCAGTCCTCAGTCCTCAGTCCTCAGTCCTCAGTCCTCAGTCCTCAGTCTTCAGTTCTCAACCCTCAGCCCTCAACCCTCCGCTCCCAGTCGTCAGTTGTCAGCCCCCATCCCTCAACGGCGCAAAAGCGTCAGCGCGATGGACGCCGGAGAGCTGCCTGCGGACTGATCCTGCATTTCGGCGCGCAGATGAAAGCGACGTACCAGCGCCTCCATCCGGGCCGGATCGGCGAACTGGCTGACGGTCGCGGCGCCGAATGCCGCCTCGGTCCTGGCCTTCAGCACGCCGACCTGCTGGTCAAGGTCGATTGCCGCAAAGCTTTTCGGCAGGCCAAGGGCGGTCTGCATCACCTCGCGCAGGGGCGCGCTCCCAAGGATCGAATACCATTTCGAGGTTTCGCCGATCGACCGCGCGGCCAGTGCGGGGATCTCGCGCTCGGCGTTCAGCGCCAGGCGGAAGCGGTTGTTCTGCGCGCCTACGGCGCTTTCGAAAGACCGGGCGCGAAACTGGGCAAGGATTTCATCCGCAAAGGTCGAGATCCGGGTCCGCGGCACCGAGAAATCGCCAAAGCCGAAAGCGGCCGAGAATTTCTGGTACTGCTTGTCCGCCAGCTTGTTCGCCAGGCTGCCCTCTTTCAGCGTGCCCCCTTCCAGGACCTTCTGGATGAAAGCCTTGCTGTTGACGTCATTCTCAAGCCCGAAGGCGGTGAGCGCGATCCTCAGAAGGCGCTTGTCCGAAACCAGCTGCTCGGCGGTTTGCACCTTGCCGATCCGGTCGCGGAAATAGGCTTCGTCCCGCTTCTGGACGGGGGAAGCCTGCTGCACCGCCATCTGGCGATCCATGGTGCGCTTCAGAAAGCTCCAGCCGGTATAGCCGGACAGCGGCAGAACCGGCTGAAAGCTCATGCGCGGGATGCGGCGAGCAACCGCTCCTCGCGCGGGAGCAGGCTGCGCAGCGCCTTCAGGGCCTGATAATGCTGATCCTCCAGCACCGCGCGGCTGGCAAGGGCCAGTTGCAACCGGCTGTCGTGATCGGTCAGGGCCTGGCTCAGCTGTTCGATCCCGCGCAAGAGCTGCATCCGCGTATCGGCCGGATCGGCATCGCCGGACAGGACCAGCTGCGCGATGTAGCACACCCGACGGACGGGGGTGTTCACCGCTTCCGGGTGAATCGCATCACGCAACCGCAAGATGTTTGCGTTTGGCGTCATTATCGCAAGCCGCGAGCGCTTCTCGCCGTTCTCGATCACCGCGCCGTTGATCAGCACCCGCTCATGCGGGCCCAGTTTCAGGACAAGGCCGCTCATGCCGCACCTCCGTCGCCGCGCAGGCCACGCATGACGGCGGTGTTGATATCGGCCAGGACCTCGACGCTGGCGCGACCGTCCAGGACCGCCCGGCTGTGATGGGCGGTGAATTCATGCAGATAGAACAGCCGGGCCCGCAGCTGGGCGGGAAGTCCGTTGCCGGGCAGCGCGACGTCGCCAGCCAGGGTGGACCAGACCTGCTGGTTGTCGGCCACCGCGCGGGCAAGGCCGGGAAAATCCGCGTCGCGGTTTGCCCAGGCGGACCGCAAGCGGCGGGTGACCTGGGCAAGAAGATCGTATTCGACCGACCGGAAGGACCGGGTTGGCGCTTCCTGCCGGGCATAGGCAATGGGGGATTGAAAGGACATGGGGGTTCCGTCCGTGCGAGGCTAAGGGGGTGTGACGGGCCGCGAAGTCACCCTCGCGGCCCAGGGCTTTAGCGGAACAGAGACAGAAGGCCCTGCGGCTGCTGGTTGGCGATCGACAGGGCCTGTGTGGCCAGCTGCTGCTGGACCTGCAGCGCTTGCAACCGGGCCGAGGCTTCTTCCATGTCGGTGTCGACCATCGCGCCGATGCCGGTCTTCAGCGAGTCGGTCAGCTTGCCCACGAAATCCGACTGGATGTCGATCCGCTTCTGCGAGGAACCGAAGCCTGCGGCGGCATTGATCGAGGTTTGCAGCAAGGCTTCGATGTCGGTCAGGGCCCCGGCCGGATCGCTGGTCACGTCGATGGTCCCAAGGCCCGCCAACCCGCCTTCACCGCGGGTCGACGCCACCGACACCGCAGCTGCCGCGTTGGTGTTGTTGGTGATGCTCAGAACACCAGCGCTTGCAGACAGGGTGAAGTCGGACCCGTTGAGCCCGCCCTGGGTCAGCGCAGCGCGCAGGCCTTCGGCAAGTTCATCGTTGGTGTCGCCTTCCTTCACGACGTAGCGCCCGGTGGTGGCCCCGACCGTCAGTTCGATGGCATCGCCTTCAATCAGCGCGGTCGTGGTGGCAGGGTTCGCTCCGAAGGCGTTCGAGGCAAGCGCGCCCGTTCCGCCAGGCTGGAAGGCGAATGCCGCCACGGTGCTGGTGGCACCGGGCGCGCCGGTCGGGTTGGTCACCGTGCCAAGGCTGGTGCCCGTCAGCGCCGTGCCCGCCGAGGTTGACAGGTTCTGCGCCGTCACCTCGATGTTGGACGACGCCACGCCCGCAGCGCTTCGGTCCAGCGACGACAGCACGTTGATCGAGGTTTGCGATCCGTCCACCAGGTTCAGACCGTTGAACTGCGCCGCGCCGACGACCGATTCGATCTGCTTGGTCAGCTGGGTGATATCCGTCTGCAGCTTGCTGCGATCGACGTTCTCGGCCTGGGCGGCGACGATCTTGCCCTTCATCTCGGTCAGAAGCTTGGTCACCGATTCCGAGGCGTTGCGGGCGACGGTCAAGGTCGCATTGCCGACGGCGAGGCTGTCGGAGATGCCCTTGAACCCCTCGACGTCCGATTCCATCACCTTGGAAATCGCCCAGACGGCGGCATTGTCCTTGGCCGAGGCCACGTTCTTGCCGGTCGAGATATCGGCCTGGGTCTTGTTCAGGTTGGCGTTGATCCCCTTCATCGTCTGGAGGGCCACCATCGCGCTGGTATTGGTCAGAATCGACGACATCGTTGCTTCCTTCACGAAAGGCCGCTGGTTTCACGGCCGGAAAGGCCACTTGGCGTGGCAGGACGGGCGTTCTGTCCGCTGCCGCCAGAGGATCCGGTGGCGCCGCCCCGTCATGGGGCGCGACCTCCATCAGGCATCGAAGGTTCTAACCAATCCCTAATCCGCGAAGACCGAATGCCGGGCATTTGAGGCAACTCAGAATCGACCAAGGGCGCGGGCCGGGCCGGCAAGGCTGGCCTTGCGCCCGTGCGAATCATAGGTCGCAAGACTGGGGCCGGACGCGATCTCGGCCATGCGGTCCCGCGCGGCGCGCAGACCACGGCCGGCGGCCTGCAGCAGCCGTTCATTGCGCTCGGCCTTGCTGCGCAGCCGTTGCGCGGCGACGGCATCCAGCACCGGAAGCCGGTCTGCCTCGGCCGCGACACCGGCCCCAAGACCCGCAAGGGCGGCAAAATCCCCGGCCAGCAGCGCATCGCGCGTCGCGTCAAGCAGGCTGTCAAGCGTGGTCGCCATGGGCTGCCTCCGTCATGGAGCGGAACACAAGTTCGGCCAGGCCGATGCCGCCCTTCTCGACCATGAGCCGGGCCTGTTCCTGCCGCAGGAACGATGAGAACTGCGCCTCGCCCTGACCGCCACCGAAGGGACCCTCCATCTCGCCCAGTCCGGAATGGGCCAGCATTTCGGCAAGGAAAGCCGCCTCAAGCTCTTGCGCCTTGGTCATCATGACCGCGTCGCGATCCGGTGGCGCCGGGGGGGATGCTGCAACGGGCGGCAGGTTCATCATCGGGGTCCGATCGGTTGGATTTTCCGGAACGATCCGCGATCCGGGTAAAGAATCGGTAATTCCTCGCAGCGATAAACAGCCATCGGCGGCAGAAGACGTGAGATCATGCAAACGGACCCTGGACTGATCCTTGTGCCCATCGGACCCGTGGCGGTGCAGCCCGGGCCATCCGGTCCTGTTCCAGGCCCGCAGCGGGACGGGTTTGCCCTGCTTCTTGATGCGGAACCGTCGCGGCCTGCCGTCCCGCAGGGTGAAGACACCGGCCGGGCGCTGGCCGAAACGCCCCTTGCATGGGGCGGGGCCTTCTGGCCTGCGGTTTCGCAGGTGATCCTTCCGGCACCGCCAGTCACCCCGAACGCAGATGAACCCCTGGTTCCCGGGGGCAGCTTCGAAGCGGCGGCCCCAACGCAGCCGACCGACAGTCCCGCCAGTCCGTCGCCGCTTGTCGGGGGTGCCGCGCCGGGGGCGGGCCTTTCGGGGGCGGGCCTTTCGGGGGACGGTGACCTCAGGGCCGGTCTTGCCGGGGCGGTTCGCCGCTCATCCGCACCTCACGACGGCCTGCACGGTGCTGCGGGCGGCGTCCCTGCTTCGGGGGCTGGCGACAACGGCCCTGTCGTGCCGCCAGACCTTCGCCTGGCTGGCACGGGACCGCGTCCGGAACGGCCCGCAAGCGCGGCCATGGGGCCGGGGCCCTGGTCCTCTGGCCCGCTTGCCCTGCGTTCCGGCGCCGGGCTCCCGGCAGATCCGGTTCCTGCCACCCGGCTTGGGCCAGCCCTGGACGGACAGGCGCCTGGGCTGGTCGCAGGCCAGGCCGCCATGCCTGTTTCCATCCCCGAACCCGCCTCCGGTTCCATTGCTGAGCCCCTGGCCGTCCCGGAACCCGGCCGGGACGGCGGGGGATCCGGCACCGGGCAAAGGACGGCAGGGCAAACCGGGTTTGCCGGGCTGGCGCAAGGCCAGGCTTCCGGTGACGTCCGCCCTCTCGCGGCCGATGACGCCGCCCGAACCCTCGCCCCCACCCCGCCGGGGACACAGCCTCAGCCACATCCGCAAAGGCCCCTGCTTTCCATGCCGGACAGCCGGGTCACCGGCGATCCTGCGCAAGCACCTGTTCAGAGCGGCGAATTCCGGGGGGATGACGCATCCCAGGTTCCAGAAACCGCCTCCCGGGCCGAAGCTCCGGATGCCCGACCGGAACCGCTTCGCCCGCTGGTCGGACGCGATCCGATCCAGCCCGTGCCGGCAGAGATCGACGCGGCACCGGGGCTCTCCGCCCGGGCGACCGGGGCGGAACTCATCTGGCTGGGCACCTTGCACATGCTGGACGACCGGCCCGGCAAGGACGCAGGACCGGCGGACGGCAAGGCCCCGCCGTCCGGCCATGCGCCCGGCCCCCAGGCGATGACCGGACCGGGCGCGCCTCTCGGGCCACCGGTGACGCCCGCCGTCGCGGCCCGGCACCCCGAGGATGCGGTCCCTGCCGCGCTGGACTTCGCCGCCTTGGCCCTTGCCGCTGCCGACCGAATGCCGAACGCCCCGCCCGCCCCTGCTGCCCCAACTGCACCGCAAGCCGCCCCGGTGCCGCATCTTGCCGCCCAGATCACGGCGACGTTGCAGCAGCGCCCGGATGGAACGACGGAAATCGCCCTGTCCCCGGACGAGCTGGGCAGCGTCCGGCTGCAGGTGCAGCCCGACGCGCAACACCCGGATCGCGTTGTCGTTCACCTGGCCTTCGACCGACCCGAGACGATGGATCTCTTCCGCCGTCATGCCGATCAGCTGGCCGAGGCGCTCCGCTCTGCCGGCTATGCCGAGGCCCGGCTTGACTTCGGCCAGACCGCGCCCGGCTCTGGCGAGGATGCACGGCGCGGACCTGCGGGTCGGCATGACCCGGAAGCGGACCAGCGCCCCGCGCCTGCCGATGACCGGCCCGAGGGCGTTTCCGGGCCGGACCGCCCCCCCCCGCTCCGCTTGTCCGGCAGTGCCGGCATGGATCTCAGACTGTGAGGATCAGATGAACATCGCTTCCGTTACCACCACCGCTCCGGCGTCCGCGTCGGGCGCTGGACAACCCGCAAAGATCACGTCGGATTTCAACACCTTCCTGCGGATGCTGACGGTCCAGATGCAAAACCAGGATCCGCTGAATCCGATCGATTCGGCGGATTACGCCGTGCAGCTTGCAACCTTTTCCGGGGTGGAGCAGCAGGTCAGGACCAACCAGCTTCTGGCCGACATGCAGTCCCGTTTCCAGCAGACCGGCATGGCCGAGATGGCAAGCTGGATCGGCAAGGAGGCGCGGTCTCCGGCGCCGGTCAGGTTCGACGGCGCGCCGGTCGTGCTGTCTCCGGCCCCTGCCGCCGGGGCGACTGGCGCAAACCTTGTGGTCCGCGACCTGCAAGGCCAGCTCGTCGCGCGCGAAGCCCTGCCCGCCAGCTCGGCTCCGTACAGCTGGCTGGGCGCGGATGCGACCGGGACGCCGTTGCCGGCCGGCAGCTACAGACTTTTCCTGGAAAGCCTGTCCGGAGACGAGGTCATTTCAACCACCGAAATGGAACACTATGCCCGGGTGATCGAGGTGCGGACCGGCCCCGACGGTGCAAGGCTGGTACTGGAGGGGGGCATCGAAGTGGGCGCAGCCAAGGTTTCGGCGCTGCGGCAGCCGGGCGACACGGTGCCGACCGGCCCCTGACCCCGAAGCGTGACGGCACGCTGTCCATCCGCGTCTGCTACGGGCACCGGGCCGGCGCCGTATGGCGGCTACCGCGCCAGAACCAAGGCGCCGAGAGCCAGGCCAAGCCCGAAGCCGACGACCAGAAGCACGACGGGCAGCCAGTGACTTCGCTGCCGTGGCAAGCGAACCGGGTCCGCCGGATTGCCGGTCCGGATCAGCTGCGCCTCGACCAGCGCGGGCAGTTTCGGCCCGAACCGGGCCAGAACGCGCGCGGTCCGGACCAGATCTCGCAGCACGGCCTTGGGGCCAAGGTTTTCGCGGATATAGCGTTCGACGATGGGCTGGGCGACTTCCCAGATGTTGATGTGCGGGTCAAGGCTGCGGGCGACGCCTTCGACCACCACCATCGTCCGCTGCAGCAAGATCAGCTCGGTCCGGGTTTCCATGCCGAAGCGTTCGGTGACCTCGAACAGATAGGCAAGCAGGCGCGCCATCGAAATGCGACTGGCATCCATGCCGAAGATCGGCTCGCCCACGGCGCGCAGGGCACGGGCGAATTCGTCGATGTCGCGGTCTGGCGGCACATAGCCCGCTTCGAAATGCACCTCGGCGACACGGCGGTAATCCTTGCGGATGAAACCCATCAGGATCTCGGCATAGACCCGGCGGGTGTATTCGTCGATCCGGCCCATGATCCCGAAATCATAGGCGATGATGTCACCGTTGGCCGCGATCTTCAGGTTCCCCTGATGCATGTCGGCATGGAAGAACCCGTCGCGCAGCGCGTGGTTCAGGAACAACTGCAAGACCCGCGCGCCAAGGACGCGGCGGTCATGCCCGGCAGCGTCGATCAGGCCCAGGTCGTTCAGCCCGATGCCTTCGGCCCAGCCCAGCGTCATCACGTTGCGCGACGACAGGAACCAATGCGGCTTTGGCACCTGAAAGCCTTCGTCCTTCGCGGTGTTCGCCGCAAATTCGGCGGCGGCCGAGGATTCCAGCCGCAGGTCCAGCTCGCCCATCACCACGCCTTCGAAATGGGTGATCACCTCGACCGGGCGCAGGCGGCGCGAGAAGGGGGCCAGCCGTTCGATCCAGCGCGCGGCAAGGTAGAAGGCGTCAATGTCCTTGCGGAAAGCGCGCTCGATCCCGGGGCGCAGGACCTTGACCGCGACATCCTCGCCCGTGTCGGCAAGGCGCGCCCGGTGGACCTGCGCGATGGACGCAGCGGCGACGGGTTCGGAGAACGCGCTGAAGAGGGTCGTGACCGGCTGTTCCAGTTCCGCCTCGATCATCGCCTTGGCCTTGGCGGTGGGGAAGGGTGGCAGCTTGTCCTGCAGGTATTTCAGCTGCTGCGACAGCTCTTCGCCCACGATGTCGGGGCGGGTGGACAGCACCTGGCCGAACTTGATGTAGGCGGGGCCAAGCGCGGTAAGGGCGCGGGTGGCAGGGGGCAGGTCGAGGTCGCCGCGAAGGCCCAGCCACTTGAACGGCCAGCCCAGCATCCGCGCCGCAAAGCGCAGGCGCGGGGGGGCGCGGAATGCCTCCAGCACCACATCCATGGCGCCGGTGCGCTCCAGCGTGGCGCCGGTGCGGATCAGGCGGATGATGTTGTGCGGACCCTTCATGCGCGGCCCGGCCGGGGGGCGCTCTTCGCTTCCTTGCGGGCGCTTATCGCTGGCAAGCCCGCCGAAAAGGGACCGCAAGGGACCGATGAGGAGCCCGCTTCAGCACCGGTCATCAAAGTTTCCATCCGGAATGCAGGGCCGCGATGCCCAGGGAGAGGTTGCGGTATTTCACCAGGCCGAACCCGGCCTCGCGGAGCATGGCGGCAAAGCGTTCCTGATCCGGGAACTTGCGGATCGATTCCACAAGGTACTGATAGCTGGCCCGGTCCCCGGTTACGACCTGCCCCAGCGCCGGGATGACGTTGAACGAATAAAGGTCATAGGCCTTCTGCAGCAGATCGTTCGGGATCTGGCTGAACTCCAGCACCATCAGCCGTCCGCCGGGCTTGAGCACGCGGCAGGCCTCGCGCAGGGCATCTTCGATCCGGGTCACGTTCCGGATGCCGAATGAAATCGTGTAGACGTCGAAGCTTGCATCCGGAAAGGGCAGCGCCATCGCATCGCCGACCACCCAGTCAAGGCTTTGCGCCAGTCGTTCCGCCTCGGCCCGCTTGCGGCCCTCGACAAGCATCGGTTCGGTCATGTCGCAGACCACTGCCGTTGCCCCGGCTGCGCGTTTCAGGAAGCGGAACGCCACATCGCCCGTGCCACCGGCCACATCCAGCAAGCGCTGACCGGGGCGCGGGGCCAGCCAGTCCATCATCGCATCCTTCCAGACGCGGTGGATGCCCAGCGACATCAGGTCGTTCATCACGTCGTATTTCGAGGCCACGCGCGAGAAGACGCCATGCACCAGCCCGGCCTTGTCGGCCTCGGGGATGTCCTGAAAGCCGAAATGGGTGGTCTTTTCGTCACTCATCGTTCTGGTGGTCCCCGGGGGGTTGCGATCCTTGGCCTTGCCCCTCCTTATAGTGTGCCACCCTGCGCCCGCAATGCGCCCAACTGTCCGATGGGGACCGATGCCCGAGCTGCCCGAAGTCGAGACCGTCCGCCGGGGCCTGTTGCCGGTGCTGGAAGGCGCGGTCATCGCGCGGGCCGATGTCAACCGCCCCGACCTGCGCTGGCCCCTGCCCGACCGGATGGCCGATCGGCTGACCGGGCGGCGGGTCACCGCGCTTCGGCGGCGGTCGAAGTATCTGCTGGCCGATCTCGACAGCGGCGAAACCTTGCTGGTGCATCTGGGCATGTCGGGGCGGATGCTGGTCTCGGGCGCGCAGGTCGGCGCCTTCCACCACGACCATCCTGCCCCGCAGAAGCATGACCATGTGGTCCTGCACTTGGCTAGCGGCGCGCGGATCACCTTCAACGACGCCCGCCGCTTTGGCGCGATGGACCTGATGGCCACCGAAAGCGCGGCGGCACATCCGCTCTTGGCGGGGCTTGGCCCCGAGCCGTTCGGCAATGATTTCAACGGGCCCTACCTGGCCGCGCGGCTGGGCGGAAGGCGCATGCCGATCAAGGCCGCGCTGCTGGACCAGCGGATCGTCGCGGGCCTGGGCAACATCTATGTCACCGAAACGCTGTTTCGCGCGCGCGTCAGCCCGTTGCGCCTGGCCGGTGACCTTGCGGAACCCGGCCTGCACGCGTTGGTGCCGATCATCCGCGATGTGCTGTCCGAAGCGATCGAGGCCGGCGGGTCATCCTTGCGCGATTTCCGGCAGGCAAGCGGCGAGCTTGGCTACTTTTCCAAACATTTTCAGGTCTATGACCGGGAAGGCGATCCTTGCGAATCCCCCGGATGCGCCGGCCGCATCATCCGCACGGTGCAGTCGGGTCGATCCTCGTTCTGGTGCCCGGCCTGCCAGCAGTGACTTGTCATCCGGCACTTTGGTGCTAGGAGTCCTCGCGACCGTAAATGCGGAGCCTTCCATGGCCTATGACACGCTGCTCGTCGAGATCGAGGACTATGTCTCGTTGATCCGGCTCAACCGCCCCGACGCCATGAACGCGCTCAACGCCACGCTGATGCGCGAACTTGCGGCGGCGGTGGCGGCGGCGGAAGCGAACGACAAGGTGCGCTGCATCGTCGTCACCGGGTCCGACAAAGCTTTCGCCGCCGGGGCCGACGTGCGCGAAATGGCCGAGAAAAGCTTCATCGACGTGTTCTTCGATGATCTGTTCGCCGCCGAGGCCGCCGCCATCGCGCGGGCCCGCAAGCCGATCATCGCGGCCGTCTCGGGCTATTGCCTTGGCGGCGGCTGCGAACTTGCGCTCCTGTGCGATTTCATCATCGCCGCCGACAGCGCGAAATTCGGCCAGCCCGAGATCAACCTTGGCATCGTCGCCGGCATGGGCGGCACGCAGCGGCTGACGCGCGCGGTCGGCAAGTCCAAGTCGATGGACATGCACCTGACCGGACGCTTCATGGACGCCGCCGAAGCGGAACGCTGCGGACTGGTCAGCCGCGTGGTCCCGGCGAAGGCACTGATCGAAGAGGCGATGAAAGCGGCGCAGAAGATCGTCGAAAAATCGGCCGTCACCGCGATGGTCGTCAAGGAATGCGTGAACCGCGCGCAGGAATCCTCGCTCGCCGAGGGACTTTTGTTCGAGCGCCGGATGTTTCACGCGCTCTTTGCGACCGAAGACCAGAAGGAAGGCATGGCCGCCTTCGTGGAAAAACGCCAGCCGCAGTTCCGCGACCGCTGACGCCTTCTCGTTCGACTTCGTCGCCTCGTCGGGAGATCCGCGAAGAGTGACGACATCGTCGACGAGCGGGGGCTTTCCTTTCCAAAGCGGCTGCTCTATAGCCCGACGTCACATGCGCGTGGGCCCGCTTAGGCAAGAATCACTCCCGGCTTTGGTCGGGGCTTCGTGGTCTTTCGTGCAACCAGAAACGCAAAGACCCTGAAGGACCGCCAGATGGCCAATACCGAACAGTCCAAGAAACGCGCCCGCCAGTCCGAAGCGCGCTATGCCGTGAACAAGGCGCGCCGGTCGCGCATCCGCACCTTCCTGCGCAAGGTCGAAGAGGCCATTGCCTCGGGCGATCCGGCCGTTGCCGAAGCAGCGCTCAAGGCCGCCCAGCCGGAACTGGCCCGTGGCGTGTCGAAAGGCGTGCTGCACAAGAACACCGTCGCCCGCAAGATGTCGCGCCTGTCGTCGCGCGTGAAGGCCGTCGCGAAAGTCTGATCGTCCGATTCTTCGGATACGCAAGGGGCGCACCCGCAAGGGTTGCGCCCTTCGGCATTCGGGCGCCGTGCCCGGCCCGGATTCCGGCACCTCGTTGCCGATTTGCCAGAGCCTGCGGATTCGGTTTCGCGGAAACTGTGTCAAGCGCGATGTTCGGTTGCAGTGCCTGCGGACGGCTTGCTAGCGTCACGAGGCGATTCACTTCGTCTTGGGGGACAAGAACGGATCGCCGGGAAAAGCTGCTGGTCGGATCAGGCGCTGCCGCGCCCCTGGCATCTGTTTTTTCGGGCGATCAATGATGTCGAGGCGGCAACCAAGCCGCCCGCTCATGGGTAGCCGTCCTGCTGGCAAACAGCAGTCGGACCCTGCGTTTTGCTGTCCCCTGAAGACCCGGACGGACCGACACCTGCCCTGCGCAGGTGGCCCAAGGTCTGGTCGGAGCGGCTCGCTTGAACGTGGAAAGCGTCTACGACCGGCGGATGTTCCGCAGGCCGGGGGAAAGTGGCAGGCGGCGGGAATGACGAACGAAACTTGGGGCCTGGTTCGCGAAGAGCTGATCAAGCGCGTTGGCAAGAACAACTACGTCACCTGGATAGAACCGCTCAAGCTGTCGCTGCTGACGAACGGGGTCGCCCGCTTCGAGGTTCCGACAATCTTCTTCGGCGACTGGGTGCAGCGCAACTATGCCGACCATATCCGGTCACAGCTGGCGACCGCCGGTTCGCCCGTCGACCGGGTGGAGTTTTCCGTCGGCAGCGAAGCGGCGCCCCGTCCGGCCCCGGTGAAGCCCGCGCCAAAGCCGGTCCGGGCGCGCGCGCAGGATGACGAGCTGCCGGGCGCGCCGCTGGATGCCCGGTTCACCTTCGACAGCTTCGTCGTCGGCAAGCCGAACGAGCTGGCCCATGCCGCCGCGCGCCGCGTCGCCGAGGGCGGGCCGGTGACCTTCAACCCGCTGTTCCTCTATGGCGGCGTCGGGCTTGGCAAGACCCACCTGATGCACGCCATCGCGCATGAGCTGCAGGCCCGGCGCCCTGACCTGCGCGTGCTGTATCTGTCGGCCGAACAGTTCATGTACCGCTTCGTTCAGGCCCTGCGCGAACGGCAGATCATGGATTTCAAGGAACTCTTCCGCTCGGTCGACGTGCTGATGGTGGACGATGTGCAATTCATCGCCGGCAAGGATTCCACCCAGGAAGAATTCTTCCACACCTTCAATGCCCTGGTGGATCAGAACAAGCAGATCGTCATTTCGGCGGACCGCGCCCCGGGCGAGATCAAGGATCTTGAGGAACGCATCCGGTCACGCCTGCAGTGCGGGCTGGTCGTCGACCTGCACCCGACGGATTACGAGCTTCGGCTCGGCATCCTGCAACAGAAGGTCGATTACTACCGCAGCCAGTATCGCGGTCTGGTGCTGGCCGACGGCGTGCTGGAGTTTCTGGCCCACCGGATCACCACCAACGTCCGCGTGCTGGAAGGCGCGCTGACCCGGCTCTTTGCCTTCGCTTCGCTGGTCGGCCGCGAGATCACGCTGGACCTCGCCACCGATTGCCTGGCGGACATCCTGCGCTCGTCTGACCGGAAGCTGACGATCGAGGAGATCCAGCGCAAGGTGGCCGAGCATTACAACATCCGCCTGTCCGACATGATCGGCCCCAAGCGGATGCGCACGATCGCCCGGCCGCGTCAGGTGGCGATGTATCTGGCCAAGCAGCTTACCCCGCGCAGCCTACCCGAGATCGGCCGCCGCTTCGGGGGCCGTGACCATACCACGATCATGCATGGCGTGCGCAAGATCGAAGAGCTGATGGCCATCGACAGCCAGCTTGCGGACGACCTGCAGCTTCTGCGGCGGCTGCTGCAGGGCTAGGGCGAAAGCCGGAACGGGGGGCGCACTTGACGGCCCCGGCAATCCTCAGCACAGTCCGACGCAACACTTGTGAACCGGTGGAAACCGGATAGATTTGGCGTCCCTTCAAGGGGTCGGCAGGGGGAAGTCAGATGAAACTTTCGATCGAACGCGCCACGTTGCTCAAGGCACTGGCGCAGGCGCAGTCGGTGGTCGAACGCCGCAACACGATTCCGATCCTCGCCAACGTCCTGATCGAGGCCGAGGGCGCGCAGGTCAGTTTTCGGGCCACCGACCTGGACATCGAGGTCGTCGACCGCGCCGCAGCGATGGTCGAACGCAGCGGGGCAACGACGGTGTCGGCGGTGATGCTGCACGAGATCGTCCGCAAGCTGCCGGATGGGGCGCTGGTGAACCTGGCCGAGGACGCCGCCGCCGGACGCCTGACCGTGACGGCCGGGCGGTCGACCTTCAACCTGGCGACGCTGCCGAAAGAAGATTTTCCGGTCATGGCCAGCAGCGAGTATTCGTCGAACTTCTCGGCCCCTGCTCCAGTCTTGCGCCGCCTTTTCGACAAGGCGAAATTCGCGATCTCGACCGAGGAAACCCGCTATTACCTGAACGGCGTCTACATGCACGTCTCGCAGGGCGAGACCGGCAAGGTCCTGCGCTGTGTGGCCACCGATGGCCACCGTCTGGCCCGGATCGACGCGCCTCTGCCAGAAGGTGCGGACGGAATGGCCGGCGTGATCGTGCCGCGCAAGACCGTCGGAGAGCTGCGCAAACTGCTGGACGATGACGACGCGACGATCGCGGTTTCGGTTTCCGAAACGAAAGTTCGCTTTGCCACGCCGGTCATCACGCTGACCTCGAAAGTCATCGACGGCACCTTCCCGGACTACACCAGGGTGATCCCGACCGGCAACACCAAGCGGCTGGAAGTGGACGCCAGCGAATTCGCCAAGGCGGTGGACCGCGTGGCCACCGTCTCGTCCGAGAGGTCGCGCGCGGTCAAGCTGTCGCTTGACGAAGACCGGCTGGTCCTGTCGGTGAACTCGCCCGATACCGGTGCCGCCGAGGAAGAACTTGCCGTCGCATACAGCGATGAGCGGCTGGAGATCGGCTTCAACGCCAAGTATCTTCTGGAAATCGCCAGCCAGGTTGACCGTGAGAACGCGGTGTTCCTGTTCAATTCAGCCGTTGATCCCACGTTGATGCGCGAAGGCAATGACACCTCGGCTGTCTACGTCGTCATGCCGATGCGGGTCTGATCCCGGGTATCTGACGGATCTGAAGGGGAGCTTTCTTGGGCGGTCTGGTGATCGATTCCCTGGTCCTGTCGCATTTCCGCAGCCATCGCACTGCACGGCTGACCTTTGACGGGCGCCCGGTGGCGCTGGTCGGACCGAACGGCGCCGGCAAGACCAACGTGCTGGAGGCGGTGTCGCTCTTGTCGCCGGGGCGTGGCCTGCGCCGCGCGGCGGTCGAGGATCTCGCGCGGCGGCCCGAGGCTCTGGGCTGGAAAGTCCAGGCCCAGGTGCAGGGCCTGTCAGGCGCACAGGAAATCGCGACCTGGGCCGAACCGGGCGAGGCGCGACAGGTCCGCATCGACGGCAAGGCCGCGACCCAGGCCGGGCTGGGGCGGGTGCTGCGCATCCTCTGGCTGGTTCCCGCGATGGACCGGCTCTGGATCGAGGCGGCGGAAGGGCGGCGGCGGTTCCTTGACCGGCTGGCGCTCAGCTTCCTGCCAGAGCATGCCGAACTTTCGCTCACATATGAAAAGGCGATGCGCGACCGGAACCGGCTGATCCGCGATCAGGTGACCGATCCGCACTGGTATGCGGCGCTGGAGGCGCAGATGGCCGAGGCGGGGCAGAAGATCACCGCCAACCGGCGCGCCACGATCCGCCGCATCGCTGATGCCGACAGCCGCGACAGCGCCTTTCCCTCGGCCAGCCTGACCCTGACCGGCCCCGAAGGTGCCACCGAGCCCGCCGACCTGGCTTCTGCTCTGGCCGAAGGGCGGCAGCGGGACATCGCCGCAGGACGGACCCTGGCGGGGCCGCACCGGGCCGACCTTCTGGCGCGCTACGCTACCAAGGACGTGCCGGCCGACCAATGCTCGACGGGCGAGCAGAAGGCGCTCTTGATCAGCCTGATCCTTGCCAATGCCCGCGCGCTGGCCAGCGACCTGGGCCGCGCACCGATCCTGCTTCTCGACGAGGTCGCGGCGCATCTGGACGCCGCCCGTCGCGCTGCGCTTTACGACGAGATCTGCGCAGTCGGCGCCCAGGCAATCATGACCGGGACAGAACCCGGCCTGTTCGACAGCCTTGGCCTGCGGGGTCAGGGCTTCACCGTGAACGATCACGGCGAAGGATCCAGCACAGTGCAGGATATATGAATGACTGTTTCGTTATATCAGCTTGCCCTTTACGCGCTGGGCATGGCCGGGCTCTGGGCGGTTCCCGGCCCGGTCTGGGTGGCGCTGACCGCGCGCGCCCTGTCCGGTGGCTTCGCGGCTGCCTGGCCGCTTGCCATCGGTGTCGCCCTGGGGGACCTGATCTGGCCTCTGGCGGCGATCCTGGGGCTGTCCTGGATCGAAAGCAGCTTTGGCAACGCTCTGGCAATCCTGCGCTGGGTCGCTGCGGCGATCTTCCTGGTCATGGGGGTGCTCTTGATCCGCAAGCCTTCCGGCCCGCTGTCCGCCAGCAGCCGGATGACCCGCCCTGGCCTTTGGGCCGGCTTTTCAGTCGGCGTCGCCGCCGTGATCGGCAACCCGAAGGCAATCCTGTTCTACATGGGCGCGCTGCCCGGCTTCTTCACGCTTGAGACGCTGACCGGCGCCGACATCGCCGCGATCATCCTGATTTCGGCCCTGGTGCCGATGGCCGGCAACCTTGGGCTTGCGCTGTTTCTGGACCGCGCGCGGCAGCTTCTGTCCAGCCCGGAAAGCGTGCGGCGGCTGAACCTTGCCTCGGGTGTCCTGCTGATCGGGGTGGGGCTGGCGATTCCCTTCCTCTGACCACCAAATATTGTGTCGAAGGGGTGACATTCCCGGCCCCAAACGCTATAAGTCGCGGGTATCGACAAGGGTTCCCCACGCATGGCTGACCAGCCCAAGAACATGGCCGAATACGGCGCTGATTCCATCAAGGTTCTCAAGGGATTAGAGGCGGTTCGCAAGCGCCCCGGCATGTATATCGGCGACACCGATGACGGGTCGGGCCTTCATCACATGGTCTATGAGGTCGTGGACAACGGCATCGACGAGGCGCTGGCCGGCCACGCGACCGCCGTCACGGTGAAGATCCACGCCGACGACTCTGTTTCGGTGCGCGACAACGGCCGGGGAATCCCGGTCGATATCCATGCCGAGGAAGGCGTTTCGGCGGCCGAGGTCATTATGACCCAGCTGCACGCGGGCGGGAAATTCAACAACACGGATGAGGGCGGCAACGCCTACAAGGTCTCGGGCGGGCTGCACGGCGTGGGCGTCTCGGTCGTCAACGCGCTGTCGGAATGGCTGGAGCTGACGGTCTGGCGCAACGACAAGGAATACCGCGCGCGCTTTGAACACGGCGACTGCGTGGTGCATGTCCACGAGGTCGGCCCCGCCCCCGGACTACGCGGCACCGAGGTGCGGTTCCTTGCCTCGGCCAAGTCGAACATTCCCGAAGGAACGTTCAGCAACCTTGACTACCAGTTCAAGACGCTGGAACACCGCCTGCGCGAGCTGGCCTTCCTGAACTCGGGCGTCCGGATCATCATCGAGGACGAGCGTCACGCCGAACCACAGCGGGTTGAGCTGTTCTACGAAGGCGGCGTGCGCGAGTTCGTGAAATACATCGACCGGTCGAAGACCAGCGTGATGCCCGAACCGATCTACATGCTGGGCGAAAAGAACGGCATCGGGGTCGAGGTCGCGATGTGGTGGAACGACAGCTATCACGAAAACGTACTTCCGTTCACAAACAACATTCCGCAGCGCGATGGCGGCACCCACCTGGCGGGCTTCCGGGGCGCGCTGACCCGGACGATCACCGGATACGCGCAGTCCTCGGGCATCGCCAAGCGCGAGAAGGTGGATTTCACTGGTGACGACGCGCGCGAAGGGCTGACCTGCGTGCTGTCGGTCAAGGTGCCCGACCCGAAATTCTCCAGCCAGACCAAGGACAAGCTGGTCTCCTCCGAGGTCCGCCCCGCTGTCGAGAACCTGGTGAACGAAAAGCTGTCGGAATGGTTCGAGGAAAACCCCGGCCCCGCCCGCATCATCGTCGGCAAGATCATCGAGGCGGCGCTGGCCCGCGAAGCCGCCCGCAAGGCGCGCGAGCTGACCCGGCGCAAGACCGCGCTCGACGTGGCCAGCCTGCCCGGCAAGCTGGCCGATTGCCAGGAACGCGACCCGGCAAAGTCCGAAATCTTCCTGGTCGAGGGCGACAGCGCCGGCGGCAGCGCCAAGCAGGGCCGCAGCCGGTCGAACCAGGCCGTCCTGCCCCTGCGCGGCAAGATCCTGAACGTGGAACGCGCCCGCTTTGACCGGATGCTGGGCAGCCAGGAGATCGGCACCCTGATCACGGCTCTCGGCACCGGGATCGGCCGGGATGAATTCGACATCAAGAAGCTGCGTTACCACAAGGTCGTCATCATGACCGACGCCGACGTCGATGGCGCGCATATCCGCACGCTTCTCTTGACGTTCTTTTTCCGCCAGATGCCGCAACTGATCGAGGGCGGCTATCTCTACATCGCGCAGCCGCCGCTTTACAAAGTGGCCCGCGGCAAGTCCGAGGTCTATCTCAAGGATCAGGCAGCACTGGAGGATTATCTGGTCGAGATGGGCACCGAAGGCGCGGTCCTGCGCCTGACCGACGGGACCGAGATCGCCAGCAACGACCTGGCCCGCGTGATCGATGGCGCGCGCCAGTTCCGCCGGGTGCTCGATGCCTTCCCGACCCATTATCCGCGTCCGATCCTGGAGCAGGCCGCCCTGGCCGGCGCCTTCGATCCCGGCCGCGCCGACGGTGATCTGCAGGCCGTGGCCGACACCGTCGCCCGCCGGCTGAACCTCATCGCGCCCGAGTTCGAACGCGGCTGGCTGGGCCGGATCACCCAGGACCACGGCATCCGCCTGTCCCGCATCCTGCGCGGGGTCGAAGAGCTGCGGACGCTGGACGGAGCGGTCCTGCGCTCGGGCGAGGCGCGCCGGCTATCCCAGATTGCCGGCCAGTACCACGACACCTACCGCGACCCCGCCCGCCTGGTGCGCAAGGACCGCGACCAGGCGATCCACGGGCCGATCGACCTTCTGAAATCCATCCTCGCCGAAGGCGAGAAGGGCCTGACCCTGCAGCGCTACAAGGGCCTGGGCGAGATGAACCCCGACCAGCTTTGGGAAACCACCCTCGACCCCGAGGCGCGCACCCTGCTGCAGGTCAAGGTCGATGATCTGGCCGAAGCCGATGACATCTTCTCCAAACTGATGGGCGACGTGGTGGAACCCCGGCGCGAGTTCATCCAGCAGAATGCCCTCAACGTCGAACACCTGGATTTCTGACGGGGCTGGTCGCATCGGCCTGCCCGTGGCAAGCTTCAGCCGATTGACGACGGAGGAGTTTCCCCATGGCTTCGGGACGGCGCGATTTTCTGGGCATCCTTGGCGCTGCGGCTGCGGCTGCGGCTGCAATCATCTATTTCGGGCTGAACGGCGATGTGACGAAGCTGATCCCCGGCCGCAGCGAAACCGCGCCGGTCGAGGTCACCATCGCTTCGTCGGTCACGAAGAAGGCCTGGCTGCAGGCGGCGGTCGACAGCTTCGCCGCCACTGACCCGGAAACCGCGTCGGGCCAGCCGATCAGGATCACGGTCACGTCGGTCCTTTCCGGCGAATCCATGCTGCAGATCTCGGAAAGCACCTTGCAACCCACTGTCTGGAGCCCGGGAGAGGCGGCCTGGGTCGATCAGCTGACGCAGAAATGGGCGCTGAAACACACGGGCGCCATCGCAACCTCGGCCTGCGCGCCGACGGTGCACACGCCGGTCGGCCTGGCGATCTGGCAACCGATGGCCGAAGCCCTGGGCTGGCCGGACCGGCCGATCAGCATGTCGCAACTGGTTGATCTTGCGAACGATCCGCAGGGTTGGGCCAGCCTTGGCCACCCGGAATGGGGCAAGCTGCGGCTGGGGCATACCCATCCGCAATATTCCAGCGCCGGCCTTCTGTTCCTGGCCCAGGTCATCTACGCGGTGACCGGAAAGACCGAAGGCATCACCCCTGCAGAGATCTATTCGACGAAGGTGCGCAGTGCGCTGGAAACGCTGGCCGCGAACACCTCGAAATACGGAATGATCACCACCGACCTGCTGAATTCCATGGCCGCGCGCGGTCCCGCCTTCCTGCATGTCGCCTCGGCTTTCGAGGAAGGCACGATGCGCACGAACGCCGAAAAGTCGGCGCAGCTGCGCTGGCCCCTGGCCTTTGTGTTCCCCGCCGATGGCACGTTCTGGAGCGACCACCCCTATTGCATCCTTGACGGTTCCGGCTGGGTGACCCCGGATGAGGCGGACGCGGCGCGCATGTTCCTGGCCCACCTTGTCTCGCCCGCCGTGCAGGCCGAGGCCGCGAACCATTTCGTCCGTCCGCTGGATGGCCGGATCCCCGCCGAGTCTGCGCTGGCGCGGATCGGCGGCACCGATCTTGCCGCCTCACCGGCGACGATCCCGCCCCTGTCGATTCCCTCACCCGAGGTGTCCGAAGCGATCATCGACCAGTTCTTCAACACCAAGCGCAAGGCGACGGTGATCATGACGCTGGACATTTCGGGGTCCATGTCGGGCGAGGCGATCCGCTCGGCCACCCAGTCCACGGCCGAGTTTCTGGGTCGGCTGCATCCGAAGGACCGTGTCGGCCTGATTGCCTTCAACGAGACGGTGCAGGAACTGACGCCGATCTCGCCGGTCTCCGACGTGGTCGAAGGCCTGAAGGCGCAAGTGCTGGGGCTGCCGGCCGATGGCGGCACCAACCTGCATGGCGCGGTCTGTCGTGCGGCCGAGCTTTTGCGCGCGGCCGAGGCCAGCGACCGGGCGGCTGGCGAGAACCGGCTTTACGGCATCGTCGTGCTGTCCGATGGCCGCGACACGGCGGGGCAGGTGTCGGCGAACGAGATGATGGCAACCTGCCTGCAAGCCAGCAGCGAGGACAGCGATGGCCTGCGGGTCTTCGTCCTTGCCTTTGGCTCTGACGTCGACGGCCCGCTGATGGACCGCCTGGCCCGCGAAACCGGCGGAATGCGCTTTGATGCCGCCGCCGGATCGGTGGGCAACGCCTATCTCAAGATCTCGGCCGAGCAGTAGGGCATGGCCGAAGCTGCCGAAAGCCCGCTACCGCTGCGCCGCCGCCTGTTCCGTCGGCGGGTGGAAGCGGCCTTGGCCGACCGGGGCAGCGGGCTGGCGATCGGCGCGGTGCTTCTGGTCGCCGCCGTCGCCTATGTGCTGGGGGTGCGCGGGCTGATCGGCCCGGCGGCCTGGCAGGCGGGTCTGCTTGCAGGCGGGGGCTATGTGGTGCTGCGCTCGGCGCTGCGGCTTTTCGCCGGCCGCGCGGATCCCGACCTCTTGCGCGCGGTGCTGACGGATCATTTCGGTGACGAGATCCGCAATGACCCCGACGTCAGCCGCCTGTCGCGCCAGGTGATCGAACAGCGGCTGCAACTGGCGGCCGCCCTTGCAGATGCCCCTGCGGCGCTGGCCCGGGGCGCCGATGCCCTGCTTCCGGACATGGACCGCCGCCTTGACCGGATCGCCGTCGAGGCCCGCGCCGCCGCCACCCGCCGAGGTGCGGCGCGGTTTCAGGCCGGCATGGCCCAGCTTGCCAGCAAGCGCCTGACCGAGGTTTCACGCCTGGCCGCCAACGCGCCCGCCGAAACCGCCGCCACCGCCCGCGAGGCTGCCGACTGGCTGTCCGCGCAGGTCGCAGCCTCTGGCGGGCTGGTCGCGCATGAGGAAAGCCGGCTGATGGCACTGGAAAACGCGGTCGCCGATTTCGGCACCCTGGTCGCCCGCGCCCTGCTGGCCCTGTCCAAGGGTGACCGCGCCGCGCTGGAGGGTCTTGTCGTGGTTGCCCAGGACCCGGCAAGGGCGCTGCCGCCCTGATCCGTTGGTGATCCTGATCCGCTGATGACCCCGGCCTGCTGGTGACCCCGGATGGATTCGAACCATCGACCTGCCGCTTAGGAGGCGGCCGCTCTATCCCCTGAGCTACGGAGCCCCGATCCAGCCGGGCCGTGCCCCGGTATTGCTTGGATTTGCCCCGCAAGGCAACAGTCAGCTACGGCGGGAAAAGAAAAGGGGAGGCAAGTTTGGCCCACCGCCCCCCCTTTGGTCCTGCGCACCCGGCTTGAGAGCTTGGTTGGATGCGCGGGATCTCGTCAGCCAGCAGGCTGTTAGCGCTATCACTAGCAGATCACGGCACCTTGGACAAGCCCGGCCTTTGGCGCTAACAAGAGTGGACCCTGTGCCTCAGCCGGAAATTCTTGTTGATGAAGTCCCCTGCCGACGCGCGCAACGCGCTTACCCTTCGTGATGTCTCGGATGCCTCCGGGGTGTCGGAGATGACGGTCAGCCGGGTGCTGCGCAATCGGGGTGACGTGGCCGCCCCGACCCGCGAGAAGGTGCTCGAAGCGGCGCGCGCGCTGGGCTATGTCCCCAACAAGATCGCCGGGGCGCTGGCCTCGCAGCGGGTGAACCTGGTTGGCGTCGTCATTCCGTCGCTGTCCAACATGGTCTTTCCCGAAGTGATGACCGGCATCTCGGACGTGCTGGACGGCACCGGCCTGCAGCCCGTCGTCGGGGTGACGAACTACCTGCCGGACCGCGAGGAAGCGGTGATCTACGAAATGCTGTCCTGGCGGCCCTCGGGGATGATCGTTGCGGGGCTGGAGCATACCGACGCCGCCCGCGCCATGCTGGCCCGCGCCGGCATCCCGATCGTCGAGATCATGGATATCGACGGCGTTCCCGTGGACCATGCGGTCGGCATCTCGCACCGCCGCGCGGGCCGGCAGATGGCCGAGGCGATCATCGCCGCCGGATACCGCCGCATCGCCTTTCTGGGCACGCAGATGCCGAACGACTTTCGCGCGAAGAAACGGCTGCAGGGGTTTGAAGAGGCGCTTGCCAGGGCCGGTCTGGCGCTGGTCGACAGCGAATACTACTCGGGCGGATCGGCGCTGCTGA
Source organism: Rhodobacterales bacterium (assembly GCA_031409795.1). Lineage (GTDB taxonomy): Bacteria > Pseudomonadota > Alphaproteobacteria > Rhodobacterales > Rhodobacteraceae > Tabrizicola. Next base: position 103,736 of record JANNXX010000061.1, read on the forward strand.
AGGGCCGCGAGATGACGGCCGCCGTCCTGTCCCGGGTCCCGGATGTCGATTTTCTTTATTATTCCAACGACATGATCGGGGCGGGTGGCCTGTTGTGGTGTCTAGACCAGGGTCTGGACGTTCCCGGCCGCATCGGGCTGGCCGGGTTCAACGGGGTGGAACTTCTGGACGGCCTGCCGCGCAGGCTGGCCACGATGGACGCCTGCCGGCTGGAGATCGGGCGCAAGGCGGCCGAGATCATCGCCGGCAAGGCGGACCCGGAAAAGACGCTGGAGCTGTTCCCGACCCTGCAACCCGGCGACACGATCCGCCGCTAGGCGGTCGCCGCCCGGTCGGCCAGCAGCCGCGTCAGCCAGTCGGGGTCCATCTCGGGCACCGAGGACAGCAGAAGCTTGGTGTAATCCTGCTGCGGGTCGTCGAAAAGCTCGGCCTTCGGCCCGCGTTCGACCACCAGCCCGCGCTGCATCACCACCACCTCGTCAGCGATGGATTTCACCGTGGCCAGGTCATGCGTGATGAACATGTAGGCCAGGTTCAATTCGCCCTGAAGCCGGTCAAGTAGCTTGAGGATGCCCTCCTGCACGATCTGATCCAGCGCCGAGGTCACCTCGTCGCAGATGATCAGCGCGGGTTCCGCCGCCAGCGCGCGGGCGATGCCGATGCGCTGCTTCTGCCCGCCGGAAAGCTCGGACGGCAGGCGGTCGATGTACTTGTCCGGCTCCAGTTCGATCAGCGCCAGAAGGTCGCGCACCCGCGTCTCCAGCGCCTTGCCGCCAAGGCCCAGATACATCTGCGCCGGGCGGCCGATCAGTTCCCGCAGCCTTAGCTTGGGGTTCAGCGCGGTGTCGGCCATCTGGTAGATCATCTGGCACTGGCGCAATTCGTCCCGGCTGCGCGCCTTGAACGACGGTGGCAGCGCCTTGCCGCCCATCAGCACCTCGCCCCGGCGCGGCGGCAGCAGGCCGGTGATCACCCGCGCCGCTGTCGACTTGCCCGAGCCGCTTTCGCCGACCACGGCCACGGTGCGGCGGGCGTGGATGTCGAAAGAGATGTCCTTCAGGATGTCGACGGCCCCATAGCCCGCAGTCACGTTGCGCACCGAAACCACCGGGGTTCCCTTGGCTGGCGGCTGCGCCGGGCGGGCAAAGCTGCGCACCGCCCAAAGGCTTTTGGTATACTCCGCCTTCGGCGCGGCCAGCATCGACCGGGTATCGGATTCCTCGACCTCGTCGCCGCGCAGCAGGATCTTGATCCGGTCGGCCATCTGCGCAACCACCGCAAGGTCGTGGGTGATGTAGATCGCCGCCGTGCCGAACTGTTCGACGATGTCGCGGATCGCGTGCAGGACCTCGATCTGCGTGGTCACGTCAAGGGCGGTGGTCGGTTCGTCGAAGATGATCAGGTCAGGCCGGCAGGCCATTGCCATGGCGGTCATCGCCCGCTGCAACTGCCCGCCCGACACCTGGTGCGGATAGCGAAAGCCGATCTCCTCGGGGCTTGGCAGGCGCATGCGGCGGTAAAGCTCGATCGCGTCCGTCTGGGCCTTTTCGCGGGGCATGACGCCGTGAAGGACCGGACCTTCGCAATACTGGTCGATCAGTTTGTGCGACGGGTTGAAGCTGGCGGCGGCCGATTGCGCCACATAGGCGATGCGCTTGCCGCGCAGGCCCCGACAGGTCGCATCCGACGCAGTGCGCAGGTCGATCCCGTCAAAGTCGATGGTCCCGCCGGAAATGCGGCAGCCGTCACGGGCAAAGCCCATCGCGGCCAGGCCAAGCGTGGACTTCCCCGCCCCGGATTCGCCGATCAGGCCCAGAACCTCGCCCCGCCGCAGCGTCAGGTCCACGCCTTTGACGATCGGGTGCCAGGCATCGCCGGACCGGCCCTCGATCTGCAGGCCCTTCATCGTCAGAAGCACGGGGGCATCCATCGGTCTACTCCTTCAGGCCACTGGCGCGGTGCAGCTGCCAGTCGACGACGAAGTTCACCGCCACAGTCAGCAGCGCAATGGCCCCCGCCGGCAGCAGCGGCGTGATGTCGCCAAAGGTGATAAGCGTGGCATTCTCGCGCACCATGCTGCCCCAGTCGGCGGTGGGCGGCTTGATGCCAAGGCCAAGGAACGACAGCGCCGAGATTGCCAGAAACACAAAGCAGAAGCGCAGGCCGAACTCGGCGACCAGGGGGGCCATGGCGTTCGGCAGGATCTCGCGGCGGATCAGGTGGAACGAGGACTCGCCCCTCAGGCGCGCAGCCTCGATATAGTCCATCACCACGATCCCCAGCGAGACCGATCGCGCCAGGCGGTAGACCCGTGTGGCGTCGACCGCCGCGATGACCAGGATCAGCGTCAGCACCGACGTGCCGAAGATGGTCAGCAGCAGAAGCGAGAAGATCAGCGCCGGAATCGCCATCAGCGCATCCACGAAGCGCGACAACCACTGGTCCAGCCAGCCGCCGACCAGCGCCGCCCAGATGCCAAGGAAAGACCCGACCACGAAGGCAAGCGCCGTCGTGGCAAAGGCGATGCCCACCGTATTGCGCGCGCCATAGACCAGCCGGGTCAGCATGTCGCGGCCCAGCTTGTCGGTCCCAAGATGGTAGGGCGCCTCCCAGGGAAGGTATTGCGCGCCGACCACCTCGCCTTCGGCGAAAGGCACCAGCATCGGCCCGAACACCGCGACCAGGACATAAAGCAGGATCACCGCCATCCCGAAAGACGCGGTCAGCGGCATGTCGCGGAAGGTGGGCTTGTGGATCGCGGGGGCGCCGGCCTGAAGGGCTGCCCGCGCGGTCCAGCCGACGGCGAAGAACAGCGCAAGGCCGATGGCAAGGGCGTAAACTGCGGTCATCGCCCTATCTCCGGTGCATCAGGCGCGGGTTCGTGACCGTCGAAAGCACGTCCGCGACAAGGTTCAGCAGCACATAGGCCGCCGCGAAGATCAGCGCGATCGCTTGCACCACGGCGATGTCGCGGTTGGTCACCGCGTCCACCATAAGCTGGCCAAGGCCGGGGTAGACGAACACCACTTCGACCACCACGACCCCGGTGATCAGATAGGCCAGGTTCAGCGCCACGACGTTGATGATCGGCGCCAGCGCGTTCGGCACCGCATGGCGCAGCACGACGCGCATCGGCGACATGCCCTTCAGGCGCGCCATCTCGATATAGGGGCTGGCCAGCAGGTTGATGATTGCGGCCCGGGTCATCCGCATCATGTGCGCGGTGACCACCATGGTCAGGGTCAGCGCGGGCAGGAAACACATGTACAGCATGTCCCAGAAGGTGGTGGCGCCAGTGATCCGCACCATCGACGGGAAATAGCCCGACTGGCTGAGCCACAGGATCAGGATGTAGGCCACGAAGAACTCCGGGAACGAGATCGCGGTCAAAGCACCCGCGTTCGACACCCGGTCGAAGATCGAGTTGCGCCACAGCGCGGCCAGGATCCCCAGCGTCAGCGACAGCGGGACCGACATGGCCGCGGCGTAAAGCGCCAGGAACAGCGTGTTGCCAAGCCGCGCCCCGACCAGATCCGCAATCGGCTTCTTCGTCGCCATCGAGACGCCGAAATCCCCTTGCAGCACGCCCGTCAGCCAGTTCCAGTAGCGCAGCGGGGCGGGGTCGTTCAGGCCCAGCTGCTCGCGCAGGGCGGCAAGGGTCTCTTCCGTCGCCGACTGGCCCAGAAGCTCGCGCGCAAGGTCGCCGGGCAAAAGCTCGGTCGCGCCGAAGATCACTAGCGAGATGACGAAAAGGGTGAACACGCCCAGAAGAAGCCTGTGCCCGATCATGCGCCAGATGTCCGCCATACCGTCCCCCCTGCGACACGGGCCTGCGGTCTTGCTGCCGCCGTGCCCCCCTGTCGAAAAGCCCCGGCGGCGCGAACCGCCGGGGCCGGTCAGTCATCCCTGCGGGATCAGGCGAACCACCAGCGCTCGACGCTGCGGAAGCCGTCAAGGTTCCAGTTCTTGCCAATCACCTCGGGCGTGGCGATCGCGTTGGAAACCGCCATCACATAGTTGTTGTACATCGGGATGAGGGTCGAGCCTTCGAACGACACAAGCTGCTGCATCTCCTGGTACATCTCGCGGCGCCTTGTCTCGTCAAGCTCGGACCGCGCGGCGACCAGAAGCTCGTTGAAGCGGGCGTTCTCCCAGAAGCTTTCGTTCCAGGCCGCACCCGAGGCATAGGCGGTGGTGAACATCTGGTCTTCCACCGGGCGGCCACCCCAGTAGCTGGCGCAGAACGGCTTTTTCATCCAGACGTTGTCCCAGTAGCCATCGTCCGGCACGCGGTCCACGGTGATGGTGATCCCGGCGGAGGCGGCCTTTTCCGACATCAGGACTGCGGCATCGACGGCCCCAGCGAAGGCGGCGTTGGCCACCGAAAGCGAGACCTCAAGCGTGTCCATCCCGGCTTCCTTGAGGTGGAATTTCGCCTTGTCCGGATCGTAGGTCTTGGCCTCCATCTCGGCGTGGAAGTAGCGGTTCGCCGGGCCGATCGGGTTGTCATTCGCCACCGTGCCGTGGCCGGCAAGGATCTTGTCCACCAGTTCCTGCCGGTCGAAGGCGTATTTCATCGCCAGGCGCACGTTGTTGTCGGTGAACGGCGCGGCGCGGGCATCCATCGGGAAGACGTAATGCGCATTCCCCGAGATCGACAGGATCTTGGCCACGCCCCGGCTTTCCAGCAGCCCGATCGAGGCCGGGTCGACCTGGTCGATCGTGTCGACCTCGCCCGTCATCAGCGCGTTCAGCCGCGCCGCCGGGTCAAGGATCGCCAGCAGCACGATCTGGTCGAAATGCGCCCGGTCCGACTTCCAGTAGTTCGGGTTGCGGGCCAGCGTCGCCTGCACGCCCGGCTCGAAGCTTTCGACGACATAGCCGCCGGCGCCGTCGGTGGTCATCGGGTCGATCTTGCCATCGGTCCCCGGCAGGATCGGCAGGTGATAGTCCGACATGAGATAGGGGAAGTCGGCGTTGGCGGCATTCAGCGTGATCACCACGTTCTGGCCGTCGACCTTGATATCTGTGACCGGATCGAAGAACGGCTTCACCGCCGAGGTCGAGGCATCGCCGCGGTGGTGGTTCAGCGAGGCCAGCACGTCATCGGGCGTCAGCGCCTTGCCCGAGTGGAAGGTCACGCCCTGACGGATCGCGAAGACCCAGGTCGCCCCGTCCGTCGAAGTCCAGCTTTCGGCGATCTCGGGCGTCAGGTTGCCGTCGGCGGCGACCTCGATCAGGTAATTGTGCCGGGCGCCCGCGAAGGTCTGGACGAAAAGCTGGTCCCAGAGGCCAGGATCATAGCCGTCCGTCGACGAGCCATGGCCGATCCCGATCCGGAAAACCCCGCCTTTCTTCGGTTCGGCATTGGCCGCGGTCATCCCTGCGGGAAGGATAAGGCCGGCGGCACCGATTGCCGCAGCGCCCTGCAGAAGCCCGCGGCGGCTGATCCCGCGCGGAAGTATCAGGTTCGTCATGGTGGTCCTCCCTTTCAGTATGGTGCGCAAGGCGCGCTTTGTCCGAAGCTCTGACGTCCGGCTTCTTGTCGTCGGGTCCGGTGCGATCCGGCCATGCCGCCTGCTGCTCCGAAACCAGAGAATCAGGCAGGGGCGCGGCCGGGTCCAGGCCGGTCCCCTGCACCGTCATTGCCCGGCCCTTTGGTGTCAAGCATCAACGCAGGTTGGCGCGAAACCGGTTGCAATGCGAACCGTCACCGCGCCCGGATGCGATCGGGCGGAACGGCGGCCCTGGCGTGGTCCTTGCCGGGCGGATCAAAGATCCTCGACCGCAAGGACGCCCTGCATGGCCTTGATCGCGCCCTTGATCTGCGGGGTGACGGGGTAGGTGTCGGGCAGGGCGATGTCGATCTCGCGGCCGGTGGGGTCGGTCACGCACAGGGTGACCTGCGCACGATTGCGGCCTTCGACGCGGGACAACAGTCCGGCCAGCGAAATGGCGGCCTCGGGTCGGACCAGGTGGATGCGGATCGCCTGCGCGCCCGACCGGTCGGCGACGGTGTCGATCGGGCTGATCGACTGGGCAAGAAGCTTGAGGGTCTCGCCCTCCAGCTCGGCCTTGACGGTCAGAACCACGTTGCAACCCGCGTCAAGGTGATCGCGCGCGGCTTCCAGGACCTCGGAAAAGCAGGTGACCTCGTAAAGGCCGGTCGGGTCGGACAGCTGCACGAAGGCAAAGCGGTTGCCGCGGGCGGACTTGCGCTCTTGCCGCGAGGCGACGGACCCGGCAAGCCTGGCGATGATCGGCCCCCGCTCGGCCCGCGCGGTGATCTCGGCCAGGGTCTCGACCTTCTGGCGCTTCAGCGCGGGCATGTAGTCATCCAGGGGGTGACCAGAGAGGTAGAAGCCGATGGCCAGATGTTCCTGGCCCAGGCGTTCCACCGGAAGCCAGTCATCGCGGAAGGGCAGGCGGGGTTCGGGGATATCGGCCCCGGCACTGCCGAAAAGCGAGACCTGCGACGAAGCGGCGGCCTCGTGGATGGCGGCGGAATAGGCAACAAGGGGATCCAGCGCCTCGAACACGCGGGCGCGGTTGGGGTCGAGTGCGTCGAACGCCCCGGCGCGGGCCAGCATTTCCAGCGGGCGCTTGCCGATGCGCTTCAGGTCCACCCGGCGGGCGAAATCGAACAGGGTGGCAAAGGGCCGCTCTTCCGCCCTGACGGGCGTCATCGCTGGTGCGCCACCCCGCGAAGACGCCGGTAGCGGCGGATTAGCGCCACCGCGCGCCTGCACGATCAGCTGCATCGCGTCGACGCCGACGTTCTTCAGCGCGCCCAGCCCGTAGACGATCGCCCCGTCGCGGACGGTGAACGTGGCCAGCGAGGCATTGACGCAAGGGGCGACGGTCTTCAGCCCCAGCTTGTCCACCTCGCGCTTGTAGACGGCCAGCTTGTCGGTCAGGTGCAGGTCGCAGTTCATCACCGCCGCCATGAACTCGGCGGGGTAGTTGGCCTTCAGGTAGGCGGTCTGGTAGCTGACCACGGCATAGGCGGCGGCGTGGGACTTGTTGAAGCCGTAGTTGGCGAATTTCTCCAGAAGATCGAAGACCTCACCCGCCTTGCCCGCATCGATGCCATGCGTCGCCTTGGCCCCCTCGATGAACTTCGGGCGTTCGCGGGCCATCTCCTCGGGGTTCTTCTTGCCCATCGCGCGGCGCAAGAGGTCCGCGCCGCCAAGGCTGTAGCCCCCCATCACCTGGGCGATCTGCATCACCTGTTCCTGGTAGACGATGATGCCCTGCGTTTCGGCCAGGATATGGTCGATGGTGGGATGGATCGATTCCAGGTCGCGCAGGCCGTTCTTCACCTCGCAATAGGCGGGGATGTTCTCCATCGGGCCGGGGCGATACAGCGCGACCAGCGCCACGATGTCCTCGATGCAGGTCGGCTTCATCCGGCGCAGCGCGTCCATCATGCCACTGCTTTCCACCTGGAAGACGGCCACGGTGCGGGCGGCGGCGTACAGGTCGTAGGCGGGCTTGTCGTCCAGCGGGATCAGGTTGATGTCGAACGCGATGCCCCGCTGCGCCAGCAGGTCCATCGCGTTCTGGATCACGGTCAGGGTCTTCAGACCCAGGAAGTCGAACTTCACCAGACCCGCCGCCTCGACCCATTTCATGTTGAACTGGGTTGCCGCCATGTCGGACCGCGGGTCGCGGTACAGCGGCACCAGCTGGTCCAGCGGCCGGTCCCCGATCACCACCCCGGCCGCATGGGTACTGGCGTTGCGGTAAAGCCCCTCGATCTCCCGCGCATAGCCAAGCAGGCGGCCGACCACCTCTTCCTTCGCCGCCTCGCGCAGGCGCGGCTCGTCCGCCAGTGCCTTGGTGATGCTGACCGGCTTGACCCCTTCCAGCGGAATCATCTTCGACAGCTTGTCGACCTGGCCATAGGACATCTGCAGGACCCGGCCCACGTCGCGCACGGCGGCCTTGGACAGAAGCGCCCCGAAAGTGATGATCTGCGCCACCCGGTCGCGGCCATACTTGCCCTGCACATAGGTGATGACCTCCTCGCGGCGGTCCATGCAGAAGTCGATGTCGAAGTCGGGCATCGACACCCGCTCGGGGTTCAGGAAGCGCTCGAAAAGCAGCGCATAGCGCAAAGGGTCAAGATCGGTGATCGTCAGCGCATAGGCCACCAGCGAGCCCGCGCCCGACCCCCGCCCCGGCCCGACCGGAATGCCCTGGTCCTTGGCCCATTTGATGAAATCGGCCACGATCAGGAAATAGCCGGGAAAGCCCATCTTCTCGATGATCTGCAGCTCGAAATCCAGCCGCTGCTGATAGGCCTCGGGCGTTGCGGAATGCGGGATGACGGCAAGCCGGGCCTGAAGCCCGGCATTGGCCTGGCGGCGCAGCTCGTTCACCTCGTCATCGGCGAAACGCGGCAGGATCGGGGCGTGCTTGCTGACCGCAAAGGCGCAGCGGCGGGCGATTTCGACGGTGTTCTCCAGCGCCTCGGGCAGATCGGCGAAAAGCGCGGCCATCTCGGCTTCGGACTTGAAATAGTGCTGCGGAGTCAGGCGGCGGCGCGGCTGGCTCTGGTCCACATAGGCGCCGTCGGCGATGCAGATCAGCGCGTCATGCGCCTCGTACATCTCGGTCTTGGGGAAATAGACGTCGTTCGTGGCGACGATCGGCAGGCGCATCTCATAGGCAAGGTCGATGGCCCCGCGTTCAGCCCGTGCCTCGGTGTCCGACAGCGCGCCGCCAGGACCGGGGTGGCGCTGCAGCTCGACATAAAGCCGGTCGCGGTAGATCGCCGCCAGCCGTTCCAAGAGCGCGCGGGCCTTTGCCTGCTGGCCGGCGGCATGAAAGCGGCCCAGCGGGCCCTCGGGTCCGCCGGTCAGGCAGATCAGGCCATCGGCATGTGCGGCAAGCTCGTCCAGCGTCACCTGCGGCAGGTTGGCGGCACCCGACATCGCGCCGTCGATGTACAGCCGGGTGTTGAGCTTCAAGAGGTTGCGATAACCCGCCTCGGACTGCGCAAGCAGCACGATCGGCGCGGGCAGGCGCGGCCGTTCGCCGGGCTGGGCCGGATCATGGGCCAGCGAGATCTGGCACCCGACGATGGGCTGGACGCCCGCGCCCAGGGCGGTGACGGAAAACTCCAGTGCGGCGAACAGGTTGTTGGTGTCAGTGACGGCCACGGCAGGCATCGACGCGGCCTTGCACAGGTCCACCAGTTTCTTCACCGGCACCGCGCCTTCCAGAAGCGAGTGTTCGGTATGGGTGCGCAGGTGGATGAATCGGGGATGGGCGCCAGGCATGGCCAAGGGTGGCCCGCCCCGCCGCCGGGCGCAAGGTCCTTGGCGGGTTCGGGTCATCGGACGGAACGCCGCCAGCGCCGCCACCATCAGGACCACCCCAGGACCTGCGAAGATCGCCAGGCCCCGGCGCGGCCATGCTGACCGGCAGGAGGCCGCGCGGACCAGGCAGCCCCGGCCTGCGGGCATGCCGGGGCTGATCCGCCGCCGGTGCATCTGTGCCAGGCAGCACGCCTGAAGGGACAAGGGAAAATCCGCCGCCGACCCAAAGGACGGCGGCGGCGATGTCAACGAATTATAACAGCGTCGCAAAGCCCATCGAAGAATTTCATCATTTGTATGCAAATGATATCCGGCGTGTAGCCGGCCCCGCCCTGCCCGGCCAGTACGGGACTCCTTACCCGGCGTCAGCGCCGCGAAATCGGGCGCAGCCTGCCGCATTCCCCGGCAAATCCCGACAAGTGCTTCGCCGTTTCGCGGATAGTTTCCGCTTGCCTTGACGCGGCCGCACCGGCTTGATGATCTGCAAGGAACAAGGGGCGCGTGGTCCGCTTTACGCCGCATCGGGCGGCCACGCCTGACGCCTCAACCGGGGAGACCGCGGCGGACTGACCGAATGACAGTTGCGTTTCTGTTGAACGGAACGCCGGTGCGCGTCCAGGGTCAGCCCCCGACGCGGACGCTTCTGGACTGGCTGCGCGAAACCCGTCGTCTCAACGGCACCAAAGAGGGCTGCAACGAAGGTGACTGCGGCGCCTGCACGGTGATGGTCACCGACGCGGATGGCTCCAGGGCGCTGAATGCCTGCATCCTTTTTCTGCCGCAACTGCACGGCAAGGCGGTCCGGACGGTCGAGGGGATCTCGGGTCCGGACGGCACGCTGCACCCGGTTCAGGCGGCGATGGTCGCGCAGCACGGGTCGCAATGCGGCTTCTGCACGCCGGGCTTCGTGGTGTCGATGGCGGTGGCCCATCTGAACGGTGCGCGCGACCATGACGACCAGCTGGCCGGCAACCTCTGCCGCTGCACCGGCTATGCGCCGATCCTGCGGGCGGCCACGGCTGCCGAAACCGCCCCGGTGCCGGACTGGATGAACGCCGACAGGGCCGTTCTGTCTGCGAAGATATCCCCTGAGGGGTCCGCAGAGGCAGGCGGCCTCCCCGGCGCTTTCCACCCGCGCGACAGCGACGAACTGGCGGACTGGTATCTGGCCAACCCCGAAGCCACCCTGATCGCGGGGGCGACGGATGTCGGTCTGTGGGTGACCAAGTCCCTGCGCGACCTTGCGCCGGTGGCGTTTCTCGCCGGTGTGCGCAACCTGCAGGGGATCGAGCGGCGCGGCGGACAGCTGCATGTCGGTGCCGCGGTCACCATCGCAGCCCTGCGGGCGGCAGTCGCCCCGATCCTGCCATCCTTCGCCGAACTGTTGCGCCGCTATGCCTCGGAACAGGTGCGCAACGCGGCAACCATCGGCGGCAACATCGCCAACGGCTCGCCGATCGGCGATTGCCCCCCGGCCCTGATCGCCCTGGGCGCAACGCTGCATCTGCGCCGGGCAGACGAGATCCGCTCGCTGCCGTTGGAGGCGTTCTTCCTGGATTACCGCAAGCAGGACCGCCGCCCGGGCGAATTCGTGGTGGGGGTGTCCTTTGCCGATCACGCGCCGGGGCTGCGCTGCTACAAGGTCTCCAAACGCTTCGACCAGGACATCTCGGCGGTCTGCGGCTGCTTCAATGTCACGGTTGACGCGGGCCGGGTGACGGCGGCGCGAATCGCTTTCGGCGGCATGGCGGGCATCCCGAAGCGCGCTGGCCAGGCCGAAGCGGCGCTGGTCGGGCAGGCCTGGACCGAAGCCACGGCTGATGCGGCGGCGCTGGCGATGGCGGGCGACTTCACCCCCTTGTCGGACATGCGGGCCAGCGCGGACTACCGGACCACGGTGGCGCAGAACCTGATGCGGCGCTACTTCCACGACCTGAACGGCGTGACGGTCTCGGTGCTGGACGTCACGCCATGACGGTGGGTCTTGCCTTGCCGCATGACGCGGCCCCGCTGCATGTGACGGGCCAGGCCCGCTATATCGACGATATCGCGCTGCCGCCCGACGCGCTGCATCTGGCCTTCGGTCTGTCGACCGTCGCGCATGGGGTGATCGAAAGCCTTGACCTTGCAGCGGTCCGTGCGGCGCCAGGGGTGGTGGCAGTGCTTTCGGCGGCCGATCTGCCCGACATGCCCGATTGCAGCCCCTCGGCGCAGGACGAGCCGCTGCTGGCGGTCGGCAAGGTCCACTACGTCGGCCAGCCTGTGTTCCTGGTCATCGCCGAAAGCCACCTTGCCGCCCGCAAGGCCGCGCGGCTGGGCAAGCTGGTCTGCCGCCCGCTTCCCGCGCTTCTGACCCTCGACGCGGCGCTGGCGGCGGAGAGCCGGTTCGAACAGGGCCCGGTGGTCTGGCAGAAAGGCGATGCAGCGGCGGCGATCGCCCGGGCGCCGCAGCGGATCGAGGGCAGCTTCGAGGTCGGCGGCCAGGAACACTTCTACCTGGAAGGCCAGGTCGCCGCCGCGATCCCGCAGGAGGCCGGGGACATGCTGGTCCATTCCTCGACCCAGCATCCGACCGAAGTGCAGCACAAGGTCGCGCATGCCCTGCACCTTCCGATGAGCGCGGTCCGCGTCGAAGTGCGCCGGATGGGCGGCGGCTTCGGCGGCAAGGAAAGCCAGGGGAACGCCCTGGCCATCGCTTGCGCCGTGGCGGCGAAGCTGACTGGGCGGCCGGCCCGGATGCGCTATGACCGCGACGACGACATGATGATCACCGGCAAGCGGCACGACCTGCGGATCCTCTACCGCGCCGGGGTGGACGGCGACGGGCGGATCCTGGGGCTGGAATTCACCCATCTTGTCCGCTGCGGCTGGAGCCAGGACCTGTCGCTGCCGGTCGCCGACCGGGCGATGCTGCACGCCGACAACTGCTATGACCTGCCTGCCATCCGGATCGAAAGCCACCGGCTGCGGACCAACACCCAAAGCGCCACGGCCTTCCGGGGCTTCGGCGGCCCGCAAGGCATGGTCGGGATCGAACGGGTGCTGGACCATGCCGCCTTCGCGGTCGGCCGTGATCCCCTTGCGGTGCGCAAGCTCAATTTCTACCGCGCGAGCGGCGCGGGCAAAGCTTCCGGCGGGGATATGTCGGCAAGGATGACCCCGCAGACAACGCCGTATCACATGCCGGTAGAAGATTTCATCGGGCATGAGCTGGTGGCGACGCTGGAGCAAAGCTCGGACTACGCGGCGCGCAAGACGGCGGTCGCGGCCTGGAACCGCGAAAGCCCGATCCTGAAGCGCGGCATCGCGCTGACCCCGGTCAAGTTCGGCATCTCGTTCACGCTGACCTGGCTGAACCAGGCAGGCGCGCTGGTGCATGTCTACCAGGACGGGTCGATCCAGCTGAACCATGGCGGAACCGAGATGGGGCAGGGCCTGTTCCAGAAGGTGGCGCAGGTGACGGCGGGGGTCTTCGGGCTGGATGCCGGGGCGGTGAAGATCACTGCGACCGATACCGCAAAGGTGCCGAACACCAGCGCCACGGCGGCCAGTTCGGGGGCGGACCTGAATGGCATGGCCGCACGGGCGGCGGCCGAGATCATCCGGGATCGTCTGGCCGAGTTCATCGCCGGAAAGCACCAGGTCAAGGCCTCGGCCGTGCGGTTTCGCGACGGCGAGGTGCGGGTGGCCGGCGAGGTCTACGGCTGGGCGCAGGTGGTGGCCTGGGCTTATCAGGCGCGGATCAGCCTGTCCTCGACCGGCTTTTACGCCACGCCCAAGATCGTCTGGGACCGGGTGCGCGGCTCCGGGCGGCCGTTCTTCTACTTTGCCTACGGCGCGGCGGTGACCGAAGTGGTGATCGACCGGCTGACCGGCGAGAACCGCATCCTGCGCGTCGACATCCTGCACGACACCGGAACCTCGCTGAACCCGGCCATCGACATCGGCCAGATCGAAGGTGCCTATGTGCAGGGCGCGGGCTGGCTGACCACCGAAGAGCTGGTCTGGAACGCAGACGGGAAGTTGTCGACCCATGCGCCCTCGACCTACAAGATCCCCGCCTGTTCCGACCGGCCGCCGGTCTTCAACGTGGCGCTCTGGGGCAAGCCCAACCGCGAGGATGCGGTCGGGAAGTCCAAGGCGGTGGGCGAACCGCCGTTGATGCTGGGGATCTCGGCCTTGATGGCGCTGTCGGATGCGGTCGCGGCTTGTGGGGACGGGTCGGTCTATCCGGCGCTGGACGCGCCGGCCACGGCGGAACGCATCCTGATGGCCGTGAAAAGCGTCGAAGCTGGTTCCGATTTTTCGCAGAAAAATCATGCAGCGCGAGGCGGCGATGTTTGACCTTGCCGCCCTGTCCGCTGCCCTTGCCGCCCACGGACGGGTCGCCCGCGTGGTGATTGCGGGGGTCCAGGGCTCGTCCCCGCGTGAAGTCGGGGCGGCCATGCTGGTCTGGCGCGGCGGGCAGTCCGGGACCATCGGTGGCGGGGCGCTTGAATTCCAGGCCGCGGCGGCGGCCCGGCTGATGGTGCTCGATCACGCCCTGACGGCTGCAGCCGCACCGCCCGCCCGCGTGGACCGCGTGGCGCTGGGTCCGTCGCTGGGCCAGTGCTGCGGAGGGGCGGTGACCCTCTGGACCGAGGTCTTCGCGGCGCCGCCCCGGCCCGTTGCAGGCGTGATCGCCCGGGGGCCGGGCGCAAGGCCCTTGGCGGTCAGCCGGCTTCTGGCGGCGGCGCGCGGGCAGGGGTTGCGGCCGGCTCCGGGACTGGTGGCCGGCTGGCTGGTCGAGCCGGTGGCCGAAGCCGACCGCCAGGTCTGGGTCTGGGGTGCGGGGCATGTGGGCCGCGCGCTGGTGTCCGTGCTTGCGCCCCTTCCGGGGATTGCGGTGACCTGGATCGACGTCAGCCCCGACCGGTTCCCGCAGGTGGTTCCCGAAGGGGTGACCGTCCTGCCCGCCTCTGATCCGGCGGTCCTGGCAGCGCATGCGCCGGTCGCGGCCGAGCATCTGATTCTGACCTTCAGCCATGCGCTGGACCTCGAACTCTGTCACCGTCTGCTGGGCCGGGGTTTCCGGTCCTGCGGGCTGATCGGCAGCGCGACGAAATGGTCCAGGTTCCGGTCCAGGCTGCAGGCCCTTGGCCATGATGCAGGGGCGACCGGGCGCATCCGCTGCCCGATCGGCGACCCGGCCCTGGGCAAACACCCGCAGGCGATCGCGGTCGGGGTGGCGGCAGACCTGCTGCGGGCGTCCGTGCCGGCGCGAGGGGAGATGCGGGCATGACCGGACGGCCAGAGCTTCTGCGCGTCGAGGGGATTACCAAGGCCTATCCGGGCGTGGTTGCGAACTCGGACGTGTCCTTCGCGATCGCGCAGGGCGAGATCCATGCCCTCCTGGGCGAGAACGGCGCAGGAAAATCGACCATGGTCAAGATGATCTATGGTCTGGTGCGGCCCGACAGCGGGACCATGACCCTGCGCGGCGCGCCCTATCAGCCCGGCAAACCGGCCGAGGCGCGGCGGCAGGGCGTGACGATGGTCTTCCAGCACTTCAGCCTGTTTGAAGCGCTGAACGTCGCCGAAAACGTGGCGCTTGGCATGGAAAGCCCGCCGCCGATGCGGGAACTGGCGGCCCGGATCCGTGCGGTGTCGCAGGCGTACGGACTGCCGCTGGACCCCGGCCGGATGGTCGGGGATCTGTCCGCAGGCGAACGCCAGCGGGTCGAGATCATCCGCTGCCTTCTGCAGGATCCGAAGCTTTTGATCATGGACGAACCGACCTCGGTCCTGACGCCGCAAGAGGTGCAGATCCTGTTCCGCACCCTGCGCCAGCTGGCCTCCGAAGGCACCGCGATCCTTTACATCAGCCACAAGCTTGAGGAAATCCGCAGCCTTTGCGACGCGGCAACGATCCTGCGGCGGGGAAAGGTGGTCGCGACCTGCATCCCGCGCGACCGGACCGCGCGCGAGATGGCCGAACTGATGGTCGGCGCTGCGCTGAAGACCCCGGAACGCCGCGTCGGCGCGAAAGGCGAGGTGGCCTTGGCGGTCAGCGACCTGTCGGCGGCCTCGCCCATTCCGTTCGGAACGGCGTTGAAAGGGGTCAGCTTCACCGTAGCAAAAGGCGAGGTGCTGGGGATCGCCGGGGTTGCAGGCAACGGGCAGGACGAGCTTTTGCTTGCGCTGTCCGGCGAGCTGCGCTCGGGGCCGGACCAGGTGCGGATCGGCGGCCGGGCGGTGGGCGACCTCGGGCCGGTGGGCCGGCGGCGCGCCGGAATGGTGACGGCCCCGGAGGATCGCTACGGGCATGCTGCGGCCCCGGACATGAGCCTTGTGGAAAATGCGTTCCTGACGGCAGGGGTCCGCAAGGGCCTCACGACGCGGGGATTTGTCGACTGGGCCGGGACGCGGGCCTTTGCCCAGGCGATCATCGCGGCCTATGACGTGCGCACGCCGGGGCCCGACGTGGCGGCGCGGGCGCTGTCGGGCGGAAACCTGCAGAAGTTCCTGATGGGGCGCGAGTTGATGCAGGGGGCAAGCGTGATCGTGATCAACCAGCCGACCTGGGGGGTCGACGCGGCGGCGGCGGCGGCGATCCGGCAAAGCATCCTGGACCGGGCGGGCGAAGGCGCGGCCGTGGTGGTGATCAGCCAGGACCTGGACGAGCTTCTGGAAGTGTCGGACAGCTTTGCGGTCCTGAACGAGGGGCGGCTGACGACGCCGCGACCGACCGAAAGCCTGACGATGGATGAGATCGGGCTGATGATGGGCGGCGCCCACGGCCTGGAGGACGCGCATCATGCAGGCTGACCGCGCACGATTTTTCTGCGAAAAATCAGAACTCGCCGATCTTTCGCAGAAAGATCGTTCTTCGGGGGGCCAGGATGCTGAGGCTTGAAAAGCGGCCCACCCCCAGCCGGTTCTGGCTTTACGCGACGCCCCTGGTCGCGGTGGTGCTGACCATGATCATGGGGGGCGTCCTCTTCCTGGCGATGGGCAAGAACCCGTTCGAAGTGATCCGCACGATCTTCTGGGACCCGATCTTCGGCGAGTTCGCCTTCTACCTGCGCGGCCAGCTTCTGGTGAAGGCGGGACCGCTGATCCTGATCGCCATCGGCCTGGCGCTGGGGTTCCGGGCCGGCATCTGGAACATCGGCGCCGAGGGCCAGTACATCATGGGCGCGGTCATCGGCGCGTCGGTGGGCCTTGCGGTCTTCCCGACCGAAAGCCGGTGGATCTTCCCGGCGATGGTGATCGCGGGCGCGTTCGGCGGCTGGGCCTGGGCGATGATCCCGGCAATTCTGAAGACGCGGTTCAACACCAATGAGATCCTGGTGTCGCTCATGCTGGTCTATGTGGCCGAGACGATCCTTGCCAAGGCCGCCACCGGGTTCCTGAAGAACCCCGAAGGCATGGGCTTTCCCGGCAGCCGAAACTTCTCCAGCTTTCCAGCGGCGCAGAACAGCTTCATCTATGAACCGCTTGGCCTGCACTGGGGCGGCGTGGCGGCGCTGGTGACGGCGGTCCTCGCCTACATCCTCTTGACCCGGCATCAGGCGGGGTTCCAGATCAAGCTGGCCGGTCAGGCCCCCCGCGCCGCGCGGTTCCACGGCGTGTCGCCCACGCGGCTGGTGGTGATGTGCATGGGCATCTCGGGGGCGCTTGCCGGAATGGCGGGGCTGTTCGAGGTGACCGGACCAGCCGGCCAGATCACCATCGACTTCAACACCGGCTACGGCTTTACCGCGATCATTGTGGCCTTCCTTGGCCGGCTGAACCCGCTTGGGATCGTGCTGGCCGGGTTCCTCATGGCGCTGACCTATGTCGGCGGTGAGATGGCCTCGACCAACCTCGGCCTGCCCGACGCGGCGATCCAGGTCTTCCAGGGGATGCTCCTCTTCTTCCTCCTCGCGGTGGATGTGCTGACGAACTACCGGTTCCGGGTATGGGCGGGGGCCGGAGCATGAGGCCCGAGGACCGGACACCCTACACGCTCACCTTTGCCCTGACCTTCGGGGGCATGATGATCGGGTACCATGCCCCCCTGGTCGCGGCGATCCTGACACTCTGCCTGTTTCTGGTGCTGATCGCGGCGCTTCGGGGCAAAGCGGACAGTACGACGACCGACCTGTCCGCCCGCCCCATCGCTGCGCTTGGCCACTGGCTGGCGCAGAAGGACAACTTCCGCTGGGTGCGGCTGGCCCCGTTCATCGGCCTGATGGCGGGATGGCTGTTTCAGCGGCTGGTAAACGTCCTGGCTGCCCAAGGAGCTGCGTAATGGACTTCGGCGGCATCAACCCGGTCATCCTGATCGCGACCCTCATGGCCAGCGCCGTGCCGATCCTTCTGGCCGCCCTTGGCGAGACGGTGGTGGAACGCGCCGGCGTCCTGAACCTTGGTGTCGAGGGGATGATGGTCGTCGGCGCCCTTGGCGGCTTCGTCGTGGCGGTCGAAACCGGCAGCCCGCTTCTGGGCTTTGCCGGAGGGATCGTCGCCGGCGCGGCGCTCAGTTTTGTCTTCGCGGCGCTGACGCAGGTGTTCCTGGCCAACCAGGTGGCGACCGGGCTGGCGCTGACGCTGTTCGGGCTTGGCCTGTCGTCGCTTGGCGGGCAGGGCTACAACGGGATCAAGCCCCCGGCGACCGGGCAGCTTCTGCCCGACGCGCTGGCGGACCTGCCGGTCGTCGGGCCGATCCTGTTCGGCCATGACTGGGTGGTCTACTTCAGCATCGCGATGGTGGCGGCCGCGTGGTGGGTGCTGAAGGCCACCCGCATCGGCCTCATCATCCGGGCGGTCGGCGAAAGCCATGACGCGGCCCATGCGCTGGGCTACAAGGTCAACCGCATCCGCCTGATGTGCATCGCCTTCGGTGGGGCGATGGCGGGGATGGGCGGGGCCTATCTCAGCCTGGTGCGCGTGCCGCAATGGGTGGACGGGATCACCGCCGGGGCAGGCTGGATCGCCCTGGCCATCGTGGTCTTTGCCAGCTGGAAACCCTGGCGCGTGCTGATCGGCGCCTATCTTTTCGGCGGCATCACCGTCTTGCAGCTGAACCTGCAGGTCGCGGGTTCGGTCATCCCGGTCGAGTACTTGTCGATGGCGCCCTATCTGATAACCATCCTCGTGCTGGTCATCATGTCGGCGGGCCGAAGGGGCAAGGCCAATGGGGCGCCGGCGGCGCTGGGACAGAACTTTCACGCCTCACGCTAGGGGCGCATAACCGCAGGGCCGCAAAGTGCCCTGCCACCACGGGGAGTATAAGAATGAAACGCAGAAATCTGCTCGCAACCGCCGCAATGGGGCTGTTCTTGGCAAGCGGCAGCGCGTTCGCGCAGGGCTTGGACAAGGTGAAGGCCTGCTTCGTCTATGTCGGCCCGATCGGCGACGGCGGCTGGACCTTCCAGCACCATGACGGCGCGATGCAGGTGCAGGCGGCGCATGGCGACAAGGTCGAGATCCAGTATCAAGAGAACGTGCCCGAAGGCGCCGACGCCGAACGCGTGCTGACCCAGATGGCGCTGGGCGGCTGCAACATCATCTTCACCACCTCCTTCGGCTACATGGATGCGACGAACGCCGTCGCCGCCAAGTTCCCGGACGTGAAGTTCGAACACGCCACCGGCTACAAGCGCGAATACGCGAACGTCTCGACCTACAACGCCCGCTTCTATGAGGGGCGCGCGGTGCAGGGCCATATCGCCGGCAAGATGACCAAGTCGAACAAGATCGGCTACATCGCCTCGTTCCCGATCCCCGAGGTCGTGATGGGGATCAACAGCTACTACCTGCACGCCAAGAAGGCGAACCCGGCGGTCGAGCTTTCGGTCGTCTGGGCCTTCACCTGGTTCGACCCCGCGAAAGAGGCCGA
This sequence comes from Rhodobacterales bacterium, assembly GCA_031409795.1. Lineage (GTDB taxonomy): Bacteria > Pseudomonadota > Alphaproteobacteria > Rhodobacterales > Rhodobacteraceae > Tabrizicola. The sequence goes on from JANNXX010000061.1 coordinate 122,927, forward strand.
CGCCGCCCGCGCGCTGATCGACCAGGGCGTCGACGTGATCGCGGCCCACACCGATTCGACCGCTCCGCTTGCCGAAGCGGCCAAGACCCCCGGCGTGATCGGCTTCGGCCAGGCCTCGGACATGGCGATCCCGGAATACATGCCGACGCCGCGCGTGTCCTCGATCATCGACAACTGGGGCCCTTACTACGTCAAGCGCGTCGGCCAGCTTCTGGACGGATCGTATGAACAGACGGACAGCTGGGAAGGCATCGCCTCGGGCGAGGTGCTGATCGGCACGATCACCGAGGCGGTTCCGGCCGAGGTGAAGGCCGAGGCCGAAGCCATGCGCGACGCGATCGCGGCGGGGACTTATCACCCCTTCACCGGCCCGATCAACAAGCAGGACGGCACCCCCTGGCTGGCCGACGGCGCGGTTGCTCCGGACGGCGATCTTCTGGGAATGGGCTTCTACGTCGAAGGCATCGTCGGCGACATTCCGCAGTAAGGTCTGATCACCGGTAAAGACAGGCAAGCCGCCGTGGCGACACGGCGGCTTTGCTTTTGCGGGTCGGTCGTGGTTTCCTTGCCGGGGCATGGAAAGCCCGGTTTCTGCCTAAAGGTGGCATATGACCGATCCCTCCCCGCAGCGCACGTCGGATGTCAACGGCCAGCTTTGGCGCGCGCGCGCCCGCGACTGGGCGGAGGTGCAGGAAGGCCAGTTCGCCGCCGGCTATGACGATGTGCTGGAACGGGCGGGGGTCGGTCCGGGGATGCGGCTTCTGGACGTGGGCTGTGGTGCGGGTAAGGCGGCGCAGCGTGCGGCAGCTTTGGGGGCCAGGGTTGCCGGCATCGACGCGGCACCGCTTTTGCTGGAAATCGCGCGCGAACGGGTTCCCGCTGGCGATTTCCGGGTCAGCGACCTTGAGGACCTGCCTTTTGCCGCCGCCAGCTTTGACGTGGTGACCGGGTTCAACGCCTTCCAGTTCGCCGGCAACCCGGTCCGCGTCCTGGCCGAGGCGCGCCTCGTCACCCCCCCGGGGAGTGGTGGCCGTGATGACCTGGGGCCGCCCCGAGGGGATGGAGGCGGCTTCGATCGTCGCAGCCCTGCGCCCGCTTCTGCCCGCGTCGCTCCCCGGTGCCCCGGGCCCTTTCCCGCTGTCCGACCCCGACCGGCTAAGCGCCTTTGTCGCCGAGGCCGGGCTGACCCCCCCCCGCGGTGGTCGAGGGGGACACGCATTGGACCTACCCTGACCTTGCCACCGGCATACGGGGGCTGAACTCCAGCGGGGTTGCCATCCGCGCAGCCGGGATCGCGGGCGCCGAGGTGGTCAGCGCGGCCCATGCGGCGGCGCTGCAGCCGTTCCTCCAGCCCGATGGCAGCCTGCGGATCGGCGCGCGCTCTATGGCCCTTCTCGCCCGGACCTGAGGCCCCTTTCGCGCCGCGCGACCGCATGGCAATGTCCCGCGTATGACGCATGATTTCCTGATCATCGGCGGCGGGATAGCCGGGGTGTCGGCCGCGGCCCGGCTGTCTGAACTGGGCTCGGTCCTGCTGCTGGAAGCCGAAGACACGCTGGCGCACCACGCCTCCAGCCGGTCGGCCGCAACCTATGAGCCGCTCTACGGCGCGCCTCCGGTGGTCGCGCTGGCTTTGGCCTCGGAAGCGGACTTCCGGGCGATTCCGGGGCTTCTGTCGCCGCGTGGCCTGCTTCTTGTCGGCAAGTCCGATTCGCGCGAAGCCTTCGTGCGCGACCGCGACCAGATGGGATACGAAGAGATCGGCGTCGAGGATGCCCGGGCAATGGTGCCGATCCTCAACCCGGAGGTCGTGGCCTTCGCGGCACGGTCCGAGCACGCCGAGGATCTGGACACCGACCGGCTGATCCAGAGCTTTTCCCGTGAGGCAAAGGGGCGGGGCGCGCAGATCCTGACGCAGGCGGGGGTCACGGCGATTGCAAGGGATGGTTCGGGATGGCGCGTGGACAGTGCCGCCGGAAGCTTTTCCGCGCGGATGGTGGTGAACGCTGCAGGCGCCTGGGTCGACAAGGTGGCACAGATGGCGGGCGTGCAGCCCCTGGGCTTCACGCCTTTGCGCAGGTCGATGGCCCGCATTCCCGCCCCCGATGGCCAGGATGTAAGCCGCTGGCCGATGATGTTCGGCCCCGGTGAAGACTGGTATGCCAAGCCCGACGCCGGTGCCCTGATCGTCAGCCCCGCCGAAGAAGACCTGATGGAGCCGCATGACGCCTGGGCCGATGACATGGTCCTGGCCGAAGGGCTGGCTCGCTATGAGGAAATGGTCACCGAACCCGTGACCCGGCTGCTTTCAAGCTGGGCCGGCCTGCGCACCTTCTCGCCCGACCGGGTGCTGGTGATCGGGCGGGATCTGCGCGAACCTTCGTTCTTCTGGCTGGGCGGTCAGGGCGGTTACGGGTTCCTGTCCTGCCCCGGCGCCAGCCGGCTTGCGGCCGACCTGATCGGCGGCCGTGCGCCGGCGCTGGACGCGGACCTCGTGGCGCAGCTGTCGCCCGCCCGCTTTGGCTGAGACTTTCCGCCGAGACGCGAAAACCCGCGTGACACCCGCCGCCGGGCGCGGCAGCATCCCGCCATGATCCGCCTTCTGACCCTTCTTGCCGCCCTGACCCTTGCCGCCTGCGGCGGGCCCGCGCGCCAGGCTGTCGCGCCCGCGCCGGGGGATCAGATCACCGTCACCTCCTCGAACTTCACCGATGCCGACCCGACCGACTGGCCCGGCCGCTCGCCCGACCGCTATCCGGTGCACGGGATCGACATCTCGCGCTTCCAGACCGGCGTGGACTGGCCGACCGCCCGGGCGAACGGGGTGAACTTCGCCTTCATCAAGGCGACCGAAGGCGGCGATCTGCTGGACCCGATGTTCAAGGATCACTGGCGGGGTGCGGCGGCAGCGGGGGTCCGGCGGGGGGCCTATCACTTCTTCTACCATTGCCGTCCAGCGGCGGAACAGGCGCGCTGGTTCATCCGCCATGTGCCGAAGGCGCCCGGCAGCCTGCCTCCGGTTCTTGACCTTGAATGGACGCCGACCAGCCCGACCTGCACGATCCGCCGCGACGGTGCCACGATCCGCAGCGAGGCGCAGATCTTCCTCGACATTCTTGAACGCCACTACGGCCGGCGCCCGCTGATCTACACCACGGTGGATTTCTTCGAAGACACCCAGCTTTGGCGGCTTCAGGGCGTGGAATTCTGGCTGCGCTCGGTCGCGGACCATCCGCACAGCGTCTACGACGGCAAGGCGTGGAGCTTTTGGCAATACACCTCGACCGGGCTGGTGCCAGGGGTCGCGGGCAAGGCCGACATCAACGTCTTTGCCGGCTCGAAGGCGGCCTGGGCCGACTGGCTGGCAGAGCGGGCGCTTTAGGGTCGAAAGCGCCGCCAGTCGCGCCAGCGCCGCAGCCAGCGCTGACCGCTGCGGCGACTTTTGATGATGACCATCGAGATCGGCCCGCGCAGTCGCGGCAGGTCCACCGCCAGCAGCAGAAGACCCGCCGGCAGCATCCACAGCCCAAGGATCGGCAGGAACCACAAAAGCCCGCCAAGCGTCAGCACCAGCGCCAGGGGAAAGCGGACCGGAAACCAGCTGTTGCGGCGCAGGCGCGAGATCGGCCCGCGCAGCTGCGGGACCAGACGCTCCAGCGCCTGAAACTGCCGCTGAAACCTGCGCTCGCGCCGTGACATGCCAGAAGTCCTTGTCCCCCGGACCCTGCCCGCCCCATGCGACAGGCTTGCGACAGGACTGCGACGGAACGGCAACGGCGCGGCTCAGCGCCGGTTTCGCCACTTCCGCCAGCGTCGCCCCAGCCGCCTTGCGGCCAGCCGCGCCCGGATCACCAGCCCGGAAATCGGCCCGCGCAGGAAGGGCAGGTCGACGGCCAGCAAAAGAAGGCCAAGCGGCAGCATCCAGATGCCCAGCACCGGCAGGAACGACACCAGCCCCCCGATGATCAGCAACAGCGCCAGCGGCAGGCGCAGCACCAGCCAGCGGTTGCCGCGCAGCCGCCCAAGCACGCCCTTGGCCCCGGGGATCATCCGCTCCAGCGCGTCGAACTGCCGTTGAAACCTGCGCTCGCGCCGCATCATGTCGACAAGATCCCTTCGCTGGATAGATGGAGCGGCCCGGCAGACCCTTCAAGGCGGGGTGTGATCCGGACAGGTCAGCCCCTCACCCTCAGCGCGAACGGACGGCGGCTTCAGGCCCTGCCGCCTATTTCCTTGCCCGCCAGGTTCCCAGCCAGGCCCCGATCCGCCCGAAGAAGCCCCGCGCCTCTTTCTGCACCGCCTCGACCCGCGCGCCCGCCGCATCGAACGTCTGTCCCACATCGGCCAGCGCCGGATCGACCATCCGCTCGCGGAACTGCAGCCACATCCGGCGGATCATCAGGACAAGGAAGGCCAGCGTCGCAAGGAGGATGATGTTCAGCCAGGGGATCAGCGTGACATCCGGCCCCTCCACCGGGCGGATGCTGACCGCGTTCGGGAAGATCGAGAAGATCGGCAGCCGCCAGCCGTAATGCGTGATCGCCACCCATTGCGGGTCGGCCTTGTCAGACTGCAGGTTCGTCGCCTCGGCCTGCAGGGTGCTGGAGTTCCACTTGAAATAGGGCGGCCAGAACCAGCCGGTATCCTCGTTGCGGTAGGTCACCGTGCTGGTCCCGTTCGCGCGGACCGCGTCGATGAACCGGATATCCCGGCTGGTCGTCGTCGTCTCCACCCCCGTTCCGGTATCCTCGATCGAATAGAACATCCAGTTGCCGCCGATCTGCGTCACCCGGTTGTAGGTGTTGATCACCTGCACCACGTCGCGCTGCGGCAGGGTGTAGTGCAGGAACAGGCCAACGATCACCAGCGCCAGGATCGCCAGACCCCATTTGATCTTCTTCCACATGGGCAGGCCCCTTCAGGTCCAGTTGACGAAATAGATCGTCATCGCAAAGCCGATGGTCGGCAGGATGTAGATAAGCCAAAGGAGGCGCTTTTTCAGCCCCTTCTCGTACTGCTCCATCCCAACGCTGATGAAGGCGCTTCGTTCCTCGACCGGCGCACCTTCGCGCGCGGGGTCGGTGTCCCATTCCTTCTCCAGCTTCTCGCGCCGGACCGACCGGGAATAGATGCCGGTCATGAAGTAGATGATCGTCAGCGCCACATACATGACAAAGGCAAGTCGCAGCCAGCCCATCAGCGTCTCCCTCCCCATGGCCCGGCAACCGGACCCCGCACCGGTTTCGGCCCTTCGGCCATCTGCGGGCGCTGCAACTCATCCATCCCCGGCTCCGCCCCGAAGAGGGCTGTCCGCGCGCCTTCCCGGTCCACCTGATACTCCCGCGCCAGAAAGTCCGCCACATAGGTCTTCTTCCGGTCGGTCCAGGTGGCGTACTGGGCGTAGAACAGCTCCTTGTGGGTGATGAACATCTGCCGCACGTCCATCGGTGCCAGTTCCGACAGCAGCATGTTCACCAGGTCACGGTCGCGCCCCGCGCGGCCCCGCAGCGTGTAGAAATACGCCGGATGCTCGCTGGTGATCTTCGGCCAGGGCCCCCCCGCCTCCACCCAGCGCAGCAAAGCCGCCAGCCCAAGGAATTCCTCCGGCAGCGCAGACCCGATCCGGTAGGCGATCTTGCGCAGTTCCGTCCGCCGCGCGTCGCCCAGGTCCAGCCCCAGCCGGTCCGCCGCATCGACCAGGATGAAGTCCATCTTCTGCCGCAGGATCGCTGCGCCATCGGTGCCCCGCGCCTGCACGATCGGCTCGACCAGGTTGTTCCGCTCCAGCCAGTCGGCGATCTGGTTGCGATGCGTCAGGTCCATCACCTGCGGCACCGGCACCTCGCCCAGCGATTGCCAGTCCAGCGTCGAGATCACGCCCGCAAACCGCACGTCGCGGAAGATATAGACCCCGCCGAAATGACTGGTCCAATAGTTGTCCTGCTTGAAGGTCATCGCGGCCAAGCTGATCGGCACCCGCGTCACGTCGCCAGTCTTCTTCGCCAGCCCGATCATCTCGGCCACCAGCACATCATCGCGCCAGCCGTCGGGTTCCTGCCGGAAGCGGTCGATCAGCTTCGCCAGCTTCCCCGCATCGGCCACATGCCCGCCGATGGTATCCGCCTCCACCGTCACCTGCCTTATGTCGAACAGCCTGGCCGGAGTGTCCACCGCATAGACCGAATTCTGCAACTCCCCCGCCACCGCATCCCGAGCGGTCAGGGCAAACAACTGCGCCTCGTTGGTCTCGATGAACTGGGTCAGGATCCCGCGCGAGGTGGAGAACTTGATGTTCAGCAGCGGCGCATCCTTCTGCGCCGTGGACAGAAGGATGAACTGCCGGTTGGAGCCGTTGGGGTTGAGGTAGAGGTCGTCGCCCAGCTCATCCCCGATCTCGGGCGAATAGCCGGAGAGGTCGATGTGGAAATCGGTGAGGGCTGTGGTCTTGCCGGTCAGGTGCTTGAGGGCGCGATTGTAGCGTTCGATGAGGGCGGGGGAGGAAACCTCGATCAGGTTCCCGAACATGAGGCCGTGGGCGATGAGGCGTTTCATAGTGGGCTCCTCAAGTATTTACTGACGAGGTTGCCCGCGTTGCATCCATTCGAACATTGCCGTGAGAAGCTCAGGGGTTTGAAAATCGAGAATGTCCTCTTCCGAGAATCCCGCACTTAGCTGCCTCTCGAAATGCCATTCTTGAAAGTCTTCGTACTCGCTCAAGATCCTAGTGGGGCCAAGGTTTTCGAATTCTCCTAGACTGGCAAGCCAGTTTCGGACCTTGCGAATCGCCACGTCGTGCTTGCCGCTATGAGCTTGAATATCAATGCCTGCAAGGTCCGAAATTGCTGCTTGATACCGAAACCGCTCTTCTTCTAAGATCAGAATCTTCTTGTCTGAAAAAGGTGCACCAGCGTACTTTCGGCAGCCAAAGTCCATTCCCAGCTCGAATGGCATGTTCAATCTGTAGTGCTCTCCGGCGACCCGCGCCTGACAACGGCTTAAATCATGTATCGAGTATTTCGATTCCTCAACGAGTTGCGCGATCTTTTCAATTCTAGTCTCACCTGCGTCGCTTCGCTCAGTAGCAATGCGTGGCTTCAACCCAAACCTTACAAGGCAGAATAATACTGCCTGAAGTATAGGTTCGTATTCCGCGTCGAAAGGGCAGTTAACAAAGACGCTACGAGAAAAGTCGGCATGTGGCAAATTCAACCCTTTGGCGGATAGGGGTCTTTGCCATAGGAGTCGCGGGAACGAATTCTTCCATCGCGCCCGTGAATGTAAAGTTCCGTTTCTTGGTTCCGCGCGATCTTGCGAGCGGCACTGATTGCCTCACCTTGGGTCTCAAAGGTCTGCGTTGCCCTATCGGACCCTGCTTTCCTGACACTCCACTTGCCGTCCCTTGGAACGACATGCTGGCCTTTTCTTTCCATGTCATCTCTCCCGCAAGCGCTTCACAGAGTCTCAATATAGGCCATGAGCTTCACACGTTCTAGACCCTCAACGCACCCATCACCCCTTCCCCTCCAGATACCGCCGCTTCGCCTCTTCCGTCCGGCCGAAGTCCCGCACCATCCCCTGTATAGCCACCTCGTCCGACTTGTCGGCATAGCGGAACTCCGAATCCGCGTAGCGGTTAATCTCCTGGATCACCATCTCCACCGTGATCGGCGTCATCAGGCCCCGGATCATGCCCAGCTTCTCGTCATAGGGCTTGAAGAGGAACAGGTCCGGCTCCGCCATCCACGCGTCCGGCAGTTCAAAGTCCATCGCCCGGACCTTGACCGCGTCAGTGATGTTCTTGATCGCGCGACCCGTGAACCGCTCATCCGCAGCCTGGATCGCCTTCAAGTAGGCCCCCATCTTGGCGAGGGTATCCAGCATGCCGATCTCACCGGACATCCGGTCCCAGACCTTCAGCAACCCCTCCTCATGCGGCTTCGAGTGCCCCTCGAAACTGGCGGCCACGGCCTTCCTGATCTCCTGCGCCGCGAACAACTCATGGTCCCCGACCGGGATCGCATGGTTCTTTCCCAGCAAAAGCGAGAGGATATCAATGTAATCCTCCCGGCTTTGCGGCCCGTCGACCAGAAACCGCGCCCCGGCCCGTTGGCGCAGGGCGTCGTCCACGTTCTCGGGGAAGTTACTGAACATCCCGAAGGTGCAGTTCCCCCGCACCACCGTCCCCGCCCCCGCGAAGGCCCCCATGAAGACCGCCGTCACTTCCTGCTGGCCCGCAGATGACTGCCGGTCCCCCCGCTTGCCCGCCACCTGGTCGATGTCGTCGAT
>JANNXX010000062.1:0-42530 GCA_031409795.1 Rhodobacterales bacterium
AAGGCCATGTGCCCCCCGCCGACATCCGCCGCCTGATGGCGGAACGCCCCGACGCCGTCGGCCTGTCGGTGCCGGGCATGCCCTACGGCTCCCCCGGCATGGGACCGGAAACGGAACGCGAGGCCTACATCGTCTACCTGATCCGACGCGACGGCAGCGCCGAGGTCTTCGCTGTCTACGACGCTGCCTGACGGAGTTTTGCGCAAAGCCGCCTGGTCCGACGCGCCACGGCATCGCCATGGTGTCCACAATGGACGGTGGACACTGTCCTGCACTTTCGTGCCGCGCCAGGAAGGTCAGGCTGAAAGATCACTCCCAAACGCCAGAAAGCACTGGCTTTTCAGGGGGATTTGTCAAACGGCAGGTATTCATGGCGTGTATTCCAGTTCTGACCAGGAAAACTGCAGCCCCTCTGCAACCGCCTGGGCAGGCCGCTGAGTGTCCGCCCGGTCTGTCGCAGCCCCACCCGCTCCTGCACCGTCGGCGGGGCCCCGGCTTCGAAGTACGTGCTTGGCATTGCCTAAGCTATCGCCATGTCGAACCACGATCCCGCGGCTGTCATGGCGGCGGCCCGCTTTGGGCTTTCCCGGCCTTGGCACCTGTGCGCGTTCCGGCTTCATGCACATCGACCTTGGACCGGCGCGGTCGTGGGGCCAAGCCCTTCGCCCCGCAGGCCACGCCCTTGGTGCCGGAAATCCGGGCTGCCCGCGAAGTGCTGTCCGATAGCTGCGCCCGGAAAGGTGGCGGGGCGGCAGGCGTCGCACCGGTCGGCGCCGCTGCTGTCTTAGTGGCGTGGCAAGAGCTGACCGAAACCAGATCCGCCATCCTGCCCTTGGTGCCCAACCGCGACACCCTGCGCCGGGAGTGCGTGGTCGTGTCGATCCCTGCCCGTGGTGGAGCAGACGCGTGCCAAGCAGGCCCGCGCTGCCGAAAAGATCCAGGCTTTGCCGGACCACACAGTGGTGGTCAGGATGTTGAGTGGTTGCGCGCCCCTGGCCCGACGAGGCGCGCGTGTGCAGGTGAAGCAACGCCAGACGGGAAATACCCCATGGGAAAGGGAAGCCGATAGGCGGCCGGAGTCAGACGTTGGACCTCTGGTTCACCGGATCAGTACTTCTGACAGAAGGGGGTTGGGAAAGCGCCGTTCCTGGGTAACGGCGAAGAAGGTTTCACTGATTCCGTCCAGCTTGGCCGCTTCAACCAGTGCGCCGGATGAAAGCTCGTCCCGCACCACGATTGGCGGGATGATCGCGAGGCCGGCGTCGGCCCGCGCCAGAAGGCGGATCATCGCCATGTCGTCCACCTCGGCGGCAAAGGTCGGCGTCACCCCCAGCCGGGCTGTCAGCGCGTCGAATGCCGCACGCAGGCCGGTTTCGCGGGTTGGCGCGATCAGCGGCTGCGTGGCCAGCAGGTCGCGCAACGGGCGTGGAACGGGGCCAAGGCGGGCGGATGTGCCGATCAGGCCCACGGGCTGTTCATCAATCCGGTGCACCAGCCAGGGACTTGCCGCGTCGCGCGCCGGGGCAAGGTTCGTCAGGACAACGTCCAGCGCCAGCCCGGCCAGCCCGCGCAAGAGTTCATCCTGAGAACCGGAGCGCAGCACGACCTCGACATCGGCGCGACCGATCAAGGGTTGCAGAAACTGCATCTGGAAATTGCGCGACAGGGTGGCCAGCGCGCCTACGCGCAGCGCCCGGCGCGCGCGACCGCTGTCGCGCAGGGTGGCGGTAAGATCGTCGGCTGCGCGAAAGATCGCGTCAGCATGTTGAAGCGCGATGCGGCCCGCTTCGGTCAGGACAAGGCCGCGACCGCGACGTTCGAACAGATCCTGACCAAGCGATGCCTCCAGAGTGCGCAACTGCGTGGACAGCGCGGACTGGGACAGGTTCAACCCCCGCGCGGCACCCGTCAGCGTGCCGTCACTGGCGACAGCCCGGAACAGGCGAAGATGATGCAGGTTGATCTGGCTCATTGTTCTATTTAATGGAATGATACTGCTTAGTCTATGTAATTTTCTGAAAGGCTGACACGCGGTAGATCCCAAGGCATGACCTCTGAACCGGAGCCTGCCATGTCGAGCTATCCAATGATTGCCCTGTCACCTCTGCTGCTGCTTGCGGCGGCGACCCTGTTTGCAGGGCATCCCGGGCGGCGACCCGGGCGCCTGCCAATGGTGGCAGAAGGTGCAACGCTTGCCGCCCTCACCCTTGGCTTTGCTGGTCTGGTGCAGCTTTGGGCCACCGGGCCGCAGGTGCTGACCCTTGGCGGGATGGCGCTGTTTCGGCTCGATCCGGTGAGCGTAACGATGGTGCTTGTGGTGTCTTTCGTCGGCTGGGTCGTCGTTCGCTTTGCGCGCAGCTATCTGGACGGCGAGTCGCGGGAAGGAGCGTTTCACGGGCTGACCCTTGCGGCGATAGCTGCGTCTTTGGTGCTGGTGCAGGCCGCAAGCCTGCCAGTGCTTGTGGCCGGGTTCGTGGGCACGGGGCTGGTGCTGCGGCATCTGCTGCTATTCTACCCTGCCCGGGCCGAAGCGCGGCGCGCAACGGCCAAGTTTTCCCTTGTGTGGGGTGCGGGGGATGTCGCGCTGATCCTGGCGTCGGTGCTGCTGTGGCTCAGCTTCGGCACGGTCAGTATTGCTGCGCTTTCCGGCGATGACGGCCTGCCCGCGCCGGCGCAGCTTGCGGTCGTCCTGATCGTCCTGGCGGCGGCGCTGAAAACGGCGGCGTTCCCCCTGCACGGCTGGCTGACCGAGGTGATGGAGGCCCCGACCCCGGTGTCGGCCCTGCTGCACGCCGGGATCATCAATGCGGGCGGGGTGCTGCTGATCACCCTGTCGGATCTGGTGCAGCAAAGCCCGGGTGCGATGGCGGCGCTGGTGGTGATCGGTGGGTTCACCGCGCTGTTCGGCGCGCTGGTCATGCTGACGCAAAGCGCGGTCAAGACGGCGCTTGCGTGGTCCACCGTGTCCCAGATGGGGTTCATGCTGATGCAATGCGGTCTGGGCCTCTGGGCGCTGGCGCTGCTGCACATCGTTGCGCATTCCCTGTACAAGGCGCATGCATTCCTGTCCTCGGGTGGTGCAGTGCAGGCGGTCAATGCCATCCGCAAGCCGGGCCCGGTCGCGGTGCCGGACCTGCGGGCGGTGGTGCGGTCTTTTGGTCTTGCGCTTACGATCTACGCGCTTGTCGCCGCTGGCTTCACCCTGACACTGGGCGAGAAATCACCGCAGGCCTTGGCCCTTGGCGCGATCCTGATCTTCGGCGTGTCCTATCTGATCGCGCAGGGGCTTGCCGAGGCCGCCCCACATGCTTTGACGCAGCGGACGGTGGCCGCCTCACTGGCCACGGCGCTGGCATATTTCGGGTTCCAGGTGATCGCGCAGGCGGTCTGGGGCACGTCGCTGCCCGCCGTCCCGGTCGCCGGGCCGCTGGAATGGGCATTGATCGTTCTGGCGGTGCTGTCCTTTGGCCTTGCGGCCTTTGCGCAGGCGCTGTTCCCGCTTTGGGCGCACCACCCTGCCACCGCCGGGCTGCGCGTGCATCTGGCGAACGGGCTTTACATGAATGCGCTTCTCGACCGCGCCATCGGCGGCTTTCGGGCTGACGCCACATCCCACACGAAACCTTGAACCGGAAGAGAACCCATGTTCGACCTGACCCCGCAGACTGCCCCGTCCTTTACCGCGCAGACCCTTGCCCTTGCGAACGCCGCCGCACGCGCGATCCCTCCCGCCTTCCCGCTGGATGCAACTGTCGCAGTGAACCCGTTCCTCGGCCAGACGGGCGAGGATCTTGCCATGGCTTCGGCGCGGCTGGCGCGGGTGGCTGGCATCACCCTGACGCTGCCGCGGGCAGACCTGGCCGCAAAGGTGACAGCGGGCAGGATCACCGACGATGACCTTGCCGCCGCGCTTATCGCCTGCGCCTCGCCGGTCAAGCCGGACGATCTGGCTGCGATCAAGGCGCGGATGCACAAGCCCGTGCCGGGACCACAGGCGCTGCCCACCGTCGCCACACTGGCCGCACAGGCCACCGGCACCGACTGGCCCGCAGTCATCTCCCGCAGCTTTGGCCTTTGGGCGGCGGGATATTTTGACCGGGGTCAGGCGCTCTGGACGCCCCGGCCGGGTCAAGGCGCCTTCGCCGCCTGGCGCGAGTGGGCGACACATGACCTGACGCCCGAGATTGCCGGGTTGACCGGGTTTTCAGCCTATGTGGCCGAGGCGCCCGACACGCCCGAACGCAGCATCTTGCGCGCGGCTGAAGGTCTGGGGCTGACGGAAGCGGCGGCCGAGACGGCGTTCCACCGGCTCCTCGTCGATCTGGGCGGCTGGGCGCAGCATGCCCGCTGGCTTTTGTGGCAGGCGGAACTCAAGGGCGGCACCGACGCCACGCTGACTGACCTGCTCGCGATCCGGCTGATGTGGGAGGACGCGCTTCTGCTCCACTGCCCTTGCATCGCGCAAGACTGGCAGGCGGTGGTCGCGGCACACGCGAGGCCCCTGTCACCCACGCCCGATCAAGTATTGGATGCGGTCTTGCAGGACGCCGCTGAGCGCGCGCATCAGCGCAGGCTGTCGGCGATGCTGACCGGCCCCGTCGCGGCCGAAGGACGGCCCATGGTGCAGGCAGCTTTCTGCATCGACGTGCGGTCCGAAGTGTTTCGCCGTGCATTCGAAGCACAGGATGCCGGCATCCAGACTCTGGGCTTCGCTGGCTTCTTCGGCCTGCCCGTCGCCCACAAGCCAAGCGGGACGGACGAGGTGCGGGCACATCTTCCCGTGCTGTTGACCCCTGCCCTGACCTCGACCAGCCATGCCGACGCGGGCACAGAGGCCGCGCTGCGCATCTCGGCCCGCACGCACCGCGCATGGGGCCGGTTCCGGCAGGCCGCCGTGTCTTCCTTTGCCTTCGTCGAGGCGGCAGGCCCGGTCTATGGCGTGAAGCTGGTGAAAGACGCGCTTGGCCTTGGCGCACCGCGGTTGACCCCGGGCCCGCTGCCGCAGATCGAAGGCGGACTGACCGCGGTCCAGAAGGCCCGGACCGCCGCCGCCGTCCTGCGCGCGATGAGCCTGACATCAGGGCACGCACAGGTTGTGGTTCTAGTGGGCCACGGGGCGCAGGTCTGCAACAATCCGCACGAAAGCGCCTATCACTGCGGCGCCTGCGCCGGGCAGACCGGCGAGGTGTCGTCGCGGCTGCTTGCAACCCTTCTGAACGACCCCGAGACCCGCGCGGGCCTGCCCGACCTGGGGCTGACGCTGCCCGAAGATACGTTATTCGTCGCAGGGCTGCATGACACGGTGACCGACCGGATCACCCTATACCGCGACACACCCGCCCCCGGTCATTCCGACGCGCTTGTGCGGATCGAAGGCTGGCTTGCCGCCGCCGGACACCACGCGCGCGCCGAGCGTGCGCTACGCCTGCCCGGCGCAAAGGGAGAGACTCTGGCCAGGCGCGCCGCCGACTGGGCCGAAGTGCGCCCCGAATGGGGCCTTGCGAGCTGCAGTGCCTTCATCGCCGCACCACGCGCAGTGACGGCCGGGCGCGACCTTGCGGGCCGGGCGTTCCTGCACAGCTATGACTGGACGATGGATCAGGGCTTTGCAACGCTTGAGCTGATCCTGACGGCCCCGGTTGTGGTCGCAAGCTGGATCAGCCTGCAATACTACGGCTCGACCGTGGCACCCGCGACCTTTGGTTCCGGAAACAAGCTGGTCCACAATGTCATCGGCGGGATTGGCGTGGTCGAAGGCAATGGCGGAACCTTGCGCGCGGGCCTGCCCATGCAGAGCGTGCATGACGGCGAACACCCCGCGCACGAAGCGCTGCGCTTGACCGTCATGGTCGAGGCCCCGATCGACGCGCTGACCGACGTCCTGCGCAAACACGACCACGTGCGGGCACTTTTCGACAACGGTTGGCTTCATCTTCTCGCACTTCAGAACGGGCTCGTCAGCGCCCGATACCGCCGCGACCTGAGTTGGGAGTGATATCTGACTGACCTGCCCCCCGGAAGTTCCCTCAGTCTGATGGAAAGTCTGTCCGACCCTTGAGGAGCAGACGAATGCGAAAGAGCCGTTTCACCGAGGCGCAGATTGTCGGGATGATCAAAGAACAGGAGGCTGGACTGCCGACTTCCGAGCTGTGCCGGAAGCATTGTCTAGGCCCTGCAGAGTTCTACAAGCTGAAGGCCAAGTATGGTGGGATGGACCTGTCAGACACCAAACGTCTGAGGCGGCTTGAGGACGAGAACGCGAAGCTGAAGCGGCTGGTGGCGGATGTCAGGCTCGACAACGTCGTGCTGAGGGATCTCTTGGGAAAGTCCTGACGACGCGGATGCAACGGCGGGACGCGGTGCTGCGGGCGATGAAGGATCAGCCTTACCGTTGTGGCTGGTCGTCGGCACTCGCGCCGCCACCGGCTCGATGTTGTCGGGGCGCTGGGCCCCGGCGCTGGGCCCAAGCACAGGGAAAGGGGTCCGGGTTTCGGTGAGTTTGGTCATGGCGGTCGCCTATTTGTCGTGGTTGGCAAGAAATGCTGCGATGTGCGACATCAGGTCGTTGTGGCCGCCGGCATCCGTGCCGATGATCACGTCGCCATCGTCGTCGCGGTCCAGATCGGCGATCTCGCGCAGCAGGGCGATGGCGTCATCGCAGGCGGCTAGGCGGTCAGCCTCTATGCGGCGGTGATCGCGTCCTGTTCGATCTGGTGGCGCTGGGCGGGATCAAGCGGCATGTTCGTCCTCCTTGAATGCGGCGTCGGTGACCTGGCGCAGCAGGCTGGCGTAGTGGTTCAGGGTGCCGACATGGCCCCAGTTGATCTCGTCGGGGTGGGCCTCGAAGTGGTCGTCGCTCAGGGCCTTCAGCCGCTCCAGCTTCGCGTCGATCTGGAACTTGGTGGTCATAAAGGCGTTGAGGGCGTTCGACCGGCTCCTCGAACCGGTGGCGAAACCGGTCTCACCATTGTCGGTGGCGCGGCGGGGGGTCATGGCGTGGTCATCCTTCGGTGAGCTGCATCGTTCTGGTGCAATCAGAATTGCTCTATCCCGGAGTTTGATCAACAGAATACCAAGCAATAACATTGCCTTAATGGAGTGATGAACAGATGTTCGCTCGATGATCGAACGCGAAAACTCCGCAAGGTCGGTTTGTCACATCAGAGTATCCCCGAGACACACCCGTCCACGTTGCGGAAGTTAAGGGGATATGCCTGGCCCGCTCATTGCCGGTTGGACTTCACGTTGGGCAGACCTATCTGCCATTCATGGAAAACCGCGCCAGAACCTCTGTCCTTTACAACGCCGCCTGCCCGGTCTGCAACTTCGAGATCCGACATTACGCACGTTATGCTGTGGCCAGGGGTCTGCCGATCCGGTTCGACGATCTGAACTCCGACGCACGGGACCAATGGGGCTTTGATGCCGATACTGCGGCCCGGCGGCTTTATGTGCTGCACGAGGGGAAGCTGACCTCGGGGATCCCGGCGTTTCTTGTGCTTTGGTCACAAATGCCAAAGTATCGCTGGCTGGCCAGGGTCGTGGGGTTGCCCGGGATCAGGCAGGTAGCTGCCGCCGCCTATGATCATGTCCTTGCCCCTGCAATCTACCGCTGGCACCTGCACCGGTTGGGCAAGCAGACTGCCCGCAGCCAGCGGTGACAGGAAAGCGTTCGCCCATGAAGGACGATGGCGCAGCGGTGCCAACCGGACGCGCGGCGCGGCTCTTGCGGTTCGGCGGCATCGCGTCGGGGATCGCAGGCGGCGTGGCTGCGGGGGGCCTGCGGGCGCTGGCCAGCGGCAGGCGGCCCGATCTGGCGAAGCTGCTGCTGACGCCGGCCAATACCTTGCGGCTGACGGACGGCTTGTCGCATTTGCGCGGGGCCGCGCTGAAGTTGGGGCAGATGCTGTCGATGGACACCGGGCTGGTGCTGCCTGCTGACCTGACGGCGATCCTTGGCCGGATGCGGGATGACGCCCGCCACATGCCGCCGAAACAGCTGCAGACCGTGTTGAACGCGGAATGGGGGACGGGCTGGTATGGCCGGTTTGCCCGCTTTGACGTGCGCCCCTTTGCTGCCGCCTCGATCGGGCAGGTGCACCGGGCCGTGACGCGCGACGGTCAGGATCTGGCGATCAAGGTGCAGTATCCCGGCGTGCGCGCCAGCATCGACAGCGATGTCGACAACGTGGCCACGCTTTTGCGCCTGCCGGGGCTTTTGCCGCGCGGCATGGATATCGGCCCCCTTCTGTCGGAGGCCAAGCGCCAGTTGCATGCCGAGGCGGACTATCTGGCCGAAGCGCAGCATCTGGCCCGGTTTGGCGCCTTGCTGGAGGGATCGGACATGTTCGTTCTTCCGAAGTTGCACGCTCCGCTTTGCACGCCGCAGGTGATTGCGATGAGCTTTATGGACAGCGCCCCGCTGGACAGTCTGGTCGATGCTCCGCAAGCGGTGCGCGACCGGGTGGCGGCCGCGCTTATCGACCTTGTCTTGCGTGAACTCTTCAATTTCGGCGCTATGCAGACCGACCCGAACCTTGCCAACTACCGTTATGACCCGAAGACCAACCGGATCGTGCTGCTGGACTTCGGCGCGGTGCAGCCGATCAGCCCGGACCTTGCCGCCGACTTCCGTGCCCTCGCGCAAGTGGCGCTGGACGGTGGCGAGGCGGCAACACGCGAAGCCATGCTGCGCATCGGCTATTTCAGTCCCGCCACGGCCCCGCATCATCAGAAGCTGATCCAGGCTATGTTCAGCGCTGCGATGGCCCCGTTGCGGCAGACCGCGCCGTTCGATTTCGGCAGCAGCGATCTTCTGGAACGCCTGCGAAACATGGGCCTGGCCATCGGCAACGACCGCGAGCTTGCCCATGTCCCGCCCGCTGCCACCCTGTTTTTGCACCGCAAGATCGGCGGCATGTATCTGATGGCCGCAAAACTGCGGGCGCGCGTCGCCTTGCGTCCGCTGGTCGAGACCTATTGCCGCGACACCGCGACTTTGCGTTGACAATTCGGGCGCGGGGAACAGCGCGCAGAAGCAGACAGCCAAGATGGATGAGATGACCGACTGGATCCCGACCCGCGCCGAAGGCGAGCGCATCCTTTCCGCCTTTACCCCCCGAATGGGGCGGCGCTATGCCAATGGGCGCAACACCGATCACGGCTCCGGCGCGCACAAGGCGGTATCGGTGCTGTCACCCTATATCCGGCGCAGGCTGGTGCTGGAATCCGATGCCGTTGCCGCTGCGCTTGCCGCGCACGGACCAGACGATGCCGAGAAGTTCGTGCAGGAGGTAGTCTGGCGCGGGTATTTCAAGGGCTGGCTGGAACGCCGCCCGCAAGTCTGGGACAGCTACCGCACCGGGCTTGACGCCGACCTGGCCGCCCTTGACCGCGACCGCCGCCTGCGCCGCGACGTTGACCGCGCGACGGGTGGGCAGACCGGGCTGGATTGCTTTGACGCCTGGGCTGTGGAACTGGTGGAGACGGGTTATCTGCACAACCACGCGCGGATGTGGTTCGCGTCGATCTGGATCTTCACGCTTGGCCTGCCGTGGCGGCTGGGCGCAGATTTCTTTTACCGGCATCTCCTCGACGGCGATGCGGCCTCGAACACACTGGGCTGGCGCTGGGTTGCGGGGCTGCACACGCGCGGTAAGCCCTATCCGGCCGATGCGCAGAACATCGCCACCTTCACCGCAGGCCGCTTTGCCCCGCGCCAAAGCGATCTGGCCGAGGTGACGCAGGGGCTGGAGGCGACCGAGCCTGACGGTCTGCCAACGGTTCTTCCCCTCCGCACGATCAACGCGCCGCAACCGGGCCGCCCGACCGCCCTGCTGATCACCGACGAAGATTGCCGGGTCGAGGATTTCGATCTTGCAGCTCTCGATATCCGCACGGCGGGCACGCTAAGCGCCAGCCACCTGCGATCCCCCCTGCCCGTGTCCGATCTGGTGCATGGGTTCGAGGACCACGCGTTGGCCGATGCCGCCCAGCGGTCCGGCCTTGCGACAACCCTTTTGCGCGCCGGCGACCCCGCTGCCTTGGCCAAATGGGCCGCAGCCGCCGGGGCGACTCAGATTGCCACGCCCTACATCACGCGCGGTCCGCTGCGCGATTGGCTGGACGAGGCAGCACCAGCCATGGCCAGACAAGGCATTACCTTTTGCGAATGGCGGCGCGACTGGGACGCGGCGATCTGGCCCCATGCGACAGCCGGGTTCTTCAAGGTCAAGCAGAACATCCCCCGCATCCTTGAAATCGCGCTGCCTGCATGACCTTCGCCGACCCTCGTATCGCCCGGCTGACTACCCTGATCCGCGCGGCCCTGCGCCCGCCTGCGGGCGTGGGGCGCATCGCCTTGGCACTTGGCCTTGGGGTCCTGTGCCATACGCTGTTCGCGGCGGGCGTGCTGGCGATGATCGTGGCGATGTTCTTTGGCCTCAGCGAAAGCCTGGGCACCGTGCCATGGCCGATGGCGGCGCTGGCCAATGCGGTCCTGATCCTGCAGTTCCCGCTGGCCCATTCGCTCTTGCTGACCGGCCCCGGCGGGCGCGTGCTGGCCCGGCTGATCCCCGGGCCGCACGGGCAAACGCTGGCCACCACCACCTATGCCCTCATCGCCTCGGCCCAACTGCTGGCGCTGTTCGCTCTTTGGACGCCGTCGGGCATTGTGTGGTGGCGGGCGGAAGGGGCGATGTTCTGGGCAGTGACCGCCGCCTACGCCACGAGCTGGCTTATCCTGTTGAAGGCAAGCTTCGATGCCGGGGCCGAGGTGCAATCGGGCGCTCTTGGCTGGATGTCGCTCATGGCGCGCATCCGCCCGGTGTTTCCCGACATGCCGACGCAAGGGCTGTTCCGCCTGATCCGCCAGCCGATCTATGTGGCCTTCGCGCTGACGCTGTGGACCGTGCCGGTCTGGACGCCAGACCAGTTCGTGCTGGCCGTCAGCTTTACCGCCTATTGCGTGGCTGCCCCGCGCCTGAAGGAACGCCGCTTTGCCGCCCGCTATCGCGACCGGTTCACGCAGTATCAGGCGGACGTGCCCTACATGCTGCCGCGTCTGCCGAAGGAGCCGCGCGATGCGCAATGACCTGACGATCTACGACAAGGTAGCCGAGCGCTGGTGGTCCGATGACATCCGCTGGGTCCGCACGCTGAAGAACCTGGTCCCCGGACGCCTGCGCTGGTTCGACGCCCGGATCGAATGGCAGGGCAAGGCGGTGCTGGACCTTGGCTGCGCCGGGGGCTTCATGGCCGAGGCGCTTGCCCAGCGGGGTGCTGACGTCACCGGCATCGACCCCGCCGCCGAGGCGATTGACGCCGCCCGCGCCCATGCCCGTGCGAGCGGCCTGCGGATCGGGTATGATGTCGGCGTGGGCGAGGCTCTGCCCTATGCCGACGCCAGCTTTGACGCCGTAGTCTGCGTTGATGTGCTGGAGCATGTCGCCGACCTGAACAAGGTCATGTCAGAGATCGCCCGCACACTGCGCCCGGGCGGGCTGTTCCTGTTCGACACGATCAACCGCAACCCCCTGGCCCGGCTGGCCACGATCACCATCGCGGAAGACATGCTGCGCCTCTTGCCACGCGGAACGCATGACCCGGCGATGTTCATCAAGCCGACCGAGTTGCGCGCCGCGATGCTGGGCGCGGGGCTGGTGCCGGGTGCGATGACCGGCCTTGGGCCCCGCGGGATCAACCGCCGATTTGACCTGACCTTCGGCCCCCTGCCCCTGACGGCGATCCTGTACATGGGTGTTGCGCGCAAACCCTCTGCTTCCGGGGCTGCCCCATGACCGATCTTGCGCGCGAGAACGTGCAGTCCTACCCCCGCCCCCCGGCGCTGGAACCGGTGCCGCAGCGCATCATCATCCGGCTTGGCGGGGCGGATGTCGCCGACACCACCCGCGCCCTGCGGGTGCTGGAGACGCACCATGCGCCGACCTATTACCTGCCGTCACAGGATATCCATGCCACCCTGCGCCCGGTGCCGGGCAGCAGCTTTTGCGAATGGAAGGGTGTCGCGCGCTATTTCGACGTCCTGGCAGGGTCGGCCACAGCCCCGCGCGCGGCCTGGGCCTATGACCATCCCACCGAGCGCTTTGCAGAGCTCGCAGGCCACGTCGCGTTCTATGCAGCCCAGATGGACGAGGCCTGGGTTGGCGATGCGCGGGTGATCCCGCAGCCGGGCAATTTCTACGGCGGCTGGGTCACGCCGAATCTGGATGGGCAGATCAAGGGCGCGCCCGGAACGCAGCACTGGTAGCATGGGCCTTGGCAAAAGGTCGGAAGATGCCAGGTCGGTCGCAAACTCGATACGCGGCCCGCATATCGGGTGCGCTTTGCTTGCCTTTCGCAGCGGGCGTCTATAATCCGTTGATGCCCAAGCGCACATCACCCATCGACGCGGGAAAGATATCGGTCGCCGCCGATCTGGAAGCGCTGGTTCAGGACAAGCGCGAGGGGTGGCGTTCATCCGGCGCCACGGCACGCCGCCGTCAGCGGCGTTACAAGGCGCTTCTGACGCAGCAACTGCTTAGGCTGGGCCCCGCAGCCGCAGGCGAGACGGCGCTGGACGATGACGCCTAATTGTCACGCGGCGCTTGTCGGCCTGTTCTTGCACAGTGATCAGAAAACGGAGACCCCGCCTTGTCCCTGAAAAGCTACATCGAATTGAAAGACCTACAGATCGCCGCGCGGATCGGGACCTATGGCCCGGGCGATATTGTGCCAGACGCACATCTTCTGGACCTGACCCTGACCATCGCGCCGCATCTGGTGATGGTTCCGCGCGACGAGATGGCGCTGGTTTTCGACTATGACCCGCTGATCCGGCAGATCGACACGCTGGCGCGCGCAAGCCATTATGAGACGCAAGAGCGGCTGATGACCCGCATCGTCGAGGTTTGCGCCGGATATCCACAGATCGAGGCGCTGGATATCGCCTTGCGAAAGCGCCCGGTGCTGTCGGGGACCGGCACGCTGGGCGTGCGTCTGATGGTTGATGCCGAAGGGATGGCGGCGCTGCGGTCTGACCCGTCTGCCCGCGGCGGTTGACGGAGGGGTGAAAGCCTCAGGGGGCCAACCAGACCCCTTCCCAACCCGTATCCCGGTCAAACCGGGCACGGCGATGGTTCGGGCCCAGATGCAGCGCGTCGACCGTCAGGATTTCAAGCCGCACCACCGCAAAGCACCCCGGATCGGCGGCTTTAGTATAATCCAGCGCCTCGGCGATCGGCTGGCCCGGCGCGGGCTTGCTGCCATAGGCCCCGCGTGACGTGTCGGGCACGCGGTCCCAGATCGCGGCCACGTCCTGGCCGGTCAGAAGTGTGGCCTGCGCCTCCAGCCGCAGTTGCAGATGGGCCGAGGCGTCCCAGACATGCAGCGCGGCAAACGGTGTGGCGTGCAGATCTGCCACCTTGGCCGACCGCAGATCGGTGTGAATATCCAGCGTGCCCGCCGCCTTGTCTGCCGCGCGCAAGACCACGGTTCGGGCTTGCGGCCTGCCGTCCGGGCTGACCGTGGCCAGTGTCGGGTGGCGGGCGGGGGCGTGACGATCATGGACGCCGCGTGTCAGGCGCAGCCAGACCTCGGCATGCAACTCGGCCAGATCGCTGGCCCAGGGGTGCGGGTCAGCCTTCATTTGTAAACCTCGCGCCGGTCGGCAAAGGCGCGCACCCGTCTGCGCCAGGCGCGGTAGCTGCCGGGTTTCAGATTTTGCCGCATCAGCGCCTTTACCTCGTCCGGCCCCAGCCCGTGCAAGGCGCGGATCTGGTCAAAGCTGGCATGATCGCTCAGCGCCATCTCGATGATTTCGCCAAGGGTCGCGGGGCCGGGGAGTTGACTTTTCATCTGCCGCAAGGTGCCTTTGCAGGGGTACAAGTCAAGCTTCCTACGCTGGACTGACCGGGGGCCGCTCCAAGCTCAGCGTTGGATTTCGCGGCAAGGAAGCCATATCCTGGGAATGGCCGAAGGTCATCTTCGTGCTGAAGATTGATGCCAAGCGAGCGGTTTCTTCTGTGAAAGACGACATGCAGCCCAGTTTCGATTTGCCGCCACCGACCCGCCTTGCCCCTGTCGCGCAGTATTTGCACCTGACGCAGACAGTCATGCCCGCACTGGCGCAGACCAGCAAATGCCATTGGCCGGTGTGCCGCGACCACTGCTTTCAGCGGATCGTGCTCGACACCATCTGCGGCGGTGTATGGTACGACCACATCGCGCGCCCGGCGTACAGGCACCTTAGCCCGGCGCAGGCGGCGCATGCCGTGCAGCTATGCCAGCAGATCATCGCGGATACGGCGGATCTCAGGGCGCTGAACCAGCAGTCGCTGGCGTGGCGCGGCAAGGACAAAACCTCACACCCCTAACCCGCGACGAACAGCGGAAAACTTACCCCCAGCGCCCAGGCAAGGATGATCCCCAGCCCTATCCCCGCAGCACCGGCAGGATGATCAGCACGAAAAGCAACCGCTCCAGGTCCAGGAAGTCCGCCGCCGTCAGCGACGCCACGAACGCCAGTCGCGTCACCAGCCGCCCACCACCACCAGGCTGTCGGCCAGCATGAAGGGGACGGTTCTGAGGCCAAGTGCGGCAATGCTCCCCACGCGCCGAACCGTCGGCACGAAGGACACCGTATAGCGATCAATGGCGAACCCTAACACCGCCAGCCCCCAGACCATCAGCGCCAGTGCGGCGACCCAGACCACGCAGGGCAACGGCCAGACCCGCAGGATCGCCAGTTGTAGCGCACCATAAAGGACCAGATGGATCATCAGTTAGTCCGCCAACAGCACCGGCAGAAACGGCCGATAGACCAGCACCGCCACCACAGGCACCATCACCACAGGCAGCAAAACCGCGGCCCAGAACCGCCGCGCCGGCACGACCGGGCAGGCCGTGCCCACTGGCAACAGCCCAACCAAAGGCCGGAACAACACCACGATCCCCGCCAGCAGAAGCAAGATCCACTGAATAGCCTCTAGATTTGTAGACGCCTTGCTTGGTAATTTTGCAAGCAAGGAGGACGAGGTGTCCGCGAGCAACTTCACGGATGAGTTCAATCGCGATGCCGTGGCCCAAGTCGAGGATCGGGGTTACCCAGCGCACGAGGTGGCCGAGCGGCTGGGCGTCAGTACGAAGTCGATCTACACTTGGCACAAGCAGTTTTCGCGGCCAGCGAAGGTGATCCAGGAGGTTGATGCGCAAGCCGACGAGACCGTCCGCGTGGCCTGATGCCAAAGGGGAAAGGGGCAACCATGCCTCAGGTGTGAGTTCCGCAGCAACGCCGACAGCCCCCGGGACAGCCCTTGATCCGCCCCTGCTACCGCCAATCGGTGACTTGACTTGGTAAGTTCGCAGGGGCTGCCGCAGCTTGTGCAGGATAGGCGCGGTCTAAGGATCACGAGAAGGTGCCGACGGGCAAGTAGGCCGGGGTCGCGCGGCGGGTCGGCTTTGCCCGGGTCAGCTTGTTGACCATTTGCAGCGATTCTGGCTCGACCTTCTGGACCTGCGAAGCGAGTTCCTGGCTGGCCTGTTCGACGTGCGGCGGAAATTCCAGTTCGGCCTGCAGGATCTGCGCGGGATCGACAGCGGCCACATGCTTGATCACGCGTGCCGGAGCGGGAACAAGGTGGTCGGGAAGGATAGCCCGATTGCTGAGGACAACGCCGATATCCTTCAGAAGATGTGGCGAAATCTCCCACATGTTGATCAGGGATCTTTCGTGACGCCGTGCCGCGAGGCGGGCCTTCATGGGCGCCCGCAGAACCTGCGGCAGCAGACGCCAGGGCAGCGCCTCCCGCGCCTTGGCGGGCGCATTGCGCAGGTAGTGGGCGTAGTCCTCGTTCAGGATCTCGGGTTGGCTGGGCGCGCCGGTCACTGCGGACACCATCTGATTGGCAAAAATGAACGGGATCATGTCGTGTCTCCTTCAAGGTGCTGGTTGTTCGGTTTCGTTATGAAAAGGTTCGCCGTTTCCATCGGTCTGCGCTGTTCCTTGCGGAACGCGTGATGCTTGATTGCTTGCAGCCGTCGCACTAGCTTCCGGCGGTGGGCAGGCCGCAGAGGGCAGGTCGCGCAACCGGGGGCCAGAAGGTGACACGCGCCGAACTGACCGGCAGAACGCGCGACCTGGAGCAGTCCCTGAGCCGGGCGGCGATCTTCTCGGGTGTGGACGAAGCAACGATTTCGGCGCTGGCAGCCACGGCCACTCGGCGGGTATGGGACACCGGCGCGGTTTTGTTCCAGCGTGGCGATGCAGGGGACTACCTGCTTGCGCTCACATCCGGCCGGGTGCGCCTGTCCGTGTCAACATCCACGGGCAAGGAACTGGTGCTGCGCCACATGGGACCGGGCGAGGTGCTTGGCGAGTTCTCGCTGATCGACGGCCAGCCAAGGTCAGCGGATGCGACGGCGGTCGAGGCAAGCTCGGGTGTTGTGCTCCAGCGCGACAGGTTCCTGCGCGTGGCGGGCCTTTATCCGCAACTGGGGTTGGCGCTGGCACGACACCTTTGCCAGCAATTGCGCACCACGAATTACCAGATGGAATCCATAGCACTCTACGATCTGCGGTCGCGGGTGGCACGGTTTTTGCTGCTTGCGCTGCGAGGCGAAGCGGGAACGGGTCGCGCAAGGCTGCGGATGGCCCTGAACCAGACAGAGCTTGCGCTGGTCCTGGGGGCAAGCCGGCCCAAGGTCAATCAGGTCTTGCAGTCGATGCTTGCCGACGGTCTGCTTGAGCGTGATGGCGAGGTGCTGATCTGCGACGTCGCCCGGATCGAAGCTGCCGCCGAGATGCCCGATCCCGGCGGCCCTTCCTGATCCGATTTCAGGCCAGGTCCGGCGTTCTGCCCAGAAGGACGACCGCCGCCGCCGAAGCAAGGATCACGCAGGCCATGCCGAGGATTTGCTGCGGGCTTGGCGACTCGTGCAGGATCACCAGACCCAGAACCGTGGCAATGGCCGGTTCAAGGCTCATCAGGATGCCAAAACTTTGGGTGCCGATCTTCCGCAAGGCGGCCATCTCCAGCCAGCAGGTCAGCAGCGGTGCCAGGATCGCCAGAGCCGCGCCCATCAGGATGACGGACATGTCCGGAATCCTTTCCAGCCCGCCAAGCCCGATCGGCGCCAAAAGCAAGGCCGCCGTGAGAAGCGAGAAGCACAGGCCGTCCGACTGGCTGAACTCACTGCCGACACGGCGGATCAGCACAATGTAAAGCGCCCAGCCCAAAGCGGCGACCAGTGCAAATCCAAGACCCAACGGATCAACGGTCCAGCCGCCTTGGATGCCGCTGGCAAAGGGTGCCACGATCAGGGCGACACCGACGCCGGCCAGCAAAGCAAGCCCAAGGGCCTGAGGTCTTGCCGTGCGCGCGCCGATCACCGCCACCGACAAAGGTCCCAGAAAGGCGATCGTCGAGACAAGCCCCAGCGGCAAGCGATTCACAGCGGCAAAGAATGCGGTGGACATCACCGCCAGGGCCGCGCCCAGCATCAGCGAGGCCAGCATTGCACGGCGGGTGCGCCCTCTCCACTTCGGACGGGTCAAGGCAATCAGGATGGCCGCTGCAGCGACCATGCGGATCCAGGTGAGGGCAGGTGCGCCGATCTCGGCCATCACGGGGCGCGACAACGCAGCGGCCAGCTGGATGGAGATCATGGCACTTACGGCAAGCCCGACCGCCGGGGCGACGCCCGAGGAAACCTGCGGGTGAGGGATGACGGTTATGCCGACAACCGCAGCGCATTGGGAAGGCGGTTCGGGCCGGAGTTTGGATGGGCGATGCGCTTGGCCGCGATTTCGTCAGCCAGCTGTGAGGGCGCAACTCCCCTTCGCACGGCTTCGCGCAGAAGCCGCGCGGTGGTGTGATAGATCCCTTCGCATTCCAGCAGAACGCTTTCGGGCGCATAGCCCGGCCCCTCCATCGCGATGTCGACAAGGCCGCCGGCATTGGCAATATAGTCCGGAACGTAAAGGATTCCTCGCCGGTGCAACGCCACCCCGTGCCGTGCGGCGCGCAGCTGGTTGTTGGCCCCGCCCACCACGATCGCGGCCCTGATCTGCGGCAGGGTCGCGTCGCAGATCACATCGCCAAAGGCGTTGGGTGACAGAACGTCCGCCGCAACCGAAAGGATGCGCCCGACCGGGACGGCCGTTGCACCAAAGTCCCAGACTGCCTGCGCCACACGCTCGGGCAGCAGATCCGCCACGATCAGGTCTGCGCCAGCCTCGGCCAGATAAGCGCACAGCTGCATGCCAAGCGCGCCAAGCCCTTGCACCGCGATCCGGCGACCGCCAAGCTCTCCCCGGCCAAATCGATGGGCGACGGCGGCCTGAATGGCCATGAAGGTTCCATAAGCCGCCGCCGGACACGGCTCGCCGGACGGCAATGGCAGCCCCCGAGCGTGGGGCGTGACCCGGCGCATCACACCCATGTCTCGGACGGTCGTGCCCGAGTCGTCTGCCGTCAGGTAAGCGCCTCCCAACCGGTCGATCGCCTGGCCAAGGGCGAAAAGCAGCGCCTCGGACTTCTGGGTGTCAGAGTCGCCCATGACAACGCATTTTCCTCCCCCAAAGGGCAACCCTGCCAGCGCGGCCTTGTGCGACATCGCCTTGGACAAGCGCAGCGCATCGCGCAGCGCGGCCCTGGGCGAGGGATAGGTCCGCATCCGGCATCCGCCAAAGGCAGGGCCTCGTGACGTGCTGTGAATCGCGATGATGGCCTTCAGCTGCGTCGTACTGTCGGACACCGAAAAGACGCGTTCGTGGTTGGTTCGCAGTGCTGAACCCAGTTCGGTCAGGGTGACCATGGCTTGCTTCCTTGAAGATCACCGGGAACGGCCCCGGTGTAATCAGGCTAGGCGGCCCATATGGGTGCCGCTGTTCCGCCCGAAACAGGAAAACGGTCATGCCACGGACTTCGGCCAGCACGGCGACCGCAGGAAGGCTGCACTCGGGTCCCTGGCCTTTCCCGTCCCGACGTCAGCGCCCCCCGGACAATCGCTGCACCGGCAGGCCATGTGTCTGGTTATTCCGTGACGGCTGTTTCCGGGGGTACAGCCAGACCAACCTGGCCTGCGCATTCTTGACCCGACAGCACTGGCGATCTGGCCTTATCCCCATCACCCGCAATCGTCGGAGAACGCTCATGCCCTTTCGTTCGGATGCATCGACCGGCATCTCCCTTGTCATGGTGGCAGCGGCGCTTTGGGCGACGGTGGGCGTTGCTGTTCAAGTGACCCCCGAAGCCACCACTATTCCGGACACCATTCTTGCGGCAACACGGACCGGAATAGCCGGACCGATCCTTGTCGCGCTCTGGGCGATCACCGGGAAAGATCGCGTGGCGAACCTGCGCGCGCTTGCTCTGCAACCCTTGGTCATGTTCGCGCTTGCTTCGGCGGTTTTCCAGATCTGCCTCTTCCGGTGCTTTGCCCAGCTTGGCGTGACGGTCGCGGTGTTCCTGACAGTCTGCCTGCCGCCGGTTCTGGCCTGGGCATGGTCGGCCCTGACCGGAGTTGGCGGGCTGTCACGCCGGTCGGCACTGGCCCTTGTCCTTGCCATTGCCGGGATGGCCCTTGTTTCGATCACGCACCAGGATGCCGACAGTGCCAGCATCAGCATTGCGGGCCTTGTGAACGGACTGATCGCTGCAATCGCTTTTGTGGCCATGTCCGTTGCCGCCGCTGAAATGTCGCGCGGATCGCGTCCGATCCTTGTGGCAGGTGCCGGGCTAACCCTGTCTGCGGTTCTGCTCATCATGATGGCTCTGGTACCCGGAAATGGCCGGCTCCCTCCGGACCTGGCAGATGTCTCGGCACTTCGGCTGGGTCTCCTGGTGGCATATCTCGGACTTCTGCCCACGGCGCTTGCCTATCTGTGTTACTGCTCGGGAATGGCGAAGTGCCGGACGCCGGTGGTCGGACTTGTGGCATCGATGATCGAGCCGCTTCTTGCCGCGCTTCTTGCCGCCTTGCTTCTGGGTGAGCGGATCTTGCCAAGCACTCTGGGCGGCTGCGCGCTTCTGATGGGGGCAATGGTCCTGCTGTGGCAAAGCGAACGGACGCCCCCTGCATTGGCATTTGCGATCCCGGGCGTCCGAAAGACCATCCCGGCCTGAGGGGCAACCTTTTGCAGGGCGCAGCCAGCGCAACCCCAGGCACTGCAGGGTAATTCCTTTTCTTGACCGAATTGGCAGTTCGGATAACGTCGCGCAACACCGGTGGAAGCCAGAGTTCTTTCCTGGCGTCTTTGATATGAGGATCATGATGGAAAGTACCGAGTCTCCACCACCGCTCCCCGCAACACCGGAAAGCATCCTCAAGATTCTTTATCGCGTTGACGGTGATCCAGACAGACGCCCGGTTCATACGGTCGGTATTTCTGCAACCGGCTTCTTCAAGGCTTCGGAAGTTGCCCCGCTTTATTGCAGGGCAGCGCATTTCCAGCCACATCGCGGCGGCCATCCGGTTACCGTGCGCTTTTCCAATGGCTCGGGCTGCAAGGACCCGCATGACAGCTGGTCGGATGTACGCGGGATGGCCACGCGGTTCACCTTGCCCGCCGCCAATCCCGCAGAGAAGACCTATACTGATCTGATCGCGATGACCCTGCCCGAGTTCTTCAGCAGCACACCCGATGACTTTCAGGAATTCGCTTGGGCAGCCCGCCCCGCAGACTATGTGGCCGAACGGCCTTGGCGCAAATTCCTTGACATGCTGAAACTGATGATGCCGCTGCGCAACCCCTATCCCAACGAGACGATCAGTCCCGATCTTGGCGCGATGAACTTTGCTGAAAGGAACGACGCCGCCAAGCCTGGCGTGCTTGAGGCGGCGTCAATCGGTGCGCCGACATGCTATCTGCGCGCGGCCTATCATGCCGTGCACACGTTCATCGTGACGAACGAGCAGGGTGTGCAGCGCCCGGTGCGGTTCAGCTGGCAACCGGTCATGGGCGTCCGGAACCTGGACTCCAATACCTCCAATCCCAAACCGGCCAACGGGGATTTCTACTTGCAAGACCAACTTCGCCAGTCGCTGATTACGTCCATCGGCAAGGATCACCCGCGCTTCACCCTGATGATGACGCTTGGCGAAGCGGGCGACGCGCTGAACGACCCTTCCCGCGCCTGGCCGCCGCATAGAACCCGCATCTTGATGGGCACGCTAAGCATCGAAGAGATCGTGAACGATCCCGAAGAGTGGGAAAAGATCAGCTTCAACCCCGGCCTTTTGACGGATGGCATCGCCATGTCGGACGACAAGGTTCTGAAATTCCGGGTCGAGACCTACAAACTGTCCAGCAAGCAGCGCAATGCATCACCCTGTCCTTTCTCGGGAGCAACGATTCATGACACCCAAGGCTAGCTGGCTGGACAGTTTCGTTGACGGCCTGCCAACGCGGGGCTGGTTCCAGTTTCTGTCACGCCATGTGGTGGTGCCCTATTGGGTATGGCGCGACCCCAAACCCAAGCTGCCAGGCGGCCCGCGCCCCTCGCCGCAACCCGGCGAAAACCTGCAGCGCATGATGAACCTGGTAATGCCGCTGAAAGATCCGTCGCCGATGGGGCGCGCGAAAGCGGCCTTGATCGTGGCGCAGAACGTGGATGAAATCTTCGCCGGACTGGACAACGTGGGCACCGTGCACAACGCCCGGTTTCTGCTGCTGGGCAACAACCTGTGCATGCTCTCGGTCTATGACGGTGATTTCAGCAACTACATCCGGGATTTCATCGCCACGATCGGCAGTGTGTTCGACGCGATCATGGATCAGGTCGAGGGTGGCGAGGAGGTGTCGCCGACCGAACAGAAGATCGAACGTTTCATCGACTGGGTGCAGGCGCATGATCTGTTTCAGGTCCCGGATTTCCCAAGCGACCTTTTCGCCTTGCAGGATCAGGCCATGCGCCGGACCGGTAAGGCCCATGGGCTGCGCTCGTTGCCGCGGGAATATATCCTCCAGCTTCACGCCAACCCGGATGTATCGCTTGGCGGCGGGTATCGGGCCTATCCTGGCGTTTCTGCCGCGCAAATCCGCAAGAACCACGGCATGGGCTGGTAACCGACATGGACATGGCAAAGCTGAACGACGACGAGATCGGCAATGTGCAGGGCAATATCCTGCGTGGCTACACCTTGCCCGCTGTTCGCCACATGATCCTCAGGATCAGCGACAGCGCTGCCGCACGGGCCTTTCTGGCGGCCTCGGTGTCGGGCGGGAACCCGAACGTGCCGCAGATCACGACCGAACAGCGGATCGGTGCCAAACTGCCAAAGCTGGTGACGGCCTTCAACCTCGGCTTTACCTACCAGGGGCTGGTGGCTCTGGGGCTTGCACCGGGTGATCTGGCAAGTTTCCCGACCGAGTTCATCGAAGGCATGACCAGAAGGGCCGCAAAACTCAGCGATTTCGGGGACAGCGATCCATTGAACTGGCCCAGCCCCTATGATCAGCCCGATCATGTGCATGTCATCGCCACGGCCTATGCGTCGGATGACACCACGCTGGACTCCATTCAAAAGCAGGTGGAGCAGGCGTTCGATCTTCGGGGCATCCACAAAGGGTATTCCCTGCCCAATGGCGCAGTGTACTTCGGTTACAAGGACGGCCTGTCGCAGCCACGGTTCCTTGGCTTTCACGACGGTGCCCCCTCCCGTCAGGATCCGACGAGGACTGAAGAACCTGACGACCCGCTGGGAACGATCCTGTTGGGGAAACCGACTCGGCTGCCTGACCTGAAGTTCGGGACCCCCCAGCCAAAGCAGTTGGGAAACCTTGGCACGTTCAACGCCTTCCGCGTATTGAAGCAGGATTGCTTCGGCTTCGAGGATTTCCTGACCAGCACGGCCGAGCAGCTGCGGCAACAAGGTGTCGACACGCGACTGGTCGGGGTCGAGAGTGTCGGGCTGACCTATCCGGACCTGAAAGACAAACCGGACCTTGCCCTGCGTGAGGTCATCGCGGCGCAGCTTTGCGGTCGGTGGCGTGAGGGAACGCCGATGCAGCTGCAAGAGACCCTAAGGAAAGCTACCACCGCAGGCCCCAGCAACCAGTTCGACTATGGCGACGGGGCGCTTTGCCCGGTTGGCGCGCATATCCGGCGCAACAACCCGCGCGGCGGCGAGGTCGTGCAACGCATCGCCAATTTCACTCGCAGGCTGGTGCGGCGCGGAATGTCCTACGGAGATACGCTGGAGCTTGCAAATCCCGACGACAAGGAGCGCGGACTTCTTGGCAACTTCATCGGAGCAAGCCTTGGCGCGCAATTCGAGGCGGTCATGTGCGACTGGCTGAACCTTGGGCTGCACTCTCCCGAGATCACCGGATCGAACGACCCGCTACTCGGGGCCAATACACCCGAAACCAGCTGGTTCGATCTGAACCTGTGGAAAGATGACGACCAGGTCGCAATGGAAAAGCACCGGATCTACGGCCTGCCCCGCTTCGTGACGACGCGCGGGGGGGCCTACACGTTCCTGCCCTCGCTGAGCGGAATCCAGTATCTTTCCGGCCTCAAGGGCTAAGCTTCAAGGGCCAAGCTTGTGGCGGGGGCGGCACCGAGTTCGGCAAGCGCGCCCTCGATCCGGCTGCGCAAGGACGACACACCCGCCGGTTCGATGATTCTCAGTGCTTCGTTGAGATGGGCGATGGCGGACGGTTTCTTCTTCTTGGCCTTGTAAAGCAGACCCATGATCATCTCGCCGCGCGCAATATAGTGACCGTTCTTCGCGAAATGCGGATTGGCGTGCACCTGGCGGACCATTTCCCTGATCTCTCCGGGCCCGAAAAGCATGACACCCATCAGTGCCCCGAAGTTGCGCAGCAGAACCTTTGGCGAGGCGCCGCCCTCGCCGGACAGGATCGCCAGATAGACCTCGCACAGATACATCCGCGACCAGTTTGCGGCAGACCGATTTCCCTCGGCCTCGCGCTGAGCAACGGCCTTGCGGATATGACGGATGCCCCCACCGATATTGCCTTCCTTCAGCTTGGCGATGCCGAGCATGGCTTCGGGACCCATCGACATCATCGTCCATTTGTTGCGCTCGCTTTCTTCCAGATAGCGCTCGACCTCCTCGGCGGCTCCCGGAATGTCCAGCGGGATCAGCGATGCATTGCGTGAAGCAACCGCGATGGCCCGTTCCCATTCGACACGTGCCAGCCCTAGCGCCTCTTCGGACTTCTGCAAGGCCGTCTGGTAATCGTCGGTGATAAGGGCAATCAGCGCCTTCATCGCCGTGCCATAGCCCAGCGAACGGGCATCGTTGCATTCGTTTCCGCGCGTAATCATCAGATCGGCCAATTCGTTGGCCTCGGTCACCAGGCCACGGCTGACCTTGTCGTACCCAAGATAGGCATAAAGATAATTGCGCAGATAGGCATCGTCGATCCGGGCAAGTGCGGTTTCGGCCTTCTGGCGCCGGGCTTCGAATTCTTCGGCCGGATAGGCATTGAAATGGCAGGACAGGGCGATATCGGTGACCAGCGCGTAGGCGCGGGAATCCGCGTCACCCAGACGGTCTGTCATGGCCATCATGTCGGCCCGAACGTCAGAAGCCCGGAAGTAGTTGGCCGAGCAGATAAGGCAAACCGTCAGATGATGCAGAAAATGCACGTGATGCGGGCTGTCCCCGATCCGGCGGATGATGGGGTCGACCTTGTCGACCAGCACCAGCATCGTCTTGACCCGCATCGAGATGTTGAGGCTCAGCCCATAGTCGGCGACAAATGCGCTGAATTCGGCATCGGTGGCGCAGGCCGGGTCGCTGTCATACAGCGCCATGGCCTGTCCGAAATACTGAACGGCCTGATCAACGGAATAGATGCCAAGCGCCTTGGATCCGGCCATGGCGGAATAGGTAAAGGCCTGCTTCGTGCGGTTCGCGCGGGAAAAGTGATAGGCCAGGGTTTCGGCCACTTCGGGCAAACGGTTGTCGCTGCGCCGTTCCAGCGCCTCGGCAACGTCCTGGTGCAGGGCCTGCCGACGGTCCGCCAGCAGGGCATCATAGACCGTGTCGCGCAAAAGCACGTGCCGAAAGGCGTAGTTCGAGGACTCGGCCTCGCGTTTCACAAGGTCAAGATCGTGCAGGCGCTGGAGAGTGGCACCCGTCTTTTCCGGGCTGGGCATGACCATTGCCAGGAGGCCAGGGTCAAACCGATGTCCGATCACCGCCGCTACCTGCAACAGCGCGCGGTCTTCGGGCAGCAGGTTGTCGGTCCGCGCCGTCAGAAGTGTCTGCACGCTGACTGGCAGCTCGGCCGTGCCAAGATCATCGTCAAACCGGACGCTTCCACCCTCGACCTGCAAGGCGCCTTGCTGAAAGAGCAGGCTCAGGATCTCCTCGCCAAAAAGCGGATTTCCGCCCGCCCGGTCGGTGACCTGAGTGATCAATCCCTGCGGCAGGCTGTCCACGCCCAGGCGCGACCTCATCAGGGCCTGAAGGTCCTCCGACTGCAGCGGGCGCAGGGTCAGGGTGACAAGGCCAGCCAGGTCTTGATAGGTCGGCGCATATTCGGGCCGGTGGGTCGTCACGATCATCAAGTTCGACCGTTCCGTCTCGCGCGCCAGTCGGGACAGCAGCTCCTCGGACATGCCGTCGATCCAGTGCGTATCCTCGATCAGCAGCACCACCCGGTTCTGAAGGGTTTGCGCTGCCAACAGCCGTGGCAGCAAGTCGCGCGTCCGCAGGCCGGTCAGCACACCGTCAAGGCCCGCCAGCGCCCCCTCCGGGGCCTGCAGACCCAAAAGGTTCAGCATAAGCCCGAGATTTTCAAGCGAATACAGGTTCGAGTTGCGCAACCCGGTCTCAAGCTTTTGGGCAATTTCCTGCGGTTCGTCCTCGGCACGCAGACGGAATGCATCGCGCACGACTTCAAGGAACGGCAGGAACGGAACGTTGCGGCCGTCTGTCGTGCAATGGCCGGCCATCACGGTTGCACCCTCGGCCTTGGCCCGCTGGGTGAATTCAAACACAAGACGGGTTTTCCCCAGCCCCGGCTCGCCCACCATATCCACCAGTTGCCGGTCCAGTGCCGCATGGTCCAGCGCGGCGGTCAGGACCGAGAGCTCGGCCTCACGCCCGACCAGCATACTTAGTCCGCGCGCCACCGAGGCATCGAACCGCGTCGCCCCCGGTCGAACAGAGCGCAGCCGCCACAGTTTCTGCAGCCTGCCAACGCCCTTGATGGCATGTTCACCCGCAAAGCTTAGATCAGACTGCCATTCCACCTGCCGCCGGGTCGCATCGCAGATCAGGGTTTGCCGCGCGCTGGCCAGGGCCTGCACCCGCGAGGCCAGATTCACCACCGTTCCAACCGCTGACAAGGCCGCGTCTTCGCCCTGCACCGGGGCCATGACGGCCGTGCCGGAACTGATGCCAACCCGCACTTCGGGCCTTGCGCCGAACTGCGTCTTCAAACTCTCGCCCGCTGCTTCAAAAACTTCATGGATGGAAACTGCCGCCCGGCAAGCGCGCAAGGCCTGGTCTTCCTGGGCTACGGGAACGCCAAACACCGCCATGATGCTGTCACCGGCAAAACTGCGGACCGATCCGCCCTGCTCTTGCACGGCCTGGACCAGCATTTCGTGAATGGTTTGGGTAAACGGCAAGGCCCGGTCTTCACCCAGGGACTCTACGGTGGCCGTATACCCAACCATATCCGCGAAAAGCACGGATACCTGCCTTCGTTCGCCCGTTTGCACAGACTGATGCTCCCCTACCCACGGGAACTATGGCGCATTAAGCGGCATCCGATCAACATTATTAGCGCGCCGCACCATTCAATCGTTATAGGCGAGTTTCAGGCCTGGTCGTGGCCATTGGCCTTTGTAGATCCTGCCCGTGGCCGAGGCGGTAATCCAGACTGTCTTCATGTCGTCGCCGCCAAAACAAAGGTTTGATGTGCAGGGGTCGCCCGGTTCGTCGTTTGGCGTCCTGCCTCCGACCGGCAGAAAATCGACGGACCCGTCCTCAGGATTGAAGATGGTTATGCCGCCTCGCAAGAGGGTGCCCATGCAGACCCGCCCGTCGTCCTCGACCTTCAGGCTGTCCAGCCATTGCGGACCCGGCAGTGCCAGCACGGCTTTGCCGGGAAAGGGCCAGGCAAGGTTGTCCTGGACCACGCGGCGGGTATGGGCAGTCTTGTCGATGGACCCGTCCTGGTTGCGGAAGCTGTCAATCTGCAGCGCCCAAAGCCGCCCGTACAGCGTGTCGGCCACATAGAGAACCTTGCCATCCTTGCTAAAGCCGATCCCGTTGGCACTTGGGATCTCTGCCATTTTGACCGGCGGCTGGCCGTTGACATGGCCGGCATAGACACCGCCTTTCCGCACGATCTTTTCGTTCTGGTAGCCGCAATCGGTGAACCAGAAGGAGCCTGCCGGCCCGTTGGCATCAAAGACAATGTCATCGGGCGCGATCAGGCTGTCGCCCTTGGACGGACCGTAGATCTCTGTGACGTGGCCGGTCTTCAGGTTGACCTTGCAGATCGACCCGGCTGCCATGTCGGGCGTCTTCTCGATTGGATTGCCAGCAGCGTCCCTGGAATATTCCCCGTAATGCTTGCCCGGACATTGCGGGCCGGGGACCAGCAGGTAAGTGTTGCGGTCTTGCGGTGGCTGGCTCCCGGGAGGAGTTGGGGGCACCGTGTTGAAATCGAAAATGCCGCCGTTGTTGCAGACATAGGCATGTCCGTCGGGACCGATGGCAAGACCGTTCGGACCGCCAGGAATATTTGCCACCACTTCAGGTTTCGACCCGTCTTCCATGCGCATCAGGGTCTGCCGAGCGATATCTACGAAATAGAGGGTCCCGTCCTGAGTTGCGACCGGCCCCTCGGGAAAGCCAAGTCCATCGGCGACCACCGTCAAATCCAGTTTCATTATCCCACCCATCCGATGATAGCGCCGCTGACATCAATACGCTACTTGCCGGTCCATCTTTGCAGCGGCTTGTCGAGAATGAAACAGAAAAGACTTGCTTGCGCTTGCCGCCTTCCAGCCCTCGCGCGACCCTGGCCCCCAAGATGCTGGTGTCTGCGACCAGGCAGGTGTTTTCGCGGCAGCAGTCGTCATTCACCGCCAGTGCGAGCCATTGTGCGCCACTGGTTCGAGAACAATAGCGAGCGAACTTCCGGCAGGCCCCGAAGGTGTCGGAAAGCAAATCCAGCGACCAGCGCTGGTTCGGATGCAGCGGGACTGGCAGACACCGGCAAGGTCCATGGGTATCGCAAGCTGCACAATGACCTGCGTGACCAGGGAGAGGTCTGCTCTGATTACCGTGTGGCGCGCCTGGCCAACTTGGCAGGTATCGCAGCGCAGATCGGCCACAAGCGCCGCCCTGGACGATATGGCGGAAAGCCTGCTGAGGTCGTGTCGAACGCCTTGGACCGGCAGTTTGAGGTCGATACGCCCGATATGGTCGTCAGCCAGAGCGCACTCCGGACCACCCGCCAAGATTGCCCGGGGTCGGCTTGGGCTTCGGCCCGAGCCATGCGGACCATGGCGGCCTGCAGCAGGGCGGCAGGAACAGCATAGGCAACGCCTGCAATGCGCCGCGTCAGCGTGTGGGCCGCCACGTCCGCCGGGCCAAGGGTTGCCGCGTAGAGCGTGGCACCCAGGAAGATGCCAAGTTCGGCGACGGTCGCGATGCCGATGGGCAGTCCGACCCGCAGGACCGGCACAAGATCGCTCCAGCCGATAAAGCCTCTCTCAGCTTCTGTCCGCGGCACGGACCGACGGGCGAACACGACCAAGATCAGAAAGCCGGTCGTTGCCACGATCAGCGTCGAGAGGCCGGCCCCGGTTGGTTCGAAAGCAGGCACCGAGCCAAAACCGTGCATCAGGACCTGGTTGCCCAAGGCATTCAGCGGCAGCATCGCCCCAGTGACATAAGAAACACCTTCGGCCGCTCGGCTGCCGTCAGGATCGTGCGGTAAAGCATCACCCCCCGCATTGGGACCAGCGTCAGCGCCATCGCGCGGATAGGCGACGGTCAGGTTCAGCCGATGCGAGAACTTCTCCAGCCTCGGGATCTGCCGACCGCTCACGTCGTCATAAAGCCCGGTGCCGTTTTGCACGAGGTAAAGCAGCAGAAGGATCACATGCTGCGCCACGTCGGCGACCGGCCAGATCAGCGTCGACCCCGGCACGTTTGCGCACCAGGTGTTGTGCCCTTCCATGTCAGGCATCGCGGCTGGGATGTTCAGCCGTTCGTCTGCCAGCTTGACGATCCGCGCACGGTCCGCCTCGGTCCAGGCTTTCAGATCGACGCTGCCGTCGTTCGGGACCGGTGCCATGTCGCGGGTCGATCTTGTCGCGGTCGATTCCGATGTCGCGCAACATGTGGTCAGAGAGGGTGTCGAGGACCCGCGGCTGTTGCGCGGCGGAGGCTGTGCGTTCTCAGCCAGAGCCCCAGGCGCCGCCAAAAGTGCTGCGGGCGAAGGGTCGTTGTCATGTAAGTCATAGTGTCCATCCGTAGCGGTGCGCGGCTGCGTTGCTCGCTCTGACTGGACGCAACAGGCGGTTTGCAACTCGACTTGAGTGTCGTATCTTCAAACTGGTGTTGGATGCGACCTTGATGCCAGACAGAACAGACCACCTCAGCAGTCGAGACACCTTGCCCCCAAGGATTGGACCAATCCTTCTGCCGGAAGAGGTTCTGGAGTTCATCCAGAGCGGGGTCAGCATCATTGTCGGGGTTGTCGGCGCGGACGGCCATGCGCGAGCCGGAAGGGCATTGGCCGCGCGGGTTGTCACTGGCGGTGCGATACGCCTGCTTTACACCGAGGACGGAAATGCCGCGATCAAGGCATCCGCATCGTCTGGCGGCCCGATTGCCGTGACATTCAGCGCGCCGATGTCGCACCGGACGATCCAGCTGAAGGCCATGTCAAGCCGGGCCGAACACTTTGAACCCGACGACCAGATCAGCCTCGAAAGCCAGATGGATGCCTTTGCAGGGGTTCTTCGCGCTGTCGGCTATCCGGCATCCTTCGTGCAATCGTTCTGCGAAGGCCGCTCGGTTAATATTGGCGCGCTCAGTTTTTCGCCGCACGCGGCCTACGAACAGACACCGGGCCCAGGCGCAGGGCGTGAGCTATGATGGAAAAAGGTGCCGGGCCCGATAACGGTGCAGAAACCGTCCTGACCCTGGATGCGTTGCGAGACTGCTTTGAAGGAACCGTGCCCGCAGTTCTGGCAACCGTAGACCCAAGCGGCATGCCGAATGTGTCCTACATCAGCCAGATCCACTACGTCGATCCGGGTCGCGTCGCGCTCAGCTACCAGTTCTTCAACAAGACCCGGCGCAACATCCTGTCGACACGCACTGCAGCGGTAGAGGTTATCGACCCTCTGACCACGGCGTTCTATCAGCTTGATCTGGATTTCGAGACCACAGAATCTGAAGGGCCGCTGTTTGAATCGATGAAGGCGCGCCTGGCCGGGATCGCCTCGCATACCGGGATGGAAGGGGTGTTTCGCCTGATGGGGGCCGACATCTTTCGGGTCCAGGCGATCAGGCAGGTTCTGCCGCCAAAGGTTCCGCGCCCAGTCCCGCAGGTGGAAGCACTTCCGGCGTTGCGCCGTGTGCTTGCGGACATGTCGCGGGCAGCGACGCTGGGCGAACTTTACGACCGAACCCTTGATGCCATCGCCCGACACCTGGGGATCACCAATCTGATGATCCTTGTCCCCGACGACTCGCGCCGCGCGTTGGATGCAGTCGCGACCTGGGGCTATCCCGCGTCGGGTATCGGGTCCGAGGTGCGTCTAGGCGATGGCGTGATCGGCGTGGCGGCCCGTGAGAAGGTGGCGATCCGGATCGACCACATGTCGACCGAGTATCTCTACGGCAGCGCAATCCGCGACCGCCTGTTTGCCGAGGCCGCGCCGGATACACCCGAAATGCCGGGGGTCGCCTTTCCCGGCCTGAGGCGGCCGGAAAGCCAGATTGCCCTGCCGGTGATCTGGCAGGGCAAGCTGGTTGGTGTTCTTTTCGCCGAAAGCCCACTGCCCCTGCGCTTCATGCATGAAGAAGAAGATACTCTGAGCTGCATTGCGGCTGCCCTGGCGGCCCAGACGGCTGCCTTGAATGTGGACGATGAGGCCGAAGATCTGCCCGCGCCACCCTGCGCCGCCAATTTCGACACGACGCTTGCGATCCGGCATTTTGCAGCTGACGACAGCATCTTTTCCGACGGCGATTATCTTATCAAAGGCGTCGCTGGCGCTATTTTGTGGAAGCTGGTCCGCGCGCATGTGGCAACCGGTGCCTTCGAGTTTACCAATCGGGAGCTGCGACTGTCTGCGGAACTTCGGCTTCCGTCACATGCTGAAAACCTTGAGGCACGACTTGTCCTGCTGGAGAGGCGCCTCCGTGAAAAGGCACTGCCCATCCAGATCGAAAAGTGCGGACGCGGCCGGTTCCGGCTTGTGGTGCAGGCCACCCTGACGCTGCACGAGGAATGAACAAAAGCGCCGTGCTGGCCTTTGAGGTTGTTGCTTAAGAGGCTTTTAGCATTTCGCGAGGGAACACTTAGCGAGCGCCCGGCAGCAATGCAAAGTACATGTGCGCTTGTTCACGAGAACAGCGCGATGCGAAAGGAAAGCGGCCGGATGGGATGTTTCCCGGGGCAGCGACCTTTCGTTCCCGAAAGCCAATCCCCGGATCGGGGGCATGGTCGACCATGAAGTGACACCCCCGGCGGGGTGCCTGCAGGGTCTTTGGGAATGCCGCTGCGCCCGAGGGCCTGTGGCCAGCAAAAGGCTTCAGATAGGCAGATGTGGTCCGGTCGTTTGCGGCCCGGCTACGATAACTTTTGGAAAACAAGGAACAGAACCATGCATATCGAAGATCTCCGCATTCAGGTCGGCGGCCAGGTGATCGCTGAGGGAGAGGCGGGATTTGCCGCCGCGCGCGAGGAGTTTGTCTGGAACGGGCGCAAGCCGCAGGCGACTCCTCGCGTGATCATCAAGGCGGCCACGACCGCTGATGTTCAGGCCGCGGTGCGTTATGCGGCCGCAAACGGCTATCGCGCCTCGGCGCGGTCCAGTGGTCACAACTGGTCGGGCATCGCCCTGCAGGACGGGGTGGCAATCGACCTGGGCGCGCTGAACAGTATCGCCATCGACCGGGCGGCCCGCATCGCCGAGGTAGAACCTGCGGCAAAGAACCTGGGCCTCGCCGTGGCCTTGACGGCCGAGGGGCTGGCGTTTCCCGTAGGGCATTGCGGTGACGTGGCCATGGGCGGCTACCTGTTGGGCGGCGGCTTTGGCTGGAACGAGGGCACCTGGGGTCCGGCCTGCCATCTGATCGACCGTGCCGAAGTGGTGCTGGCTGATGGCCGCGTTGTCATCGTCAGCGAGACCCAGTTTCCCGACATCTTCTGGGCGCTTCGCGGGGCTGGCCCGCTGTTCTTCGGCATCGTGACGCGCTACTGGCTTCGGCTCATGCCGCTCCCTCCGGCTATGGCAGTCGCGACCTGGACCTATACCATTGCGCGAGTGGCCGAGGTGACTGCCAGCATGAAGCGCCTTGCTGCTGTGCTGCCAAGCTTTGCCGAGGTGTCGCTGTCTCTTGCGGCCGCACCGCCCGCCGCAGGCCTGGGGGACGCGAAGTTCGCCACGGTGATCCTGACGGTCTACGGCGGCTCGATGGTCGATATCACCGGTCTGGCCGCGAACGCAGGCCACATCCTGCCCCAGGGTGCGCTGGTCCATAACCCGGCGACCGCAATCGACTTCGCCACGCTTTACGGGATCGTCGACCAAAGCTT
The DNA here is from genome assembly GCA_031409795.1 of Rhodobacterales bacterium. Taxonomy (GTDB): domain Bacteria; phylum Pseudomonadota; class Alphaproteobacteria; order Rhodobacterales; family Rhodobacteraceae; genus Tabrizicola. The sequence goes on from JANNXX010000062.1 coordinate 32,783, forward strand.
CCCGGATGGCAATCGCTATGGGGTGGACTGCCTGTGGAGCGAGGATGCCGACACAACCTTCGCCGGGCTTGCCCAGATGATCGTAACGGCCCCCTCAGCAAGGTCAAACGCGATCGGGGTGATCTATGGACGGAACTCGGCCTTGCATCGGGAACTTCCGGACGCCGCACTTTCGGTCATCGGCCCGGTCTGCGGGATCATGCATGGCACCTGGGCCTCTCCTGACGAGGACGCGGAGAACCTTGCCTGGTTGCGTGAGGGCATGGATGCGCTCGACCCTGTGACCACAGGCCGCTACGTCGGCCACGCCGATCTGGCGCGTTCGGGACGCATGGAGGCCTGCCACAGCGGCGCGGCGCGCAAGCGGATCGCTGACCTTGCGATGACCTACGATCCGAAGGGTATCTTCGGTGGCCGCCATCTGCAGGAAACTGTGACCCCTCGGCATCCCACTGCCGCAATAGCCGCTGAGTGAAAGACGTCAGAAAGGACATGACAATGAAACCGAGAAAGACCAGCATAAAGCCGCTGCTTGCCCACCCGGAACTTGTGGCGATCAGCGTCGTCCTATTGTTGGCGGCAACGTTTTCCGGCACTGCCAAGGCCGACGAGGCCCAGATCGAGCGTGGTCGTTATCTGACCCAGATCGCCGGCTGCACCGATTGCCACACGCCGGGCCATTTCCTTGGCAATCCCGACATGACCCGATTTCTCGGCGGGTCCGATGTCGGGTTCGAGGTGCCTGGCGTGGGGATCGTCTACGGTCCGAACCTGACCCCGGATGACGAGACGGGGCTTGGCACCTGGACCGCCGACCAGATCGTCGACGCGATCCGCGCCGGCGCGACGCCAGAGGGGCGGGGGCTTGTGCCGGTGATGCCATGGCCGAACCTTGCCGCCTTGAACGATGACGACGCCTATGCCATCGCGGCCTATCTTCAGTCTCTCGATCCGGTGTCGAACAATGTGCCCGGACCGGTTCCGGAAGGCGAGCCTGCACCGTCCTTCGTGATGAGAGTCGTCCCGCCGGGGGGGTGAAAGCTCTGACTGCCTGCTCGCATAGTTGCGAGCGGGCGGCTCGGGCAATCAAATCGACCAGACAAGGGATCGCACGATACGCCATGGCGGTCTATGGCCCTTCCTCGTGCTGCGTTGCTCGCCAGGTATGTGGCGGGCCCAGCAGAAACATGCAATTGGCACAGGCGCCGTCGTCTGCAAGCAGATCGAACGCTTCTCCTCATCCGTCCGAAGCTGTCTTGTCCGTCGCGCCACGCCCTCGCTGTCGTGTCCGCTACCGCTAGTGCAGACTATCCCGCACCATCAGCACGCGGTAGAGCGGTCAGGCCGAACGCTTACGATCATGGCGCGATGCCATAGAGAACTAGGCGACCCCAGAACGCAAAATGCCCCCGTTTTCGCAAGGGGACTCGTCAAACGTTGAGGTGGCGTTAAGGTAAAACAGCGAGTGCTACACACAAGTACTTCTATCATAATCCAAATCTTTGCTATCCAACGGTTTTTTTGGTTGCGGGGACAGGATTTAAACCTGTGACCTTCAGATTATGAGCCACAACCCCAGCGATTCCAATAGCTTATGAATTTCAACGGCTTGCGCATCAAGCCTTTGATCCGGCGCGATTTTCACCTTAGCATCCATCGACATTCGCACGGATTAGCCTGCAAAACCTGCGCGAAACGTGCAGTCGCAGGTTGATGTGGCGTTGATGTAGCCGTTTCAATTCCCTCGCAGATAAGCAGCTTTTCCGTTGCCTCAAACCCTGAAGCCAAGTGCCGCGATTTCGTCGTCCGGCTGAAGCATCTCAATGAAGTCGTCGAAACTGTCGGCCACTTTATGGAAAAAGGTTGCAAAGGTAGCGTTGGTTTCCATGTTGGCTTCCCACATCTCAGGCTTGGCTCGTGTCGGATCGTTCTGGTAGTTCAGACAGGCCCAGCCACCACCCCCAAGCTGGGCAAAGGGAATGACATCCGGGATGGAGCGGTCGTAGATGTCGAAGACATACTCAACGATATCCCGGGTTTCGACTTCGATCCTGTCGAGGGGGCTCGAGATAGGACATGACACCCGCGATACGCCCGCCTTCAGCGAAGGGTCCGGTGACTGCTAATTCACATATTTTTCCGCGCTTGTAGACCGATGCCATCTTGGCAGCCTTCAACCCCCGCCTCATCGGATCTGGAAAACGAACTCCAAGATGCGTTTCCACTTTTGCAATTTCAGCTTCGGCCGCACCTGGCTTCGGTGTTGTAAACATCGATTTCCATTCGTGATCCTGCATCCTGCACCTATGGGTTGATCGTGCTTGCCCAGCCGACATGGCCGAACGTCCTGTGCGCCCGATCATCGAGCAGCAGCATCGGCCCGGTTCCGTCCGGGTTCAACGAGATACCATCATGATGCCGGGACAGTCCTGGGATCTTGTCGCGCCCTGCTCTAATCGCGTCAAGTTGATCTTCGGTGAATGAGGTTCGGCTGCCCCAACTGCTCAGCCAGATCCCTCCCGATCAGGAGATCGCAAGCGTAACCGCCGACGGGGCCTGCGACACGCGCAAATGCCACGACTCCATCGCCGAACGCGGGGCCTATGCCGTGATCCCGCCCCGCAAGAACGCCAAGCCGTGAAAGACAGAAACGGCAGGCACGGTCGCGCGCAACGAGGCGCTGCGGGCGTCGCAACACCTCGGACGCGCGCTCTGGCGACGATGGAGCGGATACCACCGCCGAAGTCGCGCAGAGACCAAGATGCACTGCGTCAAACTGCTGGGTCAGCGCCTGATGGCGCGGGACTTCGACCGCCAGGTCGCGGAGTTCCCGGTCCGTGTTGCCGTACGGAACGGCTACACCTCTCTCGGAATCCCCGTCACGAAGGTCGTGGGATAGGTCAGTCCGGGAGAAGGGGAACTCCGGCCATCAGCCGGTTTGTGCAATAAAGTCGTATCCAGCAGGGAACTGCGCGCCGAGCTCCTACCGACGCTCCTACTTCACCACCTTGCGGCAAGCTGCGGGCCACAAGTGGCGGCTGGACCCTCGTGACGCGGATCTCGCTGACCAGCCTGCGGGCTACCGGCATGGGCTTCTTCGGTCTTCATGGGTCGACCACCGCGCTGGCCACAAAGCTGACCCTCGCCACTGTGTTGAATTGCATCGGCATCGGTTTCCAGCGTGGTAGAGTCCGACATCCGCGCCATGCGCGATGTGATGTTCGAGGCCTTCCAGCGCGGCCGCACCGACTGACGCAACCCCAAAACCGCCCCTGAACCTGTCCCCCACCCGCCCGAAAGGCGGGTTTTGCATTTCTGGAGATCCCCTGCCGACCACGACCAATGCCCATTTCCGCGACGTGCCTGAAGCTGCCTGGCGCTGGCCCAGCTTTTCCCCGGCCGAGATCGCCTGCCGCGGCACCGGGGCGACCAAGATCAACAGCGAGGCGCTGGACAAACTGCAGTCCCTGCGCAACCGCTTTGGCAAGCCGCTGATCGTCCGCTCGGGCTGCTAGAGGCAACACCATTGGACTAAATCAAGGTGGTCTCGGGGGAAACAAAAAAGGATGCGCCCCTGATATCTCAAGCTTCATCATTTCCGAAACGGAAGTCTTGAATTGACAAACAGGCCCATTCGGCAATAATCTTTCCAGATAGTCGTCAGAATCGGTAGATCAACGCCCATGCAACGTCCTGACCTCGACGACCTTGACCGTACGATTATCACCCTTCTGGGCGTGGACGGGCGTCTGTCGGCCTCGGAAGTGGCCACGCGCATTGGCGGGGTGTCAGAGCGGACGGTGCGCAACCGCATCACGGCGCTGCTGCAAAGCAAGATGATCACCATTGGCGCCATTCCCGACCCAACTGCGATGGGGCGCGAGGTTCAGGCCGATGTGATGATCGAGGTGGTTCCGGGCATGGTTGAAAGCGTGGCTGTGGCCTTGGGTGAATATGACGAGATCGGGTATCTGGCGGCCTCCAGCGGGCAGTTCAACCTTGTCGGCTCGCTGTTCGTGACCAGTCATGCCGAGCTTCTGGACTTTTGCGAGACCACCATTGGCGGGCTGGAGGGGGTGCGGCGGGTCGAATCTTCGGTGATCCTGCGCATGTACAAGGCTTTTGGAACGCGGACCACGGCTCTGGCCGAAGCGACGGCCCGTCTGGCAGGGAAGCAGACATGAGCGGGTTACTGCGGATCGGCGTTGATGTCGGCGGGACCAACACCGATGCGGCGCTGCTGCGCGGCTCGCAATTGCTGGCTACGATCAAGACCGGAACGACCGCTGATGTGACAGGGGGCGTCGCGGCTGCGATCCGGGCAGTGCTGGGCGCAGGCGGTGTCGCGGCGGCAGATGTCGGCGGTGTGATGATCGGCACGACGCATTTCCTGAATGCGGTGGTCGAGGGCAAGCATCTGGAGAAGGTCGGCATCTTGCGCCTGTGCGGGGCTTCGACCCGGGCGCTGCCGCCCCTGATCGACTGGCCGGACCGCCTGCGCAGCCTGATCGATGGTGGTGCTGCCTTGGTGGGCGGCGGGGTGAATTTCGACGGTACGCCTATCGCCGAGCTGGACATAACGGCGATCCGCGCCGCCTGCCGTGACTGGCAGGCCAAGGGTATCGGCGCCATTGCCATTTCGGCGGTGTTTTCCCAGGTCGATGCGCGAATGGAGATCGAGGCCGGAGCCATTGTCGCCGATGAAATCCCCGACGTGGCAATCAGCCTGTCGCACCGTATTGGGCGCACCGGGCTTTTGGCGCGGGAAAGCGCCACGGTGCTGAATGCGGGCCTGCACCGCCTGGGGGCTGATACCGTGGCGGCCTTCCGCACCGCCTTTTCCAGTCTGGGGCTGACCTGCCCGCTGTATCTGACCCAGAACGACGGCACCCTGATGGCCGCAGAATTTGCCGAGCGGCATCCGGTTTTCACCATCGCTTCGGGCCCGACCAATTCCATGCGCGGCGCGGCCTTTTTGACCGGGCTGAAGGATGCGGTTGTGATTGACGTGGGCGGGACCACGGCCGATGTCGGCATGCTGGTCGCAGGCTTTCCGCGCAATCGCAGCGAAGGCGCGGAGATCGGCGGTATCCCGACGAATTTCCGGGTTCCTGATGTCTATTCCTTCGGCCTCGGCGGTGGCAGCCTTGTGCGGCAGTCCCCCCTCAGCATCGGGCCGGACTCGGTCGGCTACCTCCTGCCACAAAAGGCGCTGTGTTTTGGCGGCGATACGCTGACTGCAACCGATATTGCCGTAGCAGCGGGGCTGGTCACCTTGGGCGATGCCTCGCGTCTGCGGCATCTGGATAAAGGACTGATCAAGGCGGCGCTTGCCAAGATGAAATCCGATGTCGAAACCGTGATCGACCGTATGAAACCCAGTGCCGAGCCTGTGCCGGCCGTTCTGGTGGGCGGCGGCTCGGTTTTGATCGACGGCCATTTGGAGGGCACCAGCGTGTCCTTGCGGCCCGATCATTTCGGCGGGGCCAACGCCATCGGCGCCGCCATCGCTCAGGTCTCGGGCGAGGTGGACCGCGTGGTGTCACTGGAAGGCACAACGCGGGAAAAGGCCTTGGAGGGCATCGTGGCCGAAGCCCGCCAGCGCGCGGTCGAGGCTGGGGCGGTCGAGGCGACGATCAATCTGGCAGAGCTGGAGGAAACCCCGCTGTCCTATCTGCCCGGCAATGCCATCCGGATTGCTGCAAAAGTGGTGGGGGACCTTGCGGCATGACCTATTGGAGCCTGACCGAAACCGACATCGACCGCATCGCCATTGGCGTCGGCATTCTGGGCACGGGCGGCGGCGGCAGCCCCTATCTGCAGGCGCTGATCGCCAAGCAGATGCTGCGCGAGGGCAAGCGCATCCGTATGATCCGCCCTGCCGATCTGGCGCCGGATGCCCAGATTATCGGCCTTGGCGGCATCGGCGCGCCGACCGTGGGCATCGAGAAGATGGAAGAGGGTTTCGAAGGCGTCCGCGTGCTGCAGGCGATTGAGGCGCATACCGGGCGCAAGGTGGATGCCGTGCTGGGCGACGAGATCGGTGGCGGCAATGGCATCTATCCGATGATCACGGCGGCCCTTCTGGATCTGCCGGTGGTCGACGCTGACGGCATGGGGCGCGCCTTTCCCGAAGTGCAGATGACCAGCTTTTTCGCCTATGGTCAGGCCAGCCAGCCCGCCGCACTGTCGGATGCCGATGGCAATATCCTGATCATCACACGGGCCACCACGCCGCAGATGCTGGAAAAGCTGCTGCGCACGGCGACCGTCGCCATGGGCTGCACCGCCTGCATGACGACAGCGCCGATGACCGGCGATTTCGTGCGCCGTTACGGCGTGGCCCATACCACCAGTCAGGCATGGACGCTGGGCGATGCCGTGATCCGCGCGCGGGAGGCCAAGACCGACCCCGTCGCCACCATTCTGGCCAAGGCCGGGGGCACCTTCCTGATGAAGGGCAAGGTCACCGATATCGGCCGCCGCATTGACGGCGGCTTTGTGCGCGGTGCGCTGACTGTCGCCGGGCTTGACGCCGACACCGGGCGGACGATGGTGATCGACATCCAGAACGAATATCTGGTGGCGACCGAAGGCGGCAAGCGTCTGGCCATGGTGCCTGACCTGATCTGCATCGTGGATTCCGAATCCGGTCGCCCAATCGGCACCGAGGAACTGCGCTATGGCCTGCGCGTGGCGATCCTGTCGCTGCCCGCTCCGGCGATCCTGCGCACCGAACCCGCCCTGCGCCTGATGGGGCCGCGCGCCTTTGGCTATGACTTCGACTTTGTGCCCCTTGGTCAATCGACCGAACCCAGACCCGTGGCCGCTTATCAGGCCAGCTGACCCATGAACCCATCAAACCGGGAGACCTGCCATGAACAGACGTGAAGTTCTCAGATCCGCTGCCCTTGCCGCGCTGGCCACTCCCTTTGCGGGCAACCGCTGGAGCATGGCCTTGGCTCAGGACGGCAGCCGAATTTTCACCCTGGCCTATCCGACCGGTTTTCCCGACCTTGATCCGGCCACCTCATTTTCCAATGACGGGGCTGTGCTGGCAAATGTCTATGAAAGCCTGACCCGCTACATTCCCGGCACGGATGGCGCACCTGCAACGGTGGAACCGCTTTTGGCCGAAAGCTGGGAAACCTCGGCCGATGGTCTGACCTGGACCTTCCGGCTTCGCCCCGGGGTCAAGTTCCATGACGGCAGCGACCTGACTGCCGAAGCGGTCAAGGGCTCGATTGAGCGCACCATCGCCATCGCGGGCGGTGCGGCCTTCATCTGGTCGCCAGTCACCGCCATTGCCGCGCCCGATCCGCAAACCGTAGTCTTCACCCTGTCCTCGCCCCAACCCCTTGACGTCATTGCGGCCTCGGGCTTTGCCGCATGGATCATCAGCCCGGCGGCTTTGGACAAGGACAATGCCTGGTTCAACGCCGGCAACGGGGCCGGCACCGGGCCGTTCACGCTTGACCGCTATGAACCCGGCCAGCGCGTCATCCTGAACCGCTTTGCCGACTATTGGGGCGGCGCGCCCGAGGGAGGGTTTGACACGGTCGCCTTCGAGATTGTCGAAGACGCTGTGCTTGACCAAAGCATGATCGAAGGCGGTCAGGCCGACTGGACCTATGGTCTGCCTTACGAAAACCTTGAGGCGCTGCAAGCCAACCCCGATCTTTCGGTGGTGGTGAACCCGTCTTTTGAGACCCTGTTCGGCATGTACAACACCAAACGGGCACCCCTGGACCGCCCCAAGGTGCGGCAAGCCCTGTCGCTGGCCTTTCCCTATGACGATGTCATCATGGCTGGCACCTCGGGCATGGGGACGCGGGCGATGGGGGTGATCCCCAAGGGCATCTGGGGCCATGACCCCGCAGCGCCGGTTCCCAGTACCGACCTCGAAGCCGCCCGGGCCCTTTTGGCCGAAGAGGGGCTGGCCGACAGCGGGCTGGAACTGGTGATGACCTATGCCACCGCCGACCAGCTGGAGTCGACAGCGGGCGAATTGTGGAAGGCCAATCTGGCGCAACTGGGCATCACCCTGACGCTGCAACCCATGGCCTGGGAGGCGCAATGGGAACTGGCCAAGGCTGATCCGGCAACAGCGCAGGACATTTTCGTGATGTATTGGTGGCCGACTTATGTGACCCCCTACGACTATCTGCTCAACCTGTTCCACAGCGAGGATAGCCCGGTCTACAACCTCGGCTATTACGCCAACCCCGCCTACGACACGCTGATCGACGAGGCCGCCACCCTGTCAGGCACCGACCGCGCCCGCGCCGAGGCGATGTTCATCGAGGCTCAGCGGATGGTCATTGCGGATGCGGCCGCGGTTTTCATGCTGGACAAGCCCAATATCCATATCATCCGTTCCGACATTCAGGGTTACGCGGATAACCCGGCTTATGGCCATGTCGTTTTTGTCAAAGAACTAAGCCGCTAGATCGGGGGGGCGGCGCGCCGATGGATATTGCAAGATACATCCTGCGGCGCGCCGTCCTGTCGGCCTTTGTGGTCATGGGCGTGACCTTTCTGGTGTTTGTCGTGGCGCAAGTCGTGCCTTCGGACCCGGCGGCGCTTTATGCCGGGCCGCGCCCCAATGCCGAGCAGATCGAAAAGGCCCGGGTCACGCTGAACCTTGACGCGCCTCTGCCCGAACGCTTTGCCCGGTTCACCGTGTCGATGGCGACGGGTGATTTCGGCGTGTCCTACAAATCGCGCCGTCTGATTTCGCAGGACCTGCGCGTCTACCTGCCCGCGACGCTGGAACTGGCGGTGTTCTCGACCCTTCTGGCGCTGCTGATCGGCATACCCGCTGGCGTTGCCAGCGCCGCACGGCAAGGGTCGTGGATCGACCGGCTGGGCGGTGTAAGCTCGATTCTTGCGGTGGCGATGCCCACGTTCTTCTTTGCCATGCTGCTTCAGATGATCTTTGCCAGCTGGCTTGGCCTTATGCCCCTGTCGGGCCGCCTGTCGCGAGAGATTTCCATTGCCGATCCCTTGCCCTTCGTCACCGGCTTCAACCTGATCGACGCCCTGCTCGCCGGACGCCCGCAAGTCCTTGTCGACGCACTTTGGCACCTGATCCTGCCCGCGCTGACGCTTGCCGCCTATCCGGCGGGCATCGCGATGCGCCTCACCCGCTCGGCGATGATCGACATTCTGTCGCGCCGCCACATCACCGCCGCGCGCGCCCTCGGCCTGCCCGAGCGGCGGATTCTGTACGGCCACGCCCTGCGCAACGCGGTCGGCCCAGCCCTGACCATGATCGGCCTGTCCTTCGCTTTTGCTCTGACCGGGTCGGTCCTGGTCGAGATCATCTTCGCCTGGCCCGGCCTTGGCCGCTATGTGTCCGAATCCATCCTGTCCAAGGATTTCCCGGTGATCGCGGCGGCCACGCTGGTCGTCACCGTCTGTTATGTGCTGATGAACCTTGTGATCGACCTGACTCAGGCCCTGGTCGATCCCCGCGTGGCGCTGAAATGACCGCGCTGCGTCGACTGGGCCTTGGCGGGGCCGCGGGTCTGGCGGTGATCGTGACCTTTGCGCTGCTGGCCCTGGCCGCCCCCTGGCTCGCCCCCTATCCCGGTCAGGGCCTTGGCGATCCCAATGTCATTGCCAAGCTGAAACCGCCATCGCCCGAGTTCTGGCTGGGCACAGACCATCTTGGCCGCGATCTCCTCAGCCGGGTGATCTACGGCGCGCGGGTGTCGATGTCGGCGGGCCTGTTGATCGTCGCCGT
>JANNXX010000063.1:0-13393 GCA_031409795.1 Rhodobacterales bacterium
CATCGCCGCCCTGCCGCCCGCGCAGGTGGTGACCCTGCCCGGCCAGACGATCACCCTCGCTTCCGAAGGGCTGCGCGCCAGCCTCCGGGCGCGCCCCTCCGGCGATCTGCCGCTGGCGATGGCGATTGCCGAAAGCGGCGCCATTTCGGCCACCTCGTCGCAAGGCTGGACCACCGGCGCCGCCAAGGCCGTGCTGTCGCTGGGCGCGGCACCGGGCAAACCGCTGGCCTACGACATTTCGGCCGACATCGCCGGCCTGGCCCCCGACCCTGCACTTCTGCTGCGCCTGCTGCCCGAGGGCGGCCTGCCCCCGGCCCTTACCGAAATCCGGCTGCGCGCCACCGCGACCCTGACCGCCGCCCTTGACCGGCACGCCGGCGACACAAGGCCCCGCCTCGCCGCCCTTGAGCTGACCGATGCGCGGGTCACCTGGGGCGATGTCGCGCTGACCGCCACCGGCAGCATCGCCCCCGACGATCAGGGCTACGCCGCCGGCCGGATCGCCTTCACCGTCACCAACTGGCGCAAGGTGATGCCGCTGCTGGTCGCTTCGGGCACGGTGAAGCCGGAACTTGCCCGGACGGTCGAGACGATGCTCGACAGTCTGGCCCGGCAGTCCGGCGACGCCGAAGTGCTCAAGCTGCCGCTGGTCATGGATCAGGGCTGGATGTCGATCGGCCCCCTGCCACTGGGGCCGGCACCAATCCTGATGCCGCCGACCGGCTGACGCCCCTGGTCCGCCCCAGGGCTTGATGCGCGGCCCCGCAAGGGTCGCCGCGGGCCTTGCTACCGGCAATAGGCCCCGCCGCTGCGGGCCGAGGTGTCGAAATGGAAGTGGTTCTCGTGATACCCGTCCGATCCGGGCCCCAGCGTGGTGCGGAAGTAGCCGCACCCCGCCTTGTAGATCCGGCGCAGCACCTTGTTGTAGTTGCCCAGCACCGTCAGCACCTTGCCGTTCGACAGCACGAAGGCCGAGATGTCGATCGCCCGGCCCTTGCCATGCTCGCTGACCCGCGCACCCTTGATGTTGTTGCGGCTGCGGCAGATGTAATGCGCCGCGATCTGCATCTCGACCAGCTTGCCGTCGAAGGCCGGTTGCGCCACCTCGTCCACCCACTGGTTCAGCGCCACCGCGATGCTGCAATCGACCGTCGCGGCCTGGCTGAGCCGCACCCCGGAAACCGAGGTGACCAGGACCGGCTCCTCGACCCCGCAGCCCTTCACCTTGGACGAAATCCGCTTGATCGTCTCGCCCTTGATCGCCGCCACCCCGCAGACCGCCCCTTTCATCGACGCCGCCTCGCGCTTCTTCTTGCGCTTTTCCTTCGCGGTAGGCGGCGGGGCTGCGGCCAGCGCCACCTCGCCTGCGTCCGGGTTGGTCGACAGGTCCAGCCCGGGCGCGTTTGTCGGCGCGTTCGACGTGGCTTTCAGCGCGGCGATCCGCTCGGCCAGCGCGCGCGGCCGCCGCTCGGGGCGCAGCGAGCGTGCCATCGCCTCCTCCTGCACCCCATCCGGCACCGCCTCGGGCTGGGCTTCCGGAACATCTGCCGTTGCCGCCTGCGGCGTGGCCAGCCCTACCGGGCGGGGCTTCGGGCGCAGCATCGCGGCCGCTTCGCCCGCAGCCGCAGCGCCTGCGGCGGCAGGCGCAGCCTGCGGTTCGGAAACAGCTTCCGGTTCGGGGTCTTTCAGTTCGGGGGCTTCCAGTTCCGGGGCGCCAAGTTCAGGGGAGACTGCGGACAGCACAGCCGCCGCCGTGCCGTTCGGGTTGGCCTGCGGGCGCGGCGACCGGTCGATCTCTTGCGCGAAGGCCCCGCTTGCAGCCCAGCACAAAAGCACGGCCATGGCCCGCCGCACGGCCTCAGCCCTCGGTCTGCTGCGCGGGCGCCCGGCCGAAGTCCGGCGCCGAAGTGTCCTGCCCGGCCTCGATGATGCCCCGGCGAATTTCTCTGGTACGGGTGAAATAGGCGTGCAGATGGTCGCCGTCGCCCATGCGGATCGCGCGCTGCAGGGTGAACAGCTCTTCGGCAAAGCGGCCCAGGATGTCCAGCACGGCGTCCTTGTTGGTCAGGAACACGTCGCGCCACATCGTGGGATCACTGGCCGCGATCCGGGTGAAATCGCGAAAGCCGCTGGCCGAGTATTTCACCACCTCCGACTGCGACACCCGCCGCATGTGGTCGGCCACGCCCACCATCGTATAGGCAATCAGGTGCGGCGTGTGGCTGACCACCGCCAGCACCAGATCATGGCGTGCGACGTCCATCACGTCGACATTCGCGCCCATCGCTTCCAGCAGGCCGCGCAGCCGGGCGATCTCGGCCGGGTCGTTGCCCTCCAGCGGGGTCAGCAGCCACCAGCGGTTCTGGAACAGCGTCGCGAAGCCCGACCTCGGCCCCGAATACTCGGTCCCCGCCAGGGGATGGCCGGGAATGAAATGCACGCCGGCCGGCAGATGCGGGGCGACGGCATCGACCACCGCCTGCTTGACCGATCCCACGTCGGTGACCACCGCGCCGGGCTTCAGATGCGGCCCGATCTCGGCGGCAATCTCGGCCATCGCGCCCACCGGCACGCACAGCACCACCAGGTCGGCCCCGGCAACCGCCTCGGCCGCCGTGTCGGTCACCCGGTCGCAGAACAGCTCACGCGCCACGGCCCGGGTCTCGGCCGACCGCGCATGGCCCACGATCTCGCCCGCCAGCCCGCCCCCCCGCATCGCATGCGCCATCGACGAGGCGATCAGCCCAAGCCCGACAAGCGCCACGCGCGGATAGATCACCCGACCTGTCACCTGACCCCCTTGAACTGCGCCACCGCATGCGCGACCTGCCGGCACGAGGCCTCGTCGCCGATGGTGATCCGCAGGCAGTGCGGCAGCTTGTAGCTCGCCACGCGCCGCACGATCAGACCCTGCGCCTGCAGGAAGGCGTCGCAGGCCTCGGCCTCGTCCCGGCTGGCAAAGCGGGCCAGGATGAAATTCGCCATCGAGGTGTCCGACGGCACCCCAAGCTCGGCCAGGGCGCCCGCCAGCCAGGTCCGCATCCGCGCATTCTCGGCCCGGCATTTCACCAGGAACTCCTGATCGCGCACCGCCGCCTCGGCCGTCTCCAGCTGCGCGGTCGACAGGTTGAACGGCCCCCGGATGCGGTTCAGCACGTCGATGACATGGCGCGGCCCATAGCCCCAGCCGATCCGCAACCCGCCCAGCCCGTAGATCTTCGAGAAGGTCCGCGTCATCACCACGTTGTCGCGCGCATCGACCAGCGCCGCCCCCCCGTCATAGCCCTCGACATACTCGGCATAGGCCCCGTCCAGCACCAGGATCGCCTGCGCCGGCAGCCCCTCGGCCAGCCGCGCCATTTCGGCGGCCGACACCATCGTTCCCGTGGGGTTGTTCGGGTTCGCCAGGAACACCAGCCGTGTCCGCCGGGTGCAGGCGGCAAGGATCGCATCGACATCCGCCGTGCGCTCGCGCTCTGCCACCTCGACCGGGGTCGCCCCGACCGCCAGCGCCGAGATCCGGTACATCAGGAACCCGTGCTCGGTGAACACCACCTCGTCCTTGGGGCCTGCATAGGCCTGGCACAGGAAGGTGATGATCTCGTCCGACCCCGCGCCGCAGATGATGCGTCCGGCATCAAGGCCGTGCACCTCGGCGATCGCCGTGCGCAGGGCCGCGTGGTCGGTGACCGGATAGCGGTGCAGGCTGTGGACGCTGCGCCCGAAGGCCTCCTTGGCGCGGTCCGACGGCCCGAACGGGTTCTCGTTCGAGCTGAGCTTTACCACATTCGCCACGCCCGCGACATGCGCGCGGCCGCCCTCGTAAAGCGCGATGTCAAGGATGCCGGGCTGTGGACGGATCTGGTCGCTCATCTTGGTCCCCGAAACTCAGGCCCGGTTTCTAGCCGCCCCGCACCGCCAAGACCAGAGCCTTCCGCAGCGGCCGGCGGCCGCAGGCCTGCGCCAGACGCCCGGCGGGCCCAAGGTGGGCACTGGGCGGGCCCAAGGCGGGCACTGGGCGGCCCCACCTCCCGGCGGTCAGGACTTCGACTGCAACCAGTCCATCAGCGCCATCAGCACGCCCGAGATGACAAAGGTCAGGTGGATCACCACCAGCCAGAACATCTCGGACTGCCCGAAAGCCACGGCCGAATCTATGTCCCGGATCTCCATGAATTTCTTCAGCAGATGGATTCCCGAAATCGCCACGATCGACGCGATCAGCTTCATCTTCAGCCCGCTGAAATCGACCTTGCCCATCCAGTCGGGACGATCCGCCCCCGCATCGAAATCGAACTTCGACACGAAATTCTCATAGCCCGAGAACAGCACGATCAGCAGCAGGTTTGCCGCCAGCGTCAGGTCGATCAGCGTCAGCGCGGCAAGAATCGTCTGCTCGGGCGTCATCTGCAGCACCTTGGGCGCATAGTAGACCAACTCGCGCACGAAGATGAACGACATCATCGCCAGCGCCACGACCAGCCCAAGATACATCGGCGCCATCAGCCAGCGGCTGGCGAACAACCCGCGCTCGAACCGGCTTTCCAGACTTGGCTTGTCGGACATCATCCACCTGTTCCCGGCCCTTGTCGGTTCCGACATAGCGCAGGATCCCGCCGCGATCATCCCCAAATTTCAACCGGACCGCCGCAGGCCCCGGCGTTTCTCGCGCCTTGAAACGGCAAGGCTTGAAACGGCAAGGGCCGCACCCTGCGGCGCGGCCCTTCCAATCCGATCGGCCCGGCCTGCGCGGCCCCGGCTCAGTTCTTGGCGTAGTATTCCACGACCAGGTTCGGCTCCATCTGCACCGGATAGGGCACGTCGCCCAGGCCCGGAGTGCGGATGAACGTCACCACCATCTTGTTGTGGTCGACCTCCAGGTAATCCGGCACGTCGCGCTCGGTCAGCTGGATCGCTTCCAGGATCAGGCCCATCTGGCGCGACTTCTCGCGAACCTGGATGACGTCGCCTTCCGCCACGCGGTAGGACGCGATGTTGACCCGCTTGCCGTTGACCAGCACATGGCCATGGTTGACGAACTGGCGCGCGGCGAAGATCGTCGGCACCAGCTTGGCGCGGTAGCAGACCGCGTCCAGGCGACGCTCCAGCAGACCCACCAGCATCTCGCCGGTGTCGCCGCGCACGCGCTCGGCCTCGGCATAGATCTTGCGGAACTGCTTTTCGGTCAGATCGCCGTAATAGCCCTTCAGCTTCTGCTTGGCGCGCAGCTGGGTGCCGAAGTCGGACAGCTTGTTCTTCCGGCGCTGGCCGTGCTGGCCGGGGCCATACTCGCGCTTGTTCACCGGGGATTTCGGACGGCCCCAGATGTTCTCGCCCATCCGGCGGTCGATCTTGTACTTGGCAGAGGTGCGTTTGGTCACCGCTGATCTCCTTCTATGTTGTCGAAGGGCGTTGTCCTTTGCGGGTTTCCCCACCGACAGGTCATTCCTTGCGGAAGCCGCCAACACCAATGAAAAGCCCCGGAATCTCTTCCGGGACTGGCGGGCTTATAGAGGAGAACCGGGGGGAGTCAACAGCCCCCGTCCTTACCCCGCGCCCACCCCGTAGGTCGGGGCGTGCCCCGACTTCCCGAAGGCGCCGCCCACCCCGCCGGGATTGCCAACCCGCACACCCTGGCCCACTCTGCGACCAAAGGAGCACCCCATGACCCAGGAATCCATAGGCTTTGTCGGCACCGGCCTCATGGGCCACGGCATGGCCAAGAACATCGTCGAAAAGGGCTACCCCCTGACCGTCACCGCCCACCGCAACCGCGCGCCGGTCGAGGATCTTCTGACGCGTGGCGCCACCGAGGCGACGCTGGAAGACCTCGCCGCCCGCTCCACGATCATCTTCCTCACCCTCCCCGGCTCGCCGCAAGTACAGAAGGCCGTGGCGTCGATGACCCCGCACCTCAACCCCGGCACGGTGATCGTCGACTGCTCCACCTCCGACCCCACGGTCACCGAACGCCTTGCCACCGATCTTGCCGCCAAGGGCATCCACTTCGCCGACGCCCCCCTGTCCCGCACCCCGAAAGAGGCGTGGGAGGGCACGCTCGACTGCATGGTCGGCGCATCCCCCGAAATCTTCGCCCGCATCCAGCCCGTCATCGCCACCTGGGCCGGGAAAATCGTCCACATCGGCGGGGTCGGCGACGGCCACCGGATGAAGCTTCTGAACAACTTCCTCTCCCTCGGCTACGCCGCGATCTACGCCGAGGCACTGGCGCTGGCCGCCAAGGTCGGGATCTCCACCGCCACGTTCGATAGCGTGATCCGCGGCGGCCGGATGGACTGCGGCTTCTACCAGACCTTCATGGGTTACGCGCTGGAGGGCAACCGCGAGGCCCACCGCTTCACCCTATCCAACGCCTACAAGGACCTGCGCTATCTGGAGAGCATGGCCAACGCCGCCACAGTCACCACCACGATGGCGAGTGCGGCGAAGAACAGCTTTGCCGGGGCGGTGGCACAGGGCGGCGCGGGGCCGGAGGACTATGTGCCGCATCTGGTGGATTTCGTGGCCAGGGCGAATGGGGTGGATTAGGCCACAGCCCGATCTGGCAGGGGCCATCGCCCCTGCCACTACCTACACTAAGCCAAAGGGACCGGGCGGAGGCCCAAAGCCTCCGTCCAGCCCCCGCCCGCCCCTCGGCGGGGGCTTCTCCCCCGCCCGGGCAGGGGCCGGACGGTGTTGTGCTTGGTTGAACCGGTCTTGCGTTACCGTTGTGCATCAGCGCGGGGAAAGGCAGTGCCTTTCCCTCTCCGCGCTTACGGTGACGGGGCCAGAGGACTAGGTGCCCCACCCGCTGGATGTCGTGGCGAGAACGAATGGGGTGAAGTAGCAAGCCAATTCTTAGCGTCGATATCGAAACCGGCTTTCTCGAATATGCCCCGCGATTTCGTCTGCAAGGGATTGAGCAGCTCTTAGCGATTCATGAATTTCGCCGAGCTTCGACCAGTATGCAGCCCACAAGGCTGGATCGACTAGTTCTTCCAGATTCTCAGCGGACTGCGGATAGGATTCTACGTATCGAGCTAAGAGATCTACTCTCTCTTCCAAGTCTTTGACTCCGCGCGACTTTGGAGAGTTCGTGGAAGCACCCCTGACCCACTTTTCCCAGTCTTGTCCACTCTTGGATTGATTACATCTCCCGCATGCGGGTACGACATTACCTTTTCCCGAAAAGAAGCCCGTTGGCCTCTTGTTTCTAACGAGAGGCAGCAAGTGGTCCCAGTCATTTGCGGAACTGCCGCAGTAAACACACGTCATATCGCCTAAAGATTGGCCGAAGAACACAAGAACTTCGGCCTTGTCAGCCTCAGACGGAGGATCGAAGGGAATTATTGACTGAACGAATGCGTTGGTGATGCTTGACGAGCGACTGGGTATCTTGAGTGGCTTCCTCAATTCTTCACCCACACTTCGAAAACCCGCACGACCCGCAGGTCAAACACCCCTCCACCATCCGCAGATCATAGCTGCCGCAGGACGGGCAGGCCTTCCCCCTTGGCGCCTCGCCGACCCGCAGCACCTCTGCCTTGGGGTCCGACTTCAGCCCCAGCCCCTCGCCCTCGATGAAGCCGATGTCGATCAGGTGGCGCTCGATCACCCCGCCGATGGCGGCCAGAATGGACGGAATATACCGCCCTTCCATCCAGGCCCCGCCGCGCGGATCGAAGACCGCCTTCAGCTCCTCCACCACGAACGAGATATCCCCGCCCCGCCGGAACACCGCACTGATCATCCGCGTCAGCGCCACGGTCCAGGCGAAATGCTCCATGTTCTTGCTGTTGATGAACACCTCGAACGGCCGCCGGTGCCCCGCCGTCACGATATCGTTGATCGTGATGTAAAGCGCATGCTCAGACCCCGGCCACTTGACCTTGTAGGTCTGCCCCTCCAGCGCCGCCGGGCGGTCCAGCGGTTCCGACAGATAGACCACCTCGCCCCCGCCCGAAACCCCGCCCCGGACCTGATCCGGGGCCTCTCCCGGTGCCTTCTCCGACGCCTCGGACACCGTCAGCACCGACCCCGTCACCTCGTTCGGCCGATAGGTCGTGCAGCCCTTGCAGCCCTGATCCCAGGCGGCCATGTAGACCTGCCTGAAATCATCGAACGAAATATCCACCGGACAGTTGATCGTCTTCGAGATCGACGAATCCACCCAGCGCTGCGCTGCCGCCTGCATCCGCACATGGTCCAGGGGCGGCAGGGTCTGGGCGTTCACGAAATGATCGGGCAGCGGCGCATCCCCGAACTTTTCCCGCCACAGCCGCACCGCGAAATCGACAACCTCCTCCTCGGTCCGAGAGCCGTCCTTCTGCAACACCTTGCGCGTATAGGCATAGGCAAAGACCGGCTCGATCCCCGAACTGACATTCCCCGCGTACAGCGAAATCGTCCCGGTCGGCGCGATGCTGGTCAAAAGCGCGTTGCGGATGCCATGCTTGCGCACCGCGTCGCGGATGTCCGCATCCATCCCCAGCATGTTGCCGCTGGCAAGGAACCCCTCGGCGTCGAACAGCGGAAACGCCCCCTTTTCCTGCGCCAGATCGACCGAGGCCAGGTAGGCCGCCCGCGCGATGGCCCGCATCCAGCCCTCTGTGACCTCCGCCGCCTTCTCCGACCCATAGCGCAGGCCAACCATCAGCAGCGCATCGGCAAGGCCCGTGACCCCCAACCCGATCCGCCGCTTGGCGCGCGCTTCCGCCGCCTGCTCCGGCAGCGGAAAGCGGCTGGCGTCCACCACATTGTCCATCATCCGCACCGCGACGCGAACCAGCCGGTCCAGCGCGCCCATGTCCAGCGCGGCCCCTGCCTCGAACGCATCCGTCACCAGTGTCGCCAGGTTGATCGACCCCAGCAGGCAGGCCCCGTAAGGCGGCAAGGGCTGCTCGCCGCAGGGGTTCGTCGCCGCAATCGTCTCGGCATAGCCAAGGTTGTTCGCCGCATTGATCCGGTCGATGAAGATCACCCCCGGCTCTGCATAGTCGAAGGTCGACCGCATGATCCGGTTCCACAGATCGCGCGCCGGCACCGTCTTGAAGACGCGGCCGTCAAAGACCAGCTCCCACGGCCCGTCCGCCTTGACCGCCGCCATGAACGGGTCGGTCACCAGCACCGAAAGGTTGAACATCCGCAGCCGGGCAGGGTCCTGCTTGGCCGCGATGAAGGCCTCGATATCCGGATGGTCGCAGCGCATCACCGCCATCATCGCGCCCCGGCGGCTGCCGGCAGACATGATCGTCCGGCACATCGCATCCCAGACATCCATGAACGACAGTGGCCCGCTGGCATCCGCCGCCACCCCCTTCACCTCGGCCCCCTTTGGCCGGATGGTGCTGAAATCGTAGCCGATCCCGCCGCCCTGCTGCATGGTCAGCGCGGCCTCTTTCAAGCCGGTGAAGATGCCCTCCATCGTGTCCGGGATCGTCCCCATGACGAAGCAGTTGAAAAGGGTGACCGACCGCCCCGTTCCCGCCCCCGCCGTGATCCGCCCGGCGGGCAGAAAGCGGAACCCCTCCAGCGCGGCAAGGAACTCTGCCTCCCAGCGGTCCGGGTCCGCCTCGACCTCGGCCAGCGCCCGCGCGATCCGGCGCCAGCTGTCCTCGACCGTGCCGTCGATCGGCGTGCCATCTGCCGCCTTGAACCGGTATTTCATGTCCCAGATCTGCTCGGCGATGGGCGTATCGAATCGCGACATGGGGCGAAGGGTCCTTGCTTGTGTGGAAATCCGCCCTTCCCCTTGTGGAAAAGTCCGGGCGAACCCACAAGATACGCCCAACCCGTCTGTCGGTCAACGAAGAGGTCGCGGCGCGCCCGATGGCACGCCTTGTGCGCAACCGGTGCCGTGCGGTCGACCGCTCAGTCCAGTTGAACCACGGCCTCGACCTCGAACAGCATCGGGTCGATGGCAAGCTTCGGCACCGGAACCAGCGTCTGCGCGGGTAACGCCGCCCCCGAACATCCGCATCACCGTTTCGGTCAGGACGCCCAGCTTCGACATGTCGTGGTCGACAACAAAGACTGTCAGTTTCACCACCCGGTCCGGGCTTGCACCAAGTGCCTCCAGCACCGCTGCAAGATTGGCATAGGCCTGCACCACCTGCGCGCCGAAATCTGGGGAAAGCTGCCCGATCCGGTCCTGTCCGCCCTGGCCCGAGACAAAGGCCAGACGACCGCGGCCAGCGGTGATGACAGCGGTGCTGTACCCATTCGGCGTCGGATCATGCAAATGCGTCGGATTGAAGATCGTCGGGGTCGATGAAGCGCTCTCGGTCGTCATGGGGATCTCCTTGCTGGAATGACCTTCCCCGTGGCTAAGGTGAAACGGTGCCAATATTTGGCACCGAATGTGCTACGGCAGGCCCATGAACGCGCGTCTCCGCCACGACGCCATCCTGCGCGTCCTGCGCCGCAACGGAATGGCAACGGTCAACGATCTGGCCGATGAGGTCGCGGCCTCGCGCCGTACCATCCTGCGTGACATCGTCGCCCTGCGGGATCAGGGCTTCGTCATTCACTCCGAATCCGGGCGCGGTGGCGGGCTGCAACTCGACCCGCAATCGGTGCAACCCTCGGCGCGGCTCTCGGTAACCGAGGTGTTTGCGCTGCTGATCAGCGTGGCCGCCGTTCGCGCCGCGCGGTCCCTCCCCTTCGCCGAACTGGCCGACGCCGGGCTTGCCAAAATCGAACGGACGCTGCCGCCGGACAAGGTCAGGGACCTGCGCCGCCTCCTCGACTGCCTCCATGTCGGTCATCTGTCGCCCCGGCAGGACCTGTCGGACGTAGGCTCGATCGATGCCGCCCTCCTGCCAGCCTTCGAGACCGCGTTCCTGGGGCGTCTGCGGCTGCGCTTTCGCTACCGCTGCGCGAAAGGGGCCGAAACCAGCCGCGAAGCCGAACCGCAGGCCCTGCTGATCCTGCCACCGCTCTGGTATCTGGTCGCCTGGGACCCGACCCGCGACGGCTTCCGCCATTTCCGCATGGACCGGATCAGCCAGCCAGAGATCGTCAAGGGCACATCGTTCCGCCGGCGCCACGTTCCCTTTGCCGCCGATGTCTGCCCCTACAACGACCTGCCGCGCCAGCAATCCGCACAGCTCTGACGCCGAAGGGCCCTGCGGTGCCGATCTTCACTCCGGCACACGGGTCAGCCGGGTTGACGCCCCGCCTTGCACTCCCCTCGCCCCCCGCTATCTTCGCCCGATGATCAACATCCTGAAACTTTCCGTCGGCTCCGACAGCGTCGAGGACCATGCCGCCTGGCAGCTCTCCCAGCGCCCCCACTGGCCCGAGGGCCAGGCGATCCACGTCACCCGCATGCGGCCAAAACGCGAGGCCGAGATCCTTGACGGCGGCTCGCTTTTCTGGGTGATCAAGGGCCTGATCCTCTGCCGCCAGACCGTCCTCGACCTGCAAGAGGTGAACCTCGGCGACGGCATCCCCCGCTGCGCCCTGATCCTTGACGCCCGGATCATCCGCACCGAACCCGCCCCCCGCCGCCCCTTCCAGGGCTGGCGCTACCTTGATCCGAAAGACGCCCCCCGTGACCTGCCCCAGGCCCGCGCCAAGGACGATCCCCTGCCCGCAGCCCTCGCCCGCGCCCTCGCCGACATCGGCCTGCGCTAAAGGCTGTTCGGGTTTCCGGCGATCAGCGTCCCCGTCCCGCCGTCCACGCCGTCCTTGACCCAGGTCACCGCCTCGCCCTCGATCCGGACCGCCCAGCAATCCTTGCCTTCGCCGTAATCGAAGCACATGGCATCCCCCTCGACCGTCCAGGTGCCGGAGTACCCCTCGGCCTTGATCGCCCCGTCCGCCGCATAGAACTCGGTATAGGCGCCCGTCGCACTCATGCTGCCCTGCACCGTGTTGCCGGACACGGCCGCACTGATCTCTGCACCGGTCGCAAGCTCTTGCGCCATCGCAATCCCTGGCAGGCCAAGGCTCACCACCAGCATCGCGCGGAAAAGTCGGGTCATCGTCGCATCTCCCCTGATCTCATGCCGACGACAGATAATCCGCCCCGCGCGCCCGTCCAGCTCCGCAGCGCCCGGCCCGCTTACCCCGCCTTCACCGCCCCGCCCGCACCTTTGCCGGGAAAAGGAGCCGCCCATGGACCCCCTCCACCCCCTCCCGCCCGTTCTTCGCCTGAACATCGCCGAGATCGCCCCCCACGCCCTCCTTCGCGACCGCATCACGCTGGACGACGCCGCCCTCGCCCAACTCCGACACTCCATCGCGACCCAGGGCCTCCGCAGCCCGATCGAGGTCTGGCAGCTCTCCACCCCCCGCGACCAGCACTGCTACGGCCTCATCTCCGGCCTCCGCCGCCTTACCGCCTGCGCTGCCCTCGGGCACCAGACCATCCCCGCCTTCCTCCGCGCCCCCCAGACCGTCGCCCAGGCCCTCGCCAGCATGGTGACCGAGAATGAGGTGCGCGAACCCGTCTCGCCCTGGGAAAAGGCCGCCCTCGTGCTCAATGCCATCGCGGAGAGCCACTTCGACACCCCCGACGCCGCCGTCGCCACCCTCTTCCCCTCGCTCCCCCGCACCTCCGCCCACCGCATCCGCAATCATGTAGGCGTGGTCGAGGCGCTCGGCCCCCTCCTCGCCACCCCGCACGAGATCCCCACCCGCCACCTCGACATGATCGCCGCCGCCCTTGCCACCGGGCATGAGGACCTGCTGACCGCCGTCCTTGAACCCGTCGCGCGTGCCGGAATGGCCACCCAATGGTCCACCCTCCGCCCGGTCCTGGAGGATGTGCTGCGCGAACCCACCAACCCGGCAACCCGCCGCCCCCGCCGTTTGCTGAAGCTGCCGCAAGGCCTGACGATCACGCGCGAGCCCACCCCCACCGGCTGGATCCTCCGCCTCACCGGCCGGGAGGCGAAGAAAGGCGGCCTGGTGGACGACGTGATGGAGCATGTGGAGCGGTGGTTCGGGAAGCGGTAGGCCGGGGCCTGCCCCGACGCCACCCCCCGCACCCCACACCCGTAGCGCACCGCGTAGGTCGGGGCGTGCCCCGACAAGTCCCACCCCATCCAAAAGCACCTCCCCTCCCCCCCGTGGAGAGGGGCCGGGGGAGGGGGGCACCACACCGTAGGGCGCGCTACAGCGCACCAATCAGATTAGGCTTCAGCCCGACTCTCCCCAACCCAAACCACCGCACCTCCCTCCCCCCTCGTGGGGGAGGGTCGGGGTGGGGGGGGTCGTAGCGTGCGCAATCCAACGCCCACCAGCCCACACAGGGCCACGCCCTCCCTCGGGCGCGCGCAGCAACACCCAACGTAGGCGCTTTATCCCGCAACCCCTCCCACCGCAGTTCGGGTGACCGACGCTGCAAGAGCGCACTGCCGTGGGGAGGGAGGGCGCGGCCCGGCGG
>JANNXX010000064.1:0-40018 GCA_031409795.1 Rhodobacterales bacterium
ACCTCGCCCTGCGCATGGGCGGCAACCGGCTGGAAATCGACGGCCAACCCGTCACCGGAACCGCAACGATCACGGGCGAATACCCCGCCCTCTACGCCCGAATGGCAAACCTCGTCACAGCCCGCCAAAGCGACGTTGACCTAGCCCCGATGATCCATGTTGCCGATGCCATGACCCTGGGCCGGCGCGATGTTGCGGACGCCTTTCATTTCTAGGAAATCCCGATGCTGACCGGAAAACACCTGATCGCGGGCGACTGGGTGGGCAATGCCCAGACCTTTGCCTCGGCCCCCGCACACGGGCCTTCGCATGCGTTCTCGACCGGAACACCCGCCCATGTCGATGCTGCTGCCCAGGCGGCCGAGGCGGCGTTCCCGGCCTATGGCGCAACCACCCGCGCCGCTCGAGCCGCTTTTCTGACCCGCATCGCCGATGAGATAGACGCACGCGGCGCCGCCATCACCGAGATCGGCACCCAGGAAACCGGGCTTCCGGCCGCGCGACTGGAGGGTGAGCGCGGGCGCACGACAATGCAGTTGCGCCTCTTTGCCGGCCACATCCTGAAGGACGGCTGGCTTGACCGCCGCCATGACGCCGCGCTGCCTGAACGCCAATCCGGCCCGCGCCCGGACCTGAAGCTGATCCAGCGTCCGATCGGACCGGTCGCGGTCTTTGGTGCGTCGAACTTTCCGCTGGCCTTCTCGGTCGCCGGGGGGGACACGGCCAGCGCCCTTGCCGCCGGTTGCCCGGTGGTGGTCAAGGGCCATTCCGCCCATCCCGGGACCGGCGAGTTTGTCGCGCAGGCCATCGACGCGGCGGCCCGCGCGACCGGGATGCCTGCGGGCGCCTTCAGCCTGGTGCAGGGCGGCCAGCGGGATGTGGGCGGGGCGCTGGTCCGGCACCCCGCCATCAAGGCGGTGGGCTTTACCGGCTCGCTGGCCGGGGGACGGGCGCTTTTCAACCTTTGCGCCGCGCGGCCCGAGCCGATCCCCTTCTTTGGCGAGCTTGGGTCGGTGAACCCGATGTTCCTGCTTCCGGCGGCGCTGGCGGCCCGGGGCGCGGCTATCGCCACGGGCTGGGCCGGGTCGCTGACCCTGGGAGCGGGGCAGTTCTGCACCAATCCCGGCCTTGCCGTGGTGATCGACGGCTTGGACGCCGACGCTTTCGTCAAGGCCGCAAAGGCCGCCCTGGGGGCTGTCGGCCCACAGACCATGCTGACCGACGGCATGGCCGAGGCGTTCCGCGCCGGCCGTGACCGGGTGGCGGCGGGCACCGGCGTCCGCGCGGTGCTGACCAGCCGCTGTGACCGGCGCGCTGCGACGCCCCAGCTTTACGAGGTCTCGGGAGCGGACTGGCTGGCCGACCATCGGCTTGCGGAAGAGGTTTTCGGACCGCTTGGCCTGATCATCCGCGTGCGGCACGCCGCCGAGATGCACCAGATCGCCCGCAGCCTGGAGGGCCAGTTGACCTGCACCCTGCACCTGGACGATGCGGATACCGACCTTGGCCGGGCGTTGATGCCGATCCTGGAGCGGAAGGCGGGGCGGGTTCTGGCCAACGGCTTTCCGACCGGCGTTGAAGTGGTGGATGCGCAGGTCCATGGCGGGCCATACCCTGCGTCGACCAATTTCGGCGCGACTTCGGTTGGCACCTTGTCGATCCGCCGCTGGCTGCGCCCGGTTGCCTACCAGAACATGCCTGCCGCCCTTCTGCCGCAGGACTGGGCCGAATAGCCTGATCGCGGCGGGCGGGCGCCCCTTCCTTCCCTGGCTTTGGCACCCAGCTGATTCGCCGATCCACCCACCTGCACCGGAGGTCGGCCGCATGGCGGGAACGATTGACGTTTCGGGACCGGACGGCACCCCGCCTTGCTTTACCGCACTGCAGCATCGGCGGCGTGCCCGGAAGTCCTTGGTACCAGGGCGTTTCCTGCCGGTTACACCGCGCTCGCAGCATCCGGCGTGGGGCAGGCTTGGCCTGACGCAGGGATCACTTGCATATAGTAATACTTTTGATACCGTGATCGCAGCCACCCGAGGAGAGTGGTCAAGGGTTTCCACTGGGAGGAAAATCATGAAGGTTATCAAGACTCTCGCGCTTGGCGCGGGACTGGGTGGACTGTTGCTTTCGGCGGCCTATGCCGAAGGATTGCAGGGTAAGGTCATCGGCTTTTCGCAGATCGGGTCGGAATCCGGCTGGCGCGCGGCCGAGACCAGCGTGACCAAGGCGGTTGCGGCCGAGCTGGGCATCGACCTCAAGTTCGCCGATGCGCAGCAAAAGCAGGAGAACCAGATCAAGGCGATCCGGGGCTTCATCGCCCAGGGCGTTGACGCGATCCTGGTTGCTCCGGTCGTGGCCACCGGCTGGGAAGAAGTGCTGACCGAAGCCAAGGAGGCGGCCATTCCCGTCGTCCTGCTGGACCGCGGCATCGAAGGTCCGGAGGATCTGTACCTGACCTCGGTCGCATCGGACCAGGTCAAGGAAGGCCGCGTTGCCGGTGAATGGCTGGTGGGCGCGGTCGGTGACCGGCAGTGCAATGTCGTCGAGCTGCAGGGGACCGTGGGTTCCTCGCCCGCGATCAACCGCAAGCAGGGCTTCGAGGAAGCGCTGGCGGGCAAGGCGAACCTTGTCATCACCCGCAGCCAGACCGGCGACTTCACCCGCTCGAAGGGCAAGGAAGTCATGGAAGGCTTCATCAAGGCCGAGGACGGTGGCAAGAACATCTGCGCCGTCTATGCCCACAACGACGACATGGTGGTCGGTGCGATCCAGGCGATCAAGGATGCGGGCCTGAAGCCGGGCACGGATATCCTGGTCGTGTCGATCGACGCGGTTCCCGACATCTTCGCCGCGATGGTTGCCGGCGAAGCCAACGCAACGGTGGAGCTGACGCCGAACATGGCCGGACCGGCCTTCGCGGCGCTGGACGCCTTCCTGAACGCCGGCACCGTGCCGCCGAAGTTCATCATCACCGAATCGAAGCTGTATACCCCGGCCGACGATCCGCAGGGGGAATATGACCGCCGCAAAGGCCTCGGCTACTAGGTTTCCTCCCCGAGGCTGCCGCCGGGCGGGGGGTTCGCGCCCCCGCCCGGCGGAATTGCTTTATCCGCAGGATAAGCGGACAGTTTCACAGAGGATGGGGGAGGGTTTGACCATGTCGGAAAGCGCGATCGCACCGGTGCTTGAGGCGCGCGGCATCGTCAAGGTCTTCGGCCAGTACCGTGCGTTGGACAATGTGGGCTTTGCCGCACTGCCGGGCGAGGTGCATGCCCTGCTGGGCGAAAACGGTGCCGGCAAGTCGACGCTGATCAAGATCCTGACCGGCGCCTACCACCCCGACGCGGGCGAAGTGCTTCTGGATGGCCAGCCGATCACCCTGCGTGATCCCTTGCATGGGCAAGGCTACGGGATCGGCACGGTCTATCAGGAAGTGAACCTGCTGCCGAACCGGTCAGTTTCGGAGAACCTGTTCCTTGGCCGCCAGCCCACGCGCTTTGGCCTGGTCGACCGCAAGCGGATCGACGCTGCTGCACGCACGCTTCTGGCGCGCTACGGCCTGGACATCGACGTCCGGGCCGAGCTGTCCGAATTCTCGGTCGCAGTCCAGCAGATCGTCGCCATTGCCCGTGCGGTCGAGCTGTCGGGCAAGGTCCTGGTCCTGGACGAACCCACCGCCAGCCTTGACCGCAACGAGGTGCAGCGCCTGTTCGACGTGGTGCGCGGCCTGAAGGCCAAGGGCCTGGCGATCATCTTCATCACGCATTTCCTGGACCAGGTCTTTGAGCTTGCCGACCGGGTGACCATCCTGCGCAACGGCCGGAAAGTGGCGACCCAGACGCTGAACACGCTGAACACCACGGACGTGGTGCGCATGATGCTGGGCAAGGACGTGGCCTTCGAGCACCATCCGACGGCGCTGGCCGGGGGCATCCGGGGGGCGGTGCGGGTGCGGTTCCAGGACATCGGCCGCAAAGGCGTGACGCCGTTCGACCTGTCGGTACATGAAGGCGAGGTCGTCGGAGTGGCCGGCCTGCTTGGCTCGGGCCGCACCGAGGTTGCCCGGCTGATGTTCGGCGTCGATGCGGCCGAGGGCGGCACCTTCCACGTCGACGGCAAGCCGGTGACCATCCGCAATCCGGTGCAGGCCGTGGCAGCGGGCTTCGGCTTCTGCCCCGAGGACCGCAAGCTGGACGGCATCTTCGGCGACCTGTCGGTGCGCGAGAACATCATCATTGCGCTGCAGGCAAAGCTGGGCTGGTTCAAGGCGCTGAACCGCGACGACCAGATCGAGCTGGCGGGCCGCTATGCCGAGGCGCTGGATATTCGCGCGGCAAATCACGACATGCCGGTCAAGCTTCTGTCGGGCGGCAACCAGCAGAAGGTGATCCTGGCGCGCTGGCTGGCAATCGACCCGACCTTCCTGATCCTGGACGAACCGACGCGTGGCATCGACGTGGGCGCCCATGCCGAGATCGTCCGCACGATCAACCGCCTGCGCGAGGAAGGGCTGGCGCTGTTCGTCATCTCGTCCGAACTGGACGAGGTGGTGGCCTATTCCAACCGCGTCGTCGTGATGCGCGACCGCGAAATGGTGGCCGAGCTTTCAGGCGACGACATCGCCCCCGATGCCATCGTCCAGTCAATTGCCGGACTCCCGTCCGCGAACCTGCAGGAGGCCCGTCCTTGACCCGTCCGACCGCCGACATTCGGCCGACCAGCAAGCCGCCCCTGCCCCCGTCGCGGCCTTTGGCACATTTCTTCACCCGGCCGCAGGTCATTGCACTTGTGACGGTGCTTGTGGTCAACTGGCTGTTGTTTCCGGGGTTCTTCACCGTGACCTGGCAGGACGGCCGTTTCTTCGGCAGCCTGATCGACGTGCTGAACCGGGGCGCACCCGTGGCGATCCTGGCGATCGGAATGACCATGGTGATCGCGACCAAGGGCGTCGATCTGTCGGTCGGCGCGGTCATGGCGATCTCGGGTGCGGTTGCGGCGGTCATGGTCACTTCGGGCTATCCCGCATGGATTTCCGTGCTGGCAGCCCTTGGCGCGGGTCTGGTCTGCGGGTTGTGGAACGGCATCCTGGTGACCGTGCTTGAGATCCAGCCGATCATCGCGACGCTGGTCCTGATGGTTGCCGGGCGCGGTCTGGCGCAGCTGGTGACCGAGGGCTACATCGTCACTTTCAGCGACCCCGTGCTGATCTTCATCGGGACGGGATCGTTCCTTGGCTTTCCGATGCCCGTCATCATTGCGCTGGTCCTGATGATCGCCGCCACGCTGATCGTCCGCCGCACCGCCCTTGGCCTGTTGATCGAGGCGGTGGGCGTGAACCGGTCCGCCGCGCGTTTTGCCGGGCTTTCGGCCAACGCGCTTTTGCTGATCGTCTACACTTTCGCGGGTTTCTGCGCCGCCATTGCCGGGCTGATCGTCGCGGGCGACATCCGCGGGGCCGATGCCAACAACGCCGGCCTCTGGCTGGAGCTTGACGCGATCCTGGCCGTCGTCATCGGCGGCACCTCGCTGATGGGGGGCAGGTTCTCGATCCCGATGGCCGTTCTGGGCGCGATGATCATCCAGGCGATGAACACCGGCATCCTGATCTCGGGCTTTTCGCCGCAGTTCAACCTGGTGGTCAAATCCGCCGTGATCATCGTGATCCTTGTCCTGCAATCGCCCCTGTCGGCGCAGCTTTTCCGCCGCCGACCTGCCACCGGAACCCCGAAATGAACCGCAGCCTGCGGCCCTTGTTGGCCACCACCCTGATCTTTCTGTTCGCCTATCTGCTGGCGGTCCTGCAGCACCCGGCGATGTTCTCGACGCGCGTGCTGGGCAACTTCCTGACCGACAACGCCTTTCTTGGCATCGCTGCCGTTGGCATGACCTTCGTCATCCTGTCAGGCGGGATCGACCTGTCGGTCGGCGCGGTCATCGGCTTCACCACGGTTCTGATCGCCGTCCTGATCATGTGGCTGGACCTCCACCCGCTGGTGGCCTTCGCCATCGCCCTGTTCGTCGCCACCCTGTTCGGGGCGATCATGGGGGCGGCGATCCACTACCTGAAGGTGCCCAGTTTCATCGTGACGCTGGCGGGAATGTTCCTTGCGCGTGGCGGTGCGTCGGTCCTGTCGCCCGACAGCATAGGAATCGAGCATGCGTTCTACACCGCGATCTCAAGAAGCTACATCCTTCTGCCCGGAGGTGGACGGCTGACCGTGGTGGGGATGATCATGCTTGCCGTCTTCGCGGTCGCGATCGTTCTGGCCCACCGCACAAGGTTTGGTTCGAACGTCTATGCCATCGGCGGGTCCGAGACCTCGGCCGCGCTGATGGGGGTGCCGGTCGCCCGCACGACCATCACGATTTATGCGCTGTCGTCCTTCCTGGCCGGGCTGGCCGGGGTGGTCTTCTCGCTTTACACCTCGGCCGGGTATTCGCTGAATGCCCTGGGGGTCGAGCTGGATGCCATTGCCGCTGTCGTCATCGGCGGCACGCTTCTGACCGGAGGCTACGGCTTTGTCGCAGGCACGTTCATCGGCGTCATGTTGCAAGGATTGGTGCAAACCTACATCGTCTTCGACGGAACGCTCTCCAGCTGGTGGACCAAGATTGTCGTCGGCGCGCTTTTGTTTATGTTCATCGTGTTGCAGCGGCTTGTCTTCCGGGCCGGGCCGCGAAGAACCTGAACACCTGGACCTTGCCACATGAGCGAACCCGGAAGCCTGATCCGCACGCTCTCCGGGCGGCTGGCGGCGCGCAACTTCCACTCTTACGTGATCAACGAGGTCGGCCGCGCGATAGTGGCCGGGGAAATGCCCGTAGGGTCCAGCCTTCCGAACGACGCCGAAATGATGGACCGCTTCGGCGTGTCGCGCACGGTCCTGCGCGAGGCCCTGAAGACCCTGGAGGCCAAGGGCCTGGTCGAGGCGCGCGCCAAGGTTGGCACCCGCGTGCTGCCGCAGTCGCGCTGGAACCTCTTTGACCGCCAGGTTCTGGCCTGGAAGCTGGAGAGCGGCCCCTCCGCCGCCTTCCTGCAAGGCTTTCACATCGTACGCGAAAGTCTTGAGGTCCAGTCGGCCCGACTGGCCGCCCGGCACCGGGAATCCGAACATATCCGACTGCTGAACTACTGGATGAACCAGCGCATCGTGATGACGCACCAGCCCGAACCCTTCGCCCTGGCCGAATTCGAGATCCACCGCGTCGTGGCCGAGGCCTCGGGCAATCCCTTCCTGCGCGCATCCTCGGCGATCCTGGAATTCGGGGTTGCGCACCACGTTCTCAGCCAGCTTTCAGCGGATCGTGCGGCGCCGCCCGAGGGTTTGGCCGGTGCGCGGGCCGGGCGCTATGAGGCCCTGATCAGGGCGATCGACCAAGGGGAGCCCGAGAGCGCCGCCGCCGTCATGGCCGACCTGCTTGGGTCGTGACATCAGCATTCAGCTGCGGGGCGCCACCATCAGCGGCGGCACCCCGGCGTTGCGGTTGCTACTTGCCCCAGATCGCGGCATAGGCCTCGCGGTAGCCATTGTCCGGGTCGAAGGTGTTGCCTTCGGTGTTGGACAGGCCCTCTTCGGTCACCAGGGCCGGTGCCGTGATGTAGCCCGAGCAGGCCTCACCCGAAATCGCGCGGTTCAGCTCGTCCACCAGCTGCCAGCCCTGCAGGTTCAGGGGTTCCGCCACCGTCACCGCCTGGAACTGTCCGGTGCGGATGCGCTGGAAGGCAGCCTCCGACCCGTCACCGGCGGACCCGGCCTTCGGCGCACCCTTGCCGTCGATCCCGGCAGCGGCCAGCGACGGACCCATGAAGTCGAAGTACAGGTCGTTGATCGCCAGCGAATGCGTCCAGGCGGCGCCGTGCTGCTGCAGAAGCGTCGTGGTCAGCGGTCCCATCCGGGTTGAGGTTTCGGCGATGGGCGTGTCGACCCATTGCAGGACGGTGCCGCCACCAGCCTCGATGATCTCTTTCAGCTTGGCCGCCTTCAGGATGGCGATGGTGTAGGTCGAGTCGGTGAAGATCACCACGCCTGGCTTGCCGCCCGCGTCTGCCAACGCCCATTCCGCCGCCTTGGTCGAGACGTCCATCGCGTCGGTCGAGACGTTGGCGAAGATCCCGCCTGGCGCGTCGCAGCCGATCTTCGGGCCCGAGTGCCACGAGACCATCGGGATTCCTGCCGCCGTGACACCTTCCAGGGCCGCACCCTGTTCAGCGGCGTCGAAGCCGTTGATCACCAGGCCGTCGGGGTTCAGTGCCAGCGCCTGACCCACGGCCGCCGAGCGGCTTTGCACCGACCCGGCCCCGTCAAGCACCTTGACCGTCCAGCCGATCTTGGCGGCAGCCTCCTCGATGCCCGTGGTGACGCCCAGGATTCCGCCGTTCTTCATGTCGGCGGCAAGAACGACGATGGTCTTGCCTTCGGCCGCTTTGGGGCCGGTCGTGGGGCCGTCAAAGGCCTCTTGCGCAAGCGCCGTCAGGCCGGTCGCGGCCAGGATCGTGCTGGCGAAGAGTGTGTGAAGCAGGGTCCGTTTCAGCATGGTGGTTCCTCCCTAAGATGCTGTCTTACTTGGATTTCGCGCCCTTCTTGCGCTGCGCGTATCCGGCGATGCCGATCGCGATCAGCAGCGTCGTGCCGTTAAACATCGGTTCGACCCAGAAACTGCCGCCGAATTGCTGGATGCCCGAGATGCCGACCGCCAGGATCATCACGCCCACAATTGTGCCCCAGACGTTGACCCGGCCCGGCTTGATCGTGGTCGATCCAAGGAACGCCCCGACCAGCGCCGGCAGCAGAAACTCCAGCCCCACCGAGGCCTGCCCGATCCGCAGCTTGGACGCCAGAAGCACCCCGGCCAGCGCGGTCAGCAAGCCCGAGGCGACAAAGGCCCCGATCACGAATTTCCGGGTGGGGATGCCGTTCAGCTCGGCCGCGCGCTGGTTGGCGCCGATGGCGTAGAGGTAGCGGCCGGTGGGCGTGTAATCCAGGATGACCCACAGCGCCAAGGTGATGACCAGGACGTAATAGGCGGTGATCGGCAGGCCGAAAACGAACGTGCCGTTGATGGCATAGAAGGCGTCCGGCAGGGTGCCGACCATCTGCCGCCCGCCGGTGTGCCACAGCGCCAGCGCATAAAGCACGGTGCCGGTGCCAAGGGTCGCGATGAAGCTGTCGATCCGCGCGACCTCGACCAGCAGGCCGTTCAGCGCCCCGGTGACCACCCCAAGGACCAGCACGATCCCGACCGCGACCGGCCAGGGCAGGCCGTAGAGCGTCTGCAGGCTGATCGCCAGGATATGCCACAGCACGATTGCGTAGCCGACGGTAAGGTCGATGCGCCCCGCCACCATCGGGATCATCGCGGCCAGTGCCAGAAGTGCGATGATCGCCTTGTCGCTGAGGATGGATCGCAGGTTCAGCACGGTCGGGAAAGTGTTGGGCAAAAGGATGGAGAACAGAATGATCAGCCCCAGCATGAGGATGACCAACCCGTAGGTCGGCGCGAGCCGCAGCGCCTTTTGCAGTGACGAAAGGCCCCGAAGCTCGTCCTTCGTCGGTTCGACCGCGTTCGATTCAATTCCGGGCATGGCAGGTCCTCAGGCGGCTTCACCGGCCGAGGCGGCCTGGATCAGCGATTCGGTGGAAAGCTCGACGCCGCCGAGTTCGGCCACGGGCAGGCCCCGGCTGAACACGATGGCGCGGTGACAGATCGCGGCGATCTCCTCGAAATCGGTGGAGACGACAAGCACACCCATGCCGCTGGCCAGCGCCTGATAGAGAAGGTGGTAGATCTCGGCCTTGGCGCCGACATCGACGCCTGCCGTCGGGTCTTCGGTGATCAGCAAGCGGCGCCCGGAGTCGAGCCAGCGGCCGACCACAACCTTCTGCTGGTTGCCGCCGGACAAGGCCTCGATTGCCAGGGTCGGGTCGTTCGGTGACAGGCCGACGCGCCGACCGATCGCCTGGGCCATCGCGTCTTCGCGGCCGGCTGAAAGGACAGACAGCATGCGCCGCCCGGTCGCCGAGGGGTTTAGGAAGGCGTTCTCGCGGATCGCAAGGCCGGGGGCCACGCTTTCGCCGATCCGGTCGCGCGCCACCAGGCCGATCCTTGACCGCATCGCGGACTGCGCCGAGGTCAGATCAGGGGTCTTGCCGTCCAGGCTGACGCGACCGGCATGGGGGATCACCCCGAAGAGCGCCCGGCCGATATCTTCGTGTCCGGCTCCGCGCAGCCCGGCAAGGCCCAGAAGCTCTCCCCGCCGGATCGCGAAGCTGACCGGGCCGACAGCCGGTGTGGCAAGGCCGTCGACTGTCAGGATCGCCGGGCCTTCAAGCACGGCGGGCCGGGCGATTTCGCGCGCCTTGCGGCCGACGATCAGGCTGACAAGCTCTTCCGGCGTGGTGTGGTCGATGGGGCGCATGCCGACCATCTGCCCGTCACGCAGCACGGCCACGCGGTCGGCGATGCGAAAGATCTCGTCCAGCCGGTGGCTGACGTAGATCATGCCGACGCCTTTGGCCTTCAGGGGGCGCAAGGCCGCGAAAAGCCGTTCCACCTCGTCGGCGGGCAGGCTGGCAGTGGGTTCGTCCAGAACCAGGAAATCGCTGCTGGCGGCCAGGGCGCGGGCAATCGCGACCAGCGATTTCTGCGTCCGGGTCAGGCTGGACACGCGGGCCGTGGCGGAGAACTCGGCCTCGACCAGACGCAGCGCCGCATCCGCCGCCGCCTCGGTGGCCGGCCAGTCGATCCTGCGGCCGCGGCGCGCATAGCCCAGCGCCAGGGCGATGTTTTCGGCCACGCTCATCCATTCGATCAGGCCGAGGTCCTGGTGGATGAAGGCCACCTTCTGCCCGCCCGACTTGCCTGCCTCATGGGCGTAGGGAATCCCGTCGATCCGCACGCCCCCTTCGTCGGGCCGGTGGATGCCGCCCAGCACCTTGATCAGCGTGGACTTTCCAGCACCATTTTCGCCCAGAAGGGCGACGATCTCGCCCCGGCCAACCGTCAGCGACACGCCCTTGAGCGCCAGCGTGCCGCCAAAGGACTTGACGACGCGGTCAAAGAACAGGCCGTCAGACGACGGTTGCATGGCGGTTCCTCCCTGGACGTCGCGGCCTGCCCGATCTTGCGTCAGGTTTACCGGTAACGTAGGTTAGCGTGGTCCTGGACGTGGGTCATGTCAAGCGGAAAGTTATCGATAACATGTCTATCCCCTTTCCCAAGGAAGCTGGCGAATGAAAGCGAATCTCCAGGACATCGCCCGGGCAGCCGGGGTGTCGAAGATGACGGTCAGCCGCGTCTTGCGCGGTGGCACGGGGTTTTCCGACGACACGCGGGACCGGGTGGTCACGGTCGCTCAGCGGCTGGGCTATGTGCCCAACCGGCTTGCGGCTGCCTTTGGCGCGGATCAGGCCGGCACGCTGGTTGGCATGTGCGTGCCCCGGCTGACCTCGGGGCTGTTCGGGCAGGTGCTGGACGGGGTGGACCGCGCCCTGTCGCGGCTGGGCTACCAGCTGATGATCGGCGCCAACAACCATTCCGCCGCCGAGGAAGAGGCCTGGATCAGGCAGGTCATCGCCTGGCGCCCGGCCGGGCTGATCCTGTCGGGGCGCACCCACACGCCCGGCACTGTTGACCTGCTGCGCAGCGCGACCGGGCCGGTGGTGGAAATCTGGGACCTGACGACCAGCCCCATCGACATGTCCGTCGGCTTTTCGCACTACGATTGCGGGGCCGAGATGGGGCAATTCCTGCTGCGGCGCGGCAGGCGGCGTGCGGGATATGTCGGTGCGCTGGCCCGCGCAGATGTGATGGGCGCGGCGCGGCTGGAGGGGTTCGAGGCCACCCTTGCCCGCGCCGGGCATCCGCTGGTGGCCCGCGAAGTGCTGCAGGACATGCCGGGCTTTTACGCCGGTTACTACGGGCTTGAGACGCTGCTTGGCCGGCAGTCCGCGCTGGATGTCGTCTACTTCCACAACGACGAGATGGCGATCGGCGGTCTGGCCTACGCGCGGGCCCATGGCCTTCGGGTGCCCGAGGACATCGGCATTGCCGGCTGGGGCGGGATGGAAGCGGCCTCGATCCTGCCGCGCAGGCTGACGACCACGGTGGTGCCGACCACGGCAATCGGCAAGGCCGCCGCCGAGGCGCTGGTCGCGCGCCTGAAGGGCGAAGCGGGGCAGGAGGTCACGGTGGTGCCCACCCGGCTGGTCCCGGGCGAGACCGGCTAGCCCAGCGTTGCCCAGGGCCCATGCGGCAGGTCACGCCCGTCCAGCCGCTGAAACCCGTGCAGGCCGAAGAAATCGCGCTGCGCCTGGATCATGTTGGCGGTGCCGCGCGCAGTGCGCATCAGGTCGAACCACGCCAGGCCCGAGGCCAATGCAGGGCAGGCAAGCCCGTGCAGCGCCCCCGCCGCCACGACATGCCGCAAGGCCGGCACTGACCGGCGCAGGTGATCGGCAAAGAACGGCGCCAGCATCAGGTTGCGGCCCGGGTCATCGGCCAGGGCTTTAGCCATGTCGTTCAGCATGGCCGACCGGATGATGCAGCCCGCCCGCCACACCCGCGCGATGGCCGGCATGTTCAGCGCCCAGCCGAACTCGGCACCCGCTGCGGTCATCATCGCAAAGCCCTGCGCATAGCACAGGATCTTTCCGGCGATCAGGGCCTGCTCCAGGTCATCCGGCGACAGCCCGTCGACCCGGGACGTCGCCTTGCCGAACACCGCCTCGCCCGCCGCCCGTTCCGCCAACCGGGCCGAGACGTTGCGCGCCATCACCGCCGCTTCGATCACCGGGATCGGCGTGCCAAGGTTCTGCGCTTCGATCACGGTCCAGCGCCCGGTGCCCTTCTGCCCCGCCGCGTCCAGGATCACGTCAAGCAGCGGCCCGCCCGAAGGGACATCGTCGGCAAGGGCGACCTTGCCCGAAATCTCGACTAGGTAGGACCGCAGGACGCCTTCGTTCCACCGCACGAAGGTGGCCCCGATGGCGGGCGCGCCCATGCCCAGCCCGTCGCGCATCACGCCATAGGTTTCGGCGATCATCTGCATGTCGGCGTATTCGATGCCGTTGTGGACCGCCTTGACGAAATGCCCAGCCCCCGCAGGCCCCATGTGATCTGCGCAAGGGCTGCCATCCTCGGCCCGCGCGGCAATCGCGTGCAGGACCGGAGCCATGCGTGCCCAGTCCTTTACCGGGCCGCCCGCCATGATCGCCGGGCCATGGCGGGCACCGTCCTCGCCGCCTGAGACGCCGATCCCCATGACGCGGAACGGCAGTCCGGCGGCGCTGCGACGGTTGGTATCGTGGAAATTCGCGTTGCCGGCGTCGATCACCAGATCGTCGGGGCCAAGGTGCGGTGTCAGGGCGGCAAGCTGGTCATCGACGGCCGCGCCGGCCGGGACCATGAGGATGATCGCGCGGGGCGGTTTGATCGCGGCGACCAGTTCGGCCAGCGTCTGGGTCGGCGTAATGCGCCCGGCCAGATCCCCGGCGCTTGCGTGGAAATCGCGGGTGACCTGACCCGTCCGGTTCCAGACCGCGATGGGAAAACCCTTTTCGGCGATGTTCAGCGCGAGGGCGGACCCCATCGTGCCAAGGCCGACCAGCCCGATTGTTGGCCCGTTCTCTGGCCCGTTCTCTGGCGTCTTCATGGCCATTGCGCTCCGTTCCTGTTGAGGATCACCGAATAGACTCCGGTTGTCGCGGTGATGAAAAGCCGGTGCTTGGCGCGACCGCCGAAGCACAGGTTCGACACCGGTTCCGGCACCAGGATCTTGCCCATGAGGCGCCCGTCCGGGGCGATGCAATGCACCCCGTCGGCGGCCGACGACCAGAGGTTGCCGTCGCTGTCGCAGCGGATGCCGTCGGCGCAGCCGGGGCTGATGGTGTGAAAGTGCCGGCCATTCACCGGGCGCCCCGCCACCATGTCATAGACCTGGATATGCTGGGGGTCCGACTGGAACATCCGGCCCGTGTCGGCGACGTAAAGCCGGGATTCGTCGGGGCTGAAGGCCAGACCGTTCGGGCAGGCCATGTCGGTGATGACCGCCTCGACCGTGCCGGAGGGGTCCAGGCGGTAGACCGAGCAAGGCAGTTCCTGAGGGGACCGGAAGCCTTCGTAGTCCGACAGGATTCCGTAGTGCGGATCGCTGAACCAGATCGTGCCATCGCGGGCCGCGATCACGTCATTGGGGCTGTTCAGGGGCTTGCCGTCGAAGCCATCGGCAAGAACGGTGATCGTCCCGTCCCATTCCGTGCGGGTGACACGGCGCAGCCCGTGCTCGCAACTGACCAGCCGCCCCTGACGGTCGCGGGTGTGGCCGTTCGAATAGTTCGACGGGTTGCGGAAGGTGGTCACGCCGTCTTCCGTCCAGCGCAGGATGCGGTTCGACGGGATATCGGAGAACAAGAGGCAGCCAAGGTCGCCGAACCAGACCGGCCCTTCGACCCAATCGAACCCGGTTGCCAGGCGCTTGACGGGGGCATTGCCCAGCACATAGGCCCCGAAGGCCGGATCGTGGACCTCGAAGAATGACATGACACGTCCCTCCCCTTCCGTTAATTGTTATCGTTACCACAGCGAGGCGTCAAACCGAAGGGCCAACCCATGCAGATCACCCATGCCACCGAACGGCTGACCGACGCCGCCCTTCTGGCCATGTTGCACGCAGGCGTGGGAAAGGCGCAAGCCATGAGCCAGCCGCAATGCATCGTGATCGTCGATCCCTCGGCGGTGGATCTGGCGGTCTTGCGGATGGCGGGGTCGCGGGTGCTGTCGCTGCGGTCGGCCCGGGCCAAAGCGCAGACGGCGGCCTCGACCGGCAGGCCCTCGGCCGCGCTGCCCGAGGCGGTGCGGGTGACGATTGCCGTCGCGACCGAAGGCACGATGACCGGCCTGCCCGGAGGCTTGCCGATCTGGCGGAACGGGGTGCTGCTGGGCGGGATCGGTGTGGGATCAGGGAGTGGTGCGCAGGATGTGGAGGTCGCCGAGGCCGCGCTTGCCGCCATCGGCGCCACCGCCACGCCTTAACCCGAAAACACGATCTGCGCCTTCATCGCCTGGCTTCGGTCGCTGGCCAGCCGGAAGGCCGCTTCGGCCTGATCCAACCCGACCGTGTGGGTGATCAGCGGCTTCACGTCGATCAGCCCCTTCTGCATCAGCCCGACGCCCACCGCGAATTCGGGGTGAAAGCGGAAGGACCCGCGCAGCTCCAGCTCTTTCGCGGTGATGGCCATCATTGGCAGGGTCATGTCGCCGCCCAGGCCCAGTTGCAGGACAACCCCGCGCGGACGCAAGGCCGTGATCCCGCCAGCCAGGGCTGCCGCGACGCCGGTACATTCGTAAAGCACGTCGAAACTGCCCTTGTCCGCGCCGTAGGCGGCCAGCGCCTCCGGTTCGGCCCCGGTGTTGATCACCCGGTCCGCGCCCAGCTTGCGGGCAAGGGCAAGGGTGAAGTCGGAAAGGTCGGTCGCCACGATCTCGGCCGCCCCGGCGCGGCGGGCGGCAAGGATCGAGAGGACCCCTATGGGCCCGCAGCCGGTGACAAGGACACGCTTGCCCAGCATTCCCCCGGCCCGCGTGGTGGCGTGCAGGGTGACGGCCAGGGGTTCGCCCATCGCCGCTTCACCTGCCGTCAAACCGGTGGCATCGACGCATTGGCTGGCATCGGCGACAAGGCTTTCGCGGAACGCGCCCTGAATGTGTGGGAACGGCATCGCGCTGCCGTAAAAGCGCATGTTCAGGCAATGGTTCGGCAGGCCTTCCAGACAGAACTTGCACCCGCCGCAGGGCCGGCTGGGGGACACGGCAACCAGCTGGCCCTTGGTGAAGGCCGTATCGCCTGCATCCTCGACATAGGCCGACACCTCATGCCCGAGGATCATCGGTTCGCGCAGCCGCACCGCGCCGAAGCCGCCGTGGTTGTAGTAGTGCAGGTCCGACCCGCAGACCCCGCCGGTCGCCAGCCGCAGGCGCAGCTGGCCCGGACCCATGGCCTCATCGGCGCGGTCCTCGATCCGCAGGTCACGGGCGGCGTGGATGACGATTGCGCGCATTTACAGCACCGGCGTCAGCAGCGGCTGGCCCGCGAAATACGCGGTCAGGTTGTCGCGCAGCAGCTTGCCCATCGCCTGACGCGTATAGACCGTGCCCGAGCCGTGGTGCGGCTGCAAAAGCACGTTTGGTGCGGTCAGGAAGCGGGGGTTCAGGTTCGGCTCGCCCTCGAACACGTCCAGCGCCGCCCCGGCGATCCTGCCACCTTCCAGCGCGTCCAGAAGGGCAATCTCGTCCACGTTCGCGGCGCGGCTGATGTTGATCACGGTCCCGTCCGGCCCCAGCGACTGCAAGACGCGGGCGTTGACGATGTGGCGGGTCTCGGGGGTCGCCGCGAGAGCGACGAACAGGTGATCCGACCGTTCCGCCAGCGCGACCGCGTCGGGCAGATAGGTCCAACCCTCTGCCCCCGGTTTCGAGCCGCGGGCAGAATAGGCAATGTCCATGCCAAAGCCCCGCAAGCGCTGTCCGATCGCCATGCCGATCCGCCCCAGCCCAAGGATCCCCGCCCTGGTGCCCGAGACCTTGCGCGTGAGGGGCGGCACGCCCTTGGCAGCCCAGTCGCCCGAGCGGACCCAAGCCTCACCCGGCCCGATCCGGCGCACCAGCGACAGCAGCATGGCCACGGCCAGATCGGCGACATCCTCGGTCAGCACGTCCGGCGTGTTGCTGACGCTGATCCCGCGCGCCTTGCAGGTCGGCAGATGCACCGAATCGTAGCCCACCCCAAAGACCGAGATCATCTTCAGATTCGGACAGGCTGCGATCATCGCCTCGGACGCCCCAAGGTCACCGCGCGTGGCAATCGCGCGGATGTCCGGGCCGACCCGTGCCAGAAGCGCGTCCTTGTCCGCAGCCTCCCACCAGCGGTGCATGTGAAAGGCGGCATCCAGTGGCACCTGATCCCATTCCGGGTAGGGGCCGACTTGCAGGACATGGGGCTTGGTCATTCGGTGTTCCGATCCCGGGTTGACAGGTGATGTTAACGATAACATAAACAGGGGAGGCCACGCTTGTCGAGAGCGAACTGAAAGGAAGCAGACCTTGGGATACCGGCTTTTCGATCTGACGGGGCGGCGGGCGCTGATCACCGGGTCGTCGCAAGGGATCGGCTTTGCGCTGGCCGAAGGGCTGGCCGCTGCGGGCGCGCAGGTGGTGCTGAACGGGCGGGACACGGTCAAGCTGGCCGCCGCCGCCGCGCGCATTCCGGGGGCGGAAACGCTGGCCTTCGATGCGACCGACCATGACGGCGTGCGCGCGGCGGTGGATGCGTTCGAGGCCGGGGGCAAGCCCATCGACATCCTGGTGAACAACGCCGGGATGCAGCACCGCGCACCTTTGGAGGATTTCCCTGCCGACGCGTTCGAGCGGCTGTTGCAGACCAACATCGCCAGCGTGTTCCATGTCGGCCAGGCGGTTGCGCGGCACATGATTGCGCGGGGTTCGGGCAAGATCATCAACATCGCGTCGGTGCAGACCGCGCTCGCCCGCCCGTCGATCGCGCCCTACACGGCGACAAAAGGCGCGGTCGGCAACCTGACCAAGGGCATGGCGACCGATTGGGCGAAATACGGGCTGAACTGCAACGCCATTGCACCCGGCTATTTCGACACGCCGCTGAACGCGGCCCTTGTCGCCGACCCGACCTTTTCCGCCTGGCTGGAAAAGCGCACCCCCGCCGGGCGCTGGGGCCAGGTGGACGAGCTTCAGGGCGCCTGCATCTTCCTTGCCTCGGACGCGGCCAGCTTCGTCAATGGCCACATCCTGTATGTCGACGGCGGCATCACGGCCTCGTTGTGAGCCAACGCCCCGATCTTCGCGTCGTCATCATGGGGGTGTCGGGCTGCGGCAAATCCTCGGTCGGTGAGGGGCTGGCGGCCCGCCTGGGCATCCCCTACCGCGACGGCGATGACCTGCATCCGCCGGCAAACGTGGAAAAGATGCGCGCGGGCGTGCCGCTGACCGATGCCGATCGCTGGCCCTGGCTGGACCGGGTGGCCGGGGTGCTGGCGACGGGCGCCCCCGTCATCGTCGGCTGTTCGGCCCTGCGCCGCGCCTACCGGGACCGCCTGCGCACGGGGGCGGGCGGTCCGGTGCGGTTCATCTACCTGAGCGGCAGCCGCGAGGTGATCGCCACCCGCATGGCCGCGCGCAGCGGGCATTACATGCCGACAAGCCTTCTGGACAGCCAGTTCGCCGCGCTGGAACCCCCCGGACCAGGTGAGGCCCTGGTTCTCGACATCGACCAGCCGCTGGATGCCATCATCGCCGCCGCCGCCCAAGGAGTGCGCCCATGACCGACAAGATTGCCCTGATCGGCGCGGGGGCCATGGGCGGGGCCATCGGCGCGCGGCTGGTGGCGACGGGCACCCGGCTTCAGGTCTTCGACCTCGATCCGGCAAAGCTCGCGCCGCTGGTAGCCGCAGGGGCCGTCGCCGCTGCGTCCGCCGCTGCCGCTGCACAAGGTGCGCGGGCGGTCATCCTGTCCTTGAACGCGCCCCATATCGTCCGCGCTGCCGTCTTCGGTCCCGGTGGCGTCGCCGAGGGGGCAGCGCCCGGCACGCTGATCATCGACATGTCCTCGGTCGACCCCGAGGCGACCAAGGCCCTTGCCGCCGACGCCGCCGCACGGGGGCTGCACTGGGTGGACAGCCCGTTATCCGGCGGCATCCCCAAGGCGGCAACAGGAGAGCTGACCCTGATGCAGGGCGGCGAACCCCAGGCTGTGGCCGCCGCGCAGGCGATCCTTTGCAAGGTCGCCTCGAACCAGACCCGGATGGGCGGGGCGGGGGCGGGCCAGACCACCAAGCTGATCAATCAGGTCCTGTGCGGGCTTGGCTTTCTGGCCGTGGCCGAGGCGACGGCTTTGGCCGAAGCGGCGGGGGTCGATGCCGCGATGATCCCGCAGGCGCTGCGGGGTGGCCGCGCCGACAGCGCGATCCTGCAGGAATACATGCCCCGCTTTGCCGCGCGCGACTATCGCCGCACCGGGCGGATCGACAACATGGTCAAGGACCTGAACGGGGCTGCCGACCTTGCGCGCCTGACCCACACGCCCATGCCCCTGACCGCGCTTTGCGCCGAAATTCACCGCATGCTGACCGCAGCGGGCCTTGGCGGCGAGGATCAGGCCGCCCTCATGGAGTTCTTCAAAGGACCGCGAAAGGACATTTCCCGATGATCACCCGCTATGCGCTTTTCGAGGGCACCCTTGCCCCGGGCCAGAGGCAGGCCTTCCGCGACGCCGTTCTGGCCGAGATCCTGCCCGTCTGGCGCCGCTTTCCCGGTGCGCTGGCGATCCATGTCACCTTCGCCGACGACCGGGACGAAGGCGCGCCGGAGTTTCCGCTGATCCTGGCGATCGACTGGCCGGACCGCGCCACGGTGGACGCCTTCCTTGACCACCCGATCCGCAAGGAGGGCCGCGCCGCGACCGAAACGGTCCTTGGCCGCTTCTTCACCGGGCGCATCCACCATCACATCACCACAGCGCTGAGATTCGGCCCGACCTGACCCGCAAAGCTGGATTTTCATGCGCGGTAACGATACCAAGGCCCGATGAGCAGCGCCCGCAAGTCCCCCACGATGGCCGATGTCGCCCGCCTTGCCGGTGTCTCGCCGATGACGGTCAGCCGGGCGTTCAAGACCGACAGCTCGGTCAGCGACGCCACCCGCGATGCGATCCTGAAGGCGGCGGACGATCTGGGTTATGTCTTTGACAGCACGGCCTCAAGCCTGCGGTCGCAACGGACGGACTTTATCGCCGTCACCATTCCGTCGATCAACAATGCCAATTTCGCCGAAACCGTGCGCGGGCTGTCCGAGGGGCTGAAGCCGCGCGGGTTGCAGATCCTGCTGGGCTACACCGACTATGACATGGTCGAGGAAGAGCGCCTGATCGAACAGTTCCTGCGCCGTCGCCCGGAAGCCATTGTCGTCACGGGGGGCCGCCACACCCCGCGCGCCCGGCGGATGCTGGAAAACGCCGGCATCCCGGTGATCGAGACCTGGGACCTGCCCGAAGACCCGATCGG
Organism: Rhodobacterales bacterium; assembly: GCA_031409795.1. Classification (GTDB taxonomy): domain Bacteria; phylum Pseudomonadota; class Alphaproteobacteria; order Rhodobacterales; family Rhodobacteraceae; genus Tabrizicola. The sequence goes on from JANNXX010000064.1 coordinate 20,088, forward strand.
CCATGTCATCGGCTTTTCCAACGCGGCCGCGGTGCGCGGTATGGTGGATCATTTCGTCGCCCAGGGCCTGACCCGGATCGCCTTCATCGGCGGCGATACCAGCCGCGACACAAGGGGGGCCGACCGTCGCGCCGGGTTCATCGCGGCGATGCAGGCGCAGGGGCTGGACGCCACCCGGCTGATCGCCGCCGGGGCGCCGCCCATTTCGATGCGCGAAGGGGCCGAGGCGATGGGCCGTCTGATCGAGACCCTACCCGACACCCAGGCGGTGATCTGCGTTTCCGACCTTTCGGCCTTCGGTGCCCTGACCGAGTGCCAGCGGCGCGGGGTCGAGGTGCCGGGGCGGCTGTGGATCGCCGGTTTCGGCGATTACGAGATTGCCGGGATCGCTGTCCCCGCGCTGACCACGATCAACCCCTTCCCGCGCGAAATCGGAGCGCGCACCGCCGGGTTGATCCTGGATGTGCTGGCAGGCCGTCAGGACACCCGCGCGCGGATCGTCATTTCACCCGAGCTGCTGATCCGCCGTTCGACCGGCTGAACGCCAGCGAAACCTGCGCTTTCCGTTTCATCGGGCCTGGATTGGATGCTTCGCCGTCTCGACTCGCCATAGCGCGTGAGGCTGCGCGGCACGCGATCGCGCCGCACGGGGCCCGAAGGGTGTCAGCAAGCCGTGGGGGTTTTCCGCGTGATTGTCGCGCGGCAACAGACCTGCCGTACGCACTGCCTGCAGGGGCCACAGGCGTGATCCCACAGGCAATGAAAGGGCCACGACACGGAGAGGGGCCTTGTCCGGACAGCAGGGCGCGCCGCCGGGGCCTTCAGGGAAACGCAGCGGCGCCCCAGAGATCTTTTATCCGTGCGTCGCGGCCGCAGGACTTACGATAGAACTTGTAGGCGTTCGACTGCTTCTTCGGTCCCGCGCGGGTCAGAATGATCCCGTCACCCTTCGAGTAGTTCTGGTGATAGTCCTCGGCGACCCAGAACCGCCCGGCCTTCAGGACTGGCGTTACGATCTTAGCCCCCAGTGCCGCCTCGGCTTCGGCCAGTGCAGCCTTCGCCGCCTCGCGCTGCGAAGCGTCCTGCGCGAAAATCGCCGTACGGTAGCTTTTTCCCCGGTCGCAGAACTGCCCGCCCGCGTCCAGCACATCGACCGACCGCAGGAAATTGGCGATCAGCGTGTCATAAGAGATCACCGCGTCGTCAAAGGTGATCTCGACAGCCTCATAGTGGCCGGCGTGGTTCTTGTAAGTCGGGTTCTCGCTTGCGCCACCGGTATAGCCCGACACTGCGTTCAAGACCCCGGGCAGATCCTCGAAATCCGATTCGACGCACCAGAAACAGCCGCCTGCGACAACCGCTTTCTGTTCTTCCGCCACCGCTGCGCCGGTCAGGCACAGCATCAGCACCGCTGCAAGTTTCACCATGATTCACCCCTCTGGTCCCGGAAAGGCTGGGTCATGTGGGCGCCCGCGTCCATTCACCCTGCCGTGACGTCACGCAGCAGTGATCGCGCGGCCGCCCGCCCGGCCCAGCGCCCCGTGGCCCAGCAGGCGGTCAGCAGGTATCCGCCGGTCGGGGCCTCCCAGTCCAGCATCTCGCCACAGACGAAGGTTGCCGGCAGGGCCTTCAACTCCAGCCCTTCGGTGACGGATCCCCAGTCTACCCCGCCGGCGACCGAGATCGCCTCGTCCAGCGGACTTGGACCGGCCAGCGGGATCGGCAGCCGCTTCAGCGCCGCAAATGGAGCGTCGCGCGCGAATTCCATCACCAGCGCGACCTGAACCGGCGACAGCCCCAGCTTGCGCAAGCGGTTGACCGCGCTTTCGCCCGGCCTTGCCCCGGCCAGCCGCTGCGAAATCTCGGCTTCCGAAAGATCGGGCAGCAGGTCGAGGTCAAGCTGCGCACCGTCTCGAAGTGCCCGGCTGAGGGCGTAGATCCCGCCGCCCTCGACCCCTCGGGCCGAGAGGACGAACTCGCCCCGCCCGCGCTGCCCGCCGGCGCTGAGCGCGACACCCTTCACCGGCTGGCCGAAGAATGGCGCCATCTTCGCCGACCAGTCGACCCGAAAACCCATGTTCGCCGGTTGCCAGGGTGTGATCCCGACGCCCCGCGCCGCAAGCCAGGGCGCCCAGGCGCCGTCCGATCCCAATCGCTGCCAGCTTGCCCCGCCCAGCGCCAGGACGGTGACCTTCGGGGTCAGCACCGCAGAACCGGCGGGGGTGTCGAAGCGCAAAGCCGTGCCGTCGAACCCCGCCCAGCGCCAGCGGGTGCGAAACTCAACCCCGCTGCCCGCCAGCCTCTCTGCCCAGGCGCGCAACAGGGGCGAGGCCTTCATCGCCAGTGGAAACACCCGTCCGGACGAGCCGGTAAAGACCTCTTGTCCCAGGGCGCGGCACCAGTCCTGCACCTCGGCCGGGCCGAAACTACGCAGCATAGGATGCAGGGCCGGACAGTCGTAGTGGACAAGGAACGCCTCAAGCGGTTCATCCTTGGTCAGGTTCAGCCCGGACTTCCCGGCCATCAGGAACTTGCGCCCGATCGAGGGCTTTGCCTCGCAGATCACGGCCTTCAGACCGACAGCCGCAAGCTCTTCTGCGGCCATCAGCCCGGCCGGGCCCGCCCCGATGACCAGCGCGTCCAAGCGTCAGCCCTTTGCCCGGTGCGCGATCCGCCCGATGGTGTTCAGAAGGATCTGCGCTGCAAGGATTGTCGTCGTGCCGGAGTGGTCGCAATCGGGCGCGACCTCGACCAGGTCGATCCCGGTGATCCGGCCTTGCCGTGTCAATCCGTCGATCAGCTCCAGCACCTCATAATAGAGGAATCCGCCATGCGAGGGCGTCCCGGTTCCCGGCGCGATGGAGGGGTCGAAGCCGTCGATGTCCAGCGTCAGATAGTAGTCCACCCCTGGCGGAATGCGGGCCAGAACCGCCTCTACCCCCAGCTTGCGGACCTGGCGGACCGACAGGATGTCAGACCCCATGGCGCGGGCGGCCTCGTATCCCTCTTTCGCGGTGGAACTGACGTTGCGGATGCCAAGCTGGGAAAGTCCGGTCACATGATCCTGTTCTGCGGCGCGGCGCATCGGGTTGCCGTGGCCGTGGCGCACCCCGTGGCGGACATCGACAAAGTCGAGATGCGCGTCGATCTGGACGATGTGGATCGGCCGGCCCGCGAAGGCGCGGATGCAGGGGATGTTGATCGAATGATCACCGCCCAAGACCACCGGGACGGCACCAGCCGCAAGGATGGCGCGGACTCCGGCCTCGATATTGGCATGGCTGGTTTCGGTATCGGTGTGGATGATGTCGGCATCGCCGATATCCACGATGCGGACGCCTTCCAGATAGGTGATGTCATCCTCGTGGTCATAGGCCCCGGCGTGGCCGAAGGAAAACAGGGTCGAGGCATCGCGAATCCCCCGTGGCCCGAACCGCGCGCCTGCGCGCCACTGGGTGCCAAAGTCGAAGGGCGCGCCAAGGATGGCGAAATCGGCGTCGATCTTCGACCAGTCCGGCTGATAGGGGTTCTTGCCGAAAGTCGCGATGCCGACAAAGGGCAGGTTCAACCGCCCACCTTCATAGCCGTGGCTCATGGCCTTTCCCCCTTTGTCATCCGCTTCAGCGTCTGCAGGTGCCCTTGATCGGCCGCCAGCGCATCGGCGGCAAGGGCCTTGGCGGCATCCATCAAGGCTTCGGGCGGGACGACCCTGTCGATCAAGCCCCAGGCCAACGCCTCTTCGGCCCCGATCCTTTGCCCGGCCAGCAGGATCATCCGTGCCCGCGACGGGCCGACCAGCGCGGCCAGACGCCCGGGGTCCGAGGGCTGCGGCAGATGGCCAAGTCGCAGCACCGGATAGAAGAACGTTGCCGTTGGCACCGCGATGCGCAGGTCGCAGGCGAGTGCCATGCCCATCGCCCCCCCGGCCAAAGTGCCGTTCAGCGCGGCAATGGTCAGGCCCGGGTAGTCGGCGACAGCTGCGGACAGCGCCTCCCAGTCGGGGCTTTTTCCCAGCCCGGCCGCCATCTCTTGCAGATCGGCCCCGGCCGAGAACACCGCGCCCTCGCCGGTCAGGATCAGTGCTGCCGCACCCGATCCGTCGACGGCGGCGCGCAGGTCGCGCAGCATCGCCTTGGTCAGGGCGTTGGCTTTCGCGGGCCTGGAAATCCGCAGGATCAGGCAACCCCCATCCCGATTCACGTTGATCATGTCAGCACCTCTGCCTTTCCCGACCCGCACGCATCCCGGAATCCCTTGACGCTTCCGCAGGTGATAGAAAGGATGCAGCATCCAATTCAACCGGAAAGGCATTCCCCATGACCCGGACGCTGGCCTGCACCACCGCGCTTCTGCTTGTGCTTTCCGCGGAAGCCGCCCGCGCCGAGGTGACCCCCGAGGAAGTCTGGACCAACTGGCAGGCGCTGGTCACGGCCGCGGGCCAGCAGCTGACATTCGACAGCGCGGCGCAGACCGGCGATGCGCTGGACGTGACCGGCCTGGTACTGACCTACAAGGATGACCTTGGCGGCAGCTTTTCCGCCAGCATCGACAAGATGAGCTTTGCCGACAATGGCGATGGCACGGTGGCCGTCACTATGTCCGACAGCTATCCGATGAACCTGGCCTTCCCGGCGAGCGAGGAGGGTCCGTCCGCGATCAAGCTCACCGTGGCCCAGCCAGGTCTGGTGATCACGGCGGGTGGATCGGCCACCGAGACAACCTATGACTTCACGGCGCCGACCGTTGCCGTCACACTGGACGAGATCAAGGATCAATCCGGCGCGGTGCAGGACACCGAGGCCAGCCTTGCGATGACCGACACGTCGGCAAGCTATACCGTCAAGCGCACGGGCGAAACGACCGAACTTGACAGTGCCTTTGCCGCCAAGGCGCTTGCGCTGAACATCTCGGGGATCAACCCTGAAGGCGGCGGCAGCGGGACGGTGGCGGTCTCTCTGGCCGACCTAAAGGGCGAAACCAACGGCAATTTCCTTGGGGCGGAGGTCATGGCCAACATGGCGACGGCCCTGAACAACGGTTTCACCACAGAATCGGCGATGACGTTCGGCGGTATGTCGATCAGCGTCAACGTTGTCGAGCAGGCCGGGCCAACCGTGCTGCAAGGCACTGCAACCGGCGGCGATTTCGTTCTGGCGGTGGACAAGGCCCGCGTGAACTACGGCACCACGCTGAAAGGAGCCAGCTTCACCCTCTCGGGCGCCGAGATTCCCTTCCCCGAAGTCGTGGTGGGCTTTGCCGAGACCGGCTTCAACGTGCTGATGCCGGCCTCGAAATCCGAGACGCCGCAGGATTTCGCTTTCCTGACCAAGATCGTTGACCTGACGGTCTCGGAAGAGGTCTGGGGTCTGTTCGACCCGGCCGCAACGCTGTCGCGTGACCCGGCGACCTTCATCCTGGACGCCAAGGGAACCGGCCGCTGGCTGCAGGACATCATGGACCCTGCGGTCCAGATGGAAGGGGTAGAGCCCCCCGGAGAGCTGAACACTCTTGACCTGACGCAGGTTCTTCTGCGGGCTGCGGGGGCCGAGATCGGCGCAACCGGGGCGCTGACCTTCGACAATGCGGACCTGGTGAGCTTCGAGGGGATGCCAGCGCCGACCGGCACGATCAACGTCGATATCAAGGGCGTGAGCAAGCTGATCGACAATCTTATCGCGATGGGCCTTCTGCCCGACGACCAGGCGATGGGTGCGCGGATGATGCTGGGCATGTTCACAAGGCCGGGCGCCGCAGCGGACGAGGTGACCTCGGTGATCGAGTTCAAGGATGGTGGTCTTTTTGCCAATGGCCAGCAACTGCAGTGACCGGATGGTCGGGCGCTCTGGCCTTGCACCGGGGCGCGGGCAGGACTACCTCAGCCCGACACCAACCGGGACAATGCCATGACCGCCAGCCTTTCCGACCTGACTTCGGCCCTGCTTGACTCGGCCCGCCGCGCCGGCGCCGAAAGCGCCGACGCGCTGGCGGTATCCGGCACCGCGCTATCCATCGAAATCCGCAGGGGCGCGCTGGAACAGGCTGAACGGTCCGAGGGAACAGAGATCGGGCTGCGCGTGCTGATGGGCAGACGGCAGGCCTGCGTTTCGGCGTCCGACACCTCGCCCGGTACGATCCAGGCCCTGGCCGAACGCGCCGTCGCCATGGCGCGTGAAGCACCGGAGGATCCGCACGCCGGCCTGGCCGAGGCGGGAGATCTGGCTATCGGCTGGGACGCGGGCGCGCTGGATCTTGCCGATCCCTCACCCGAGCCGGGACCAGCAGCGCTGGAAGCCTCGGCCCGTGCGGTCGAGGCGGCTGCGCTTGCCACGCAAGGCATTACCCAGGTCGAGGCTGCCGCTTCTTATTCAAGGCGTCAGATGCACCTTGCGGCGACGAACGGGTTCGCGGGCGGCTATGGCCGGACCTCGATCTCGCTTTCCGCCGTCGCCTTCACCGGTCAGGGCACCGAGATGCAGCGCGACTATGCCGGGGAATCGCGCGCCCATGCGGCCGACATGCCGGGGGCCGCAGGGATCGGCCAGCTTGCGGCCGAGCGCACGCTGCAACGCATGGGTCCGGTAAAGCCGAAGACCGGAACCTATCCTGTCCTGTACGATGAACGCGTGGCGGCCTCGCTGGTTGGGCATCTTCTGTCGGCAATCAACGGCAGCGCGGTCGCGCGCGGGTCAAGCTGGGCGCGGGATCTGCTGGGAAAGCAGGTGCTGCCCGAGGGTCTTTCCGTGATCGAGGATCCGCACCGGCCGCGCATCGGCTCTTCGCGCCCCTTCGACGGCGAGGGGCTGGCCACGCGGCGGCGCCTGATCGTCGAGGACGGGGTGCTGACCGGATGGGTGCTGGACCTTGCCACCGGGCGCAAGCTGGGGATGGCCTCGACCGGCAATGCCGCGCGGGGGACCGGCGCGCCGCCTTCGCCCTCGACCTCGAACATCGACCTGACGCAAGGTGCCGTCAGCCGGGCCGACCTGATCGCCGGGATGGGAACCGGGCTGCTGGTGACCTCGATGATCGGCTCGACGATCAATGCGACGACCGGCGACTATTCGCGCGGGGCTTCGGGGTTCTGGGTGGAAAACGGCCGGATTTCCCACCCGGTCCACGAATGCACCATCGCCGGCAACCTGCGCGACATGCTGCGGCGGATCGTGCCCGCGAACGACGCGCGGTCGCATCTTTCGACCCGGGTGCCGTCCCTTCTGATCGACGGGATGACCCTTGCCGGAGCGTGATCTGGCGCTTCTCACCGACGCCGCGCGCGAGGCCGGGCGTATTTCGCTGCGCTACTGGCGGCGGAACCCGCAGGTCTGGGACAAGGGTGGTGACCATGGCCCGGTGACCGAAGCCGATCTGGCCGTGAACGACATGCTGAAAGCGCGGCTTCTGGCGGCAAGGCCGGATTACGGCTGGCTGTCCGAGGAAACGCCGGATGATCCGGCGCGGCTGGCTCGTGACCTGGTCTTCATCATCGACCCTATCGACGGCACCCGTGCCTTCGTGGCGGGCGAGGAGACCTTCGCCCATTCACTTGCCGTCGCGCATCGCGGGCAGGTGACGGCGGGCGTCGTGTTTCTGCCCGCGCTGGACGTGATCTATACCGCCTCGACCAGCGCGCCGCCGCTGAAGGATGGCCAGCCCATCGAAGCCAGCCGCCGCGACCGTCTGGAAGGCGCCGACATCCTGACCACCAAGGCGAACCTTGCACCCGAGAAGTGGCCGGGCGGCGTGCCGGAGATCCAGCGGCATTTCCGTGCCTCGCTGGCCTATCGGCTGTGCCTTGCGGCGGAAGGCCGGTTCGACGGGATGCTGACGCTGCGCGATGCCTGGGAGTGGGACATCGCCGCCGGCGGCCTGATTGCCGCCAGGGCCGGGGCGACCGTCACCGACCGCCACGGCGCCGCCTTGCGGTTCAACAGCGAAGCCGCGCGGGCCGAGGGCGTTCTGGCGCTGCCCCCGGCCCTGCACGCGCAAACCCTTGCCAGGCTGACGGGCTAAGGCCTGTCGCCCGAATCAGCGTTTCGGCGCTTTCGGCGGCACGAAGCGTTTCGAGGTGTCCTTGGCATCGGCCTTGGGCTTGGCCGGTCGCGCAGCGGGGGCTGCCCCGGCCTTGTCATACGGCTTTTTCTCGTAAGGCTTCTTGCCCGCGGCAGCCGGGCCCTTGAAGCCGCCCGGCTTGCCCGCACCGTCGCGCTTGACGAATGGACGCGCATCGTCGCCCTTGCCGGCATAGGGTTTTCTTGCCGGACGGCCATCTGCCTCTTCGCGCGGCTTGTAGCCCTCGGCACGGGGTTTATAGCCCTCATCGCGCGGCTTCGCCCCTTCGGCGCGCGGCTTGTAACCTTCGCTTTTCGGCTTGAACGCAGCGCCTTCCGAGGCGTGGCTCTTGTAGCCACCAGCCCGGCCGGGCTTGTCCGCTGGTCCACCATGGCTTTTGAACCCGGTCGACCTGGGAGCGGTTTTCTGGTCCGGAGACCAGCGCGCCTTGCGCGACGAATCGTCAGCAGCCGCAGCCGCAGGACGCGAAGCGCGTTCGGCATAGGGCTTTGCCGCCGGGCGCGGGCGGTCGCCATCTTCGCGGCGCTGATAGGGACGCTCCTCGCGCTTTTCCGTCTTCTCGGGGCGCGCTTCACGCGGGGCCGGGCGGGGCCGGTCTTCATACTTCGGCTTCGGCCGGCTTTCCTCGGCCCGGCGCGGGGCCGTTTCCGTAGTGCTTTCGTCTTCCACCACGCGCGGCGGTTTCGGCGCATAGGCCGGCTTGTCGCTGCGCTCGCGGCGTTCGGGACGCTCGAACTTCGGCTTGTCGAACCGGGGCTTGTCGAGATCGGGTTCGCCGTCGATCCGCTCCATCAGGATGCCCTTGTCCAGCTCGATCTGGGTCTTGAACCGCGCGGCAAGCGGCTCTGCGATCTGCACGAAGGTTTCCTCCTCGCGCACCCGGATCGCGCCGATTCCGTCCTTGGCGATGCTGCCGGCATCGCAGATCTTCGGCAAAAGCCAGCGCGCCTCGGCGCGGCCCGCGCGGCCGACCGAAATGCGGAACCAGACCGACGGGCCGAATTCACCCCGTTCACGCGGGGCCGAAGGGGCGGGCATCGCCGCGTCGGTCGAAAGGACCTCGGGGGCCGACCGGCCTTCGCGCCAAAGGCGGACGAAAGCGGCCGCCAAAGCTTCGGGACCGACCTGTTCCAGAAGTTCGGCCGCAATCCCGGCTTCGTCCCCGATTGGCGCGGACAGCGTGGGATGTTCCAGAATCCGCAGGTCATCCTTGGCCTGCACGTCATCTGCCCCCGGTGCTGCAGCCCATTCGGCAGTGACCTTGGCGCCTTGCAGCAACCGCTGGGCCTTCTTGAATTCCGCCGGGGTCACGATCAGCGCCGAGACGCCCTTCTTCCCCGCCCGGCCGGTGCGGCCCGACCGGTGCAGCAGAATTTCAGAGTTCGATGGCAGATCAGCGTGGATCACCAGTTCCAGACCCGGCAAGTCGATGCCGCGCGCCGCCACGTCGGTGGCAATGCAGACCCGCGCCCGGCCATCGCGCAGGGCCTGCAGGGCGTGGGTGCGCTCTTGCTGGCTAAGCTCACCCGACAGGGCGACGACCTGAAAACCCCGGTTGCCCATGCGGGCCAGAAGGTGGTTCACATTCACCCGCGTCTTGCAGAAGACGATGGCAGTCCGCGCCTCGTAATAGCGCAGGACGTTGAAGATCGCGTGCTCACGGTCGCGCACCGCCACGCTGATCGCGCGATATTCGATGTCGACATGCTGCTTCGCCTCGCCCTGGGCGACGATGCGCAGGGCGTCTTTCTGGAAGGTGCCGGCCAGCTTTTCGATTTCCTTCGGCACGGTAGCCGAGAACATCAGCGTGCGGCGTTCCGGCGGGGCGGCGGCCAGAATGAACTCCAGATCCTCGGCAAACCCAAGGTCGAGCATCTCGTCCGCTTCGTCCAGCACGGCGGCCCTCAGGCCGGAAAGGTCAAGGCTGCGGCGTTCGATGTGGTCGCGCAGACGGCCGGGCGTGCCGACGACGATATGCGCCCCGCGTTCCAGCGCGCGCTTTTCGGTGCGATAGTCCATGCCACCGACACAGGTGGCGATCTTGGCACCCGCGCCAGCGTAAAGCCATTCCAGCTCGCGCGCGACCTGCAGGGCAAGCTCGCGCGTCGGGGCGATCACAAGGGCCAGCGGCACGTCGGCGTACAGCAGCGCGTCCTGCCCGCCAAGGATTTCGGGCGCGATGGCAAGGCCGAAGGCCACGGTCTTGCCCGAGCCTGTCTGCGCCGAGACCAGAAGGTCGCGCCCGGCGACGCCTTCGACCAGCACGGCATCCTGCACGGCGGTCAGGCTTTCATAGCCCTTGCCAGCCAAAGCCTGCGCCAGCGGCGCGGCCACGTTTGTCATCGTCATGGTTGTCTTTCCAAAGGGGGGGTGTCTTTTGCACCCGATAAGCCAGATCGGCCCCTGTCCCCTTGGCCCTGGGCCTCCTCGCCCCTGGCTCCGAACGCTCGGCCGCCCGGGGGCACTATCCGAAAGCACGCGGGTTGTATAGGGCAATGGGGACCGGGCCTGCCAATCCACGGTTGGCCGCTTGACCCGGGCTGCATGCGGCGCAAAGATTTGCCGTCGGTTGGGGGTCGGAATGTCTGTTTCGCGCAACATCGTACTGGCTGCGGTCGTGATGCTTGCCGCCTGCACGTCGCGCGGCGCATTTACCGCTGCCCCCGCAGACCGTGGGACGGCCGAGACCGAATCGATCTTTGTCGGAACAACCCGCCGGGATGACGAAACCGGTTTCGGCTTCGGACGGGCGGACGTGATGAGCTTCTTTCGCTATGACATCTCGATTCCGTCGAACCGCGGCCCGGGCGAGCTGAGCTGGCCGCCAGCGACCCGCAGCCCCGATCCGAACCGGGATTTCCTGACTGCCAAAGAGATAGCCTTCACCTCTCCCGACAGCTTCCAAAGCGCCCTTGCCCAGCAGTTGCGCCAGGAAAAGGTGACTTCGGCGGTGGTCTATGTGCATGGCTTCAACACCAACATGGCCGAGGGCGTCTACCGCTTTGCACAGATGCACCATGATCTGGAGGTGCCGGCGGTTGCGGTGCATTATTCATGGCCTTCGCGCGGGTCGGCGCTGGGCTACCTGCATGACCGCGATTCGGCTGCCTTCGGGCGCAGCGGGCTTGAAGACCTGCTGGATGAGGTCGCCGCTGCAGGAGCAACCGAAATCGCTGTCGTAGCCCATTCGATGGGCGCGGCGCTGACCATGGAAACCCTGCGACAGGTCGCCCTGTCGCGCAACATGCGCGTCCTGAACCACATCAAGGGGGTCGTGCTGATCGCGCCCGATATCGATGTGGACGTCTTCCGGTCCCAGGCTCGCGACATGGGCAAGCTGCCGCAACCCTTCGTGGTCTTCGGAAGTTCTGGCGACCGCATCCTTGGGGTATCGGCAACCATCGCCGGTGCTCCCGAGCGGCTGGGCAATCTATCGGACATCAACCGCCTTGCCGGCTTGGGCGTGACCTACTTGGACACTGCAGCCTTCAGCACCGGGTCAGGACACATGAATCTGGCCACCAGCCCGGCCCTGATCAGCCTGTTCGGCGGCATCGCCAGCATGGAGGAGGCGTTTTCCAACGACGAGCAGTCACGCATCGGATTGCTGCCGGGCATCGTGTTGACCGTCCGGGGCGCGACCGAGGTTGTCCTTGCGCCGGTCGCCGCCATCGGCGACGGCGGTGAGCAGTAGGGCCGCGCGACCGGATCAGCGCCGGCGCAGGTAGACGTAGTAGGCACCGGCCCCGCCGTGCCGCAGATGCGCCTCGGTCACCTGCAGCACCGCCGGTCCCAGAGGGGACAAGTGCAGCCAGCCTGGCACCTGATGCCGCAGCGCGCCAACGCGCTGAGGGATCGGGCCGCCATCATCGCGCCGCTTGCCCTTGCCGGTGATGACCAGCACCAGCCGCAGCCCCTGTCCATGCGCGGTCAGGATGAACCGGATCAGCTCGGGGTGGGCCTCAGCCAGGGTCATGCCGTGCAGGTCGATCCGTGCTTCTGGGGCAAGCTTGCCGCGCGTCATCTTGCCATGAGTCTTGGCGTCCATCAGCAAGGCGGTCTTGCCCCGGGTTTCGGTCGGCCCGGGGGCCAGATCGCGGCGCTCGGGGGTGCGGGCCGCTTCGCCCAGCACGAACGGCGACAGTCGCGGTTTTGCCTGGTGGAGGGGGGCGGGCACGGGCGGGGGGTCTGCCTCGGGGGGACGCGCAGACGACGGATGCAGCGCGCGCGCACTGCGCGCAACGCTGTGCCAGAGGTCCACCTCCTCGGGCGACAGGCGGCGGCGGCGCGGCATGGGTCAGTCGCCGTCCAGCATGGCAAAGGCCCGTTCGATTGGAAGAAGCAGGACCATCCGGCCAGTGTCCTTGATCGTTCCCGCCGCATCCCCTGCCCCGGCACCCGTGCCATAGAAGATGTCGGCGCGCTGCATGCCCTTGATGGCTCCTCCGGTGTCCTGCGCGACCATCAGACTGCGGATCGGCCCGCGGCCATCCTTCTCGATCCAGACCGGAGCGCCCAGAACCGTGAACTTCGGGTCGATCGCCACCGACCGCATCGTGGTGATCGACCGGCCCATCGCCCCGATCGGCCCATCCTGCGGATCAAGCGTGGTGATCCTTCGGAAGAAAACGTAGGACGGGTTGGTGTACAGAAGCGCCTTGCCTGCCCCAGGATTTTTCCGGACCCAGGACGCGATTTCGGGGGCCGACACCTGGTCCAGGCTGTGCGTGCCGCGCCGCACCATTTCCTGCCCGATCGACCGGTAGGCATGGCCGTTCGCGCCGGCATAGCCGACACGGACCACCGTGCCGTCGGTCATCCGGATTCGCCCGGATCCCTGCACCTGCAGGAAGTAGACATCCACGGGGTCATCCAGCCAGGCCAACTCCAGCCCCCGGCCCGCGATGGCCCCGCTTTCGATCGCCTCGCGCGAGTGAAAGACCGTCCCGTCCTGCAGCTCGGGGGGGCGACGGTACAGCGGATATTGGAACCGGCCGGTCCGCACGGGCGAGCCGTCAAGCTCGGGCTCGAAGTAGCCGGTGAAAAGCGCCGGAGGGGTTCCAACCACGACCGGCTTGAAGAAAAGCTCGAAGAAGCTGCGGGCGGAAATGTCGTCCTGCGGCACATCGGCCGCCACGGCGCAGACCGGCTGCCAGTCCGGCTGGTCGATCAGGTCACAGGTGCGCAGGAAGGCGGCCAGCGCCTCGGCGTGGTTGTCCTCGCGCCAGCCATCCAGCGCCTCGAAGTCCAGCATCTCGGCAGGAGCCGGCAAGGCTGCGGTCACCGCCACCACCGTTGCCAGGATGCAAAAGCGCCGCCCCATGCCACGGTCGCCGTCAGTCGCCCGTTGCCACAAGCTGCCAGTTCGGGTCGTCCGACCCCATGGCGCGCGCGAAGGTCCAGGTGTCGCGGGATTTCTTGATCTCGCGCGGGCTGCCTTCGACGACCTCACCGGCCTTGTTGCGCACGATATAGGTCTGTTCGCCGACGAAGCGGACAGCGATTTCGGCCATCCGGCTGTCGGTGTTGAAGGTTGCGTCCTGCAAGGCCAGCTCCTTCATGCCGACGAAACTTGCTTCGATCGTCAGGCCGTCCCCCTCGCGCAGGGCGATCGCTTCGGCAAAGCTTGCCTCGACATCGTCCGACAGGAAGGGGCGGATGCGGTCAAGCTCGCCCCTTTCGAAGGCGATCAGGATCATTTCGTAGGCGCCGCGCGCGCCCTCAAGGAACGGTGTGACCGCGAAGGAAGGCTCGGCCTGCTTCATAGCTGCCAGCGCGCGCGCCGCGTCCGAGCCATCCGCCACATGGTCGGTGATGTCACGGTCCGGACCGCCTTCGATCACTTCGAAATCCCGGCGCACGCGGGGGCGCACGTCCTCAAGCGGAACCGGCGGCTTTTCGAAGCCCTCGCGGGTGCCGAGAACCGACCGGAGCTTGAGCACCAGGAAGATCGCAATCCCGGCAAGGACCAGCAGCTGGATCAGGGATCCGTTCATGTCAACCTCTGACGGGTTCGAGTTCTGATTGGCGAAAGCCGCCACAGCGCTTATGTAGGGTGCGGTTGCAGTGAAGTCTACCAGAGGAAGGGCACGAAAGCCCTTGGCAAATCACATGTGGTTCAAGCTTGGGCTTTTGGCCGTTCCCCTCGTGGAAATTGCACTTTTCGTGCTGATCGGCGGACTGATCGGCGTTTGGCTGACCCTGGCCTGGGTGATCCTGACGGCAGCTCTGGGCATCTTTCTTCTCAAGCGCGCCTCGCGGCTTGGGGCCATAACGCTTGACCGCGGACTGCAGGCGCTGCGTCTGCCACTGTCGCCGCTTGCGCAGCGGGTCTTGCAGGTTCTTGCGGGGATCCTGCTGATCCTGCCCGGTTTCTTCACCGATGCGCTGGGCCTGCTTTTGCTGCTTCCGCCGGCGCAGTTTGTCATCATCACGCTGCTGATGGCCCGGCTGAACGCCGCCCGTCCAGCCACCCGCCCTGGTGCCATCGTTGAAGGCGACTGGCACGCGGTCGATCCGGACCCGGACAGCCGATTGCGCGCACCCGACTGGACCGACCCGCCGTCCGAACGGACGCGCCATTGAGAGGTGCTGCGTGACCTGATAGGAACACGCGCAAATGTTTTGGGAGTTTCCTTGATGGCCGACGAAAATCAGGCTGGCAACGGTGCCGGCAGCCCCACGCCGCCCGCCTCGCCAACCGCCACACCGCCCCAGGTCCGCACGCAGATCGTGGCGCAATACATCCGCGACATGTCCTTCGAGAACGTGGCGGTGCAAAAGGGCCTGACCGGAACCGACCTGCAGCCCGAGATCCAGATGTCGGTTCTGCCGGATGCGCGCAAGCGGTCGGTTGCGAACCAGTATGACGTGATCTCGAAGTACAAGGTTGCCTCGCGCAACAAGGTGAACAACGAGACGCTTTATCTGCTTGAGCTGGAGTATGGCGCCACCTTCGTGATCGAAGGCATTCCGGATGACCAGCTGCATCCGTTCCTGCTGATCGAGTGTCAGCGCCTGCTGTTCCCCTATGTCCGCCGGATCATCCTGGACACCATCCGCGACGGTGGCTTTCCGCCTTTCAGCTTCGATCCGGTCGATTTCGTCGGGCTTTACCGGCAAGAGCTTGCCCGCCGGGCGCAGGCCCAGCAGGCCGCGCCCGCCGAAACGGTGAACTGAGCCTCAGGAGCGTTTGCTCCAGATCGCCGCCTCGCCCATGCCTGCGATCATCGCATCATGGGCGGAGCCTTCTTCCGCGGACGCGCGGGGCGGCAGCGGGGCGGGGCGCGGACGCGGGCGCCAGTCGGTGTCTGCGGCCTGATCCCGTCCCGGCACCTGCGCGCCGCCGCCCAGCACCAGATCGGGTTGCCGACCACCGATCAACTCAAGGTAGACTTCGGCAAGGATCTCGCTGTCCAGAAGCGCGCCATGTTTCTCGCGCATCGCGTTGTCTATACCGAACCGCCGGCACAGCGCGTCAAGCGAGGCCGGTGATCCCGGATACTTAGCACGGGCGATGCCCAGCGTGTCAGTCGCCCGGCCCGGGGGAAGGCCGGGCAGGCCTGCACGGACCAGCTCGGCATTCAGAAACTTCATATCGAAGGCAGCATTGTGGATCACCAGTTGCGCTTCACCGATGAAATCAAGGAAAGCACGCCCGACTTTCGCGAAAACCGGCTTGTCGCGCAGCGTCACGGCGCCGGGACGCGCCTGCTCACGCGGGTCAAGCAGGTCAGGGCCGATGCCATGCACCTCAAAAGCTTCGCGCGGCATGCCGCGTTCGGGGTTGAGGTACTGATGCCAGGTTCGCCCTGTCGGCAGGTGGTTCATCAGCTCGACCGCACCGATCTCGACGATGCGGTGGCCTTCGGATGGCTCGAAACCGGTGGTTTCGGTGTCGAGGACGATTTCACGCATCACGGGCAATCCGGCGCCGGACATCGGCCAGCACATCCTTGACCGCCGCGCGCGCCGCTTCAAGGCTGACGGTGGAGATCAGGTAGTCTGCACGGGCGCGCTTGGCGGCGTCGGGCATCTGGCGCGACAGGATCAGTGCGAATTCCGCCTCGGACAGGCCGCGCGCCAGAACCCTTTCGCGCTGCACTTCGGGCGGGGCTGAGACGACCGCAATGGCATCACAGGCATCGGCAAGGCCGGATTCGTACAGCAGCGGGATGTCCAGAAGCACGATCGGGCTTTTCGCCATGCGCAGAAGAAACGCCGACCGATCCTGCCGCACCAGCGGATGAACCACCGCATTGAGCCGGTCCAGGGCACCGGGATCATCCCGGATCACCGCGCGCAGGCGGGGGCGGTTGACGCTTCCGTCGGGGTCGGTCACCGCCGGGAACAGCCGACTGACAGCCAGTGCCGCGGCCTGCCCCGGCGCGTACAGCCGGTGAACGGCGGCGTCTGCGTCCCAGACCGGCAGACCTTCATCCGCGAACATCAAGGCGGTGGTGGACTTCCCCATACCGATCGAACCGGTCAGACCAAGCTGGAAGCTCATGCCTGAAGCAGGGCCTTGCGGGTGGCTTCGTCCACATCCGGCCTGATGCCGAACCAGCGTTCAAAGCCGGGGGCCGCCTGGTGCAGAAGCATTCCCAGCCCGTCGACGGTAGTGGCCCCCCGGGCTTCGGCCTCGATCAGGAACTGGGTGCGCAGCGGCGTGTAGACCAGATCGTTGACCAGCGCACCGGGGTTCAGCCGATCGAGCGGCACGCGGAAATCCGGCTTTCCGGTCATGCCAAGCGATGTCGTGTTCACCACGGTCGCCGCGTCGTCCAGAAGGTTTCCGGCCTGCACCCATTCATGCACATGCACCTTCGCGCCGAAGTCCGACCGGACTGCCTCGGCCCGGGGGCGAGTTCGGTTGGCAAGCCGGATCTCTGGCACCCCCACTTCGATCAACGCCGCGATTACCGCCCGGGCGGCACCACCGGCACCCAGAACCACCGCCGGACCCGACGCTGGAGCCCAGTGCGGCGCATGCTGGCGAAGATTCGCGATGAAGCCGGAGCCGTCGGTGTTATCGGCATGGATCTTGCCATCCTTGCGGAAGATAAGCGTGTTCGCCGCCCCGATCAGCGCCGCCCGGTCGGTGACGATATCGGCGATGTTAAGGATTGCCTCCTTGTGCGGAATGGTCACGTTCAGCCCGACAAAGCCCAGCCTTGGCAAGTTGCGGATCAGCTCGGCCAGCTCCAGAGGTGCGATGTCCATCGGGATGTAATGTCCCGGCAGACCATACCGTTTCAGCCAATAATTGTGCAGGGTCGGGCTACGGCTGTGGGCGATCGGGTGGCCTATGACACCGGCGAGAGGGATGCGGGGATGGTCGGTCATCGGGCGATCATGCCCCGAGTTCCCAGCCAAGCCAACAGCGGCAGCAGCGGCAGGCCGAGAATCGTGAAATGGTCGCCGGTGATGGCCGAGAACAGCCGGACCCCTTCTTCCTCGATCTTGTAGCCTCCGACCGAATGGCGAATGCTGTTCCAGTTCCGCGCGACGTAATCATCAAGGTAAACGTCCGAGACCGGGTGCATGGTCAGCCGCGCCTCGGCCACATGTCGCCAGACCGGTTCGGCGTTCTCGCAAGCCACCACAGCCGAGAACAGCCGGTGTGACCCGCCGCGCAACTGGCGCAACTGGGCGCGGGCCTCTTCGGGACTTTCCGGTTTTGACCAGAGCGCGCCGTTATGCTCCAGCACCTGGTCGCAGCCCAAGATCAGATCGCCCGAGCGCCTATCGGAGATCTTGCGCGCCTTCATCTCTGCCAGGGCGTCTGCGATGTCCCGGGGTTTCGCGGCTTCGGCCAACAGCGCCTGCCGTGCCGTTGCCTCGTCAACTCTTGGTGCGACCGCCTCGACCTCCAGCCCGGCCGACCGCAGCAACTGCAGCCGGATCGGTGAGGTCGAGGCAAGGACGAAACCCATGGGAAACCCTGTGCATATCCGCGGTTTGTTCTTCCGGGCGGTTCTGGTGGAAACGGCACATGAACCGCCGGACCCGCCATTTCATGCAGCGCGCCTCCCGCAGCGAGAGAGATATCCCGCTGTGCGCCACCTTGTCACGCGCTTTGGGACAAGGAGGAAGCGCACCAGCCGATGGCCGCGCTGTCCGGGGACAACCGCACCGGCCGATCTACTTTAACTTATTGATTTTGTGTATTTATATTTGATACCCCAGCCCGATCCCAGACTTTTCCACATTCCACCCACAAAGTACATGTCTGGGGGCGAAACTGGGGATCGAAGTCGCTATCCCGTTCTGCACAGGCCCTACATCATCCTCATTCTTTCTTTTCATTCTTCTTTATAGAAGAAGGAAGCAGGCAGGATTGCAGAGGGAAGACAGTGATGATCGCGGCGTTTCTGACGGACTGGTATCTGGTGACCAAGTCGCTGCATGTGATTGCCATCATCGCCTGGATGGCGGGGCTGTTCTATCTGCCACGCCTGTTCGTCTACCACGCCGAGCAGGTCCAGGCCGGCAGCCGCACCGACACCATGTTTCAGACGATGGAGCGTCGCCTCCTGCGCGCGATCATGAACCCGGCGATGATCGCAGCCTGGGTCTTTGGCCTTGCTCTGGTGGCCACCCCCGGCGTCGTTGATTGGTCTGCGCCATGGTCCTGGGTCAAGGCGGCATCGGTGTTGTTGATGACCGGCTTTCACGGCTGGCTGTCGGCGCGGCGCAAGGAGTTTGCGGCCGGGTCCAACACGCGCAGCGGCCGGACCTATCGGCTGGTCAATGAAGTGCCGACCGTTTTGATGGTCGTGATCGTCTTCGCGGTGATCACCCGGTTCTGACCTGGTTGACTTTCGGGCCTGTGGCCTTTACGCCCGCCAATGCAGGGCCGTCCGGCCCATCGCTTTTCCCGTTTCACGACCGCGACGATCCGCCCCGACCGGGGCCGATCCGCAAAGGACATTCCATGACTGTTGAACGCTTGAACCTCGCCGAACTCAAGGCCAAGACGCCTGCCGACCTTCTGGCCATGGCCGAGGAATGGGAGATCGAGAACGCCCCCTCGATGCGCAAGGGCGAGATGATGTTCTCGATCCTGAAAGAACATGCCGAGGAAGGCTGGGAGATCGGCGGCGACGGCGTTCTGGAAGTGTTGCAGGACGGGTTCGGCTTCCTGCGCAGCCCTTCGGCCAACTACCTGCCCGGTCCGGATGACATCTACGTCGGACCAGAGATTCTGCGCCAGTTCAGCTTGCGCACGGGCGATACCATCGAAGGTCTGATGCAGGCCCCGAAGGACAGCGAAAAGTACTTCAGCATGACAAAGGTCACGCGGATCAACTTTGACGATCCCGAAAAGGCCAAGCACAAGGTCCACTTTGACAACCTTACGCCGCTGTACCCGGATGAGCGGTTGAAGATGGTAGTCGAGGATCCCACGATCATGGACCGATCCGCTCGGATCATCGACCTTGTGGCCCCCATCGGCAAAGGCCAGCGCGGGCTGATCGTGGCCCCGCCGCGCACCGGCAAAACGGTGCTGTTGCAGAACGTCGCCAACTCCATCGCGACCAACCATCCGGAATGCTACCTGATCGTCCTGCTGATCGACGAACGGCCCGAAGAAGTGACCGACATGCAGCGCACGGTGAAGGGGGAGGTTGTCGCCTCGACCTTCGACGAACCGGCGACGCGGCACGTCGCGGTGGCGGAAATGGTGATCGAAAAGGCAAAACGGCTGGTTGAACACAAGCGCGACGTCGTCATCCTGCTCGATTCGATCACGCGCCTCGGCCGCGCTTACAATACCGTTGTGCCGTCATCGGGCAAGGTTCTGACGGGCGGTGTCGACAGCAATGCATTGCAGCGGCCCAAGCGCTTCTTCGGCGCGG
>JANNXX010000065.1:0-99135 GCA_031409795.1 Rhodobacterales bacterium
ACCTCGCCCTGCGCATGGGCGGCAACCGGCTGGAAATCGACGGCCAACCCGTCACCGGAACCGCAACGATCACGGGCGAATACCCCGCCCTCTACGCCCGAATGGCAAACCTCGTCACAGCCCGCCAAAGCGACGTTGACCAAGCCCCAATGATCCATGTTGCCGATGCCATGACCCTGGGACACAGAGACATCACACATGCATTCAATTTCTGATTGCTAAGGATTTCCTGACTGTTGCAAAGGCCGGGTCCATGCTGTGATCCACGAAGGCGGATTCATTGCCGCCGGGATCCTTTTTTGAACGGAGACTGAAAATGTGTGATTTCACCCTGATCCTGGGGGCCATTGCGGCCGCCCAGATCGCACTTGCTGCGGCAATCGCCTTTACCGTCGCGACCATTGCGGCCAATTCATCGTTCTTCGCCGCGCCGACCGCTCCGATTCCCTTCATCGGGGCGATCCTGTCGGCGGCGGTGGCAGCCACCAGCCTGGCCACGGCCAGCAGCGCCCTTGCCGCGCCCGCCTGTGCGGCGGCCGGGGCCTGCGGCGCCGAGATCGCGGCGGCCCGCGGGGCCATCGATTTTCTCACGGCAACCATGACGGCCACCACGATCGTCGGCATCGCCGCGGCAGCGCTGTCCGCCGTGCCCGTCGCCGGAGCCATCGCGATGAGCGGCTACGCGGCCGGGCTGATCATTGCGGCGATCGGCATCGGCCCGGCGACCAGCTCGGTCGCGGCTCTGCAACGCTGCGCCGACGCGGCTGCCTCGACGACGGCGGCGGATATTCTGGTGGTGACAGGCTTCATCGTCAGCCTGATCGGCATCGGGTTCCTGATCATTGTCGGTGGGTCCACCCGGAACGGCGGGGGCGATGACCCCGATCCGTTCAAACCCGATCCGGCCGGCCCGGTTCCGGACTGACCCGGCCCCGCCTTGCCTGGGATCTTTCTGCGAAAGATCATGGGTTTGCGCCACCTTGCCATATCCTCTGTCTCCGCCGCATAGTCGGCGGAGACAGCCTTGGGGGATGGGCATGGCACAGATCACCAGTTTCGGGCAGATCGGCGCGACACCTGTTCGCGCCCTCAGCCTGAGCGGCGACGACGGGGTCCGGCTTTCGCTTCTGGCCCTGGGCGCGCGGCTGACAGAACTGTGGGTTCCCGATCGCAACGGAACGCCTGCCGACATTGTCCTTGGGCATGACCGGATTGAGGACTACCGGACCCACGGCCGCTATGTCGGGGCGACCTGCGGCCGCTTTGCCAACCGTATCGCCGGCGCGCGTTTCCGGCTGGACGGAACCGAGGTGACCCTGGCTTCGAACGAGGGCACGACGCAGCTGCACGGCGGACCCTCGGGCTTTGACCAGGCGGTCTGGGACGTCGCCGACCATTCGGAGAGCCACGCCACCTTCACCCACCGCTCGCCCGCCAAAGACATGGGCTTTCCCGGCACGGTCGAGGCGCGCTGCACCTACCGGCTGCTGCAGGGCCACCGCCTGCTGATCGAGATGACAGCCACGACCGATGCCCCCACCGTCGTCAACTTCGCGCATCACAGCTATTTCAACCTTTCAGGCCAGGGATCCGGAGACATCCTGAGCCACCGCCTCCAGCTTGCGGCGCGGGCTTACCTTCCGGTTGATGCCGCAAAGATCCCGACCGGTGAGATCGCGCCGGTGGCGGAATCCCCGTTCGATTTCACCGCCGCCCGACCGATAGGTCAGGCCATGCCGGGACCGGAGGGCCATGACCACTGCTTTTGCCTGGACCATCCGCTGCAAAGGATCGCGGGCCAGGATCTGCGCCCCTGCGCCGATCTGGCGGATCCCGCAACGGGGCGGCGGTTGCGCATCTGGACCAGCGCGGTCGGGCTGCAGGTCTATACCGGCGCGCATTTTGCCGGAACCCCCGGCAAGGCCGGCGCACGGTATGACCGCTTTGCCGGGGTTGCACTGGAAACCCAAGGCTTCCCCGATGCCCCGAACCAGCCGGGGTTTCCGTCGGCCCGGCTGGACCCCGGCGAGACCTACCGCCACCTGATGCTGTGCGATTTCAGCCCGGATGCGGCGGGGTCGCAAGACCCAGTCGCGCCCTCGCCTCGGCCCGGATCGCGCTGAGGCTGGCCCTGGGGGTCAGCGCCTCGGACGAGATTGCAAGGTCAAGGACCGCCCCGGTCGGCGCGGCAACCGCCCGTTCGAAGGCCGCGGCAAACCCGGCCGTGGTCTCGACCCGCTCGGCATGGAACCCGTGGGCGCGGGCCAGTGCCACGAAATCCGGATTGATCATGTCGGTCCCGGAAACCCGAGCGGGATAGGCGCGCTCTTGATGCGCGCGGATCGTGCCGTAAATGCCGTTGTTCAGGATCAGGATCACCGGCGTTGCCCCGGCCTGCCGGGCGGTGGCTAGCTCTTGCGCGGTCATCTGGAAATCGCCGTCTCCGGCAAAGCAGATTACCAGCCGATCGGGATGCGCGACCTTGGCCGCAATCGCCGCCGGGACGCCATAGCCCATCGCGCCCGACTGCGGCGCCAGAAGCCGCGCCTGCGGGCCGTATTGCAGGAACTTGTTCGGCCAGACCGCGAAATTGCCGGCCCCGTTGGTGATGATCACATCGGCGGGCAGCACTTGCCGCAAATGTGCCGAGACCGCCCCCATATCCACCGGCGAGGGCAGCGGCGGCAGGTTCAGCGAGGCCAGGTAATCAGCCCGTGCCGCGCGCCGCCACTCTGCCCGGTCACCGCTGACCGGTCGCAAGGCCAGGGCAAAGGCATTCGGTCCGGCCTGAATCGCGTGATCGGGACGGTAGATCTTGCCGAGCTCGGCTTCTGAGCCATGAACATGGATCAGCCGCTGCCGGGGCGTCGGCACCTCCAGCAGGGTATAGCCGTCGGTCGTCATCTCGCCAAAACGCAGGTTGACGGCCAGGATCGCATCCGCCTCACGGACCAGGCGCTTGACATGGGCAGGCATGCCCACCCCGGCCTCGCCGGCGTAGACCGCCGAGTGGTTGTCGAACTGGTCCTGAAAGCGGAACGCCGCGATGACCGGCAGGTCCGAAGCTTCGGCGAAGGCCTGCAGCGCCGCGCGCCCCTCGGCCGTCCAGGTGCTGCCGCCAAGCATCAGAAGCGGGCGCTGTGCCTGCGACAGGAGGGCAAGCAGCGCGTCGACCGCCGCCAGCGCCGGCGCAGGTTCATGCACCAGGACCGGGGCGGCCAGAGGTGCCGCACTGGTCATGCTGACCAGCATGTCCTCGGGCAGGGCCAGCACCACGGGGCCGGGGCGACCGGACAGCGCGACGGTCCAGGCGCGCGACAGAAGTTCGGGGATCCGCTCTTCCCGGTCGATCTCGACCACCCATTTCGCCATGCTGCCAAAGACCGCGCGGTAGTCAAGTTCCTGAAATGCCTCGCGGCCGCGCATGTCGGTGCCAACCTGGCCGACAAGAAGGATCATCGGGGCGCTGTCCTGCATTGCGGTGTGGACGCCGATCGCCGCGTTCGTGGCCCCGGGTCCCCGCGTGACCATGCAGATGCCGGGACTGCCCGTCAGCTTGCCCCAGGCGGCGGCCATGAAGGCAGCCCCGCCTTCGTGGCGGCAAAGCACATAGTCCAGCCGACCGACCGTATCATGCAGCGCATCCAGAACCGCAAGATAGCTTTCCCCCGGCACCCCGAAGGCCTTCGACGCGCCAAGGCCAAGAAGGCTTTCCACCAGAAGCTGACCGCCGTTGCGCATGATGCCGTCCCCCGCCTTGCCGGGGCAATCTGCAACGCTTTGCCGGAAACGGAAAGGGCGCGCCGGTCGGATAAAGCTGCCTTCGCGCCGATTGCTCAGGGGTTGGCAGCGGGTTCGGCGGATCCTTCGGTTGCCGGTGCGGCCGCCCCTGCGGCAGGGGCAGTGTCGATCCGGGCTTGAAGCGCTGCGGCCTGCTCGGCCAGTGCGGCCTTTTCCGCGGCAAGGGTGCCGACCTGATCAGTCAACGCGGCCAGTTCGGACTGCAGGCTGGCCAACTGCCCGGACAGGGTCGCTTTTTCCGCTTCCAGACCAGCCAGTTGTGCGGACCGGGCCGCCTTTTCGGCCGCCAGCGTTGCACCAGCTTCGGTCATGGCTTGCGCCGCAGCATCGGCACCGCCCTTGAGTGCGGCTATTTCTGCGGAAAGTGCGGCCTTTTCGGCGTCAAGCGCAGTTGCCGCTTCGGCCTGCGCCGCAAGATCGCCCTGCAGGCTCGCGACCTGCTGGCTGCTCTGATAGGCAAAGAAGCCCAGGATGGCGATGGCCGCCACCAGGATGCCAAGGATCAGGTTCCGCATCGTTTCCCCCCCACTGCCGGTTTCCGTGCCAAACCTCACCACATGCCCCCCTCCCGCACAAGCCCCCGAAGGCGTCGCCTCAGCCGCAGGTCCGTGCATCCCCCCGAGCGGCAGGCTTGCGGTCTTTGATCCGGCCAGCACTGCGGCGCCCCCCTGGCCAGAGGGTCATGCCGTTGCCGATACCCTGCGGGCCGGGGACTTCAGCGCCGCAGCCTGCAATAGCCCGGCCCCGGCGGGTGCCGACGGGTGCCGGGGGGGCGATCCCTTTCGCTCAGGTCGGCGGGAAACGGAGCGGCGGCAGGTCAGACAGCGGGTCCCCGACCGCCCTTGGCCCCGGACGCCGTGCGGCGGCTGGCGCGGCGGGCGGATTGCAGTGGCCGTCAAGCGGTTTGCGCCGCATCAGGCCGACGCATCCCAGCCGCGACGGATGTGACTGAACCCCTCGCGGTAGACCTCCTCCGGGGTCCCGGCAAAGTCGCGCCAGACCTTTGTTGCCGCCGCCAGCGCAGGCAGCCCCCGGCCAAACGCCTCGATCGTCAGCCAGCCGTCATAGCCTGACCGGCGGATCGCGGCGAAGGTCTCGGCCCAGGGAATGTTGCCACGGCCCGGCACGCCCCGGTCATTTTCGGACATATGCACATGCACGATGTGGCGCAGGTTGTCGGTGAAGGCGGCAATCGGGTCCTGCTCTTCGATATTGCTGTGAAAGGTGTCGTACATCGCCCGGATGGCGGGATGGCCGATCGCGTCGATATGGGCGCAAAGGTCGGCCATCGTGTTCACAAGATAGCATTCGAACCGGTTCAGCGCCTCAAGCCCGAGGGTGACCCCGCGCCGGGCCGCATGATCGCCGATTGCCCGCTGCGAAGCGACGGAATGCGCCAGTTCCGCCGCCGTCGGCCCCAAGCCGGAGAAATGGCCAAGGGTCGAATGCAGCGGGCCGGACAAGGTGCTTGCCCCCAGGGCCTGCGCGCAATCGATTACCTGGCGCATATGGGCCACGCCCGCCGCGCGTGCCGCCGCGTCACCGATCAGATTCATCGCCGGATCGCCCATCGCCGACACTGCCGTCCGTGCCAGGCCGATCCGGTCCAGAAGGTCACCCAGCCGCGCGTAATGCGCTGCGTCGCCTTCGAAGATCGGGATCTCGACGCCGTCAAAACCGGTTGCCTTGATGTCGCGCAAAAGCGCCTCGTGATCGGCGGTCACATGGGTCGTCCACAAGAACATGCACATGCCGATCCGCATCGTTAGATCCCCATCAGCCGCTTGAGCAGCGCCGTGTCGGTGCCGCCGCCGGCAAAGTCGTCGAACGCCCGCTCGGTCACCCGGATGATGTGGTTGTTGATGAAGGGCGCCCCCTCGGCGGCCCCGTCCTCGGGGTGCTTGAGGCAGCACTCCCACTCCATCACCGCCCAACGGTCATAGCCATATTCCGCCAGTTTCGAGAAGATGCCGATGAAATCCACCTGTCCGTCGCCCAGACTGCGGAACCGCGCGGCACGTTTCATCCAGGGCTGGTAGCCGGAATAGACCCCTTGCCGCCCCGTCGGATTGAACTCGGCGTCCTTGACGTGAAAGGCCGCGATCCGGCTGTGGTAGATGTCGATGAACTGAAGGTAGTCCAGCTGTTGCAGCAGGAAATGCGACGGATCATAGTTGATCGTGCAGCGCTTGTGCCCGCCGACGGCGTCCAGAAACATCTCGAACGTGGTGCCGTCGAAGACGTCCTCGCCAGGATGGATTTCATAGGCAAGATCGACATCGGCGGCTTCATAGGCATCCAGGATCGGGCGCCAGCGGCGGCCAAGCTCGGCAAAGGCTTCGTCGATCAGGCCGGGCGGACGCTGCGGCCAGGGATAGAGATAGGGAAAGGCCAGCGACCCGGTGAAGCTTACCGATGCACGCAGGCCAAGATTTTGCGATGCCTTGGCCGCAAGCAGCATCTGCGCGACCGCCCAGGCCTGCCGCGCCAGGGGATTGCCGTGCACCGCAGCGGGTGCAAAGCCGTCGAACATCGCGTCATAGACCGGGTTGACCGCCACCAGCTGACCCTGCAGATGGGTTGAAAGCTCGGTGATCTCGACCCCGGCTTCGGCGCAGACGCCCTTGATCTCGTCGCAATAGGTTTGCGATGTGGCGGCCTTTTGCAGGTCGAACAAGCGCGCGTCCCAGCTGGGGATCTGGACGCCCCGAAATCCAAGGCCGCCCGCCCATTTCGCGATCGACGCAAGGCTGTTGTAGGGCGCCTGGTCGCCGGCAAATTGCGCGAGGAAGATCCCCGGGCCCTTCATTGTCGCTGCCATTCGGTTCCCCTTCCGGTGGTCGCGGATCACGGCCCGCGCTTGCATCCGGCAATGGTTCATCGGATCCTTGCTCCCGTCAAGCTGGTATTACCAAATGCGCCCCTTGCCGCCAACCATGTCCGGGATGAAAGCTGGAACCAACCTAAAGTTTTTGCTGACAAAAGTGCTTAATTTCTGACTGCACATCGCAGTTTTCCGTCTGATCTTGCGCGAGTCAGGCCTTTGCGATATCACAGCGTATGGGCCAACTGGTCCAACCAGATTGACAGGGTCAGTCGGCCTGTCTGACACCGCATCAGCCCAGGCCAGGACTGCAAAAGGGGGACATCATGCATCTTTCAACCCACAACTGGATGCGGGCCGAGCCGCTGGAGGTCACGCTGCGGCGGATCAAGAAATACGGCTACGAATCGATCGAGATCTCGGGCGAGCCGCAGCAATACAAGGTCAAGGAAACGCGCGCCCTTTTGAAAGAGCATGGCATCCGCTGCTGGGGTGCCGTGACCCTGACCCTGGGTGAGCGCAACCTTGCCGCCAAGGACGAAGGCCAGCGCGCGCGGTCCGTCGATTATGTGAAATCCGTGCTGACCATGGTGTCGGAACTGGAGGGCGAGATCCTCACCCTTGTGCCGGCCACGGTCGGAAAGGTGGTGCCCGATGCCACCGAGGCCGAGGAATGGAAATGGGTGGTCGAGGCCACGAAGGAGTGCTTTGCCCATGCCCAGAAGGTCGGCGTCAAGATCGCGGTCGAACCCCTGAACCGGTTCGAAACCTATTTCTTCAACCGGGCGGCCCAGGCCCTTGCCCTGGCCGACGCCGTGCACCCGGACTGCGGCGTCTGCCTTGACGCCTACCACCTGAACATGGAGGAATCGAACATCCATGACGCCATTCGCCTGGCAGGCAAGCGGCTGTTCGATTTCCACGTTGCCGACAATAACCGCTTTGCTGCGGGCCTGGGGCATCTGGACTGGAAGGCCATTGTCGCGACCCTGCGCAGCATCGGCTATGACGGGGCCTTGACCAACGAATTCGTGGCACCGGTCGATCGCACGCCCGCGACGATGTATCCCGACATGGTCGAGCGAAATCCGGTCGACATCTCTCCCGAACAGTTGAAGTTCATCCAGGATCACGGCTCTTCGGTCCTGACCGAAAAGTTCTACGACGGCCAGATGCGCATCACCGCCGAAACCCTGTTGCCGCTGATTAAATAGGGCGACGGCCCCGGCCCGTTCTTCGGAGGAAGCGATGCGCATCAAAAGCGTCGAGGCCTGGTGGGTCTCGATCCCGATCGAAACCGCCCGCCAGCATCGCAGCGACTTCGGCACGCTGTCCGCGTTCGATGCCGCGATCCTGCGGATCGAGACCGATGACGGATTGGTCGGCTGGGGCGAGGGCAAGAACGCGGCCGGCAGTGCGGGGCAATATGGCGCGCTGGTACACCTTCTGAACCACGAGGTCGGCCCGCAGCTGATCGGCCGCCATGCCGGCGACATCTCCGCAATCTGGGAGACGCTGTATAACGGCGTGCGCGCGGCCCAGGCGGCACGCGCGGGCCATGCCATGCCGCAGATCGCCCGGCGCGGGCTGACAGTCGCGGCGATCAGCGCCGTCGATATCGCGCTGTGGGATATCCTGGGCAAGCATCTGAACCAGCCGGTCTGGCAATTGCTGGGCGGGCGCAAGGCGGACCGTTTGCCGGCCTATGCCTCGGGCGGTTGGGCGAACGCGGCCGAGCTGGGCGCGCAACTGCAATCCTACATCGACACCGGCGGCTTTCGCGCCGTGAAGATGCGGGTGGGATCCATGGACGGCTCCGCCCATGTCTCGGCCGCACGGGTCAAGGCGGCGCGCGCGGCTTTGGGCCCCGGCATAGAAATCGCCGTCGACGCGCATGGCACCTATACCGTCGGCGAAGCCAAGCGCTTTGCCCATCTGGTGCGCGACTGTGACCTCGCCTGGTTCGAGGAACCGGTGATCGCCGACGACAAACCCGGCATGGCAGAGGTGCGCGCCTTCGCCTCCATGCCGATCGCCGCGGGCGAATCCGAAGCGACGCGCTTTGCCTTCCGCGACCTTGCGATGGGGGCTTGCGTCGATATCCTGCAACCCGATCCGGCCTTCTGCGGCGGCATCACCGAAACCATGCGGATCGCGGCCATCGCCTCGGCGTTCAACCTGCGCTTTGCGCCGCATCTCTGGGCGGGCGCGCCGTGCTTTTTCGCGGGCCTGCACGTCTGCGCCACCGCTCCCGCCAGCTTTACCGTCGAATATTCCTGCGGGGCCAATCCGATGATCCACGACCTGATCGAAGGCTCGATCGCGGCTTCTGACGGAATGGTCACCATCCCCGATGGACCGGGCCTTGGTTTCACCGTATCGGAGGCTTTCCTGAAGGCGCATGTAAGGAAAAGCTGAACGATGTCCGAAAAGAACCTGCTGCCCGAGCTTGCCGCCTATCTTTATGGCTCGTCCAACGAGGACAATGGCCGCACGCCGTCGGAACGCGAGCTGGCCGAGCATTTCGGGGTCAGCAGGGGCCAGATCCGCGAGACGCTGGCCATCCTTGAGGCGATGCAGATCGTTGAACGCCGTGCCAAATCGGGGATCTTCCTGACCACGCGCACCGCCTCGGTCGAGGCGCTGGCGCTGTTTGCCAAGGCGGGCCTGCCGCTGGACCCGATCCAGATCTACGAGGCGGTGGAACTGCGCAAGATCCACGAGATCAAGGCCGCCGAACTGGCCAGCCTGCGCGCAACGGACGAAAACTTCACCCGCCTGCGCGAGATCCTGGCCAGCTCCGAACGGCGGTTGGCGGCGGGCGAACCGCTTGCCGAAGAGGACCGCGATTTTCATCTGGAGATCGTGCGCGCCACGCAGAACACCGTGTTTTTCCGGGTCTGCAGCGTCTATTACGCGATGGGCGAACGTCGGTTGCCGATCTACTTTGCCGATCCCGATCGCGGCCGGAACAGCCATGCCGAACATCTGCAGATCTTCGAGGCGATCCAGAAGCGCGATGCGAACCTCGCCCAGGCCCTGATGAGCGCCCATCTGCAAGGGGTCGAAGGCTATTGGAAGGGCCTGATTGCCGGCGGGAAGGCCTGATGGGGTCGGCAATGGCGCAGATATTCTCAACCCACCCGCTGCACCCTTCGGTGACCGGACGCCTGATGGCGGCGGGGGCCTACCGGGTGGCATCGCAGCCTTCGGGGGCGGCGATCCTGGCCGAGGGTCTGGACGCCACGGTGCTGGTCGTCCGTGCGCCCGTCCCGCCCGAATACTTCGCAAGGGCCAGGGGCTTGCGCGCTGCCGTGCGCCATGGCGCGGGGCTGGACATGATCCCGCTTGAGGCGGCCACCCGGGCGGGCGTCCTGGTGGCCAATGTGCCGGGCGCCAATGCCACGACCGTGGCCGAGCATGTGATCTTTGCCGCCATCGGCCTTTTGCGGCAGTTCCGCGCGATGGATGCAGCCCTGCGCCAGACCGGCTGGACCGCCGGGCGGGCCCATGCGGATCATGGTGGCGACCTTGCAGGGCGGCGGCTGGGCCTTCTGGGCTTTGGCAACATCGGTCAGGCGCTGAACCGGATTGCGCAGGGCTTTGGCATGCAGGTCGCGGCGACCACCCGCCGTCCCGAAACGCTGCCCGAAGGGGTTCAGGCGCTAAACCTTGACGCGCTTGCCGCCGGATCGGACGTGCTGGTCCTGTGCTGTCCGTTGACCGGGGAAACCCGTGGCGCGATGAGTGCCGCGCGGATCGCCCTGATGCAGCCCGGGGCCGTGCTGATCAACGTCGCGCGCGGACCGGTCGTGGATACTGATGCGCTGATCGCCGCGTTGCAATCCCGCCGGATCGCCGGGGCGGCGCTGGACGTGTTCGACAGCCAGCCCCTGCCTGACAAAAGCCCGTTCTGGGCGCTGGACAACGTGATCCTGACGCCGCACATGGCGGGCATCACCGCCGACAGCATGTTGCGGATGGGCAATGCCGCCGCCGACGAGACGCTGCGGATTCTGGACGGCTCCCTGCCGCTGAACTTCTGCAATCCAGAGGTAGAGCCTGCCTATCGTGCGCGGTTTCCGGCCTGATCGAACACCACCACGCGGGCCGCGTTCCAGCCCAGCCGCACTGTTTCATCCTTGGCGACGCGCAGGGTGACGGGCACCGTCGCCCGCAGCATCCTTTCGGCGGCCATCAACGTCACGATCTTTTCAACCCCGTGGTTTTCCACATCGGTGACCCGCGCTTCGGCGGCGGCTCCGGCCTCCAGATGCAGGTCTTCCGGCCGCACACCGAAGATCAGGTCCCGCCCTTCGTGGCCGCCGGGATGGTCCAGCGCAAGCCCCTGCCCCATCACCGCCCGCCCCGCCTGCAGGCGGCCCGGCAGAAGGTTCATCGCCGGCGTGCCGACAGCCCGCGCCACAAAGGTGTTCACGGGATCATTGTAGATCTCTTGCGGGGTTCCGACCTGAACCAGCGCCCCCTTGTTCATCACGCCGATCCGGTCGCCCATCGACATCGCCTCGACCTGGTCATGGGTCACGAAAAGAAAGGTCTCGCCCAGGTTCTTTTGCAGATCCTTCAGTTCCGCCCGCAGGGCTTCCCGCAGCTTGGCGTCCAGAGCCGACAGGGGTTCATCCATCAGGAACACCGACGGCGTGCGCACGATGGCGCGGCCGATCGACACCCGCTGCATCTCGCCGCCCGACAGCTTGTCGGTCTTGCGATCCAGAAGATGTTCGATCCGCAGGGTCCTTGACACCCGCGCGATGCGGTCGGCGATCTCGGCCGGGGCGGTCCGGCGGATCGGGGATTTCAGCGGAAATTCCAGATTCTGCCGCACGGTATAGCGCGGATAAAGCGAGTATTGCTGCAAGACCAGCGCCACGTCCCGCTCGGCGGCCCCCCAGCCGGTCACGTCCTGCCCGTCGATGAAGACCTGCCCCGCGTTCGGCTTTTCCAGTCCCGCGATCACCCGCAGGGTGGTGGTCTTGCCGGCGCCGGTTTCCCCCAGCAGCACGAAGAACTGCCCGTCCGCGATTTCAAGCGACACATCGCGCAGGGCCTGCGCCGTGCCGAAAGCCTTGCTGACGCCCTTAAGCTCGATATGCGCCATCAGAGGCTGACCCCCAGTGAGTTTCCGCTGCCGGTGGCGAAGAAATGCGCCCGCGCCGGGTCAGCCCGCACGAATACCCGGGTCCCCGGACCCGGCACGAAGCCAGACCTTGTGCGGGCCCTGAAGGTTTCCTGTCCCAATCTCAGGTCGATGATGTCATGCGATCCCAGGGGCTCGATGAAATGGGCCTCGGCTTCGATATGGCCGGGCGTCGGGGACAGGGCAACCTCAAGCGCCTCGGGCCGGATGCCCAGCGTCAGGGCTACGCCTGCACCACCCGCAGCCTGCAGCCGGTCGATCAGGGCAGCGGGAAACACAAAGCCCGCCTTGGCCCCGGCGGGCGTGACCTGCACCGCGCCCCCCGCGCCCGACACGGTCACCTCGGCCACGTTCATCACCGGAGAGCCGACAAACTGCGCGACGAAAAGGTTGACCGGATTGGCGTAGACCTCTTCCGGCGCGCCGACCTGCTGCAGGACGCCCGCATGCATCACCACGATCCGGTCGGCCAGCGCCATCGCCTCGATCTGGTCATGGGTGACATAGATCGTGGTCGAGCCCTGTTCGACATGCAGCCGCTTCAACTCGACCCGCATCTCTTCGCGCAGCTTGGCGTCAAGCGATCCAATCGGCTCGTCCATCAGCATCGCCTTGGGATTGCGCACCAGGGCGCGCCCGATGGCCACGCGCTGCAGATCGCCCCCCGACAGGGCCGAGGGCCGACGCTTCAAGAGGCCACCGATCTGCAACACGCCCGCAACCCGGCGCACCGTGTGGTCGATCTCGGCCTTGGCGGTGCCGACGGCGCGCAAGGGAAAGGCCATGTTCTCATAGACCGTCAAGTGCGGGTATAGCGCGAAGGACTGGAACACGAAGGCGACATCACGGGACTCGGCCCGGGTATCCTGTACCGGCTTTCCGTCGATCAGGATTTCACCGGAATCGATGGTTTCCAGCCCGGCGATGGCCCGCAATGTCGTGGTCTTGCCGCAGCCCGACTGGCCTAGAAACACCACGAACTCCCGGTCCTTGACCGTCAGGTTCACATTGTTGATGACATGAACCGCCCCGAAGTGCTTGTTGATGTTGCGCAATTCGATCTGGGTCATTCTTTCGCCTCGGGCGCGGGGATCTTGGTGGTGATCATGAAGCTGACCAGCCCGATCAGGATGATGGTCATCCCGTAGCGGTGCAGCACCTCGACCCAGGGCTGGCACAGGGCGACGATCCCCAGGATCATCACGCTTTGCGCAAGCGGGATCAGCCGGCGCTGGTTCAACTCGCGGAACTTCATTTGCGGATCGCTCCAAAGGACATGCCGCGCAGAAGGTGGTTGCGCAGAAGGAAGGTGAAGATCGCCACCGGCAACAGGAAGAGGAACGTGCCCGCCGCGATAACCGTCCAGTCCGGCAGCCCCGATCCGACTTGACTGGGGATATAGGGCGGTGCCGTCTGCGCGCGCTTGTTGGTCATGATCAGCGCAAAGGCGTATTCGTTCCATGCGGTGATGAAGCAGAAGACTGCGGTGGCGGCGATCCCGGTGGCCGCTTCCGGCAGGACGATCTTGAAGAACGCCTGCATCCGCGTGTAGCCGTCAACCAGGGCCGCGTCCTCGTATTCCTTCGGGATCTCGTCGATGAAGCCTTTCATCAGCCAGACCGAGAACGACAGGTTGAAGGCGGTGTACAGGATGATCAATCCCAGGTGACTGTCGTTCAGCCCGACCGCGCGATACATGAGGTACATCGGGATCGCGACGACCACGGGCGGCAGCATCCGCGTCGAAAGGATGAAGAACAGCCAGTCATCCTCGCCTTTCACCTTGAAGCGTGAAAAGCCGTAGGCGGTGATCGTCCCCATGGAAACCGCAAGCACGGTCGACGTGATGGCAATGATCAGGCTGTTGAGAAACCGGCTGGGGTAGCCCGATGGCTGCACCACGCCCTTGCCCGACCGGACCACCTTTTCGCCGCCGTCGAACACCATCCGCTCCCACCAGGGGGCGGCGTCGTAGACCTCTTGCTCGGGCGGGCTGCGCAACTGGCTGCGCTTGGTCATCAGCTTGACGAAAGGCGATATCTCGGGCTGGAAGAACACCGTCGGCGGCACGGTCGTCGCCAGATTGCGCGGCTTGAAGGCGGTGGCGGTGATCCAGAAGATCGGCGTCAGGAACACCAGAAGCACCAATAGCAGCGTCACGATCGACGCGCGGTGGCGGAAGACCTCACCAGCGGTGCGGACGGCGGCCATCCTAGCGTTCCTTCACTTTGTTGAGGTATTTGATGTAGATGTTGGTGATCGCCAGCACCATCACCAGCACGATATAGGCCAGGGCCGAACTCATCCCCGTCTGCCATTCCTGAAACGCCATCTTGTAAAGCCGGATCGAGATCACTTCGGTCGTCGGCTGGCTGGCCAGGATGTAGGCAATGTCGAAGGTCTTGAACGCCTCCATCGTGCGGAAGATGATCGCGATCATCAGGATCGGCGCGACCAGCGGCAGGGTGATGCGGAAGAACACGTAGCTGCGGCTGGCCCGGTCGATCGCCGCCGCTTCGTAAAGGTGCTTCGGCACAGCCGACAATCCGGCAAGCGACAGAAGCATCACGAAGGGCGACCACATCCAGATGTCGGCGATCGCGATGGCATAAAGCGCCACCTGCGGATCGGCCAGCCATTCGAAGGTGCCAAGGCCAAGCGCATAGTTGATGATGCCGAAACTGGGGTCATAGAGCAGCTTCCAGAACAGCCCGACCACGGCGGCCGACAGCATCATCGGCAGCATCAGAAGCGTGGTCAGTAGCCCCTTGAACGGAATTTCGCGGTTCAACAGCATCGCGATACCGAAGCCCACGATCACCTGGCCGGTGACCGAAATGATCACATACTTCGCCGTGATGGTGAAATTTCGCCAGATATTGGGGTCGGCCAGCAGCGTGCGGTAATTGTCCAGCCCGACAAAATTCGCCGGTGCATTGGTCGAGGCGCGAAAATCGGTGAAGGAATACCCCAGCGAATAGAGCAGCGGAAAGATATTGAAAACGATCAGGAAAACGATGGTCGGGATGATGAAAAGGTTGCGGATTGCCAGATCACTCAGCCCACGGGATTGGCGCGTTGTGGCAGAGTTCAGCATTCGTGGTGCCAAGGTGGCCTCCGCTGTCTGACGGGACTAAAAACCGGGGGGCGCGGGTCCGCCCCCCGACAGCGTGTCAAAGCCCGTTTACTGGCCGCGGCCGTATTTCGCGAAGGTCGCCGTCCAGTCCGCCGCCAACCCGTCCAGCACGTCCTTGGCGGTGCCTTCACCGCCAACGATATGCGGGTAAAGCCGGTTGTTCATCTGGCCCAGAAGCTCGGCGAACTCGGGCACCGCCCAGAAATCCTTGACGATGAACATGGTCTGGTAGAACGCCTCGTTGTAAGGCGTGGCGTTGCGGAATTCCGGGCTTTCCAGAACCTTCGCCGAAGCCGTGTAGCCGCCAAGCTCGGCCCAGCGCTTCTGGGTCTCGTCCTTGATGAACCACTCCAGGAACTTCATCGATTCTTCCTGATTCTCGCTGTAGGACACCACCGAGATGCCCTGCCCGCCAAGGGCTGCGTAGCGGTCGCCATCCGGTCCGGCCGGGTTGGCGAAAAAGCCGGTATTGGCGGCGTGCGGGTTGGAAGCTTCGTTCAGAAGTGCCGGGAAGAAGGCGAAATAGTTCATCGACATCGCCGCCAGGCCTTCGGTGATCGCCTGGTTGTTTTCCACGAAGAACGCCTTCGACCAGCCCGGAGGGGTAAAGCCGTAAAGCTCGCGGTAGGCTTCCAGCGCGGCAACCGCCTTGTCCGAGTTCACGATCCCGTCGACCTTGTAGCTGACCGGATCGCCAAGCTCGGCCCCGAAGGAGAAAAGCGCGTTCTCGACGCCCATCGCCATCGCGTCATAGGAGTTGTCGGTATAGATCGCGATGCCGTAGCGGCCCTGATCGGGGCGGTGGAAGAATTCGGCGATGTCGCGCAGCTGTTTCCAATCGGTCGGCACGGCCAGCGCATAGCCATACTTGGCCTCGAAGGCCGCCATCTCGGCCGGATCCTCGAACCAGTCCTTGCGATAGGACCAGCCGACCGCGTCACCCTCGGCCGGAATCGCCCAGTACTTGCCCGAGTTTCCGGGATACTCCGCGTAATACTTGACCGTGGCCGGGGCCATGATCTCGCCGACCTTGTTGGCGTTGAAGAAGTCGGTCAGATCGACATAGTGCCCGGCCTCTGACGCGGCACCCAGCCACTGGCTGTCGCCGACGATCATGTCATAGGCCGTGCCCTTGGCGTTGAATTCCGTGAAAGCCTTGGTCTGGAAATCCGACCAGGGCGTGGTTTCCACTGTGACCGTGACGCCGGTTTCGGCCTCATACTCGTTCACAAGCTCCTGCAGGTAGTTCGCAGGATCCCATTCCGCCCAGAATATCGTCAGCTCCTGGGCATGGCTTGCCGAACTGGTCATGACCGCCAGCCCGACGCCCGCAAGCGCCCCTGCTAGTTTACTGCGCATGTGTGTTCCTCCCATTCATGCAAGCCCGTGAGCCAGGCAATTCTTGTCACTTACCGTCGCAGAACCCCACAACTGGTATGACCAAACAGCGACGCTCGTCAAGATCCTACTTCGGCCTGCCGGATCAGAAAGATTGCCGGAGCGGCCTGTAGTATGGAAATAAAATAGCTTAAATACAGAAACTTAAAGCCTGTGTGCTATCAGGTTTCGGGCTTTTTCGGCGCATGTCACACAGGCACAGATTCGCGCCGTACTGGTCTAACCAGTTTGCAAGGTGCTTCTGGCGATCCCGTTCGCCTCGGCCAGGGCGGCGCGCACCAGGGCGCGGGCGGTCCAGGTCGTTACGTCCTGCATTTCGTCCGCATCGACATTCCAGATGTCCTGTAGCACTAGGATGACCTCCAGGCCGAAAACCAGCGACAAGGACTTGGCCAGTCTGCTGAACTGCGCATCGCTCAGCGCGCCGCGCAGCGGGGCCAGGGCCCGCTCAACCAGCTCGATCCGGTGACCACGGCGAAACGCGGTGCCGGTCGGCCGGGCACCAGAGCGCTGCTGTGCCCAGTGCTGCAGGGACAAGCCAAGGGCAGCCTTGAATGTCGCCTCGAACTCGACAATCCGGCCGTGCGACGAGGCCAGAAGATCCTGCACCCTGTCTCCGGCGTCCGTTGAAGCGCTGTCCCAATTCAGGATCGGGCCAAGCGCGTGATCCACCACCGCCTCGACCAGCGCGGACTGGGTCGGAAAGTAGCGATAGGCGGTGGCCCGCGACACGCCCGCCGCTTCGGCAGCCGCACTGACCGACGGGGTCTGGCCGCGCTGCATCAGCCCGACGGCGGTGCGCACCATAAGGTCGCGTGTCCGGGCGCTGGCCCTGGTCAGGCTGCTTGCTGTCGGCTGATCTCCAGAAAACGATACGCTCATGTCAAAATGATACTCACATCTCAAAATTCTTGTCAACGATGCGGTCCCGGCCCATAGTGGCCCGCACAGACACGGTGGATGTCATGTCATTGCCCCCCGATTCCGAAGCCGGCCAGACGGCGCGTCGCACGATCTATCTGGTCGGAACGGCCGATACGAAAGCGCGCGAACTTGCCTTTCTGCGCGATGCCCTGCGGGCCGGGCACCCGGACGTGCTGCTGGTCGATGTCAGCACGCAGGCGGCAAAGGCCGATGCCGACGTGACCGCGCGCCGGGTCGCAAGCCATCACCCCGACGGCGCAGACGCCGTCCTTGGCTTGCAGGATCGCGGCGAGGCGGTCGCGGCCATGGCAGCGGCCTTTGCGCGCTTCCTGCCCACCCGGCATGATGTCGCGGGGGTGATCGGCATCGGCGGCGGTGGCGGCACATCGATCATCACGGCGGGCCTGCGCGCCCTGCCCTACGGCCTGCCCAAGATCATGGTGTCGACCATGGCATCAGGCGATACCGCGCCTTACGTCGGCATCTCCGACCTGATCATGATGCCCGCCGTGACCGATCTTGCCGGGCTGAACAGCCTGAACCGGGTGATCTTGCACAATGCCGCACAGGCGATGCTGGGCATGGCCGGCAAGCCTGCCCCCGGAACGACCACCAGACCCGCGATCGGCCTGACGATGTTCGGGGTCACCACCCCATGCGTGACCGCAATCACCAAGGCCCTGCCCGACCACGACTGCATGGTGTTCCACGCCACCGGGACCGGTGGGCAGACCATGGAAAAGCTGGCGGACTCTGGCCTGCTGGCGGGGTTCATCGACATCACCACGACCGAAGTCGCCGATTTTCTGTGTGGCGGCGTCCTGCCCTGCACCGCTGACCGCTTCGGTGCGGTCGCGCGGACGGGGCTGCCCTGGGTCGGATCGGTCGGGGCGCTGGACATGGTGAACTTCGGCGCACCGGACACAGTGCCGCAGCAGTACCGGGACCGGCTTTTCTACCGCCACAATCCGCAGGTGACGCTGATGCGCACCACGCCTGCCGAATGTCACGCCATCGGCGCCTGGATTGCCGGACGGCTGAACCTGTGCCGGGGGCCGGTGCGCCTTTTGCTGCCAGAGGGTGGCATCTCGGCCCTTGATGCCCCGGGTGCGGCCTTTCACGACCCAACCGCACGCGAAGCCCTGTTCGGCGCGCTGGAGGCCACGCTTCAGCACGCGCCGCAGCGCCGGATCCACCGCTTGCCCCATCACATCAACCATCCCGGCTTTGCCGCCGCCTGCGTCGCAGCCTTTCACAGTCCCTGAGGTCCCAATGCCCGCCATTCCTCGCGCCACGATCCTTGACCGGCTGCATCGCCTTGTCGCCGCAGGCCTTCCCATCATCGGCGGCGGGGCCGGCACCGGGCTTTCCGCCAAGTCCGAAGAGGCGGGTGGGATCGACCTGATCATCATCTACAACTCTGGCCGCTACCGCATGGCCGGGCGCGGGTCGTCCTCGGGCCTGCTGGCCTATGGCAACGCGAACGAGATCGTCCGCGACATGGCGGTCGAAGTATTGCCGGTGGTCAGGCACACGCCGGTTCTTGCCGGAGTGAACGGCACCGATCCCTTCATCCTGATGCAGCCCTTCCTGCGCGAGTTGCAGGCGATGGGCTTTTCCGGGGTGCAGAACTTTCCCACCATCGGCCTTTTCGATGGTCGAATGCGCCGGTCCTTCGAGGAAACCGGGATGGGATACGGGCTGGAGGTGGACATGATCGCCACGGCCCACGCCCTTGACCTTCTGACCACGCCCTATGTCTTCACCCCTGACGAGGCCACCGCCATGGCCCGCGCCGGGGCGGATATCATCGTGGCCCACATGGGCGTGACCACCGGCGGCGCGATCGGGGCCGCCACGTCGCAAAGCCTTACGGACTGTGTGGCGGAAATCGACGCCATCTCCGCCGCCGCCCGGGCGGTCCGCGACGACATCCTCATCCTGTGCCACGGCGGCCCGATCGCGATGCCGGACGATGCCGCCTTCATCCTGCGGCATGCCGCGACCTGTCACGGCTTCTACGGCGCTTCGTCGATGGAGCGTCTGCCGGTAGAGACCGCCATTGCCGCCCAGACCCGGGCCTTCAAATCCCTGAAGGTGAAAGCATGAGCCGCTATTTCATCCACCCCGACCAAGTCTCGGCGTTCGGGTTCGACTGGGGCCGGCTTGCCCTGACCGTCGGCCCCGAAGTCAACGGCGCACAGCGGTTTTCCGGCGGCATCGTCACCCTGGCCCCCGGTGGCGGCCATGCGCGCCACAACCACCCCGGCGCCGAAGAGATCATCCTGGTGATCGCAGGCTGCGGCCAGCAGATGGTCGAAGCGGACGACGGCACCCCGATCACCGCCGAGGTGACGCCCGGCACGACGATCTACATTCCCGAAAGCCGGTATCACGCCACGCTGAACACCGGGGCCGACCCGATGACGCTGTTCGTGGTCTATTCCCCCGCCGGTCCGGAACTGGCCTTGCGCAACTTGCCGGATTTCCGGATTCTGCCGCCAGTCGGGTAGCATTGCCGCGGTCCGGCCCACGGACAGACCTGCCTCAGACCCCGCCCCGGTTCCAGCCCCGGGCGCGGTTGCCGAACATTTCGTAACCGCCTTCGGTGACCGCCAGCGTGTCCTCGATCTTGATGAAGCCGCGCCTTGGGTGCAGCATCGTGGTTTCCACCGACAGCACCATGCCGACCTCCAGCTTTCGGGTGGCGTCCACGCCATCATAGGCAACCGGGTGATTGGTCATCAGGAACGGCACCTCATGGCTGATCAGTCCCATGCCATGCGCGAAGAAATCGTTGAAGCCGGCGGATGGCCCGGCTTTCAGCACCGCCTCGGCCCGTTCGATCATCACGCCGCCTTCGATCCCCGGCTTGACCCAGGCGAAGGCCGCGTCCTGCACCGACAGGACTTCGGCCAGAAGGTCCGACAGCTCGGCATCCGGGTCGCCCAGCACGCCCATGCGGCACAGATCGCCGATATAGCCGTGAAAGTTGCCCCCGGAGTCGATCGAAAGAACCTCGCCCGGCTGCCAGGTCTGGTCGGACGCGGCGCGATTGTGACTGGCGCCAAGGGTCAGCAGACAATAGTCGAAATGCAGGCCCCGGTTGGTTTCCTGGCGCCGCAGTTCCTCGATGATCCGGGACTTGGCCCAGCCTTCGCGCGCGGCACCGATGGTGGCCAGCATCGAATCGGTGATCACCTCCGAGGCCTGGCGCAGCAGGGCCAGTTCCGCCGGGGTCTTGATCGCCCGCATCTCTTCCAGCATGCGCGTGGCGTCCAGTAGCGGGCTGAACCCGGCCAGAACCTGCCAGGCATCCGAGGGCAGGAACCCCGGCTCGATGCCGATCCTCAGCCCTGCGGCCCCGATCTTTTCCAGATGCGCCACTGCCAGCCGGGCCGCATCCACGCTGCCCCAGGCGGCGGGCAGGAAGGTGGGCGGCCAGAACGGGTGGTTGGCATGTTCGCCCCCCTCCATCCTGTTGGCGATATAGGCGGCGTGATCGACCTGCCCGCGCCGATAGATCACCACCGGCAGATAGCGGCTGTGCCCGATGGCATCCATCGCCGCAAAGAAGATGAACCGGTAACCGCCCAGCAGATACTGCGTGTTGTGTTTCGAGGTGGCGATCAGCACGTCAAGACCGGCCGCTTCCATCAGCCGGTCAATCCGCTTGAAGTCCGGCAAAAGCCCCGTGCCCGTCACCTCGTCCTGCATATCCCTGTCTTTTCCCTCTGGCCGTCGGCACAAGTGAACACCAGTTGCGTCTCGCCTCCAAGAACATTCTGGTAGGACCAGTGACGCCGTCCCAGGCGGGGGCTGGTTTGCGCCCTGGCGACGGCGGGGCTGCGGTTGGTGGCCCCCGCGCACAAGTGTCGGCGTTCGTTCGCGCACGGCCTTGGTCTTGCCGGGCCAGGCCGAATGGCCGCCGCAAGTCTCGCCGGGATCGAGCCAGCCCTGCAGCAGATCGCCCGGCTGGCTGTCGGTGATCGCGTTGAACGCTTCGACCGCAAGCTGGTGGAAGGGAAGGACAACGGCCGTGATCCGGGGTCCGCCCAGACGCACCCCGGCGATGCCGTCATGTCCGATCCCCGTCAGGTCGGCTGGCACCCTCCGACCGGTTTCGCGGGCGGCCCGCAGCACCGCCAGCGCCTTCTCGTCGCTGGCGGCAAAGATTGCCCGGGGCGGCGGTCGCCGGAAACCAGCGCGGAACCGGCCCACGGCTTGAAGCCGCAGGGCCGGGACACCGTCCGCCCGCGTGTCAACGGCCAGACCAGCAGCGGACAAGGCCTGTTCCGGGCCGCGAGGCCTGCGGCCGAATGGCCTGACGTCGCTTGGCCCGACAAGACGCTGGCTATCGCCACAGCCGTTGTCGATGAGGTGCCGCTTTGCCAGGACCGCGCCCGTGACATCTTCGGACAGGGCAGCGTCGCCCGGGGCCTTTGCCGCATCATGCAAGGTGTTGCCAAGCGTGGTCAGAAAGCCGCGCGCCCGGCCCTCACTTTAGAAGGCAGGGGCCGTTCGTTGCATCGGGCACCAGCGGCCGGGCCAGCACCCTCGAACCATGGGATCAAGCAGCTAGCCGGTACTCCTTGCGGCAGACGGGGCCGGAGCCACCTTGCGGTAGTCGGCGCCCTGGGTGGACAGCAGTGCTGGATCGCGGTCCGGAACATCCGCCACCAGCAGCGCGGGGACCTGGCCCGCCTGGGCCAGAACCTCACCATGCGGACCGGCAATCAGCGAGCCGCCGACATAGCGCAGATCCCCTTCGCCGCCGCAGTAGTTGGCGTAGACGATGGTCACGCCATGGTTAGCGGCCATGGTGGCAACGCTGTGGCGGGCAACGTGGTCGAAGGGTGCCATGTTCGCAGTTGGCACCAGTATCAGCGTCACCCCATCCTCGGCCAGTGTTGCGACATGGGCGGCAAATTCGATGTCGTAGCAGATGAGAAGCGCAGCCTTGCACCCCCGCAGATCGAAGACCGTGTAGGCCGCGCCAGGCGTGTAGATCGCCTTCTCGCGCGGGCCGAAAAGCTGGATCTTGCGATAATGGGCAACAGGCAAGCCGGCAGCATCGAACGCCATGGCTGCGTTGTAGACCGAGTCCCCCTCGCGCTCGGCGTAGCCAAACACGATGCCGCAACCGGACCCTGCGGCCAGCCGGCCGATCTGCTGGAACACCGGAGCATGGGGCGGCAGCGCGTGGTCCCGTATGGCGGGATGATTGTAGCCGGGCAGGAAGACCTCGGGCAGCACCAGCATCCCGGCCCCCATTGCGCCGGCAGCGCGCGCGGCCTGGCCGATCCGGATCATGGCCGCAGCCTGATCCCCCGCCGGGGACCGGTCCTGCCAAAGGGCAAGTCGCATCGAAAACATCCTTGTGCTTGTTCGGTCGGTCGGGACGGCCGCCCGCCGCGGGCCCGAAGAACCGCGACGGAGGCCGAGGGGTCGGACCGGGAGTATCCCCGGCGCCGGTCCCTATTTCTTCAGGTTGGTCCAGATCGCGTCATAAAGCTGCTGGGTTTCCTGATCGCAGGCCTGAACGAACACGCCGGGCGCAGCATCTGCCGGCGGGTTGTTCTCGGGACTGTTCTTGATCGCGTCGTCGAGGAACGGCTCTACCCCGACCACACCCGAAGTGTAGGCGGCATAGTTGGTCAGGGCGGCGGCATTCTCCGGGTCCAGCAGGAAATTCATGAACGTCAGGGCGTTGTCCCGGTTGGGCGCATCGGCCAGCAAGACCATGCTGTCCATCCACAGCACGTTGCCCTCCTTGGGATAGGAGTATTCGATGTTCGCGCCTTCCGCCCGCGCCTTGGCGGAAAAGCCGTTGTAGATCATGCCCGCTGCCGCATCGCCCGAAACCAGCACATCCTTGGCGGTGTCGGACCCGAAGCTGGCCCAGTGCTGCTTGGCGTTCACCAGCATGTCGCTAAGCGCCTTCAA
Organism: Rhodobacterales bacterium; assembly: GCA_031409795.1. Taxonomy (GTDB): domain Bacteria; phylum Pseudomonadota; class Alphaproteobacteria; order Rhodobacterales; family Rhodobacteraceae; genus Tabrizicola. The sequence continues at coordinate 23,188 of JANNXX010000065.1, forward strand.
CTGGTCACGGTCCGATGTGCATTGCGGTATGCCCAGGTAAAGCGAGCCCAGCACCAGCACCTCGTTCTGGCTGTCCAGCACGTTGATCCTGCCTTTCAGGTCGTCCGGCGGATCGAAAATGATCCCAAGACTGGAGATGTCGCCCGCAAACACATCGCGGTTGACCGAGAACGAGGTCGATCCCCACTGATAGGGAATGGAATGCGTGCGGCCCGGATCGAACGGCACATCCATCCATTGCGGGGCGATGTTGCCAAGATTGGTCATCTCTTCGGGGGTGAAGCTGTCCAGCAACCCGTCCGCCGCCATGATGCCGACCATGAAATCGCCGGGCACGGCCACGTCATACTGGCCAAGCTTGCCGGCCTTGAGCGAGGCCAGCATCGCCTCGTTGCTGTCGTAGGTATCCGTCGTGACCGAGATACCGGTTTCCGCCTCGAACTTGTCGATCAGGTCTTGCGGCATGTACTCGAACCAGTTGTAGACCTTCAGCTCGCCTTCGGCAAAGGCCGGACCGGCGACCAGCAGGGCAGCGGAACACAACAGTTTCTTCATTGCACGATCTCCTTGTTGATGGATGGTCAGGGGGAGGGTCACGGACTGTGGCGGCCCTTTCGGCTGATGAGATAGCTCAGCGTCACGAACAGGATCGACACCACCAGCATCAGGGTCGAAATCGCCATGATATTGGGTTTGATCCCTTGCTTGACGGATCCGAAGATCGCGGTCGGCAGTGTTTCCATCCCCGCGCCCTTGACGAAGTTGGTGATGATGAAATCGTCAAGGCTGATGATGAAGGCCAGAAGATACCCCGACAGGATGCCCGGGGCCATCAGCGGCAGCAGGATCAACCGGAAGGCCTGCGCCCGGCTCGCATACAGGTCGCGCGCTGCGGTCTCGTAGGTTGCCTCGATTCCCTGCAGGCGGGCGGCGATCGGAAGATAGGCAAAGGGGATGCAGAAAACGGTGTGGGCGATCAGGATCGTCATGTAGCCGGTGGTCAGGCCGATGGCGGAAAAGAAGATCAGCGTGGCGACGGCGGTCACGATCTCGGGAACCATCAGCGGCAGACTGATCAGCGCGAATGTCGCCGATTTGCCGCGAAACCTGCCGCCCCGCACCATGGCGACGGCCGCTGCCACGGCGATGGCCGTGGCGGTCGTGGCCGCCAGCGTCGCGATGGTGATCGAATTCCAGGCGGCGGTCCGAAAGCGGTCCGCCTCCAGGCCGGTGAACACGTCCGCATACCAGCGCAGCGACAGACCGGACCAGGTGGTGATCGAGCTGGAGTCGTTGAAGGAATAGACGGTGACCACGGCCAGGGGCGCATAAAGGACGATCAGGCAGAAAACCGTCACCGCTCGGAATCCGGGATAGTGACGGACCCCCTTCATGCGGCACCGCCTTTCGTCCCGGTGCGCGCGTAAAGCATGAGGGCGATCATCACCAGCGTCATCAGGATCATTGCCACGGCCGCACCGAAGGGCCAGTTGCCCTGGGTGCCCTTGAACTGTTCCTCGATCAGCGACCCGATCATGAAGGACTTGGCCCCGCCCAGCAGATCGGGTGCAAGGAACGCCCCCAGCGCCGGGACGAAAACCAGGATGCAGCCTGCAATGATGCCGGGCTTCACGATCGGCAGGACAACCTCGCGCAGGGCCACCCAACGCGAGGCATAAAGATCGGCCGCCGCTTCGGAGAGACTGAAATCGAAGCGCTCCACCGCCGCATAGATCGGCAGCACCATGAAGGGCAGATAGCTGTAGAACAGGCCCAGAAGCACCGCGACATTGGTGTTGACCAGCGAGATCGGACTGTCGATCAGCCCGATCGACATCAGCCCGTCATTCAGCGGCCCGTTGTCCCGGATCACGAATTTCAGGCTGATGGTGCGGATCAGAAGATTGACCCAGTAGGGAATGGTGATCAGAAACAGCCAGACGCCGCGCGACCTGGCCGGGCGCGTGGCGATGAACCAGGCGGTCGGAAAGCCGACAAGCAGGCAGGTCGCCGTCGCCAGACCCGCTTGCCATAGTGACCGCCAGAAGATGGCGATGTAGGTCCATTCGATGCGGGCGGGCTCGTCGCCGAACAGGCCACGGGTGACAAAGAACTGGTCATAGGACGCCAGCGAGAAATCCCACACCACACCGCCGCGAAACTCTTTGGTCAGGAAGGAATAGACCGCCATCATCAGGACCGGCAGCAAGAGGAACGTCCCGATCACCGCCCATGTCGGCCAAAGCAGACCGACCGGGGCCGACCGTCGCGGTGCCCTGTCTTCCGCTTGCGACAGCAGCGTGGCCATCAGTCCACCAGAAGGCGCGCCGCACCTTCCTCCAGTTGCAGCCCGACCCGTGTCCCGGGCTGTGGCACCGCGACACGGGCCGAATTCTGCAGGCGGACATTCAGCGCCTCGCCGCTGTCCAGCCGCGCGATCACCTGCAGGTCGGTGCCAAGATAGATCACCCGCTCGACCGTCGCTGTCAGATCACAAGCGCCGGCACCGGCGCCGGCCACAAGGCCAAGGCGTTCCGGACGGATCGACAGATGATGCAGGCCCGGCAAAGCTCCGGAGGACGGACATCGCACCGGCTGGCCGCCCGGCAAGGTCAGGTGCGCGCTGCCGCCCGCCACCTCGTCGACGACAACCGCCAGCAGGTTGGTCTCGCCGATGAAGTCGGCGACAAAGCGGTTCCGGGGCGCTTCGTAGATCTCGCGCGGGGTCCCGATCTGCTGCACCTGCCCGGCACTCATCACCGCGATGCGATCCGACATCGTCAGGGCCTCTTCCTGGTCATGCGTCACGAAGATGAAGGTGATGCCGGTGTCCTGTTGTAGGGTTTTCAGCTCGACCCGCATGGCCTGCCGCAGCTTCAGATCCAGCGCCGACAACGGCTCGTCCAGCAACAGCACTTTCGGGGCGGGTGCCAACGCACGGGCAAGCGCGACCCGCTGCTGCTGCCCGCCGGAAAGCTGTGCCGGCATGCGGTCGGCAAAGGCCACCAGATGCACCATGTCCAGCATCTCGCCCGCGCGCCTGCGCCGCGCGGCAGGATCAAAGCCGCGCATCTTCAGCCCGAATGCCACATTGTCGATCACCGACATATGCGGGAACAGCGCATAGTTCTGAAAGACGGTGTTCACCGGGCGCAAATTCGGGTCCAGCCTGGCGATATCCTGACCGAACAGCCGGATCGCGCCTTCGGACGTGTCCTCGAACCCCGCGATCATGCGCAACAGCGTGGTCTTGCCGCAACCCGAAGGACCAAGCAGCGTGAAGAACTCATTGTCCCCGATGACCATGGAAACATCGTCCAGCGCCGTAAAGCTGCCGAACCGCTTGGTCACCCTGTCCACTTCGATCGCGCCACTCATCGCTTGAAATGTACCCCCTGCATCATCAATCATTGGTATCTGAATCGGTTTTCGGGGGTATATACCCCTTTGGAGGTATGTTCTGGACCGGATGCCGAATGCACCGGAAGAGTCCGTGGCCGAAGCGATACGTCTGCTGGGCGCACCGGGTTTTGAAGCCGCCTTGTGGCAGGTTCTGCGGCGTCTGGCGGCCCCGGACAACCTGGCGATCCTGATCTATCGCGACGCGGGGCCGACCGACGTGCTGTACACCCAGGCCCTGCGGCCTGGGGTCTTTGCGGACTTGCGCGGCCTTTACACCGAAGCGGCGTATCTGCTTGATCCCTATTACGACCTGCACTTGCAGCGGGTGCCCTCCGGCGTCTACCGGCTGCGCGATGTTGCCCCCGACGCGTTCCAGCGCAGCCGCTACTTCGTCGAATACTACGACAAGACAACCCTGATCGACGAGTTGGCCTTCGTCGCCTATCCCGCTCCGGGCGTGACGCTGTGCATCTGCCTTGGGCGGGACCGATCGTCGGGGCAACATTTTGCGGCACGCCAGATCGAGACCTGCCAGCGCATGGCGCCGATCATCGTCACGCTGGCTGAACGGCACTGGTCGGCACTGACAACGGGAACCGGATCAAGCGAGGATGTGGTCGGGCTTCTGCGACTTTCGCTGTCGGCAACCCATGGAATTCGCCTGTCCCGGCGGCAGGCCGAGGTGGCGCTGCTTGTGCTCAAGGGCCATTCCTCGATCTCGACCGGCCTGCGGCTTGGCGTCTCGGCGCAGACCGTCAAGGTGTTCCGCAAGCAGCTTTACGGCCGCTGCCGGATATCCTCCCAGGCGGAACTTTTTGCGCTGATGCTGCCCCTGCTGAAAGGCGCGATGTGACCCGCCTGGCCCCGGGGGGGGGCGTTGCGCTGGCCGCGCATCCGCCGGAATGGCGGTGGCGGGCCTGCGCCCGGACAAAGGCGGCAGACATGCGGCTTCGGGGTCGGCCTCAGGTGCCTGGCCAGGGGGCGGCGAAAAGCAGCACGTCCCGCAACGTGGTCAGCCCACCCGGCTTGCCGCCCTGAAGCGCGCTTTGGCCTGGATCCCACCGGCCCTGATCATGGCACAACAGCGCGTTCGGATTGCCAGCCATCAGGCCGACGATTGTGTCCCCGATGATATGGCTTGCGGTCGGGCCAAGTCGTTCGCCCGCCTCAAGGCTCTTTGCTTCGCACAGAACGTAAAGCCAGGCCGGGGTTTCCGTGTCGATGCCGGCGGCTTTGGCGGCGGGCCGCAGCACCTCGGGCATCGCATCCAGCACCTGACGCGCTGTCAGGACCGGCAGGTCGAACTCCTTGCCATAGGCCGCGGCAAGCCTTTGGCCAAAGGGAATCCGCCGGTGAAAGCCGCGCATCAGATTGCGAAACATGATCGAGGCATGTTTGCTTGGACCGTCTTCGCCGATCTGGTTCAGCATGCCAAGGACAAAGGTCAGGTCGATCGCTTCCGCCCCGAAAGGCGCGTCCTCCACGGTGCCGCGCGGACGGGTCATCCGGTCCCAGTCGATCACCCAATGGTCGGGAACCTGCAAACACGGCTCGTTCGGCCGGTTCATGTTGCGCCGCGAGGTGAAGGCGAAAAGCTCGGCAAGTGACGCCCCGCCGCCTTGCGAAACCACCCCGTCCACGCCGAAATTCGCGTTGAAATCATAGGCCGCGCCGACCATCGAATGCCCGAACCGGAAGGCCGCCGTGGTGAACTCCATCGGCACCTGGCCGGCCAGAGCCAGCTTCGGGGTCCAGCTGGCCAGCGGCCGGTCGGCAAGCACCGACCGCGACATCAGGCTTGGCAGGAAATCGTGCAGGATCACCCAGTGATAATGAAGCGTCACCAGCTGGCGCGCTTCGCGAAAGCAATCGGCCGGTTTCGGGAACTGCCGTTCCAAAGCATCGACAGCCTTGTTGTGCAGCAGCATGAAGGCAAGGTGAAGCTGGCTCAGGATCAGGTTGCCGTCATTGCGCCGGTCGGCAATCAGGGGCTTGTAGTCCCTGCGGGGAATGTCGGGAGCCCCCTTGAAATGCCGGACGTCCCTGGGGTTGATCTTCAGGTCTCTGAACTTCCCCTGATCGACCGGATCCCTGGAAGAGTCATAGGCCGTGCCCAGGCGAAACCGCATGCGGTCCGGCAGGTAGAGATCCGTCACTTCGTCATCGTCACAGTCGGGGCCATCGCCATAAAGGCTTGACAGCGACAGAGGCACGGCGTGTTCGTTGACGAAATGCTCAAGGATCGTCCGGGTGTCCCCGCGTATCTCCTTGCCGACGCCCACCGGGTCGGCCGTGCCGACGATGCCCGCCGGAGGCAGCTTGTCGACGTCAAGGAAAAGGCCGCCGATCGGGGCCGAGATGTCGTGGTTCACGAACTGGCCAAAGTAGGTGTAGGCGGCCGGCAGCCGCGTAAGCAGCGGATCGTCATTGGTCGCAGTGTCGCGGACCACGTCTGCGAAAGCCTTCAGCCGCTGGACAGTGGTGGTCTCGTCGGTGGTCCGGAAACATCCGGATGGGGTTGGGGCGGGTGCAAGCTCGGTGCCCTCGTCCGCAAGGCCGGGAAAGAGATAGCAGTAGAACGACCGCTTGCCCGGAATGAAAGCGCCGGTTGCGCGCCTGGTCCCGTCGCTGGAAATCCCCAGAAGATCGTGGCTGCTGGTGATGGCGGTCATGCAGGCCTCCTTCAGAAGGGTTCGGGAATATCGGTGGCGCCGCGGTCAGCGCAAAGCCGATGGAACCGCCGGGTGTCAAACCGCCTCTGCATTGCGCACAGGCCCGGGACCAGCACGCGCATCGTCGGCATCGGATCCCCGGGCAGGGTCATCTCCACGGCGAGACTCCGGTGGCCCAGGTCACCCAGCCGCTGCAAAAGGTCGTCAAGGCGCAACGGGTGCGCCGGATGCGGCTTGTCGTCGCCAGCGCGGAACTGCGCCTGTTCGCCCAGCGCGGCAAAGGCGGACCAGGCGGCAAGCTCGGGGTCTCCGGCAGTGCGGGCTTCGTCCATGCTGACCTCGGTCTGGACCATTTCGGTCACGGCAGCATGGGCGGCTTCGGCCAGCAGCGGCCGTGCCGCAGCCCCCATGGCCACAAAGCGCCCATCCGGGTTGGCCGAGATCGCGGCGACGACGGGCAGCCCGATGTCCGTGGTCAGGTCCAGAAGCCGGGTCGTCCGCAGCCGTTGGCAGAGCCACCAGTAAAGCCGCGGGTGCAGCGTGTCGATCAGGTCCAGCGGACAGGGCCCCGCCGGCACGCCACCGTGCCACCAAAGCGCAACCGCGTCGCGCTCCACGCATTCCCAGACCGCCGCATTGATCGCCGCGTCGCGCGTCGCCCCGACCGCGCACCCGGTAGAGTTGGCGTCAGCGATCTGGCGTTCATCCAGCGTCGCGGCGCCGTCGAGGTAGACCTCTTGCGCTGGCAGCGGCACCGTCTCTCCGGTCCGCAGATCCAGCGCCGCCACCATGGCGATGCCATCGAGGCGCGGGCAGGCCGCAAGGTCCGCAAGGTGGCGCTGGGCAAGGCTGGCGCGCAGCTCCAGCGCCTCGGCCCCGGCCGCGATCAGCGCCTGGTGCAGGGTCAGCCCGCGCCCACCCGGCAACCGCGGCTTTCGTCCGGTCACCGCCGCATTCACCGGCCAGGCGACGGCCAGGAACACCGGACTGTCAGGCGTGAAAAGCGGCACCAGCCGGAAATCCCCCGCCAGCGCGCGGTTGAGAAGGGCGATCGTATCGTTCTGGCTTTGCTTCATGGCCCCGATTGGACGCCTCTACCAGGCGCCAATCAAGCGGTTCTTCCGGCCGGGCCAGACCATTTCACGCTGATATCACGAAGTGGCGGAATAGTGGCCGGGTCAGCACCAGACGGACCTGGCACCATTCAACAGGAGGGGAACAAATTGGTTGGTTTCTTCAATCTCACGACAAACACGGCCAGACAGATCGACACCGGCAAGGCGATCATCCGGGTCAGCAAAAGCGTCAACCAGAACACGCCGACCTCCGAATGGAAGAAGTTCACGGACAACCCGCACCAATGGCTTTTCGACCACAACTACCGCTACGACGACCCGACACTTCCGCCCGGCACGGTGCAAAGCGGCAGGGTTCCGGCGACGATCCGGCTGGTGCCGGTCTATGACACGGCGGATACGATGCACATCCGGATTCCGTTTTCCGGGCTGATGGACCGCCCTCCCGTCGTGGAGGATGAACTGCCCTATGGCTTGCCCAACATTGTTGGCCAACCACCAAACCCCGACAAGTTTCCGATCCTTCTGGCGCGCTATTTCATGCGGCATTGCCGCTAGGCGGCGCTTAGCTCAGGTTTGCCCGGCCATCCGCCGGGCAAGTCGCAGCCCGTCAAGAAGACTTTGCCGACCCGGCGGCCAGTTGATCGGCAGGATCTCCATGACCCAGGTTTCCAGGCTTGCGGCATCGGCGACCCCGCCCCCTTGCCACGCCGCCGCCGCAAGTGCGCTGAAGCTGGCATAGGCTGCGGCGGCTTCTTCCCGGCGACCAAGGTGCGCCCAGGACGCCGAGGCCCAGACCCCAAGGTCGGGAAACCCGTCGTGGCACTTCTCGACCGCGGCAATCGCGGACTGGTGGTCCCCGGCCATGAAATGGATGCCGGCAAGATAGACCGAATAGTATTCAGGGTAGATCGGATTCAGCAACACGGCCCGCGCGGCCAGGTCCCTGGCTTCGCCGGCAACGCCCAGAAACCCCAGTCCGCTTGCCGCCGCGATCAGGGTCTCGGCATCATGCGGGTTCAGATCGACCGCGATCCGGAAATGCGAATTCGCCCGCTCCGGTGACCGGGCGATCAACCAGTTCCAGGCCATGCTGATGTGGCATCGCGGATCATAGGGATCCAGCGCGATGGCGTCACGGGCATGTCCGAAGGCCTTGGCGCAGTCCTTCGCGCGGTCGGGATAGCCGGGGCGAACCATGCCGCGCGTGCTGAGGATTTGGGCCAGGCTGGCGTGGCAGCAGGCCAGGCCCGGATCCAGCGCGATGGCCTGCAGGAACATCGCCTCGGCCTGGTCGTCCGCCTCGGCGGACCACAGGCGCGACAGCTGGTGCCCGCGCAGCCACAGGTCATAGGCAACCGGATTGCCCGGCGTGCTGCGGGCATGGCGCAGCAAGGTGATGTGATTGACCTGCGAGGCAAGGTTAGCTGCCACCGACCCGGCAACGGACGAGCTGATCTGCTGCAATTCATCCTCGGCGATGGCAAAAAGATGCGACCACACCACGCTGCCGTCGCTGCAATCGATCAGCGACACGAAAAGCTTGCCCGCCGGCGACCGCCAGTCCAGCACGCAATCAACCGCGAAATCCGCGTCGGTGGCGCGGCCGATGGCGGTAAAATCGACCGCAGTGGCCGAATCGTATCCCGTGGCGGGCCAGGGAATGACGATCCAGCAGCGAAAGCGCGACAGGCAGGATCGGGCCAGAAAGGCGAACCCCTCGCCAAGGTAGTCCTTGCTGCTGTCCGCATAGCGCGTCAGCGGGGGGCGGATCGTGATCTTCGGCGGACCGTCCCGCATCGCGGCAGGCATGGCAGAACCACTTGGCGCCGGGCGCTGAAGCGACACCTCGCCACTCTTGATCGCCACCAGAAGCGCGTTCGAGGCATCACTCGGCTCGGAATCAAGCTCGTCCGCCAGGGTTTGCTCCAGCAGCGCAAACTGGCGCAAGGCCGCCGACTGGTCGCCGCGCACCGCGTGAAAGCGCATGAGAAACTGGTGCGCCAGTTCGTGGCTTGGCTCGATCCGGACCAGCTCTTCGGCAATGCGCGTGTCGGCAAAGGCCGCATCCGAGATCAGCCTTTCCAGACGGTCGGTCAGCGCCATGGTCAGGGCCGACCGCAGATGCGACCGTTCGATCTGCAGCCAGGCCTCGAACACCGGAGCACTGGGTTGGGCCGGGCCGAAAAGCTCGCCCTGCCACAGGGCGGCCGCAGCTGTCAGGGACGAAACATCTGTCCGCGCCGTTGCAAGAAGCGCGCGGAACTGCAGCACGTCGACGGCAAAGGCCGCGCCCCGCAACCCGACAGTAAAGCGGTCGGCCTCCAGCAGGTCGCCTTCAGGACCCAGAACCTCGCGCAGCTCTTTCAACGCCTGGCGCAGGCTGCTTCGGGCCAGCGCCTCGGGCGCGGGATCCCACAGCAGCGAGGCCAGCTGTTCGCGGTTCATCCGGCACCCCGGGCTGAGCAGCAAGAGACCCAGCAGACAGCGGGCCTTGCGCGTGCGAAACGCGATGTCCTGGCGATCAGAAAGCCGAACGGCCCGGCAAGCGCCCAGCAGATCGACCTGGAACCGAACCATGCAGGCCCCCCTCCGACTGCCTTACCCAAGGGAAGGTTGCACGGCGAAGGGAAAGCATTCAACTGTCTGCAGTGCAGTTTCATGGCCAATAACGCCTTTTCACATCATATTTTTCCGGTCCTGGCGACAAACGCGGCCGAGGGCCCGGACTGCGGGACGCGCGCGGCGACAAGCACCGCCGCGATAATGCAAAGACTGCCGATCGCGCGCCCCGTGCTCAGGGTCTCGCCCAGGACCAGCGCCGCGACGATCGCGCCGAAGACGGCCTCGGCGCTGACCAGAACGCCGATGCAGGTCGCCGAGACATGCTGCTGCGCGATGGCCATCAGCGCATAGGCAAGCCCCTTCGAGATCAGCCCGATGAACAGGATCTCGGGCAGGGCAGCCAGAAAGGCGCGCGGCGGAGGCAATGCCTGGCTGGCCGCCCCAAGCCCGAGGCAAAGCATCCCGCAGATTGCAAGCTGCATCGAGGTCATGAAGAACGGGCGGCGGTAGCGCATGACATAAAGGCCGGCAGCCAGCGTCCAGGCGGCAAAGCCCAAGGCGGCAAGCAGGGCCAGACCGTCTCCGGCAGTAAGGCCGGACCAGCTTGCTCCGGTCATCAGGAAGACGCCCGCCAGCGCCAGCGGGCTGGCCAGCCAGATGGCAGCGGGTGACTTCTGGCGCAGGCAGGCCCAGGCCAGAACCGGAGTCAGCACGGCGGCGGTGTTCACCAGAAACCCCGCGTTGGTCACCGAGGTCAGCCCGTAGCCAAACTGCATGAGGCCGGCCGCGACGGTGAACAGCACCGAGACCACAAGCAAAAGCGGCATGCCACCCCTCGCGGCTGGCAGCGCAGCCCGGGTTTCGCGTCGGGCCAAAGGTGCCAGCACCACCGCTCCCACCAGCGCGGTCATCCCGGTGGCGGAAAGCGGATCGACATGCTCCAGAACCGTCTTTTGCGCCACGTTGCCGATGCCCCAGGCAAACGCGGCCAGCACGGCAAGACCGTTCGCTTGCAGCGGCGTCATGGCAAGAGCTGTCCGCTCAGGGCGCAAAGCAGGCCCCGGACAGGACCCGGAACCGGATTGGGCCGGAATGGGGCGGCTTGGCTGGTCATCGAAGGCACTCCTGAGACGGGTCCGCAGCGGCACCCGCGCCGCAACGCAACCCTGCCGACAGGATCGGAAACCCGCGTGAAGCCAGCGTGACCGCGGCGTATCGGGACTGCGGGGCCCGGCGGTCTTGCAACCAGCCTGAGAATCCCGGCCTATCCGTATGTTTTCATGTGCATACCTGGCGCTTCACCAGGCAATCCGTCTGCTTCTCTGTCAGTTTCGGCAGGTGATGGGAATTCCCGGTCACATCACGCGGGGATCACGGGGCATGACCAAGACTGCCGCTACCGATCCGGTTGACCTGTGCAAACAGGCCCTGCCGGGCCGGTTCCGGCCGCAAGGCGGAAAACCCCTTTTCTGGAGCATACCGACATGAAACCCACCCTTGCCTGCACCGCCCTCTTGCTGGCCTGCCTGTCCGGTCCGGCCCTGACAGAGACCGCCACCGCGTCCGGCGAATCCTGCAACTTGACCGGCCACCCTTCTGAAGGGGACAGCGCCTGCAAAGCCACACGTCTTGCGTACCGCCAAGCGGTCAGCGACTGCATGGCCCAGCTTGAGGCAGACGGCAAAGCCCGCAGGACGACGACGGTCTCGATGAGTTCGCATTCCTACCGGGCGCGCTATCTTCTGTGTGACGACGAGGTCCGCGCCACCGTTGGAAAGTGATGTCCCGTCGGGCGAAGGCCCGCCTTGTCCATCCTCATCCCGACCTTGCCGGTTCCGGCGGTCCGGGACCCCGCTTTCGCCGGGGCCCCGGATTCAGGACGGCCGTTCTGGCCATATCCCGGCGGCGCCGGGTGCGCCCGCCTTCACTTGTGTTTGCCCCGCGCCCCGGGCTCTGCCCGGTCATCCGAAACGACGGTCAGCTTCAGCACCGGCAGCATCTCGGCCTGCGACGCCAACTGTCCGCCGAGGTGCAGCAGCGACAGCGCGCCCACCGCCAGAAGGATCGCACCGACATAGATCACCGGCACGCAGATCGCGAAGGTAAGCCAGCCGCTTGCCGCCAGCACCTTGCTGGTGCCTAGCCCCAGCGCCAGCAGCCAGCTTGAGGTCGAAACCGCACCCACCAGTGCCATCCGCATCTTCACCGCCAGAGGCAACTGCATCAGGCTGCGGCCCCGGTTCGCCTCGATCACCGGCAGGACCAGCCGCGAGATCAGCACCGCGTTGAGGGTCAGCACCGAGACCGTCAGAAGCTTGACCAGAAGCTTCGGCGTGAAGTTCGCCGGATCAAAGCCGGTGCGGATGTAGATCAGCGTGGTCCCGGTGATCCACATCACCACCAGACTGACCCAAATCGTCCGGTGATAGGCGTGGATCGCGCCAAGGAAGGCCCGGTCGATCGGCGTGGGCAGCCTGGCGAAGGCGTGCATGTCGGTCAGGAAAGCGGCGCCGAAGCCGATCGCCACGGCCAGGATATGCGCGTAGCGCGCAAGATCGATGTAGATCTGAAAGTCCATGATTTGGTTCCCTCGAGTCTTGGATGGCAATGAATGCGGCGGTCCGGGACATCAGTCGATCGGTCCCGGGACACAGCGCCCGCACAACCGGTGGTAGGCCCCGATCGAGGGTTCAGAAAGCGCCGGCAGCCCGGCTGGGCCAGATTCCGCCCGGAATCCGGCAGACAGGAAAAGCCGTCAAGCCCATGTTTTCAAACGATTCCGGTCTGAGTTCGGTGGCGTTTCTCCATCCCCGAACTGGGCGGGAACCCGCTGTATTTCATCAGTTTACGGCGTTAGGCCGGAAGTTTAGACCTGCACCCCGGCAGAAGCGCCGTGGCACGGGGCTTTCAGCCGCTCCCCGACCCGCCATGCCCCGCATCCGGGGGATTGTCGGCCCCCACCCCCTCCGGTCCCGGACCTTGGCGACCTTGATGCCGAAGGTCCTGGCGTCGTGTTGGGGTCGCCCTCGCGTCGGGCAAGGTTCGTCAAAAGGCGACAGGTCGGCGGCGAATCCGTGGTTTCGGATCGCTAGACTTCGTGGCAGGTCTTGGCCAGCCCGCATGACACGGGTGTTTCGAGGACGACCATGCTCCGCATCATCCGGCTTGAGACCTTTCACGACGCTTTCGTCTGCTTTGTCCGCGCCACGGCCGAGGACGGCAGCATCGGCTGGGGCCAGACCTCGACCTACAATGCCGACATCACCGCGCAGGTCTTTCACCGCCAGGTCGCCCCGCATGTGCTGGGCGGCAATTGCAGGGACATCGCCGGGCTGGTCGAACGGCGCGAGCACAAGTTTCCCGGAAGCTACCGCTGCCGGGCGCTGGCGGGACTGGACACGGCCCTTTGGGACATGGAAGGGCGGCGGGTCGGCAAGCCGGTCGCCAGCCTGCTGGGCGGTACTCCGGGACGGCTGCGAACCTATGCCAGCTCGATGAAGCGCGACATCACCCCGCAGGACGAGGCCGACCGGCTCAAGCGGCTGTGCGACGAAGCGGGCTTCACCGCCGCCAAGTGGCGCGTCGGCGCGGAATGCGGCCAGGATGTCGATGAATGGCCGGGCCGCACCGAAGCGGTGATCCCGATTGTCGCCAGTGCCTTGGGCGACGGGATCGCCAGGCTGGTCGACGGCAATTCGGGATTCTCAGTGGCGCGGGCGATCGAGGTTGGCCATATGCTGCAGGACCACGGCATCAGCCATTTCGAGGAACCGGTGCCCTACTGGGACCTCGACGCCACGCGCGCGGTGACCCAGGCGCTGGCAATCGACGTGACCGGCGGCGAGCAGGACTGGGATCTTGCAACCTGGAAACGGATGATCGACATCCGCGCCGTCGATATCGTCCAGCCGGACGTGATGTACATGGGCGGCATGGTGCGCACGCTGGAAGTGGCGCGGATGGCCGCCGCAGCGGGCCTGCCCTGCACGCCGCATTCGGCCAACCTGTCGCTGGTCACGATCTGCACGATGCACCTTCTGCGCGCCATCCCGAATGCGGGCAAATATCTGGAGCTGTCGATCGAGGGCGACGACTACTATCCCTGGCAGCGCGGGCTCTTTCTTGGCGACCCCTTCGCCGTTACCGACGGTCAGGTCACCGTCCCCGATCTGCCCGGCTGGGGAGTGACGATTGATCCGGCCTGGCTGGACCGGGCAATCTATGCGGTGTCAGACCTCGCGGACTGAACTTTCCGCCGTGCGGCTGCGGTGCTGTGGCGCGTCCGGCGGTTCGGATGCGGCTTCGGCCAGAAGCCAGTCGCGAAACAGCGCCGCGTCCAGGTGGCGCGCGCCCCGTTCCGGGGCCACCAGGAAGAAGCCCTCGTCGACCGGCAGTTCCAGCGCGAAAGGCCGGACCAGCCGGCCCGAGGCCAGCGCGCGCCCGATCATCGAGGATCGGCCAAGGGCCACGCCCCCGCCTTCCGCCGCCACTTCCAGCGCCATCATCGTGGTGTCGAACCAAAGCCCCTGCCCCGGATCGACCCGCCTGGCCCCGGCCGCAGCCAGCCAGGTCGCCCAGCCGTCCTGATATCCAAGCACATGCAAAAGCCGCTCGGCGGCCAGATCATCGGCCTGGTGCAGCCGGGCGGCGACCTCGGGCAGGCAGACCGGCAGCAGCCGCTCGGATGTCACCCGGTCCGACTGGAACCCGACCCAGTCGCCAAGGCCGTAGCGGATGTCGAGATCAAAGGTCTCGCTGTCGTAGACGTCGGACCAGACATAGGACACGATCCGGATCTGGGTTTTCGGGTGCCGGGCCAGGAACCGCGGCAGGCGGGCCGCCAGCCAGGTGATGGCGTAGCCGACCGGCACCCGGACCGACAGGATGCCCTGCCGCCGCCCGCCGAACACCTCCAGCGTTCCGGCCGACAGACGCTCGAACGCGTCGCTGACCTTTGGCAGATAGGCCACCCCCGCCTTGGTCAGCGCCAGACTGCGCGGCAGGCGTTCGAACAGCGGCTCGCGCAGGTAGTGTTCCAGCAGCTTCACCTGTTTCGAGATCGCCGCCTGGGTCAGGTTCAACTCGGCCGCCGCATGGGTGAAGCTAAGATGGCGCGCCGCCGCCTCGAACGCGCGCAGCCAAGGAAGGGGCGGTATCTGGTGGGTCACGCGGTGGCTCCGGTGGCAGGCTGTGGCACGCATCGTTCCCTAGACCCAATTCCGGGAATATGTAAGTTGGGCTTACTGCGGCAAGGGCAGCCATGACGAAAGCAGGGCCTCAGCCCGGACAATCGTCATTTGCCGACCCGGCCGCGATGGGATCAGGTCGGCCCGACCGATCTGCCCGAAACTGACGATGCCGGAGCCTGCCGTGTTCGGAATATCCCCCTCTGCCCGCCTGCGCCCGTCGCCCTACTTCGAGGCGACGGTGCAGGAAGGTGTGACGCATTTCACCACCTACAACCACATGCTGCTGCCCACCTCGTTCGGCAAGCCGGTTGAGGAATACTGGCGCCTGATCAACGGGGTCAGCCAGTGGGACGTGGCCGCGGAACGGCAGGTGCAGCTGAAAGGCCCCGACGCCGCAAGGCTGGCGCAGATCCTGGCACCCCGCGACCTGTCGCGGCAGGCGGTCGGACAGGGCAAGTATGTGCCGCTTTGCAACCATCAGGGCGTGCTGATCAATGACCCGATCTGCCTGAAGCTGGCCGATGACCTTTACTGGCTGTCGATCGCGGATTCCAACATCTGGTTCTGGGCCTCGGCCATCGCCGCTGAACGCGGGCTGCGGGTCGAAGTCAGCGAACCGGACGCCTCGCCGATGGCCTTGCAAGGGCCGAAGGCCGAGGATGTGGTGGCCCATGTCTGCGGCGACTGGGTGCGCGAGCTCAAGTATTTCTGGTTCCGCGAGACCGCGATCCAGGGCATCCCGGTCCTTGTCCAGCGGTCGGGCTGGTCCAAACAGGGCGGGTTCGAGATCTATCTTCTGGACGCCACCAAAGGCACCGTGCTCTGGAACATCTTCAAGGAGGCGGGCCAGCCCTGGGGCATCGGTCCCGGCAATCCGAACTGGTCGGAACGGGTGGAATCCGGGCTGATCTCGTTCGGGGGCGACACGGACGCGGCCACCAATCCTTTCGAGGTGCGGATGGGCAGGTATGTCGATCTGGATGTTCCCGACGACACCATCGGCATCGCGGCCCTGCGCCGGATCGCGGCCGAGGGGCCGAAGCGCCAGTCGCTTGGCATCATCCTTGACGCGGGCGACCCGGTGAGCCCAGGTTTCCTGTGGGACCCGATCTACCGTGACGGGATCAAGGTCGGCGACCTGACGAATTGCGTCTTTTCGATCCGCATGCAGAGAAACCTGGGCTTCGCGCTGATCCGCAGTGACTGCAAGGTGGGTGACCGGGTTCAGGCCCTGGTCAACGGCGGGATGGAAGCCGGCGTGCTGGCCGGGCTTCCCTTCCCATGATCCGGGGCCTGAACCCCACGGGCCTACTGTGGCTGGGCTTCTTCCTTGGCATCCTTGCGGCCTGGGCAGCCCTTTTCGCCATGACGCTGACCGCCCCGGTCGCGGGCCTGCCGGTCGAGATCTGGGACGCACTTTGTGGCGGGCCGCTGACCGCCAGCTTTCCGGGGCTTTTCGCGATGTGGGCGCTGATGGCTGCGGCGATGATGCTGCCGACCTTCGCTCCGGCGCTGCGGACCTTCCTGCACCTTGGCCATGCCGGAGCAACCCGCCCCGCCGACGCGGCGGCGCTGGTGTCCGGCTATGCGCTGGTCTGGCTGGGCTTCGCCGCAGTCGCGGCGGCGGCCCAGCAGGGTCTGGCCGGGATCGGGATGGTCGGCCCCGCCGGGCAAAGCCTGTCGTCCTGGCTGACGGCGGCGCTTTTGCTGGCGGCCGGGCTTTACCAGCTTTCGGCGTTCAAGGCCGCCTGCCTTGCCAAGTGCCGGATGCCGCTGACCTTCTTCATGGAACGCTGGGCCCCCGGCGCAGTCCCCGCCGCCCGGATGGGGGTCGACCTTGGGCTGCTCTGCCTTGGCTGCTGCTGGGCCCTGATGTCGCTGGCCTTTGTCGGCGGCACGATGAACCTGCTGTGGATGGGGGCGGCGACCCTGTTCATGGTGCTGGAAAAGCTGCCCGACATCGGCCGCCTCTTGACCCGGCCGACGGGCATGGTGTTGATCCTTCTGGCCGGCATCGTCGCCGTCCGGGCAATCTTGCAAACCTAGGAGACAAGAATGACCGCATGGGCCATCAAGGGCGAGCTGATCCTTAACTGCAATTGCACGGTCTTCTGTCCCTGCGTGGTAAGCCTGGGCAAGCATCCTCCGACCGAGGGCTACTGCCAGGCCTGGATGGGGGTGCGCATCGACGAGGGGCATTTCGGCGAGGAAAGCCTGTCGGGTCTGAACATCGGCATGGTGCTGGACATTCCGGGCAACATGGCCCGCGGCAACTGGAAGGCGGCGGCCTTCTTCGACGAACGCGCCACACCGGCCGCCTACGACGGGCTGATGGCGATCTTTTCGGGCAAGGCGCGCGGCACGACCGGCCTTTTCTCGATGCTGGTGGGCGAGTTTCTGGGGGCCGAGCGCGCGCCGGTGGTCTTCGAGACCGAAGGCAAGACCCGCCGCCTGATGGTCGGCAAGAAGATCCAGGGCGAGGTGGTGCCGATCGAGGGGCCGGACCCGGAAAAGCCGGTGCTGCTGTCCAACACCGGCTACTGGATGGGACCGGACATCATTGTCGCCACCGCGACCCGCGGGCGTGTGCGCGACCGGGGCCGGGTCTGGGACTTCGACGGCCGCTCGGCTGAAATCTGCCAGATCGACTGGCACGGACCGACTTGAGGAGACGGACATGTTTCGCGCTTTGGTGATGGAAAAGACCGGCGACGGTCCCGCCGTCGCGGCGGTCCGGATGCTGGAGGACAGCGCCCTCCCGGCGGGCGAGGTCACCGTCGCGGTCGCGCATTCGACACTGAACTACAAGGACGGGCTGTGCCTGTCCGGCACGGGTGGCGGCCTGGTCCGCGCCTGGCCGCATGTGCCGGGGATCGACTTTGCCGGAACGGTCGAAACCTCGGACGACGCCCGCTACCAGCCGGGAGACCGCGTGATTCTGACCGGCTGGCGTGTGGGCGAGGTGCATTGGGGCGGCTATGCCCAGAAAGCGCGGGTCAAGGCCGACTGGCTGGTGCCGCTGCCCGCCGGGCTGACCACGCGGCAGGCCATGGCGGTCGGCACCGCCGGGCTGACCGCCATGCTGGCAATCCAGGCGCTGGAGGACCATGGCCTGACCCCGGCGAAAGGCGAAGTGCTGGTCACCGGGGCTGCCGGGGGCGTCGGCTCGATCACCACGGCCCTGCTGGCCGCCCTTGGCTATCAGGTGGCCGCCGTGACCGGCCGGCCTGAAACGGAAGGCTATCTGCGCGACCTTGGGGCCACGCGCATCCTGCCGCGGGCCGACCTTGCCGAGACCGTCAAGCGCCCGCTTGAAGCCGAGACCTGGGCCGGTTGCGTCGATGCCGTGGGCGGGGCGATGCTGGCCCGGGTGCTGGGACAGCTCAAGCACGGGGCCTCGGTTGCGGCGGTGGGCCTGGCCGGGGGCGCGGGGCTGCCGGCCTCGGTCATCCCGTTCCTCTTGCGGGGGGTGAATCTTCTGGGAATCGATTCGGTCACGCAGCCCTATGCCAGCCGCCTGCGCGCCTGGGACCGGATCGCCGCGCATCTGGCGCTGGACCGGCTGGAGGCGATGATCCGCCCGGCGACCCTGGCCGACCTTCCCGGCCTTGGCG
The DNA here is from genome assembly GCA_031409795.1 of Rhodobacterales bacterium. Lineage (GTDB taxonomy): Bacteria > Pseudomonadota > Alphaproteobacteria > Rhodobacterales > Rhodobacteraceae > Tabrizicola. The sequence goes on from JANNXX010000065.1 coordinate 41,706, forward strand.
CCCAGATCCTTGCCGGGGCGGTGCAGGGCCGCGTCGTCGTCGACGTGAACGCCTGAGGCGGCAGGCCGGGGATCGGGGACAAAGCTTTGGATCAGGCGGGACGGCCGGGCCGGGTCCGACGCAGGGCAAGTCCGATCCCGAAGCTGGCAAGGTCGCCAAGGATGCTGATCCCGCGGTGCAGAATGGCGGCCGCCAGGGCCGGGCCGGGACCGATCGTCACTCCAAGGCCCAGCACGATCAGCCCTTCGCGCACCCCAAGGCCGCCGGGACTGCCCGGGGTCAGAAAGCCGACGGTCCAGGCGACGATGAACACCGCCACGGGCAAAAGCGGCCCGGCCCCGTGACCCGGCACCAGCGCCTGCAGCACGCAGGCCAGCGACAGCCCGAGAACGACGAAGCTGACCGCGTGCAGCGCGACCGGCACCCCGGCTTGCGCGATGTCAAGGATCGGCGCGCCGTCCGTGTGGCGAAGCCGACTGCCGATGACAAGGAGGGCAGCCCCGATCGCCAGCGCCAGGATCAGCGCAATCAGCCGTGACAGGGACTGCTGCGACAGTCCCGCCCCTTCGGGCAGTACCTGGCCGACAAGGTCCGGCGCAGTCAGAAGCAGAACGATCAGCAGCGCCGCGCCGGTTGCCAGCACGATCCCGACCTCGACCAGCAGCGCCAGGCTGAACGGAACGGCCGGTACTCCGTCGGCCCTGGCCAGCGCGAAGCGGCCCAGCAGATGCGCCACATTGCCGGGAATGTACTTGCCGATCTGCGAGACCAGAAGCTGCGTCTCGGCCCGCCGCCCCGGCAGTCGCACCTGAAAGACCGCCAGCGTCCCCTTCCAGGCGCGCGCCGCCAGGAACTGCGACGGGATGTAAAGCGCCAGCGCAAGACCCAGCCAGACCCAAAGCCGCAGGACGCCCCAGTCGATCACCGGAAGCTCGCGGCTGCCTTTCCAGAAAGCCAGCCCGCAGAAGCCGATCGCCGCAGCCAGGCCCAGCCCCTGCACAAGGCGGCCCCACCCGCTGCGCCCAGGCGGTTGCGGGGTCATGGCCGCCATTCCTTCAGCAGCGGCGCCACCACCACCTGAAAGGCGCGGGCCACCTCGGCAGGACCGGCCTGCGTCAGCCGGTCGGCCGGAAGCACCGGAAAGCCTGCGGCTTCCAGCCGGTCGATCGCGTCAAGCAGCGCCACGGGGTCGGCGGGGGGCACCAGCTCCAGGCCGGGATGGCCTGCGCCAAAGGCCTCGCGCAGCGCGGGCGAGTCGCGTGTGACCAGCGGTCGCCCCGACACGAGGCATTGATAGACCTTGTTCGGCACCACCGAAGCGGCCTTGTCCGATGCGCCGAAGATGCCAAGGCAGATGTCGGCCCGGGCGATCTCGTCGGTCAGTCCGGCATAGGGCACCCAGTCGCGCCAGGTGACATGCTTCGCCGCCACCTGGCCAAGTGCGGCGGCGACAAGGTGGCTTTCTTGGCCCGAGCCGATCAGCGTCCAGTCCCGCGCCCGCCCCCGGTCGGACAGGGCGGCGGCCAGGATTGTTCCGATCCCGTGCAGCGGGATCATCTGGCCGTAGAACAGGATGCGGATCGGGCGCCCCTCGCGCGGTGGCATCAGCTGGCGGCGGAAAGCGCCTGGCTCGGCGCCAACCGGCACCGCCGCGATCCGGTCGGGCGCCAGGCCGAACAGGCGCGCGATGTGGCGGGCATGGGCCGTGGTGTCGATCACCACCCGCGCAGCGGCGCGCGTCCCAAGCCATTCGACCAGCCACAGAACCCAGGCCACCGGCGACCGGGACGGCCGCAACCGACGATCGTTCACCACGGTATCGTAAAGCGAGATGAACATGTCCCAGACCACCGGCTTGCGCCGCAGCCAGGCGAAGGGCCACAGCACCAGCACGTCGAACTGGCCAAGATAGGGCACAAGCACAAGGTCGTGGTCCGCGGTGCGCAGATAGCGCCAGATCAGACCGGGATAGGCCAGCGCCAGCCGCAGCCCCGCCATCAGCACCCGGCCCGCTGACAGGCGGCTCTTGTCCTCTTGCCCGGCCCAGATGTCGGCGTGAATCTCGGTGACTGCCACCCCGTTCGCCAACAGCCCGTCACGCAGGATCCGGATGCGCGGCTTGCCCAGATCGTAACTGCCCCAGAACACGATCCGCCGAAGCGGTTCCGGCGGCAGTGCCCCTTCGCCACGGCTGGCCGTCACCGGATCCATCAAAGCCTCCAGAACCCGCTGTAAAGCCCGTCTTCCGGCAGATCGGGCAGAGCTTCGTCAGGGCTCTCGGTCGCCCAGACCAGCCGCAGCGCGATCCCGTTGCCCGCGATCAGGACATGGGGACTGGCATCCAGCGACAAGACCGTGCCCGGCGTGATGGCGGCCCCGTCGATTGTCACCGGACCGGAAGCCTCCAGCCGGTAGTGCCCGGCGAAGGGCATCGTGAAACGCAGCGCCCCGCCGGTTCCGGTCAGCGCGCGGCCTGCAAGCCAGATCGTGCCGGCATGGTGGACGTAGGTCTCGTGCAGGACCTGCTGGTCTTCGGGCAATAGCGCGCCCGGCCTTGAAGCACCGTAACGGACGGCCAGCGCCATGGTTGCGCGGTTGGCCAGCAGAAGTGGCGGACGGGCGTCGGCAATGATGGTCGCAAAGCGCGGCACGCCCGCCGCGCGGTAGCTGTCCAGCCCCCAGGTCGACATGAAGAAGCCTTGCATGGGAAAGCTGGAGACCATGCCATGCGGATCGATGTAGGGCACGGGCGTGGGGAACAGTCGGTGCACCTCAGCCAGGGTCGCGCGCTGGGCTGCATTGTCCTCGCGCCAGGCCAGCACCGCCTGAAGCGTCGCCAGCGCCAGCATCGCCGCCACCACCGGAACAAGCCGACCTTGCCGGCGCAGTCCCGCCGCACCGACGGCGGCCAGAACCATGAACGGTGGCGAGACGAACGGAAAGAAGTAGGGAAAGGCGTTGCGATAGACGACAACCGACAAAAGCGGCAGGGACAGGGCCACAAGCAGCACCCATCGCCGGATGTTGGAGGCTTCTGCCGGATCGCCGCCGGGCCGACCGGATCCCGCGGCCAGGGCCGACCCTGCCAGAACCAGTGCGGGCAGGCTCAGCAGACCCCATTGCAGGATCTCTGTCCGGCGCGGAAGCAGTTCGCCGGACAGCAGCGACGTTCCGACCGCCTCGCGGGCATTGGCAACCGTCGCGTTTTCCGCAGCCACCGTGATGACCGCGCTGTGCGACAGGTAAAGCACCGCCGCCAGACCGATGGCCAAAGCACCGGCCACCAAGCCACGCCCGACAAGCGCCCGATTCGGCCAGCGCCAGACCAGCGCGCCCAGAAAGGCCGGCAGGTAAAGCACCGACTTGACCGTGACCAGCAGGGCAATCGCACACAGCAGGGCAACCGCCATGACCTGCCAGGCGCGCATCCGGGTCGTCATCAGCACCGCAAGCGCGGTCATCAAGAGGCTTGCCGCTATCGGATCGGCGCGAAAGCTTGCGCCATGCGCCGACACGAACCCCGAAGCAAGATAGGCCAGCACCGCCAGGCGCGCGTCGGCCGGGTCGGCAAGCCGGGATCCGATCCGAAAGATCGCGGCGCAGGTGACTGCAACGCAGGCCACCATGACCAGCCGCGCCGCCACGATCTGGTCGACCTCGGTGCCCGGCACCCAGGCCAGCCAGCCAAAGCCATGCACGAAGAATGTCTGCATCGGCCGATCCAGCCGCCCGTCCAGCCAGGCATGGACATGGGACAGGAAGTAGAACTCGTCCCAGTTGACGTTGCGGGTGACGCTGAGAACCAGCATCAGCGCAAAACTGCCAAGGATCCCGACCCGGATGGCGCTGCCAGGCAGGTCGTTCCGAAGCGCCGCCCCGGACACGGTCGTTTCAGCCGACATCCAGATACTCCGGCCGCGCGACTGTCCTGCCGCGCCCCCCGGTGGGGCCGTCGCGGCGCAAAAGCTCACGCGCGCGGATGTCCTCCAGCAGGCTGCGGTTCGCGGCGATCAGGTCGGCCAGGATGCCGACGGCGAAGAGGATGGTCGCCACCGCCAGAAGGATGCCGGCAAGGATCAGCGACTGGACATGGCCCGCGCCGCCGTCGGTGGCGTAAAAGTAAAGGAAACGCCCGATCGCGATCACCCCCGGCAAGGCGCAAAGCGCCGCGATGGTGAAGAAGAACCGCATCGGTGCGTAGATCACGAAGACCCGCAGGATGGTCTTTGCCGACCGGCTGACATATTCGCCGATCCCCCGGAACAGCCGCGAGGGCCGCGTGACCGGGTTGACCCGCACCGGAACCGAGGTCATTGGGATATGCTTGCGTCCGGCCTGGATGATCGTCTCCAGCGTGTAGGTGTAGGTGTTGATCACGCAAAGCCGCGCCGCCGCATCGCGCGAATAGGCGCGAAACCCGCTGGGGGCATCGGGAACCTCGCTGCCGCTGGCGACCCGCACCGCCCAGCTTCCCAGCCGCTGCAGAAGCTTCTTCAACGGCGAAAAGCTGTCGATCTCACTGATCGGACGGCTGCCGATGACGATCTGCGCCTTGCGGTTCAGGATCGGCAGGACCAGCGCGGGGATATCGTCGGCGCAATACTGGTTGTCGGCATCGGTGTTCACGATGATGTCGGCGCCAAGTGCCAAAGCCTCTTCGATCCCCGCGCTGAAGGCCCGCGCAAGGCCGACATGGCTGCTCATCCGCAGGATATGGTCGGCACCGGCACCAAGGGCGGCCTCGACCGTCCGGTCGGTGCAACCGTCGTCTATGACCATGACCTCGACCGACGTGATGCCGGGAATACTGCGCGGGATCGCCGTGATCGTTTCGGCAATCGTCTCTTCTTCGTTCAGAGCGGGGATCTGGACGATCAGTCTCATCGGTGGCCTCGGCTTGGTGATGGACGAAGTTTGTTCACAGAATTCGACCAAACTATGTCTTGGGCTGGGAAGTATCTTGAATCCGTAGACTTGCCCTGGCCCGACGCAAGGCGCCGGGTCAGCCGGATTTCACCATACCCGAAAAGCCCGCCACCGCCAGAAGGCCAAGGCCAAGGCCGGCAAGCGTCTGGAAATAGGCGAACCATTTGCCGAAATAGCCGATCGGGGTGCGGGTGTCGGGCGACCAGATGTCCTTCTGTCCGACGCCAAGACCCGGAACGATCGCTTCGGCCGACAGCATGATGGCGTTGAACTTCGGAAAGGCGTCGGCCTCGGGCTGCTGCAGGTAGCAGGCCATCTGGGTCTGCCCGGGCTGCGCCAGCCCGTCGCGTTCCATCCCGAGCGAGACCATGTATTGCCGTTCCCCTTGCGGCACCGAACAAAGCACCCATTCCGGCGTGCGCAGGATGACCGCCGAATAGGGCCGCAGCGCGCCGACCGTCTCAAGATGCGTGTAAAGCATCGCGCCCAGTGCCCAAAGCACCGTCATCCAGACCAGCGCAAGAAGCGGCATCCGGCCATAGCCGGTGGTCAGGCCCAGAAACGTATCGGTCACCAGAAGAAACCCGCGCCGGACCGGACTGGCGGTGCGTTCCCGGCGCGACCGGCGCGACAGGCGCTCTTTCTCCATCAGCACGACGCGGGCGTCATCGTCATGGCCCATCTCGCGCAGGACTTTGGCCAGCTGCTCATAGGGCTGCGGCCAGAAATCCTCGCCCCAGCGCGAGGGTGTCTGGCGGGCAAGCCAGTCCAGACGCGTGGGCGCGTCGGCGGCAGCGCCAAGAAAGGCCCCGTAAAGACACCGGTTCAGCACCAGATCGCCCGTCGCGGGCCAGGAGGCCGGTTCGTCCAGCATCGCCCCCAGTTCCGCCCCGGCCAGGCTCAGCGTCCCGCGGACCAGCGCCCCCTGGCGCAGGAAAAAAGCCGCGACCACCTTGGTCCGGTTCAGATTCAGCGCCATGCCATCGGCAGACAGCCTGGCGCCCGAAAGATCAAGATCGCCACCGATGCGTGCAGTCTGCAGATCGAAACTGCCGGTGATCGTGGCATGACGCAGCGCCACGTCGCCACCGACGGTGACCGAATTCGCTTCGACCGCAAAACCCTCGGCCCGGTTGATTGCGGCCCCGACAAGATCAAGATGCCCGCCGATGCGGCCGCCGGAAAGCACAAGCTCGCCGTCCAGCCGCGCCCCGCGAAAGAACGCGCCGCCACGCACAGAGATCCGTTCGGCGGCAAGGCAGATGTCGCCGGTATGGGCCAGGGTCGCGCCATCAAGGACCAGGTCGCCTTCGATCCGCGCACCTTTCAAGGCGATCAGCCCTTCGACAGTCGCCGCGCGAAGCAGCAGGTCGCCCCGTGCCTCAAGCCGGTCCGCGTTCAGCCCGGGCAGGACCGAGCCGTCCAGCGACAGCGTGTCGATCACCGCTGACCGCAGCACCGGGATCGCATCGAACCGGCAGTCCAGAAGCCCGATGTCGCGCGGGATCCGGCAGCCTTCCAGATCCAGCACGCCCGTCACCCAGGCCCCGGTCAGCCGCAGTCCCTTTTCATGCATCACCGGCAGCCCGTCGCCCCCCAGCAGCAGCGCGCGGATCAGCTCGGCGCGCACTTGACGGTCGGGATCGTCGGACTGCGGTACTTCACCAGCCCCAACCCGGTCGAAGGTGCCATTGCCGACACCGTCAACCATGGTCTGTTCGGCACGCCCCAGCGCGCCGAACCGGGCGAGGCCAGCCGCCGTCAAGGGGTCAGAGGGCGGCAAGCACGCGCGCCCATGACCGGATGCCCTTGTGGAAGCTCGTCAGGCTGTATTTCTCGTTCGGGCTGTGGATGCGGTCGTCCGACAGACCGAACCCCGCCATCACCACGTCAAGGCCAAGCTTCTCCTTGATCATCGTCGTCACCGGGATCGACCCGCCACCGCCGATGAAGGCTGCCTCTTTGCCCCATTCGTCGCTCATGGCTTTCTGGGTGCGCTGGAAGGCCGGGGCAGACACCTCGAAGGCAACGGCGCGGCCGGACCCGAACTCGGTAAACTCGACCCGGCAGTCCGCCGGCACGCGCGCCTTGACGAAGGCACGGAACGCGGCGCGGACCTTGTGGGGATCCTGGTCGTAGACCAGCCGGAAGCTGATCTTGGCCGACGCGACTGCCGGGATCACGGTCTTGAACCCGTCGCCGGTATAGCCGCCAGACATCCCGTTCACCTCGCAGGTCGGGCGGGACCAGGTCTGTTCCAGCACCGAACGGCCCTTTTCCCCGGCGGGCACCGAAAGGCCCACCTCGCCCAGGAAGGCATCCTCCGAGAAGCCAAGCTTGGACCAGCCTTCCAGCAACGCCGGGGCCGGTTCGGGGACACCGTCATAGAAGCCGGGAATGGTGATCCGCCCATCGGCATCGCGCAGGTCGGCGATGATCCGGGCCAGGATGTGGTTCGGGTTGGCGGCGGCAGACCCGTAGAAACCCGAATGCAGGTCACGGTCCGACCCGTGGATGAAGATCTCTTCGGCGCAGAGCCCGCGCAGGCTGGTGGTGATCGCCGGGGTTTGCTTGTCCCACATATTGGTGTCGCAGATCACCGCGACATCGGCGGTCAGCTCGTCCTTGGCCGATTCCAGAAAGCCCGGCAGGTTCGCCCCGCCGGATTCCTCCTCGCCTTCCAGCAGGACGGTGATCGGGATCGGCAGCTTTCCGGTCACCTTCTTCCAGGCCCGGCAGGCCTCGACAAAGGTCAGAAGCTGGCCCTTGTCGTCCGACGCCCCCCGCCCCCGGATTTCCTTGCTGCCATCGGGCAGCGTGACGATGACCGGGGTGAAAGGCTCATCCGTCCACAGCTCCAGCGGGTCGGCGGGCTGCACGTCATAGTGGCCGTAGAACAGCACCTTGGTGCCGGTGGCCGAATGCTCCTTTGCCAGCACGATCGGATGGCCGGGGGTGTCGCGCACCTCGGCCGTGAACCCGATGGAGGCAAGGTCGGCTGCATGCCATTCGGCGCATTTCCGGGTCTCGCCGGCATAGGCCGGATCGGTCGAGATCGACTTCAGCCGGACAGTCTGGAACAGGCGGTCCAGCGCGTTGTCCAGATCGGCGTCGATATGCGCAAGAACGGCGTCAAGATCGGACATCGGAACTTCCTCCCAGGGGTGCTGCGAAACAGTGCGGGCGCGGTGCGCGTCCGGTGGATTGCCGTCAAAACGACCAGATCATCGGCACGACGAAGACGGCGATGATGAAGAACCAGATCAGCATCGGCAGGCCAAGCTTCCAGTAGTCGGTGAACTTGTAGGCGCCGGGCTCCATCACCATCAGGTTGGTGGGCGTGGCCACCGGGGTCAGGAACGCCCCCGCGCAGGCGATGCAGACGCACATCAGCACCGGCTGGATCGAGATGCCCATCTGCTTGGCCGCCACCACCGCGATCGGGATGACGATCAGCGATGTCGCGGTGTTCGAGATCACCTGCCCCATGACCGCCGACAGCAGGAAAAGCCCGGCCAGCAGCGCATAGGGACCGGCATCGCCAACGATATTGACCAGACCATCCGCCAACAGGGCGGCGGCCCCGGTGGTCTGCATGGCAACCGACAGCGGCGTCAGCGCGGCGACAAGGATCACCGTCGTCCAGCTGATCCCGCGATAGACCTGATCGGTCGTCAGCACGCCCGAGACAAGGATGATCCCGGCGGCCAGAAGCCCCGCCACGGCCGGCGGGACAAGGCCGGTGGCCAACAGGAAGACCATCAGCGCCAGCGCGAACAGCACGGTCTTGGCCCCTGCCCCCATCGGCACAGCCTGCCGACGCACCAGATCCGGCGAGTTCACCACCAGCACTTCTGCCGGCTCCAGCCGCTTGTCCAGCGCGGCCCATGTGCCTTGTAGCAAAAGCGTATCCCCGGCGGCAAGGCCCTGCCCCGGCGCAAGGTCCACTCCGGCGCGCTGCTGCGCCAGCACGATAAGATCGCCGCTTTCGGTGACCATGCCGGGAAAGAAGTTCTGCCCGATCAGGGGGGACCGGGGCGGGATCAGCACTTCGGCCAAACCGGAATCGCGGTTGAAAAGCTGGTCCGAGATCGACCCGTCCGGCGTGTCTTCGCGAAACGCCAGCAGATACTCGCCGGCCGCATCGGCCGCTTCGGCAGCCGGACCCTTGACCACCAGAATATCGCCCTCGGCCACGGTTTCGCGCCGGATCGGCCGGTCCTCGGCATCGGCCAGCAGCACCAAAGTCAGCGAGCCGACCTTGGTGCTTGCGATCTCGTCGCGCGACCGCCCGATCAAGGGTGAGCCTTCGCGCACCCGCATCCGGTGCACGTCGCCGGACAGGCGGTATTGTTCGACCAGGGTATGCGCGTGCTGGCTCAGGTCGGGCGGCAGCGTCTTGCTGGTCCGCTTCGGCAGCAGCCGTTCACCGAACAGGACCACGATCGCCACGCAGCCGATGACGATCGGGATACCGACCAGCGCGAACTCGAAGTAGCCAAAGCCCCCGCCTCCGGCATCCAGCGAGGCTTCGACCACCAGAACGTTGACCGGCGAGCCGGTCAGCATCAGCTGCGACCCGGCATGCGCCCCGAACACAAGCGGCATCAGAAGCTGCGACGGCGACTGGCCCAGCCGGATCGCCATGACCACGACCACCGGCAGCAGCGCCGCCACCGCGCCGTTCACGCTGATCATCGCCGCAAGCACCCCGACAAAGCCCATCATCAGCACGATCAGCCGCGTCCGGCTTGCCCCGGCCTGCCCTATCAAGACCTGACCGGCCCAGGCGGTGACGCCCGACACCTCAAGCCCGGCGCTGACCACGAAAAGCGCCGCGATGAAGATCACCGCCGGGTCGCCGAACCCGGCAAGGCTTTGCTGCAGCGTCAGGATGCCGGTCGCCCAAAGCGCGAGTGCCGCCCCCATGCAGACCGCGATCACCGGCAGGCGATCCCAGGCGAACAGGACGACAATGGCGGCAATGATCGCAAAGAGGGTCCAGATGTCCGTCATTCCCAAACCCCCGATAACCGGCTTCTGCTGTTTCCGGATGTTTGCCGGAAGTCGGACGTTCCGGCAACAGGATTCGGTACCATACCGGAACGATCGCCTGCGCCAGTCGAGGTGTAACAGGCAGGTAACGGGCTGAATCTTTACACGTTAGCGAAAACTGGACCGACGGGCCGCGGTGCCAGATCCCGGCCTTGTTCAGGCAATTTGCATTGGACAGAAAGACTGACTGCGGGGTATCTCTTCACGGATACGCGACCGGATCGGATTCGCTGGCGCAGGTGCGGCACGACGTTGATCCGAAGGCGGCCCCGCGTCGCCGATCTTCAACCGGGCAGAGAACCCCGGACACGGTACTGCCAAAACGGCGGACCGAATTCTTGCAACGCGGAGGGACGACACTATGGCAGCGAAATCAACGAAACCGCCCGTGAAGGTCGAAAGCGGCTTTCTGGCGGCGGTTGAACGGGTCGGCAACGCGGTCCCGCATCCGGCGATCATCTTCCTTCTCCTGATCGCCATCGTGATCGTGCTGTCAACGATCTTCGGCCTTCTGGGAACCTCGGTGACCTATGACGGCTACGACGAGGCGCTTGGCGAAATCGTGCCGCAGGAAGCGACGGTGCGCAGTCTGCTGTCGCCCGACGGGGTTCGGTTCATGGTGACCACGCCGGTCGCCAACTTCCTTGCATTCACCGGGGTCGGCGTCATCCTTGTGGCGATGATCGGGGTGGGCCTTGCCGAGGAATCAGGTCTGATCGCCACGCTGGTGCGCAAGCTTGTCTCTGTCGCGCCAGAGCGGATCTTCACCTTCATGATCGTCTTCGTCGGGGTGCTGTCGTCGATTGCGGCCGATGCCGGGTATCTGGTGCTTGTGCCCTTGGCTGCGGCGGCGTTTCACAGCCTTGGGCGGCATCCGCTGGCGGGTCTTGCGGCCGGGTTCAGCGGCGTTGCGGCGGTGTTTCTGGTCAACGTCTTCGTCACGCCGACCGACGCGCTTCTGGTCGAGGTGACCAATGACGCCATCCGGTCGGTAGACCCCAGCCAGGTGATCACCCCGGTCGGCAACCTGTACTTCATGATCGTGTCGTCCATCGTGATGGCGCTGATCTGCACGGTCATCACCGAAAAATATGTCGAGCCGCGCCTCGGCCCCTACACCGGCGGCGTGCCGGTCGAAAAAAGCGACGGGCTGACCGAGGCGCAGCAGGCAGGGCTCAAGGCAGCCGGGCGCGCGCTGCTGATCGTGGCCATCGTCATCGCCGCGCTGACCGCTCCGCCGATTTCCTGGGGTCCCTGGGCCGGGATCCTGCGCAACCAGACCACCGGGGGCATCATGTCGGGTTCGCCCTTCATGAGCGGCCTAATCATCCTGATCAGCGTCGTGTTCCTGTTCGTCGGCTATGCCTATGGCCGTGCCGCCGGGACCATCGCCAACGTCACCGCCGCCATCGGTCTGATCGTCAAGACCTGGAGCAGCCTCGCCGGGATGATCTTCCTTCTGTTCGTGATCGCGAACTTCATCGCCTTCTTCAACTACACCAACCTTGCCACCGTCCTGGCCGTCAACCTGGCCGATTTCCTGCAGACCACGGCGCTTGGCGGGACGGCCTACATCATCCTGTTCGTCATCGTGGTCGCGACCATCGACATCATCCTGACCGGAGCGCTGGCCAAATGGGCGATCCTTGCCCCCGTGTTCGTGCCGCTCTTCATGCGGCTGGGTGGCGACCCTGACCTTGTGCTGGCGGCCTACCGCGTGGGTGACAGCCCGATGAACGTGATCACGCCGCTGAACGTCTATCTGGCGGTCATGGTCGGCTTTGCGCAGAAGTACCAGAAGGACGCCGGGATCGGCACGATCGTCGCGCTGATGCTGCCCTACACCGCGATTCTGCTGGTTCTCTGGACGGTGCTTCTGGTCGCGTGGTACCTCTTCGGCCTGCCGCTTGGGCCCGCGTGATCGCAACCCGCCGCGCCGCCATACCTGACCTCACGACCGGTCGCCCGACGGGCGGCCGGACATAGTCTCGAAAGGATTTCCCCTGATGCCTCCGCTGTCCTTCCGCCTTCTTGCCCTTGGTCTTGGCCTTGCCGCCTTTGGCCTGTCCGGTTGCGTCGAGGAGGAAGCTCCGGCCGAGGTCGAGGCGCGCCCCGTCCGCACCGTGACGGTCGAAGAGCAGCTTGTCGGGGAAACGGTCTCGATCGCGGGCACCGTTGAAAGCCAGGTGCAGGCCGATCTCGGGTTCCGGATCGGGGGGCGATTGGTCGAGCGTCTGGTGAACGTGGGCGACATGGTCACCGCCGGACAGGCACTGGCGCAACTCGACCCCGCAGACGAGGAGAACAGCCTGCGCGCCGCCGAGGCGAATGTTGTCGCCGCAGAAGCGCAGCTCAGCGAAGCGCGCGAGAACTTCGACCGGCAGCGCCAGCTTTACGACCGGGGTTTTCTGGCCCGGGCAGGATTCGACCGCGCCGAGGCGACGCTGACCACCGCCACATCGGCCGCCGACGCCGCGCGCGCGCAATTCGGCATTGCCAAGCGTCGGCTGAACGACACCGCGCTTTACGCCGACGCGCCGGGAACCGTCACCGCCATCGGCGCCGAGCCGGGCGAGGTCGTTACCCCCGGCAGGATGATCGTCCAGATCGCCCGCGAACAGGGGCTTGATGCCGTCCTGGACGTGCCGGCGCAGCTGCTGGAAGAGGGCAGCATCGACATGACGATCACCGTCGCCCTGTCGCAGAACCCGGCAGTCAGTGCGCAGGGCCGCGTCCGCGAGGTCGCGCCCCGCGCTGATGCCGTGACCGGCACCTTTCGCGTGCGTGTCGGCCTGATCGACCCGCCCCCCGAACTGCGGCTGGGCTCGACCATCACCGCAACCACAAGCTTTGACCCGGTCGGCAGCATCGAGATCCCGGCCTCGGCCCTGACATCGGCCGAGGGCCAGCCCGCCGTGTGGGTGGTGGATCCCGCTTCGATGGCGGTCGCGCTGCGGCCGGTCGCGGTCGAGCGCTTCACCCCGGCATCGGTCGTGGTGCTTGACGGCCTTGTCTCGGGCGACATTGTCGTCACCGCCGGCGTGCAGGCGCTGCGGCCGGGCCAGATCGTCCGACTGGCGGGAGCCGCCTCGTGATCGGCCCGAACCTTTCCGAATGGGCGCTCAAGACCCGGCAACTGACAATCTACATGATGATAGTCGGCGTCATCGCCGGGGCCTTCGCCTTCATCAATCTTGGCCGCGACGAAGACCCCAGTTTCACCATCAAGACCATGCTGGTCACCGCCGTCTGGCCCGGCGCCACGATGGAAGAGACCCAGACCCAGTTGACCGACCGGCTTGAGCGGCGCCTGCAGGAGACCACGGGTCTGGATGCAGTGCGGTCGATCACCCGGCCGGGGATCGTCACCATCTACGTCGATCTTCTGGGCACCTTCCCGCCGGATCGGGTGCCCGAGGTCTGGCAAGAGGTGCGCAACAGCATCGGCGACATCCGCCACACCCTGCCCCAGGGCGTGCTTGGCCCGTTCTTCAACGACAATTTCGGCGATGTCTTCGGCATCATCTATGCCTTCACCGCCGACGGCTTTTCCGACCGCGAGCTGCGGGACAACGTCGACATCGTCCGGTCGGACCTCTTGAACGAGGTGGAAGGGATCAGCAAGATCGAATGGGTCGGCGCGCAGGAAGAGCAGGTCCTGATCGAGTTCCAGCCCGACCGTGTGGCAGCCATGGGGCTGGATTACAGCCAGATCTTCAATGCCATCGCGGCGCAGAACGCGGTGCGGCCATCCGGGGTGATCAATTCGGGAACCGAGAACCTGGCGCTGCGCGTGTCGGGGGCCTTTGCCTCCGAGACGGACGTGCTGGAAACCACGCTGGTCGCGGCCGGGCGCACGATCCGGCTGGGCGACATCGCCACCGTGCGTCGGACGCATGTCGACCCGCCGCAACCCCTGCTGCGGGTGAATGGCCAGCGGGCGATCGCACTGGCGATCTCGATGGCCGACGGTGGCGACATCCTCGAGCTTGGCAAGAACGTGACCAGAGCGATGGCGCGATCGACTGCAAACCTGCCGGTCGGGATCGAGCCGATCCTGATCTCGGATCAGCCCGCCGTCGTGGACCTGGCCATCGGCGATTTCACCGCTTCGCTCTGGCAGGCAGTGGGGATCATCCTGGTGGTCAGCTTCCTGATGCTGGGTGTGCGGCCGGGTGCCGTGGTGGCCATTGCCATCCCGGTGACGCTGGCGGTGGTGTTCCTGATCATGCAGATCATGCAGATCGACCTGCAGCGCGTGTCGCTTGGCGCGCTGATCATCGCGCTGGCGCTCCTGGTCGATGACGCGATGACGACGGTCGATGCCATGCTGCGGCGGCTTGCGGCGGGCGACACGATCAGCACGGCGGCAAGCTTTGCCTACCGGACACTGGCCGCTCCGATGCTGATCGGCACCCTCATCACCATTGCCGGCTTCGTGCCGATCGGCTTTGCCGAAAGTCAGGGCGGCGAATATACCATCTCGCTGTTTCAGGTCGTTGCGGTCGCGCTGATCACCTCGTGGTTCGTCGCGGTGCTGTTCACGCCGATCCTGGGCTCGGCGCTGCTGAAGCCGCCCGCACCCGATGCGGGCGAAGCGCAACCCAGTCGGGCGCTGCAAATCTACCAGCGGCTTTTGCGCCTTGCGATCCGGTTCCGCTGGATCACCTTCGCGGTGACCGCAGGGCTGTTCGCTCTGGCGCTGCTTGGCCAGTCCAGGCTTGACCAGCAGTTCTTCCCGGCCTCGGACCGCAATGAGCTGATCGTCGACTTCCAGCTGTCGCGCTCCAGCTCGATCTTTGCCAGCGAAGCGGCGATCGAGCGGATCGAAAGCTGGATCGAGGCCAGCGGCGAGGCGCAGTTCTACACCTCCTATGTCGGCCGCAACGTCATCCGCTTCTACCTGCCGCTTTCGATCCGGCCGCCAAGTGACCACCATTCGCAGATCGTGGTGATGGCCAACGATTTCGAGGCGCGCCAAAGGTTGCAGGACGGGCTGACCGCATTCCTGACCGAAGAGTTTCCCGAAGCTGTCAGCCGGGTCAGCCCGCTTGAGCTTGGGCCGCCGATCGGTTGGCCGTTGCAGTACCGGCTGACCGGACCCGACCCCGAAGTGTTGCGGGCCGAGGCGCTCAAGCTGGCCGGGATCATCGCCACCTATCCCAACGCCCGCGAGATTCACTTCGACTGGATCGAACCGGCGCGCCAGTTGCGCATCGAAGTCGACCAGGCACAGGCGCGCAGGCTGGGGCTCAGCTCGGCGCAGCTTGCGGCCGTGCTGCAGGCGGCGGTTTCCGGCACCACTGTCACCCAGCTTCGGGACGACATCTATCTGGTGAATGTCGTGGCCCGTGCTGCGGATGGCAGCCGCGTTTCGCTTGACACGGTGTCCACTCTGCAGGTGCCGGTGGCGGGTGGGCGGACCGTCGCCCTCAGCCAGTTTGCCACCTTCTCTTTTGACCAGGAACAGCCGTTCCTCTGGCGCCGTGACCGGTTGCCGGCGTTGACGGTTCTGGCCGACGTGGCCAATGGCGACACGCCCGAAGCGGCGGTGGCGGCCCTGGAACCCCTGATCGCCGAAATGAACGCGACCCTGCCGATTGGCCACGAAATCGAGGTCGGCGGCACCGTCGAAACAAGTGCCGAAAGCAGCGCTTCGGTCTTTGCCGTGGTGCCGCTGATGATCTTCCTGATGATCACCCTGCTGATGATCCAGCTGAAAAACTTCAAGGACACGGCGACGGTCGTGATCCTGTTGCCGCTGGGGCTGATCGGGGTCGTCGCGGCCCTGCTGGTGTTCGGCCGGCCACTCGGTTTCGTGGCGATCCTGGGGGTTCTGGCACTGATCGGGATGATCGCCAAGAACGCGGTAATCCTGATCACCCAGATCAGCGACGAGCGGGCCGCCGGCCGCTCGGTGGAGGATGCGGCCGTCGTGGCGGCCTCCAGCCGGTTGCGGCCGCTTCTGCTGACCGCGCTGTCAACCGTGCTGGGGATGCTGCCGATCGCGCCGACGCTGTTCTGGGGGCCGATGGCCTTTGCGATCATGGGCGGGCTTATGGTCGCCACCCTGCTGACCCTGGTGCTGCTGCCGACGATCTACGTCACCTTGCACAGGGACAACGAGACGAAGACGCCAGACCCGGCCAATGCCTGATCCTGCCGTGGACGATTCAACCTCTGCGACCGCAGAGGGGCCCGTCCCCGGCGCCCTTGCCTGGACCGGGATCAGCGACAAGCGCAGCTACTACCGGCTGTTCGCCGGCTATGTGGTTGCGCTGTTCGCCACCGGCATCGCCACCGTGGCATTGGCGCTGCTTGCCTTCGATCTGTCGGGGGACGAGTCGGGCTCGGTCCTTGGCACCGCGCTTTCGATCAAGATGCTGGCCTATGTGGTCGCAGCACCGATCTCGGCCGCGCTGACCGAACGGCTGCCGCGCAAGTCGCTGCTGATCGCGCTGGATCTGATCCGGGCGGGCAGTCTGGGACTTTTGCCCTTCGCCACCTCTCCGGGGCAGCTTTACGGGCTGGTCTTCGTCTTTGCGCTGGCCTCGGCCACCTTCACCTTGGTCTATATGACGGTTGTCCCCTACCTTCTGGGCAATGCCGAAGACTATGCCCGGTCACTGGGCCGGTCCCGGATCGCCTCGGAACTTGATGGGGCCATCGCGCCGATGCTTGCGGCGGGTCTGCTTGTGGTGGCGACGGTCAGTGGCGTCTTTCTGATCTCGACGCTGGCCTTTCTCGCCTCGGCGCTGCTGGTCTGGCGGGCCGACCTGCCGCGCCATACCACAAGACGCACGAAGGGCTTTCTTGCAACGGCGCTGCGCGGCCCGCGGCTGTTCCTTGCAGTGCCGCAGTTTCGTGCCATTCTTGCGCTGGATATAGCGATGGCGCTGGCCAGCGCCATGGTCATGGTCAACACCGTCGTGATCGTGCAGGGGCTGTTCGACCTGGATGTCGAGGCGGCGGCGACCGCCTTCTTCGTCTTCGGCGCGGGGTCGGTGGCCGGGGCGCTGGTGGTGTCGCGCGCGCTGGCGAAGGTGCCGGAACGGCTGGTGATGCTTGGCGGCGGCGCCCTGATCACGCTCGCGCTTCTGGCCGGCGGGGTGGCAAGTCTGGTGGCCACGCACCTGGCGATCTGGGCGGCGCTTGGGGTGGGGGTGGCGCTGGCCCTGACCCCCGCAAGCTACCTGATCCGGCGCATCTCGCCCCCCGAAGATCTGCAGACGCTGTTCGCCGCGCAGTTCTCGATCACCAACATCTGCCTCCTGGTCGCCTATGCGGCGGCGGGCTGGGCCGGGGCCGAGCTTGGCATCGTCCCGACCTTTCTTGTTTTCGGCGCCCTGGCCGGGGCGGCAACGCTGGCGGCGCTGCGCCTTTGGCCAGATCAGCCAGCGTCAGCGGACTGACCGGTCAGAACGCCCAGCGCAGGCCGACCAGCAGCCCGTCGGCATCCTGATAGGTGTTGCCAAGCTGGTCGCTGTAGGAAAACCGCCGCCAGCCCGCGTAAAGATCAAGCGACGCCGCGTCGATCGTCTGCACGGCGTAAAGCCCGTAATGGCCGGTCCTTGCCCCGTCCGACAGGAAATCGCGGCCCCGGTAATAGTCCACCGACACCGAGGTGGTGCCGGTGGCGAAAAAGTCCTTCCGCCAGCCCGCCCTGGTCCAGACATAGCTCGCCCCGTCGATCTGCTGGCCGGTCGAGACGGCAAGGTTCAGCCCGGTCGGCGTGTGGACCGCCGACACCGACCCGGCCACCCGTTCGATATCCGCGCCGTCCGGGTTGTCGATCCACTGATAGCCAATGGCACTCCGCACCGCGAAATCGCCAAGCTCGCCCGTCCAGCGCATCGCGACATCGGAATAGGTGTTGTCGTCGCCCTCGGTCAGCACGTTCTCGCCATATGAAGCCGACAGCATCACCCCGCTGAACACCGGCGTGTCATAGCGGACGCGAAAGCGGCGCGCGCCGTTGAAGTTGCTGTTTACCCGCCCGACCGTCACCCCGGTCAGCACACCGGCGTCGTCGCGGAACTGCATGGACCCGAAGCCGTCCGAGGAATCGGTCGCCCCCGCCACGAAGGTAAAGCTGTCATCCAGCCCCGACGTCCCGTCCGAGGCCGAACTGCCTTGCCCCAGCGAGATCGTGCCATAGTCGGTATCCAGCGCCATCTCGAACCAGCGCAGCCAGATCCGCTCCCACTTCAGTTGCGGCGGGGTGAAGACCTGCGACACCAGCGCCGAGTTGCGCAGGCCAAGCCCGGTCTCGAACCGAAAGCGCAACGTTCCGGCCTGGATCGGCTGGGTCACGGTCACGCCAAGGCGGGTGTTCCAGTTGCCGTTGTCAACGATGCCGCTGGTCGTCTCGGCGCCGTCGTCAAAGCTCTGGTAGGCCAGGTTCACCTGTCCGTAGAACGTCACCTCGCCGCCCGAGGCGTTGGAAAAGGTCAGCGGAGAGCCGGGCTCATCGGCCTCGATCGGCGCATCGGCCTCCAGATCGCTATAATCGAAATCCGGTTCCGGCACGGTTTGCGCCACGGCCACCGACGCCCCGAAGGCCAGTGCCCATGCTGGGATGAATGCCAGGCCATGCCCTGCGCGCTTGTGGATCATCTGTCCCTCCGGTCTGGGCGCAGCCCTGTGTCGTTCAGCATGACCGCGTCGCCCGCCTGCCGCCTGGGCGGTCACGCAGGCAACAGCTTGCTATCGAGGAAAGCAAGCTGCCGGTCCACCTGACATCACGATAGACTCGCCGCCACAATCCGGCAAGCCGTCTGCCGCGGATATGCCGCGCGGGCCAGGGGCGTCCGACCGGCTGTCCTTGACGGGCTGTCCGCGCTGTCGTCGGCGGATTAACCCTTTGTTAACTATTCATTAACCATTCGTTACCCAAATGCCGCAGCCGCTGCAAAAAACGTGGGCGACGCGGGCAATTCCGGCTTCAGGTCCGGCCTTCGGATTGACAGGTTTTCCGGCCTTCCGCAGCCTGATGCACAGTCTGCGGCAGACCTCGGTCCGGTGCATCACCCTGCGCACGGATGGGACGGTCGGGACGATGGCCGTGCCACCCCAGGGGGGCGGACTTGCAGAAGGAACCCGGATGCGGATCAACGGGCTGACGGGCGGTCATCTCTTCACCATCTCGTTGATGACCGCGGCCACCGGGTCTGTTCAGCCGGCCCACGCAAACTGCTTGCAGGATCCGCTGATCGCCAGCAGCCATGTCTGTTCCGGAGTCAGTGTCCTGCCCGGCAGCATAAGCTTCGGCGGCACGGATATCAGCGTCATGGTCGCGGCTCCGTCGGTATTCTTCAACGTCGCAGGGGCAACCGATCAGCTGTCGATCACGGGTGACGGCGCCCTCGCCTTCCGCTCCGAGGGATCGGTCCTGCTCCTTTCGGGCGGAGCGGTCGGCGTCAATCTCTTGAACAGCGGCATCGGCTCGGCGGGATCGATCGCGATCACGACCGTTGCCGCTGATCCTGCAAGTCCGGGCCCGTGGCGCATCGAGGGCGCAACCGCCGGCATCCAGGCGATCAACCGGGCCAATGGCGACATCACGCTGACGCTGGGCAGCCGGATCGTCGGCACGGATGCGGGCGTGGTCGCGCAGCAGGATGGCGCGGGCAGCATCGACCTTGCCGCGCGCGGCTGGATCGGCGCGACCGGCGGCAATGCGGTAAGCCTGTCCGCCGGGACGGCCGGAGCGGCGATCGCGGTCAGCCTGCGCGATGCGACGGCAGACGGGCAGAGCGACGGCCTTGATATCCGCAACGCCGGTTCCGGCGGCGTCACCCTTTTTTCGATGGAAACCACCATCACCGGCCAGACCGGGAACGGCATCGGGGTCAGCGACCTTGGCGCGGGCAGCATCGAGATCACGACCGAAGAGTCCGACGATGCAGGATTGGCAGCGCAAGGGGCGTTGCACGGTATCCGGGCGGAAAATGGCGGGGAAGGGTCGGTCCGGCTCTCGATCAACAAGGGCGACATCTTTGGCCAGACCGGGGATGGCATCTCGGTCCTGAACGACACGGTCAGCGCCGATGTCGTCCTGCGGCTGTCCGGCCCGGCATCGGCACAAGGCGGCGCCAGCGGGATCGACATCCGCAATCTGGGCACCGGCGGCACGACGATCGACGCCGGCGAGGCGACCGACCGGATCAGCGGGGCCGCCGGCGACGGGCTCCGGGCGGCGAACGGTGGCGCCGCAAGCACCGGCATCATCATCACCACGGGATCCGGCGACGGGATCGACGCGGTCAGCGGTGGTCTGTCGGGAATCGCCGCGTCCAACGCGGGTGGCGCCGAGATCTGGATCCAGACCGGCAGCGGCGCGATCACCGGCCGAGCCGGCAGCGGACTCCGCGCATCGAACGGCCCTCGGGGTACGGACATCACCATCCTCGCCGGGACTGGCAAGGTCAGCGGCTCGGACGCCGGGATCGACGTCGACAACGACGGCACCGGGAACCTGACGATCACCGCGCTGGGCGAAGTGACCGGCGCCGGTGGCGCCGGGATCACGGCCACCAATGGCGCGGTTGCGCAGGATGTGGCCAGCGAAGACGCCACAGTTCAGGGCGGCGACCTGATCCTTGCCACCCACGCGCTGGTTCACGGGGTGGGGGGCGCCGGGATCGCGGCGACGAACAGCGGGCTGGGCCAGCTTTCCATCACCAGCAACGCCGAGGTGCGCGGCGACAGCGGAAGCGGGATCCTGGCGCTGAACGGCGCCCGCCCTGACGGCGCTGTCCTTGGCACCGATCTGGCGGTCGAGAGCTTCGGCCTGGTCTCCGGGACCCTGCGCGGGATTGATGCCGGGAACACGGGCAGCGGGTCGCTGACGATCACCGCCTGGGCCGATGTGACCGGCGAAGCCGGTGACGGCATCCGCGCCCGAAGCGGCCTGGCTGATGCCGCCACGGCAAGCGGGGGCGCGCTGACCATTTCCACCTTCGGCCAGATCCTCGGCCAAGGCGGCGCGGGCATCCGCACGCGCCGCTCGGGCGACCCAAGCCTGGCCACGTCGATCACCATCAGCATGGGATCGGCCGTGCGGGGCCTGACCGCAGCTCTGATCGCCGAGGCTCGCGATGGCCAGCTGATCAGCATCAGCAACGCAGGCGACTTGCGGAACCTGGGGGAAACCGACGGATCGCTGGTCGTCCAGACCGACGGCGGCAGGACCGATCTGACCAATGACGGCAGGATGACCGGGCGGATCGTCTTTGGCACCTTCGACGATGTGCTGACCAACACCGGCATGTGGTCGTTCGGCGGCACCAGCGACTTCGGCACCGGGCACGATGCGCTGACCAACTCCGGCAGCCTGATTGCGGCCAATGCAGCGGGCCAGGCGGAACGCACTGTCCTTGCCGGTCTGGACGATCTTGCCAACGCCGGGCTGATCGACCTTTCCGATGCCATCACCGGGGATGTCCCGCTTGGTTTCGACAGCCTCGAGATCGCAGGCAACTTCGACGGCTCCGGCGGGTTCCTGCGTCTTGACGCGATCCTTGGGGGACCTGGCGCGCTGGCCGACAGGCTGGTCATCGGCGGAACCGTGACCGGTCGGACCGGGATCGTGATCAACGCGCTCGATGATGGCCTGCCGTCGGTCGGGTCCAGTCTGCTTCTGGTCGATACCGGCGGCTCGACCGGGACCGAGTTCGTCCTTGCCGCTGGCCCGATCCTCCGTGGCAGCCAGGTCTACGACCTGTTCTGGGATGGCGAGGACTTCTTCCTGCAATCCGCGCTTGCCGTCCTGCGTCTGGACCCGGCCGCCCTGCCCGCAATCCTGGGCGGTCTGTGGGACATTGGCGCCTCCGGATGGCACCGCAACACCCGGCAAGACCCAGGCCCCCCAGGGGCGGCGTCGGGCCTTGCCCGGTCCAGCAAGGGCATCGGCAGCGCGGCGGGCAGCGTTGTCCGGGGCTGGGCAACACTGGTCCTTGACGACCGGTCCGAAGACGGCTGGGTCAGCCCGCAGACCGGCACTGCGCAACCCCCGACCGGCGTCGGCTTTCACCAGACCACCCAAGCCCTCCTGGGTGGCGTTGACCTGACCCTTGAACCCGATGCGAATGGCGGGGTCGTGACTGTCGGTGCCCTGCTGGGCGTGACCGACAGCAGGGTCAGCTTCGAGACCTCCGGCGACAGGGTCACGATCGATGGCCCGTCCCTTGGCCTGCATCTTGCCTATGCCAACGACAGCGTCCGGGCCGACCTGCTGATCAAGCGCGACTTTCTGGACATGGAATACCGTCGCTCCGGCCCGGATACGGTGGCCGTCCGGTCCGACGCCCGGTCTACCGGCGCTTCGCTGGACTTCGGCGTCAAGCTTGGCAAGGTCGGCCGCCTGTCGGTCGAGGCGGTCGGGACCCTGTCGCATGTCGCCACCGAAATCGACGCCTTCAACCTTGGGGGTGCAGACTACGGCTTCGGCACCGCACTGACCACGCGCGGGGCGTTCGGACTGACCGTTCAGGGCGCGTATGCTCTGGGCACTACACGGGTGACGCCCAGTGCGACCGTCAGGTATTGGGCCGACCTTGACGGCGGCCAGTCCTCGGTGATCGACGCGGCCGTCTTCGGCCACGATCCGGCCGGAAACACCCTCGAAGCCAGCGCCATGCTGGAGTTCGACGATCCCGACAGCGGCTGGACCGGGTTTGTCTCGGGCAGCGGGTTCACGGGCGGGGCGCAGCGCGGTGTGCAGGCGCAGGTCGGGCTTGCGGTCACCTGGTGAGGCGGCAGCGTCCCGGCACGGCCGGATGGTGCGCGTTCCGGTTGAAGCCCCTCATCCTTCAAGATTCCTTTCAAGCGCCCCATTTTCGCCCTCATCCACAACCATCCCTTGCCGGATTGATTGGTGCGTTCGTGTGGACGATGTCGGGCGGGAATGACCGGGCCAGCAGGATTTGGCCAAGTCTCCCACCGGCTTGGATCGGGCGCATCAGGCGGGAGTCTCGCGTGGAAGGATTGCCAAGATGGCGCAGCAAAAGGCTGTCGAGTTGCCGGTCGAGGATCTCGACGATCTGGTTGACGAACTGGAGCCGGGCACCAAGCTGCTCAAGGGCCAGTACACGATCACCCGCTACCTGAACAGCGGCGGCTTCGGGATCACCTATCTGGCCAAGGACAGCCTTGATCGCAATGTGGTGATCAAGGAATGCTTCCCCTCCGCCTTCAGCCGGCGCAGCAAGACGGTCGTGGCCGCCCGGTCGCGGGCCCATACGGCCGAACTGCGATCCGTGGTGCAGCTTTTCGTCAAAGAAGCGCGCAGCCTGTCGAAGATCGTCCATCCCAACATTGTCGCGGTCCATCAGGTTTTTGAAGACAACGGCACCGCCTACATGGCGATCGACTTTGTCGACGGGCTTGACCTGCAGCAGATCATCGAAGGCCAAGGCCCGATGCCGACGCCCGCCGAGATCGTCATCATCACCGAAAAGCTTCTGCATGCCGTCGGGTTCATCCACGCCCATGACATGCTGCACCGCGACATCTCGCCCGACAACGTGCTGATCAGCAAGGATGGCGAGCCCGTCCTGATCGACTTCGGTGCCGCGCGTGAGCAGGCCTCGAAGTCGAACCGCGCCATGTCAGCGCTGCGCGTCGTCAAGGACGGCTACTCACCGCAGGAATTCTACATCGCCGGGTCCGATCAGGGGCCGTGGAGCGACCTCTACGCCCTTGGCGCAACGCTTTACCACCTGATTTCCGGTGAGGCGCCGGTCAATGGCCAGGCGCGGCTGGCAGCGCTCGCCGAAGACCGGCACGACCCCTACGTCAAGCTGCACGGGCGCTACGAAGGCTATCCCCAGGGCTTCCTTGGCGCGATCGACGTGGCACTTAGCACCCTGCCGAAGCAGCGCGTCCAGACCGCCGAGCAATGGCTTGCGCTGTTTACCGGCGACCGGTTCGCCATGCCGACCGGCGGCCTAGCGCTGGCCGCGCGCAACGAGGGAGACGCCCCGGCGCAGGCGATGATGCAGACGGCCGGATCCGACGCCAAGACCGGCGGGGCAGGCTTCGGCGCGCCTCCCGGATTTGCACGGCAGGCAGCCAAACCGCAATCCCAGCCTGCCGCGCAAAGCGGCGGGATCGGCAAGGTCCAGGTCTTCGCCGGCATCGCCGCGACCCTTGCGGTGATCGGCGCCGGAATGCTGATGCTGCGCGAGGACGAGGCCCCCCTTGCGGCTGAACCGTCCGCCCCGACCGTGGTCGCAAAAGCCGAGACCCCGGCCCCGGAGGCCTTGGCCGAACCGGCCGTAGCCGCAGCCGCGCCCGTGCAGGAACCCGTGGTCACGCCCACGGAAACGGTCGCCGAAGCCCCGACGAAGCTTGATCCTCTGCCGACCGCCGCGGCCGCTTCGGAAGTGGCGCCGATATCCGAAGCGCCGGCGGAAGTCGAACCCGCCCCAGAACTCGCCTCAGAACCCGCCCCAGAACCTGCCCCAGAACCAGCTGCAGAACCTGAAGCCGTGGCAGTGGCCGCAGAACCCGAGCCTGCCCCTGCAAAGGCGCAGGATCCGGTCATCGTCGCCCCAGCAGGCACGATCCGGGACAACCAGATTGCCTTTGCGGCCTGGGACATCACGCTGCCCTTCGTCGAAGACGACCGCATCATCGACGGCAAACGCGTCGCCATCGTCCAAAGCGTGCTGCCGGGGGTCGACATCGCGACCGCCGGAACCTTCCTTGAGCCCGGGGTGCGGATCCACTCTGTGAACGGCGCGGATGTGCAGCTGGCCGGCAGCGTTGCGACTTCGGTCCTGAACGTGATGACGGTCGATCCCGACGGGCGCGCCCGCGTGGTCGTCGAATATTCAGGCCCAACGCAAGACCGGCAGACCGGGCTCTTGACGGTCGAAGCCAATCGTATCGTCAGCCTGGGCAACGGGGTGAACCTCGCCATCCAAAGCATCGACGGCAACTGGCGCACGGTCGTGACCGGCGTGACGGCCCCCGAGGCAACCAGCCTGCGCCAGGGCGACGTCCTCTATCGTGACAAGGCCACCGGCATGGCGCTTGACGCTCCCGGCGCGCTGGAGACGATCCTGTCGGCCCTTGTCGAACAGAAGGCAGGCGTAACCGAATTCTCGATCCTGCGCAACAACAAGCTTGAAACTGCGGCCATGCAGCTTGCAGCCGACTGAACGCGCGGAGCCCGGACAGTGCAGGCAGCCATGACCCGAAGGATCGACACGCCCGAGCCGCCGCCTCAGGGGGCCAAGGACGCGCAATCCGCTGCCGACGGGCAGCTGGACGATCTGGTCAGCGCCCTGAGGCGGGCCGTGGCCCGCAAACGCACGAATGGATCGGAAGACACGGAAAACAGGCCCTGAGGGCGACATTCCGGGTCGCCCAACCTGTTCTGGACACGGTCGGCCTGCTTGCATCGCGGCGCCACCGGGCCGGCGCGGGATGACGCGGACCCGGTTGGAAAAGGAGTTGCACGAATGACACCCACGGCAAGATCGCTCTGCATCGGCTGCACCGCCGCCTTCCTGTCCGGCGGCGCGGCACAGGCGCAGGAAGCCTGCACCACTTATTCTGTCGTGGCCGGCGACAACCTGCGCTACATCGCGCGCACCGCCTATGGGGATGCCGATCTGTTCCGGGTGATCTACGGCGCCAACGTCGATGTCATCGGCGAAAAGGCCGACCTGATCGAAGTCGGCGCGCAACTGGTCATTCCCTGTGATCCGCAGAACCCCGCGGCAGCAGCCCCGGCCCCGGCCTCGTCCGGTGGCACGGAACTGACCACGGACGTCGTCGATCCGGCAAAGCAACCGCTGGAAGTCGTCCCCGACCTTCCGGTCGCCGCAGCCGGAGCCGCCGAACCTGCCGCAGAGACCGTGGTCGACGTGGCCGCCGCCGCCCCCGAGGCGGCGCCTGCTCTGGTCGCGTTGCCGGTGCGGATGGTAACGGGTAACGGCTATGCACCCTTCGCTGACGAGATGTTGCCCGGCGGCGGGATGTTCACCCAGCTTGTCGAAATGGCCGTCTTCCGCGCCGACCCTGCCATTGCCTACAACATGACCTTCATCAACGACTGGCAGGCCCATATCGACGCGCTTCTGCCGTCGCAGGCCTATGACATCAGCTTTCCCTGGATCAAGCCCGACTGCGGCGGCGCGTCGATGCTCAGCCCGGGGGATCAGGCGCGTTGCGACGACTTCGTGTTCTCGTCGCCCTTCTATGAAATCGTCGACGGTTTCTTCGCCATCGCGGGCAGCGACCTGATTTCTGCCACCGACTATGCCGCCTTTGCCGGCAAGCGGATCTGCCGACCCGAGGGGTTTACCAGCGGTGTGCTGGAAGCCGTCGGGCTTGGCGTGCCGACGGTCGAGCTCATGCGTCCGACCGCGCCGGCTGATTGCTTCGAGGCGCTGGCCGCCGGCAAGGTCGATCTGGTGTCGATTGACGCCGAGGTCGGTGATTCAGCGATCGCCTCGCTTGGACTGACCGGTCAATTCGTCCAGAATCCGCATCTGATGTCTTTGCAAAGCCTGCATGTCATCGCCCACAAATCGAACCCGCGCGCGGTCGAACTGGTGGTGCAACTCGACTCCGGCCTCGTCGAAATGTACGAATCGGGCGAGTGGTATGACATCGTCTCCGCAGCGCTGGCGCAAAACCCGCTGCGCCAGTGATCCGCAGCCCGATCCGGGCGCGCCTTTGCACCACGGCGACGCCGAAGTCGCGCTCCGCCGTGGAAAACCTCTTCAGAACCGTTCGCTTCTACTTGTTCACGTTCACTTTTCTACCAAAAGGCGACCTGCTTCAGTGAATCCACCGAATCGCCTTATTCGTGCCACTTCCTGCCCCCTTGATCACCAAAGAAGGCGCATTGTTTCGGAAACGGCACTTTGCTTGCCCCCATCGAACCCGTCGTCAGAAGGACGCAAAACATGATGACTGCATCTGACAAACTCCGGTCGACGGTCCTGTCGGCGCTTGTGCTTGCTCTGCCCGCCATGGCTTCTGCCCAAGAGGCCTGCACGACCTACACGGTCGCAGACGGCGACACGCTTGGGACGATCGCCCAGGCGGCCTATGGCACCTATGACTACCAGATGATCTTCAACGCCAACCGCGATGCACTGGCCGCGAACCCGAACAACCTGCCTGCGGGCCTGCAGCTGATCCTGCCATGCGAGGACGGCCGGCTGACCCCGGATTCCGAGTTGAGCGCGATCATCGAGGAAGAGACCGAAAAGCAGGAAACCAACCGCACGAAAAGCAACATCTATGAGCCGCCGCTCAAGTTCGTGACGTCGAACGGCTGGATGCCCTTCACCGACGAGACGCTGTCGGGCGGCGGGATCTTCGTGCGGATGGCCGCCACGGCCATGCAGCGCGGCGGCAACGACCGTGGCTATGAGGTGTCCTACGTCGACGACTGGATGTCGCATGTGGACGTGCTTTTGCCCACGGGCGCTTTCGACCTGTCGATCGCCTGGGAATCGCCGGACTGCTCGAAGCTTGACATGCTGGGCGAATTCTCGGTCCGGATGTGCACCGAATACGACTACTCGCTCCCGATCTACGAGACGGCCTATTCGTTCAACGCGCTGAACGAAAACAAATACGCCAACGTGCGGGATTTCGCCGAATATGCCGGCGCGCGGATCTGCCGGCCCGAAGCCTGGTCGGTCAGCGATCTGGAGGTGCGCGGCCTGGTCGAGCCGGTCGTGACCTATCTGCGCCCGGTGAACCCGATGGACTGCGCCGAAGCGGTTATGAAAGGCGAGGCGGACGTGTACTCGATCGAGGCCGAGACTGCGACTGCGAACTTTGCGGAACTTGCCGCGACCGAGCAAGTGACGGTCAACCCGGCCCTGGCGACGTTTGTCACCTACCACTTCATCACCGCCAAGACCAACCCGCGCGGCCGCGTCTACATCGCCATGCTGAACCGCGGCATCACTGAGATGCGCGAGTCGGGCGAATGGTACGACATCGTCGCCACCGGCCTGGCCGAATACAACAAGCTGAGCCAGTAACCTCGGCTTCGCACCACGACGAAGGCCCCCGCACCACAGGGTGACGGGGGCCTTTCCCTTTCAGAACCCGGGATCGCGCCAGACCTCGCGGCCCTTGAACAGGGTCAGAAGCACGCGGGTATCGGAAATCCCGTCCGCAGCCACCGCGAACACATCCCGGTCCAGCACGATCAGGTCTGCCGAAAAGCCGGGTCGAAGCATGCCGGTGAAGTTTTCCCGCCAGCAGGCGCGGGCGGCATGGCTGGTGTAGCCAAGGATCGCTTCTTCCACCGTCAGCGCCTGATCGGGCAGGAAGGGCGCTTTGGGGTTCTCTGCAAGCCGGGCCTGGCGGGTCACGGCGGTCTCGATGATCTCGAACGGGTTCAGCGTCGAGACCGGCCAGTCCGAGGACAGGCACCAGTCCGCCCCGGCATCAAGCATCTTGCGAAAGGCGTAGGTCTGGGCCCGACGGACCGGTCCGATCATGTCCAGCGCAATGTCTGGCACCACTGGATCCAGCCGCGCCCACAGCGGCTGGATATTCGCCGTCGCAAGCCTGGCAAGGCGGGCGTGGTCGCCGGGGTCCACCAGTTGCAGATGCGCCAGCTGATGCTGCGCGGGCCATGGGCCATTTGCGGACCGTGCGGCTTCCAGCCCCTCGATAGCCCGCCGGGCGGCGGCATCGCCGATGACATGGACATGGATCGCAAAGCGTGCGGCATCAAGGGCTGCGAACAGGGCCGCGGTCCGGTCAGCCCCGAACATGCAGGGCGCGTTGCCGCCGGGCGGATCGGCATAGGGCGCCAGGCAGGCCGCCGTGCGGTTTTCAAACACCCCGTCCATGAAGACCTTGGCGGACTGGACATGGAAGTCCGGCCCTGGATGCGCGGCCCGAAGCGCAGTCAGCCGGGCCAGCGCTGTCGCAGGCGTGTCCGCCTCGGTCACCAGCGCTGCCCCGGCGACCCGCAGGCTCAGCGCGCCCTCGGCCGCCGCACCGGCATAGATGCGCGCCTCAAGCCCGGTTACGCGGGGGTCGAGCACTCCGGTGATCCCGTGCCGGTTGGCATGGGCCTGGCCCGCGCGCAGTCCGGCAAGGTGGTGCGCGTCGGTCAGCTGCGGCAGGCGCGCGACCGCCCAGGCAATCGCCTCTTCATGCAGCATGCCGGTGGCGTCACCGCGCCCATCGCGGACGATGTGGCCGTTCGGCGGATCGGGCGTGTCCCGGCCGATCCCGGCCAGCCCCAGCGCGCGGCTGTTCAGGCAGGCATTGTGGAACGAGCTGTCATAGATCACCGCCGGACGGTCCGGCACCACCCGGTCCAGAAGCTTTGCCGTAAGGTTGTGATCGCCGAAGAGACCAGGTTGCCAGCCAGACCCAAGCACCACCGGCAGCTTCGGATGCGCCGCCGCATGGCCTGCCAGCACCTGCAGAAGCGCGTCGGTCCCTGTGACCTCATACAGCGCGGCCGAGGTGGCAAGATCGGTGCCGCCGGACAGAAGGTGGACATGCGCGTCCTGAAATCCGGGCAGGACCAGCCGGCCACCCGCGTCAATCCGGTGCGGGCAGTCGGGCGCGTCCCCCTGCCCCAGCGCCAGCACCCGCCCCCCTGCCGTCAGCAGCCAGTCCGCCTGCGGGCGCGCCGGATCCATGGTGCGGATGCGGGCGTTGTGCAGCAATAGCGGTTCAGCCAAGGCGCAATGCCTCCAGTTCGGGCCAGTCGTCAGCGGGCAGAACCTGCGCGACCGCGTCGACATCGCGGGTCCAGACAAACAGGCACAGGAAGGGCACCGCGCCGACCTTTGTCAGATGCGGGTGGAAAGACGGGTTCCAGACCGGGCGATGCGCGGGCCGGACTTCCATTGGCGTTTCCGGCCCGAAGCGCCAGCCATGCGGCCCGGTCAGGGGGGCGTAAAGCTCGGGCGCGGCGTGGTTGTGGTCGCGGTACAGCGTGTGCGGCGCAATCAGGAACAGGCCCATGTCGAAGTCCTCGGCATGGAACGGAGCGTCCTTCCCGACGATCAGGGCCGAGGAATGGCCAGTCAGGAAGCCTTCCCCGATCTGGTCACGCGGATAGCCGGCATAGACTTCCCAGACCAGGTGCGGCGCGGCCCGTGCAATCGTATCCGCAAGCGGCAGGTGGGCGGCATCCATGGCGGCAAGGGCGGGATGCAGCCACCGGTCGATCACCGGAGTCGACACCGCGATCTGCGGCTTTGGCTGGTTGGACGACCGGGCAAGGCCAGCCGCGATCGCGTCCTGGCCGGGATGTGAACATCCGTTCAGGTACAAGCAGCTCTGGTCGAACAGCCGCCCAAGCGCGTCGCTCGCGGCAGCTTCGGGCACAGGTTGCAGCCCCCGCTCGGCCAGCATCGCCGCCGGGTCGCGGGCGTCGAAGGCCGCGGCCTCGCGGTAGACCTCAAGCGCTGCATCCCCCAGCTGGCCGGCCCGGTATAGCGCCATAGCCGCGCCAAAGCGCACCCGGCCCGATCCGGGCAGGCCCAGCGGCTCATGGATCAGCCGCGCCGGATCATCCCCCATTCTATCCTCCGCCACGATAAGCCATCCGTTCGTCCCGCAGGCGGCGCTTTTCGGCCCGCATCAGCACCCAACCCGCCAGCGCCACCCCGATCCCCACCACCACCACGGTCAGCGTCGCCAGCGCGTTCACGTCCGGCGTCACGCCCAGCTTGACCTTGGACCAGATCACCAGCGGCAGCGTCGTCGACCCCGGCCCCGTGGTGAAGGACGTGATCACCACATCATCAAGGCTGATCGTGAAGGCCAAGAGCCACCCCGACAGGATCGCCGGAAAGGCCGTGGGCAGCGTGATGTCGCACAGAACCTGCCAGGGCCGGCTGCCAAGGTCCATCGCCGCCTCCTCGATCGCCCGGTCGGCCTGGGAGATCCGCGCCTGCACGATGGTGGCGACGAAGACCATGGAGAAGGTGATATGCGCAAGGGTGACCGTCGCGAACCCCCGCTCGACCGGCCAGCCCAGCCACTTCGCGCTCAGGATGAACAGCATCAGCGTCGAGATGCCGGTGATCACTTCGGGCATGATCAGCGGAGCCATCGCCATGCCGGAAAACAGCGTCCGTCCCCGGAACCGGCGAAACCGGGCCAGCACGAAGCCGATCATCGTGCCAAGGATCGTCGCGAAGGATGCCGAGACGACGGCGATCTTCAGCGACAGGACCAGCGCCTCGACGATCTGATCATTCCGCCACAGCGCCACATACCACTTGGTAGAGAACCCGCCCCAGACGGTCGCCAGGCGTGAGTTATTGAAGGAAAACAGCATCATCGACAGGATCGGGATGTAAAGAAAAGCAAACCCGAAGCCCAGGACAGAGATCAGGAAAGTCGGGCTTCGCTTCATGGCCGGTCCTCCGCCAGACCATCGTCGCGGGCCTGATACCGGCTCCAGACCATCATCGGGCCAACCATCAGGACCAGCAGCGCCACCGCGACCGAGGCCGCCATCGGCCAGTCATTGGCCGAGGAAAACTCGTCCGCGATCACCCGCCCGATCATCGGGCTGCCGGAATCGCCGACCAACGTCGGGATCACCAGTTCGCCCGCCGCCGGAATGAAAACCAAAAGCCCACCCGCAATGATCCCCGGCAGCGACTGCGGCAGGGTGATGTCGCGAAACACCTGTGACGGGCGGCTGCCCAAGTCCATCGCCGCCTCGTCCAGCGTGGGGTCCAGCCGCTCAAGACTGGCATAAAGCGGCAGGATCATGAACGGAAGGTACGTATAGACCATAACCAGCACGACAGCGAAATTTGAATGCATCATCGGGATCGACCGCAGGGCCCAGTCGATCGGCACCAGAAGGTTCCACGTCTCGGTGAGAAAGCCGTTGAACCAGCTCGACTTGGCGAGAAGCCCCATCCAGGCATAGACCCGCAACAGGAATGACGTCCAGAACGGCAGGATCACCAGCATCAGAAGGATCGTCCGCCAGCTTTTCGACACGCGCGTCAGCGCCAGCGCCATGGGGTATCCGATCAGAAGACACAGCAGCGTCGCCACCCCCGCATTCAGGATCGAGGTCAGGAAGGCCCGGATGTACAGGTCGTCCTGCACCAGCCGCGCATAGCCCGCGACATTCAGGACCGGGTTCTCGCCGCCGAACCCGAAAGGCGGCGAGGTCGGCGTGCGGGTCGCAAAACTCATGCCCAGGACGATCAGGAACGGCAGCAGGAACAGCACGGACAGCCAGACATAGGGCACGGCGATCATCAGGTCAGCCCAACCCCGGCGATGGAACCAGCCCGTCAGGCCATGGGATCGGTCGGCCATGTCAGTCCCGCAACAGGATGGCGGCGGCGGGGTCGAAGCTGACCCAGACCCTGTCATGCCAGTCGGGCCGCCCCCCCGATGCGCGCGCGGCGTTTACCGCGTGGACGGCGATCAGCGCGCCCGAAGGCAGGGTCACCCGGTAGAGGCTGTCCTTGCCGAAATAGGCCAGGTCGCGCACCGCGCCTTCGATCACGTTCGGCCCCTCGGGTTGCGATTGGTGCAGCAGGATCTTCTCTGGCCTGATGGCCAGCGTGACCGCATCGCCCACGGCAAGCCCGCCGG
This sequence comes from Rhodobacterales bacterium, assembly GCA_031409795.1. GTDB lineage: Bacteria > Pseudomonadota > Alphaproteobacteria > Rhodobacterales > Rhodobacteraceae > Tabrizicola. The sequence continues at coordinate 74,277 of JANNXX010000065.1, forward strand.
CAGGAACCTCGACTGTGGTGCCGAAGGCGGGCACGTCCAGCCGCGCCTGTTCCCGTTCAACCGCCTGCACCCGGGCCGGGAACTGCGAGACCGAACCGATGAAGTTTGCGACAAACCGGCTGGCCGGGTGCTCATAGACTTCGGCCGGGGGGCCGACCTGCTGGACCCGGCCCTTGTCCATCACCGCGATCCGGTCGGCCAGGGTCATCGCCTCTTCCTGGTCATGGGTCACGACGATGAAGGTGACACCCGTGCGCTCCTGGATCGACATCAGCTCGAACTGGGTGTGCTCGCGCAGCTTCTTGTCCAGCGCCGCCAGCGGCTCGTCCAGCAACAGAAGCTTCGGCTGCCGCGCCAGCGCCCGTGCAAGCGCCACCCGCTGCCGCTGCCCGCCGGAAATCTGATGCGGCTTGCGCGCGGAGAAATCCGTCAGCTGCACCAGGTCCAGCATCTCGCGGACCCGGGCCGCGCGCTGGTCGGGGGAGATCGGCTCGTGCTTCAACCCGTAGGCGACGTTCCGCTCCACCGTCATGTGCGGGAACAGCGCATAGCTTTGGAACATCATGTGGATCGGTCGGTCCCAGGGGGCCATACCGGTGATGTCCTGCCCGTCCAGCCAGATGCGGCCCGCCGTGGGCGTCTCGAACCCCGCCAGCATCCGCAACAGCGTGGTCTTGCCGCATCCAGACCCGCCCAGCAGCGCGAAGATCTCGCCCCGGTCGATGGTCAGGGAAACATTCGAGACCGCTTCGAACGACCCGAAGCGTTTGGAGACGTCCTCGATGCGCAGAAAGGGCTCGGCCGCCACGTCAGCCGCCCGTCTTGATCTCTGCCCAGATGCGGGTGATCTCGCGGTCCTGTTCTTCGGTCTGGGTCCTGGTGGTGTAAAGCTTCGCCATGGTCTCGGCATCCGGATAGATCGCCGGGTCGGCGGCGATGGCCGGATCGACGAAGGGCATCGCCGCAAGGTTGGAATTGGCGTAGCCGGTGTAGTTGGTCGCCGCCGCAATCACCTCGGGCCGCATCATGTAGTCGATGAAGGCGTGCGCCGCCTCCGGGTTGCCTGCATCCGCCGGAATGGCCCAGACGTCGAACCAGGCGGGTGAGCCGGTCTTCGGCACGAAATACCCCAGGTTGATGTCGATGCCGGCTTCGGCGGCGCGGGTGGAGGCGACCGAATAATCGCCCGACCAGGTGTTGGCGACGCACAGGTCGCCCGTCGGCAAGCTGTTCAGGTAATTGGCATTGTCGAAGACCGCCACATGCTCGCGGATCGGGGCCAGTGCCTCGGCCATTTTCGCATATTCCGCCGGGCCCGCGGTGTTCGGGTCGATCCCAAGGTAGCTCAGCACCATGAACCCAAGGTCGGTCGGGCTGTCCAGAAGCGAGATACCGCAATCAGCCAGCTTCGCCGCGTTCTCGGGGTTCAGGATCGTGCCAAGGTCGTAAAGATCGGCCTCGGCCCCCAGCCGCTCCCGCACCATGTCAAGGTTGTAGGTCATGCCGACCGACCCCCACATGTAGGGCGCGGCATATTGGTTGCCGGGATCATGTCCCGCCATCACCTTCAGGATCGCGGGGTCCAGGTTCGACCAGTTCGGCAGCTTCGCGCGGTCAAGCTTCTGGTAGATGCCGGCTTCAACGAACCGCTCCAGGCTGATCGCGGCCATCAGCACCACGTCATACCCGGTAGACCCGGCCAGCATCTTGGCCTGCATCTCCTCGGCACTGGCGTAAAGGTCATAGACCACGCCGATCCCGGTTTCAGCCTCGAAATCGGCCAGCGTCGTCTCGCCGATATAGTCAGACCAGTTGTAGATCTTGACGGTCTGGCTTTGCGCCCAGGAGGGGCGCACCACGGGCGCGGCAAGGGCTGCCCCCATCCCGACAAGTGCCGTGCGACGGTTGAAGTTCATGGTCTTCTCCCCTTTGGTGCGTCGGCCATTTTCGGGCAAATCGCGGTCAAGCTTACGCGCCTGCCACTGACTGACAAATCAATTCGTGGTTCTGCCTGGCGATTTGATCCTCTGGCGGGGCCTTCGGCACCCGCATGACCGGAATCAACGCCCGCAGCCCGTCATGGTGCCGGCGCAGCCCGTATTCGAGGTCCGACAGATGGAACCCCTCGAAGGCCGAAGATTTCATCGACTCGTTCGACCAGATCGACAGCTGGCGATCCTCGACACTGGTCGCGCGGTCGATGCGGAACGCAAGATAGCGCGCCAGCCGTTGCGCGCGGGTTTCCCCCGGCCAACGGTAAAGCCGCCCGGTCAGACGGGTTTCGCCGGGCGAAAGGGGCAGGTCCTGATAGAACTGCACCCCTTCCGGCGTCATCGCGAAGACCATGTTCGGGAAAAGGCCATAGTAGGTCCAGGCGCGGCGCAGATGCGCCGGCAGGTCCGGGCGGTCCGGCGCAAGGCGGACATAGGTCCTCACCGACCAGCCCCGCCCCGGCGCATCGCCGAACTGCCCGTTCGAGATGGATAGCCCGCCCGCAAGGTTCAGGTCGCGGTAAGTGCGGCCGTACAGCTCTTGCAGGCCGGGATGGGCAAGGGCGACATGATAGCCCTCGTTGTCCACATCACGAACCGATTTCCAGTTGACCGGCAGGGTCGAGGACCAGTCCGCCACCGTGACCGGTTCCAGGTCCGTCAGCCGATAGGCCGCGAAATCCGCGTCGAATGGCGCCAGCAGGGTGGCCAGTGCGGGCTGCGGGCCCGAAGAAAAGCGCAGGAAGATGAAGCCGTGGAAAACCTCCATCTCGATCGGCTTCAGGCCAAAGTCCTCGCGCCGCATTTCGCCGAAACTGCCAGGCTGAGCGGCCCCCCGCAACGACCCGTCAAGATTGTAGACCCAGCCATGGAACGGGCAGACGATCGCCCCTTTGCAGTGTCCCTTGTCGCCGTCGACCACCCGCGCGCCCCGGTGCCGGCACAGGTTGTGGAACGCCAGAACCACCCCGTCCTGCCCCCGCATCACCACCGCGCGCTCGCCCAGAATGTCATAGGCCAGCCAGTCGCCGGGTGCGGGGATGTCACAAAGGTGGCCTGCAAGCTGCCAATGAGTCAGGAAAACCCGCTCCCGCTCCAGCGCGAAAAGCGCGGGCGACCGGTAGGTCCAGGCCGGAAGGCCCTTGCGGTCCCAGTCCTTCGGGATCGGCAGCACGTCATAGGGAAGGTCCGTCATATCGCCATCTCCGCCAGAATCCAGGTCTGAAAGCGGTGGATTTCATATTCCTCCGGCATCAGCCGCGCCGCCTTGAAGGCGGGTGAGCGGATGCCGCGCTGGTTCATCTCGGCCGCCTCACCATCCTGCCGCATCACGGTTGTCGCGAACCCGGCCACGGCGGCGGCGTCAAAGCCCGGCTGCAACAGGGTCTCTGCCGGGAAGTGCCATTCCGCCACCAGCCGCGTGCGCTCCGGCCCCAGAGGCACGATCCTGACCGACCGGACATGATCGACATGCGCCACGACATAGGCCGAGGGCCACATCGTCACGAAGTGATACCCCGCCCGCCGCTCCGCGTCAGTCAGCCCCGGAAACACCGGCCCGCAGGGCGCGCCATCCGGCGTCCAGCTGGCCGCACCCGCGCGCAGAGCCGGGGCGATCAGGTCCTCTGGCGTCCAGCCCAAAGCCTCGGACGCGCCCATGATCCCCTGGCCATAGACCGGCACCAGGTCACAAAGCTCGGGGTGGATGCCGGGGCAGTGCAGGCATTCCGAGTAGTTTTCCCAGAACCCCTTCCAGTTGCAGTCGATCTCGCTTTCCCAGCTGTGTCCGGTGACCAGCCCGTCCATCGGCCAGTTGTCCAGCGTGTCCAGCGGCACATCCGCCCCGATCGGCCCCGGACGCAGCGACAGGTTCAGGAACAAGAACCCGTTCCAGACGCGCACCGACACCGGAACCAGACCCTGCGCCAAGGGGTCGAAATCATCGGTCGGCTCCGCATGGCCGGTGGCGACCAGCCGACCATCATCGGCGGCATAGGCAAAGGCGTGATAGGGGCAGCGGATCAGCTTTCCCAGGGGCTCCACCGCCTCCCGGCACAGCTCTGCCCCCCGGTGCGGGCACATGTTGTGATAGGCCGCCACCGCCCCGCCCGCCAGCCGCGCCACGATGACCGGCGCAAAGCCCACCGTCACCCGGGCCAGCATGCCCGGCGCAAAACTGTCCAGCCGCCCGGCCATCACCCAGGCCCTGGCAAAGACCGTCGCCATTTCCTGATCGAACCAGCCCCGGTCCAGATAGGCCAGACGCGGCAGCCCCTCGGGGCAATGGTCCAGCCTTGGCGACAGTGGGTGGCGGGCAGCCTCGGTCATTCGGCGGCCTCGGGATATTCCAGCGTCAGGTCCACCGCCTGTTCCACCGCCCGCAGCGTGTCGGTCAGGCAGCTTTCGTCCAGCCCGTGTGCCTCGCACAGGAACCACGGCTCGCGGCTGTCGGGTTCGACGATGATCCCCAGGTCATGCAGGAACCAGGCCATCCGGTCATGGAAGCTGTAGTCGCTGGTCTTCCAGGCGCGATAGTTGTCGGGCGGGACCGCATCGAAGAAAAGGCCGAACATCGACGGATGCCCGGTGAAGGAATGCACGATCCCCCGCGCGGTCAGGATGCCACTGATCCCGTCCATCAGACGCTGGCCAAAGGTGGCAAGCGTCTCCAGCGCCGGGGTCTCGTCCAGGATGCGCAGACATTCCTCTGCCGCCGCAAGGCTGACCGAATGCGCCGTAAAGGTGCCGCCATGGCTGGCCCCACCTATGCGGAACGTGCGCATCACATCTGCGCGCCCCGCGATGACTGCGATCGGATAGCCGTTCGCCACCGCCTTGGCGAAGGTTGTCAGGTCAGGCCGCACCCCCAGGATGCCCTGAATGCCCCCTTTCCCCACCCGGAATCCGGTCTTCACCTCGTCGATGATCAGCAGCACCCCGTACTTGTCGCACAAGGCCCGTGCCAGTTGCACATAGTCCGCCCGCGCCGTGATCCCGCAGCAATTGCCCTGGATCGGCTCGATCAGCATCGCCGCCAACTGGTCGCCATGCTTGCGGAACGTGTCTTCCAGCCGCTGCAGGTCGTTCATCGGCACCAGATGCGCCAGCGTCTTCACCGTGGGCGGAATGCCCTTGCCATAGGGGATCACCTCGGGGTCGCGATTGGACCCCGCATCCCAGCCCTCGACATCCGCCTGCCACATCGCCGCGTCGAACAGCCCGTGATAGCCGCCCTCGACCAGCAGATAGCTTTCCCGCCCCGTAAAGGCCCGCGCCAGCCGCAGCGCGCCCATCACCGCTTCGGTGCCCGAATTGGAGAACCGCACCAGCTCTGCCGCAGGGACCATCTTCGCGATCCGGTCCGCGACAATCAGCTCGCGTTCCGTCGACAGAGCGAACACCCCGCCGACCTCCATCCCCTTCCGGGCGGCCGCATCGACCCGGTCATCGGCATAGTCCAGGATCGCCGGGCCATAGCCCAGCCGGTAGTCGACATAGGCGTTCCCGTCGATGTCCCAGGTCCGCCCGCCCTTGCCGTGGTGGACATAGATCGTCCGCGCATCCCCCCAATAGCGGAAGGTCGAGGCCACGCCCAAAGGCAGCCGCTGCACCGCGCGGGCAAATTGCGCATTGGACTTTTCAAGCGGGCGAACCGGCGGGGTCGTCATGCGCAACCATGTGCTGTTTCGGTCGATTTTAGGGTCGCATCTGACTGACTGCACTGTCAATCAGAAGTTTTCCGTTGTGATTTCCGTCCGTTCGGTTATCCGATTCCGGGACCGTCAGGGGCCCAGCGTGACCGAATCCCCAACTTCAGCCGCCAAGCGCCCCCCCCGCACCATGAGCCGCGAGGCGCGACGCAACCAGTTGATCGAATCCACGATCGAGACCATTGCGGCCCGCGGCTATTCCCGCACGACCCTGACCGCAGTGGCACGGGCCGCCGGCCTGTCGCACGGGCTGGTGCTTTTCCACTTCGAGACCAAAGAGAAACTGCTGGCCGAAACGCTTTCCCAACTGGCGGAAGAGTACCAGCAAAACTGGGTATCGGCGCTGGCGGCCACGGGCGCTGATCCCGCCGACCAACTCAACGCCCTGATCGAGGCCGATTTCCATCCTGCAATCTGCACCCCGGCCCGGCTTGCCGCCTGGTGTGCCTTCTGGGGTGAGGCGCAGTCGCGTCCCCTTTATCAGGCGTCCTGCGGCACCAAGGATGATGCTTACAATGCAACGCTGGAAGCGATCTGCGCCCGCCTGTCCGACCTGGGCGGTTACGGTCGCGATCCGGTGCATGTCGCCCGGGTGATCCGCGTCACGATCGAGGGCGTCTGGCTGGACATGATGACCATGGCCCGCCCATACAGCCGCGACGAGGGCATGACCACGGTCCGCACCTGCGCCGCCTTGTGCTTTCCCGACCATTTCACCGCCGCCGGCCTGAAACCCGCGCGACCGGACTAGGCGGGGACAGCCGCTTCCAGAGTCATTGGAATTTTCATTCCATATGTTAGAATGCAGTCCCGCATGAAGAAGGCACCGCATGACTGACACGGCCGCTCCCCAAACCGTCGAAGCCTTCAACGACAGGCTTCAGGGTGTCAGAGGGGCGCTTCCGAAGCGGCTCCAGCAATGTGCCGACCATGTCGCCCGCAATCTTGACGGGATCGCCCTGTCCACGGTCGCCGAGTTGGCCCGTGGCGCCGGGGTGCCCGCTTCGGCCATGATGCGCTTTTGCCAGATCATGGGTTTTTCCGGCTTTGCCGAAATGCAGCGGCTGTTTCGCCGCGCCCTGGCCAAGCCGCCGCCCGACTATGCCACACGGCTTGCGAACCTGCAGGCCCGGGGGGCCGGGCAACCCGCAGCACTTCTGGCCGAGTTTGTCGAAGCCGGCCGGCTGTCGATGGAAGGCCTGGCCCGTGACCTGGACGAAACGGCTCTGGAACAGGCTGTGGGCCTTCTGGCCCAGGCCCGGACAATTCATCTTGCCGGGTTCCGCCGGTCGTTTCCCGTCGCGGCCTATCTGGCCTATGTCTGTGACAAGCTGGGGCTTCCTGCCGTGCTGCATGACGGGGTGGCGGGGCTTTCGCATGGCGCGGCGCTCCAGCCGGGCGACGCGCTTCTGGCCATCACCTTTTCCCCCCATGCCGAGGAAACTCTGGCCCTTGCCGCTCGGGCCCGCGCGACTGGGGTGCCGGTCGTGCTGTTGACCGACCCGCCCGCCAGCACGCTTTCCAGCCAGGCCGACACCATCCTGACCGTGACCGAAGTGGACTTCGGCGCCTTCCGCTCGCTTTCGGCCACCATTGCCCTGGCTTTGGCGCTTGCCGTTGCGGTAGCCTCCCGCCGGGGAACTTAGGGCTTTGCGCTTTGGCCGAAATGGAATATTTGTTCCATAAAGCAGCCCGACTCGGCCATTCTAGGGGAAGCCATGACCCGCCAGGATCCGCCCGCACGACGCCTTGACGTCATCACCATCGGCCGCTCCTCGGTCGACCTCTACGGCGCGCAGATCGGCGGGCGGCTGGAAGACATGGGCTCGTTCCAGAAATACATCGGCGGCTCGCCCACCAACATCGCCGCCGGAACCGCGCGGCTGGGCCTCAAGTCCGCCCTGATCACCCGGGTCGGTGACGAACACATGGGCCGCTTCATCCGCGAGGAACTGGCCCGCGAAGGCGTGGACGTGCGCGGCGTGAAGACCGACCCCGACCGCCTCACCGCCCTCGTCCTTCTCGGCATCCGCGACGACACGCAGTTCCCGCTGATCTTCTACCGGGAAAACTGCGCCGACATGGCGCTGTGCGAGGACGATATTGACGAAAGCTTCATCGCCGACGCACGGTCGGTGGTCGCCACCGGCACGCACCTCTCGAACGTCAAGACCGAGGCGGCCGTCCTCAAGGCTCTCACCCTCGCCCGCAAGCACGGCCTCCTGACGGCGCTCGACATCGACTACCGCCCGAACCTCTGGGGCCTTGCGGGTCATGGCGACGGCGAAAGCCGCTTCATCGAATCTGCGCAGGTGACCGCCAAGCTGCAATCGACGCTGCATTTCTTCGACCTGATCGTCGGCACCGAAGAAGAATTCCACATCGCCGGCGGCACCACCGACACGATCGCCGCCCTGCGTGCCGTTCGGGCCGTGTCGAAAGCCACCCTCGTCTGCAAGCGCGGCCCGATGGGCGCGGTCGCCTTCACCGGCGATATCCCCGACAGCCTGGACGACGGCCAGACCGGCCCCGGCTTCCCGATCGAGGTCTTCAACGTCCTGGGCGCAGGCGACGGCTTCATGTCCGGCCTGATCAAGGGCTGGCTGGACGGCGAGGCCTGGCCCACAGCCCTCGAATACGCCAACGCCTGCGGTGCCTTCGCCGTCAGCCGCCACGGCTGCACCCCGGCATATCCCAGTTGGGAGGAGCTGCAGTTCTTCCTGAAACGCGGTGTCGTGCAAAAGGCCCTGCGCAAGGATGCAAGCCTGGAACAGGTCCACTGGGCGACCAACCGGCATCAGGACCTCTCCACCATGCGGGTCTTCGCCTTCGACCACCGGATGCAGCTGGAACAGATGGAGGGGGCCACCCCCGCAAAGATCGGCGCGTTCAAGGAGCTTTGCCTGCAAGCCGCCCTTACCGTCGCCGATGGCCAACCCGGCCACGGCATCCTCTGCGACAGTCGCCTTGGCCGCGACGCCCTGTTTCAGGCGGCGGGCACCGGTCTCTGGGTCGGGCGGCCCGTCGAATGGCCCGGCTCGCGCCCCCTGACGCTGGAGCCCGAGATCGGTCCTGATTTCGGCGGGCTGCAGGAATGGCCGTTGGGTCATGTGGTCAAGGTGCTGTGTTTCACCCACCCCGACGACGACGCCGGGATGCAGGCGCAGCAGGACGAGACCATCCGCCGGCTGTTCCATGCCTGCCGCCGCAACCGGCTGGAACTTCTGCTCGAGGTCATCCCCTCCAAGGTCGCTCCGGTCACCGACCAGACCAGTGCCGACATCATCCAGCGGATCTACGCTCTGGGCGTCTATCCCGACTGGTGGAAGCTGGAGCCGCTGGCCACTGTCGCAGCCTGGGATGCCGCTTGCGCCGCGATCCTGCGCAACGACCCGCATGTGCGCGGCGTGGTGGTGCTTGGTCTTGACGCGCCGGAAGCGGTCCTTGCACAGTCGCTGCGGCTGGCGGCGGGCTTTCCCCTGGTCAAGGGCTTCGCCGTCGGACGCACGATCTTTGCCGATGCCGCGCGCAGCTGGCTGACAGGCGAGATGACGGATGCCGAAGCGGTCGCCATGATGGCGGAACGCTACGCGCGGCTGTGCGGGATCTGGGACCGGGCCCGCGCGGCGGCCGGGACGGATCGCTAGGGACGGAGGCTGGCCATGGTCGATCTTCTGCGCAAACCGACGGGCGACCGGGGCAAGATCCATGCGATCACCCCGGACAGCGCGGGCTGGGGCCATGTCGGGTTCTCGCTTTACCGGCTGGAGCCGGGCGATGTCGCGGCCGAGGCGACCGGCGACCGCGAGGTGATCCTCGTGCTGGTCGAGGGCCGCGCGCAGATTGCTGCCGCCGGGCAGGACTGGGGCGAGATGGGCGCGCGGATGGATGTCTTCGAGAAGACCCCGCCGCATTGCCTGTATCTTCCGGACGGGCAGGACTGGCGGGCGGTGGCGACGACGGCCTGCACGCTGGCGGTCTGTTCGGCCCCCGGCAAAGGCGGGCATCCGGCGCGGCGCCTGGGGCCGGAGGGGATCACGCTGACCCCGCGCGGGAAGGGGACCAATACCCGCCACATCAACAACATCGCGATGGAATCGCGGGAGGTGGCCGACAGCCTACTGGTGACCGAAGTGTTCACCCCGGCGGGGCATTGGTCGTCCTATCCCAGCCACCGGCATGACGAGGATGACTTTCCCCGCATGACCCGCCTGGAAGAGACCTACTATCACCGGCTGAACCCCGATCAGGGCTTTGGCATCCAGCGGGTCTATACCGAGGACGGGAGCCTTGATCAGACCATGGCGGTGAAAAGCCACGATGTCGTGCTGGTGCCCAGGGGGCACCATCCCTGCGGGGCGCCCTATGGGTATGAGATGTACTATCTCAACGTGATGGCCGGGCCGATCCGGAAATGGCGGTTCCAGAACGATCCCGATCACGACTGGATCGCGCGGCGGGATGCCTGAGACAGCCCCGGCTGTCCACAGTGGTCAATTCGACCAAATACAATAAAATCAACAGGTTAACCGTGGTCATTTACCGTTTCTTAACTGTTGACCGCAGCGGTCAGACCCGCTTTTGCGGCACCAGCGCCTCAAGCCGGCGGAATAGAAGCACGATCACCCCGGCAATGACCATGTAGACCACGGCCAGCAGCAGAAGCGGCTCGTAGACGATGAACGTGTCCTGCCGGACCCGCGACGACACGGCGTAGATGTCGATCACGGTGATGGTCGCGACCAGCGGGGTCGATTTCAGGGTCAGCACCGTCTCGCCCCCCAGGGTGGGCAGCACTCGGTGGAAGGCCTGCGGCAGCCAGATCCGGCGGAAGATGGTGAAGCGCGGCATACCCATCGCCTTGGCCGCCTCAAGCTGGCCATGCGGCACGCCCCTGAAGGCACCGCGCATCACTTCGCCCGAGTAGCCCGCGACCGACAGGGTCAACGCCAGCACCGCATAGGGCCAGGCCTGCCGCAGGATCGGCCAGAGATCCGATTGCCGAATCCAGGGGATCGACGGGAAAAGCGAGCCAAGCCCGTAGTAAAGCAGCCAAAGCTGAAGAAGGAGCGGCGTGCCCCGGATCAGCCCGCAGAACCCGGCGGCGGGCTTTGCCAGCCACCACGGCCCGGCGGCCTGGGCAAAGCCAAGCGGGATCGCCAGCAGCATGCCCAGCACCATGGTCACCACCAGGATCCAGACCGTGTTCCACACGCCCTGGACGATCAGTGCCTGATATTTCGGATCGGCAAGCCAGGTCCAGTTCAGCGCCGTCGCGCACCACAGCACCAGCAGGGCCGCGACGACGGCCATCACGATGCGGCGGGGTGCCCAGAAACCCAGCATCAGCGCCCCTCCGTCCGCACCTGGCCGCGCCGCGCCCAGACTTCGATCCGGCTGAAGATCAGCGTCGAGACGATGGAAATCGCCAGATACAGCAAACCCGCGGCCAGAAAGAAGGTGAAGAAGGCCTTGGTCGTGCTGGCCGCCTGGCGGGTGACCAGCGTCAATTCGCCGAAGCCGACCACGGCCAGCAAGGCGGTGTCCTTGGTGGCGATCAGCCAAAGATTGGCAAGCCCCGGAATCGCGGCGGCCAGCATCTGCGGGAAGGTCACCCGCCAGGCCAGCGTCAGCGGCGGCATGCCCATCGCCCGGGCCGCCTCGACCTGGCCGGCCGGCACCGACAGGATCGCACCGCGCAGGATTTCCGTCGCATAGGCGCCCTGGACCACGCCAAGAACAGCGATCCCGGCGAAGAAGCCGGAAATCTGCACCCGTTCGAACCCCCAGGCGAGAAGGAGGTTGTTCAAGGATGAGGTGACGGCAAAATAAAGGATCAGGATCAGGATCAGCTCGGGCACCGCGCGGACGATGGTGGTGTAGATGCCCAGCAGGTCGCGAGTGACCGGCCCGCCGTACAGCTTGCCATAGGCGCCAAGCACCCCGATCAGCAGGCCAAGACCGAAGGCCCCGATGGCGATCAGGATCGACTTGCCAAGCGCTATCGCCAATGTCGCCCCCCAGCCGGGCGGCGACCAGGCAAGCAGGTCAAGGCTCGAGGCAAGCAGACCCGAAGCGATCATGACTGGCCCCAGATATGCCCGCGGCCCTGGTGCCAGTTGACCAGCGCCTTGCCGTGGTCAGCGGGCGAAGCGATGGGGTGCGGGCGGGCAGTCCCGGCGGGCTGCCAGGCCAGCAGTCGGGTCAGGAGGCGGGTCAGCAGGCGGGTCGGTACTGGGGCATCGGGCCGTGCAAGGTCGTCAGCCGCCCCCCTGCCCGTGCCCTCTCTCCCTGTGGCGGAGGGGAGCGCAGGACCTGCTGTCGTTGCGCCCCCCGGGGTCACGCCCTTAGCCGCCGTAGATCGACGAGGCGAAGTAGTTGGCGGTGATCTTGTCATAGGTCCCGTCAGCGATCACCTTGGCGATGGCGGCGTTGAGCTTGGCCAGAAGCTCGGCGTCGTCCTTGCGCACGCCCGCACCGACGCCCATGCCCAGGATCGCCGGGTCATCGGCCACGGCCCCCTTCAGATCACAGCAGGCGGCCCCGGCTTCCGAGGCAAGGAAGGCGTCCAGCGCGATGCTGTCGGCCTGGATCGCGTCGATCCGCCCGGCGGCAAGGTCCTGGTTCGCCTCATCCTGGGTCTGGTAGATCTTCACTTCGGCCGCCGTCGGCCCGAAATACTTGTCGACATAGTCTGCGTGGATGGTCGAGGCCTGCACCCCGATGATCTTGCCGGCCAGCCCTTCGGCGGTCGGGGCCATGTCGACGCCCTTGGTCCCCACGATCACGGTCGGGGTGTTGTAATACTTGTCCGAGAAGCTGATGGTCTGCATCCGCTCTTCGGTGATCGACATCGAGGCCATGATCGCATCGATCTGGCCAGAGGTCAGCGAGGGGATGATCCCGTCCCAGGCCACCGGGGTGATCACGCATTGCAGCTCACCGGCCGCGCAGACCGCGTTGATGAAATCGACCTCCCAGCCAACCCAGTTGCCGGCCGCATCGGGGCTGGCGAAGGGCGGATAGGCCTCGGCGGCGATGCCGATCTTGACCTCTTGCGCGGCCGCCGGGGCTGCAATGAAACAGGCCAGGGCGAGAAGGGCTTTGAAGTTCATGTAGTGCTCCTTGGTTGGGTGTTCCGTCTTTTCAGGCGACGGATTTGAGAAACTGTTTCAGACGGTCGGACTTGGGCGCCCCGAACAGCTGGTCGGGCGGGCCTTGTTCTTCGATCTGGCCGTTGTGCAGGTAGATGACATGGCTGGCGACCTCACGCGCGAATTTCATCTCATGCGTGACCAGGATCATCGTGCGGCCCTCATCAGCCAGGCCCCGGATGACCTGCAGCACTTCGCCCACCAGTTCGGGGTCAAGGGCGCTGGTCGGCTCATCGAACAGCATCGCCTTCGGCTCCATGCACAGCGCGCGGGCGATGGCGGCGCGCTGCTGCTGGCCGCCGGACATGAAGGCGGGATAGGCCCCTTCCTTTTCAGCGAGGCCCACGCGGGCCAGAAGCTTGCGGGCGCGGGCGATCGCCTCATCCTTGGGGCATTTCAGGACATGGACCGGAACCTCGATCAGGTTTTCCAGCACCGTGCGGTGGGTCCACAGGTTGAAGGACTGGAAGACCATGCCCAGCGACTGGCGGATGCGTTCCAGCTGCCGGCGGTCGGACGGGGCGCCGTCGGGGCGCATCGCCACCGGCTCGCCGGCGATGCTGATGCTGCCCGAGGACGGGGTCTCTAGAAAGTTGATGCAGCGCAGCATGGTGGACTTGCCCGAGCCCGAGCCGCCGATGATGGCGACCACGTCGCCTTCCCTGGCGTCAAGCGAGACACCTTTCAGCACATGATGCGTGCCGAAGCTTTTGTGCAGGTCCGCCACCCGGATCGCTTCGGGTCTCTGTCGTTCGTCGTCTGCCATCGGCCCCCCTGCCTTGCCGGTATCAGACTGTGCAATTTGCGGGCGCGCAAGCATTTCCTTCATCCGATGCGCCCGCAGGGTCACCGTGCAGCAGCGCCTTGTCGGGGCAATGCCGCTCGTCTAAGCAGGAAGGCGCAAGCGGGGACCGACATGCGCATCCTGATCACCAATGACGATGGCATCAACGCGCCGGGGCTTGAGGTCCTGACCGGGATCGCCCGGGAAATCGCCGGGCCGGGGGGCGAGGTCTGGACCGTCGCCCCCGCGTTCGAGCAGTCGGGCGTCGGGCATTGCATCAGCTACACCCATCCGATGATGTTCGCCGAGCTTGCCCCCCGCCGCTTTGCCGCCGAAGGCAGCCCGGCCGATTGCGTGCTGGCGGCGATCCACGACGTGCTGGGCGGGGTGAAACCCGACCTGGTGCTCTCGGGCGTGAACCGGGGCAACAACGCGGCCGAGAACGTGCTTTATTCCGGCACCATCGGCGGCGCGATGGAGGCGGCGTTGCAGGGCGTGCCGGCGATTGCGCTGTCGCAGTTCTTCGGGCCGGGGAATGCGGGGCTGGCCGATCCGTTCGACAGCGCACGGGTGCATGGCACGGGCGTGGTGCGGGCGCTGCTGGACCGGGGGCTGTGGACCGGCGACGACTACCGCGTCTTCTACAACGTGAATTTCCCGCCCCTGTCGGGGGCCGCGACGCAAGGGATCAAGGTCGCCGCGCAGGGCTTCCGCCGCGACACGGCCTTTGGCGTCGAGCCGCATCTTTCGCCCTCGGGCCGCAAGTTCCTGTGGATCAAGGGCGGTCCGCAGCAGACACCCACCCTGCCCGGCACCGATGCCGCAGTGAACCTGGACGGTTTCATCTCGGTCACGCCGATGCGCGCCGACCTGACGGCGCATGATCTTCTGGCCGATCTTGCGGTGCGGCTGGCATGAGCGACGAAGCGGAGGACAGCCCCTCCGAGGCGCTTGCCGAACGCAAGATGCGGTTCCTCTTCGCCTTGCGGTCTCGTGGGGTCACCGACACCCGCGTCCTGACCGCGATGGAAAAGGTCGATCGCGGGTTGTTCGTGAAGGGCCTGTTCGCCGACCGCGCCTATGAGGACATGCCCCTGCCCATCGCCTGCGGCCAGACGATCAGCCAGCCGTCGGTCGTCGGGCTGATGACCCAGGCGCTTGGCGTCAACCCGCGCGACACCGTGCTGGAGGTCGGCACCGGGTCGGGCTACCAGGCGGCGATCCTGGCCCAGCTGGCCCGCCGCGTCTACACCGTGGACCGCTATCGCCGCCTGGTGCGCGAGGCGGCCGAACTGTTCCGCCAGCTCGACATCGCCAACATCACCACCCTGACCGCCGACGGGTCGTACGGGCTGCCCGAACAGGGCCCCTTCGACCGCATCCTGGTGACCGCCGCCGCCGAGGACCCGCCCGGCCCGCTGCTGGCGCAGCTGAAGGCGGGCGGGATCATGGTTCTGCCGGTGGGCCAGTCGGACGCGGTTCAAAGCCTGATCAAGGTCACCCGCACGGCGCAGGGCTTCGACTATGAGGAACTTCGCCCGGTGCGCTTTGTCCCACTGGTCGAAGGTCTTGGCTCCGAGTAAGATACCGGGATAGAAACCGGAAAAATCCGGGCGGGCAAGATGAGGCGGGACCAGATGCATTCCTTCGGCACGACGATCCGGACCACCCTGCTGATCGGGGCCAGCGCCCTGGCCCTGTCGGCCTGCGTCAACACCGAAACGCTGGACTGGGACCTGCGCGCCGGCGGGGGCGACACCTCGACCGCCGCGCGGCAGGCCACTGCCGCCGCCCCGACCGCCGATGCCAACGGCATCATCTCTTACCCCGATTACCAGCTTGCCGCCGCCCGCCGGGGCGAGACGGTCACCACGATGGCCGCCCGGCTGGGACTGAACCCCGCCGACCTGGCCGGCAAGAACGCCATCCGGCCAACCGACCCCCTGCGCGAGGGCGAGCTTCTGTTGCTGCCGTCGCGCCTTTCGGCCGCGCCGCAGCCCGCGATCCTTGGCGGCGGCGGGTCGGTCGACGTGGCCGCCATCGCCACGACGGCGCTGGACGAGGCCGGGCCGTCGTCCCCGGCTCCGGTGGCGGCCAAGCCGGTTTCGGGCCAGCCCCTGACCCACCGCGTTGCGCGCGGCGAGACCGCCTTCACCATTTCGCGGGCCTACAATGTCTCGGCCAAGGCGCTGGCCGACTGGAACCAGCTGGGGGCCGACATGGCCGTGCGCGAGGGCCAAACGCTGATCATCCCGATCGCGACCGGCCCCGCGCCCGACCCCGAGCCGGTGCCCACCGCCCCCGGCGCCGGCACGCCCACGCCCGAGCCGCCCTCGGCCGCCGAACCCCTGCCGGACGAGGAAACCGAACCCGCCAGCGCCAAGCCCAAGGCGACACCGCCCTCTCCCGATCTCGGGGACGCTGCGACCGCGGCTTCGGCCGCCGCCTTCGCGATGCCGGTGCAGGGCAAGATCATCCGCAGCTATGACAAGAAGTCGAACCAGGGCATCGACATCGCTGCCCCGGCCGGAAGTGCTGTCGGCGCGGCCGCAGGTGGCACGGTTGCCGCCGTCACCAAGGACACCGACCAGGTGCCGATCGTGGTGATCCGGCATGAGGGCGGGCTTTTGACCGTCTATGCCGGGCTGGACGCCCTGAAGGTCAAGAAGGGCGACACGGTCAAGCGCGGCCAGGCCATCGGCGTGGTGCGCAAGGCCGACCCCGCCTTCCTGCATTTCGAGGTCAGGAAGGGTGTCGACAGCCTGGACCCGATGGGCTTTTTGCAGTAAGACCCTGATTTTTCGTCGAAAAATCGTTTCTGGCGGCAGGCCTAGCTTGCCACCAGTGATACCAGAACCTTGTCGATCCGCCGACCGTCAAGGTCGATCACCTCGAAGCGGTAGCCCTCGGTCTTGAAGATCGCGCCCAGTTCGGGGATCCGGCCCAGCTGGTGCAGGACCAGCCCCGCGACGGTGTCATATTCCCCCGCCAGATCACGCGGCAGGCCCAGGCGGTCGCAGAATTCGTCGACCGGCATCCAGCCTGCGACAAGGAAGCTGCCATCCTCCCGCGTGACCATCGCAGGTTCGTCCGCCTCGCTGGAGGCGACAGCACCCGTGATCGCGCCCAGCACGTCGCCACTGGTGATGATCCCTTCGAAATGGCCGTATTCGTCATAGACCAGTGCGATGTGGTGTTCGGACTTGTGCAGGATTTCCAGCACGTCCAGCGCCTCGGTCTGGTCCGAGACGACGGGGATCTCCTGCACCAGCGCCTTGATGTCCAGCGCCTCGCGCCGCGACACGACCTGGAAGGCGTCGGACAGAAGCACGATGCCCACGACGTCGCCCTCGGCATTGGCCACCGGCATCCGCGCCCGCGCCACCCGGCGCAGCGCGGCCATCGCCTCGGACCCGGTGGCGTCAAGCGGCAGCATGTCGATCTCGTGCCGGGGCGTCATCAAGGCGCGGGCGGTGCGGTCGCTCAGGCGCATGACCCCCGAGATCATCTCGCGTTCCTCGGTCTCAAGCACCCCGCCTTCATGCGCCTCGGCCAGAAGGACATGGACCTCTTCCTCGGTCACCCGGTTCTGGCTGGCCCCGCGTTGGCCCAGAAGCCACAGGATCACCCGGCCCGACCGTTCCAGAAACCAGACCAGCGGCGCCGCCACCACCGACAGCATCGTCATCGCCGGGGCCATGCGGATCGCGATGCCCTCGGGGTTGCGCAGGGC
Organism: Rhodobacterales bacterium; assembly: GCA_031409795.1. Lineage (GTDB taxonomy): Bacteria > Pseudomonadota > Alphaproteobacteria > Rhodobacterales > Rhodobacteraceae > Tabrizicola. Next base: position 91,649 of record JANNXX010000065.1, read on the forward strand.
GATCTGTTTCGGGACCAGCTCGCCGATGATCAGGCTGACATAGGTGATCGCGACCACCACACCGCCGACGCCAAGGGTCGCGGCCCAGTCTGCGGCCAGCCCTTGCACGATCAGCCAGTCTTCCAGCCGGTTGCCAAGCGTTGCCCCCGAAAGCGCGCCGGACAGCACGCCGACCGCGGTGATCCCGATCTGCACCGTCGAGAGGAACCGGCCCGGGTGTTCGCCCAGCCGCAGCGCCATGCGCGCGCCCCGGCTTTTGGATTCAAGCGTCTTCAGACGGCCGGGCCGCGCGCTGACGATGGCCAGCTCGGACATCGCCAGCACGCCGTTCAGGGCGATCAGCGCCAGGATGACGAGGATTTCGGTGATCATGATGCGGTCCGGTTAGGGCGCATCACGCGTGCAGGCAAGCAAAAACGCGCGGGTCAGGGGGCAATGCGCACCCCTTCGCGGGCTGCGAGGTCGCAAAAGAACTGCCAGGCCACCCGGCCTGACCGCGCGCCGCGTGTCGCCTGCCATTCCACCGCCTCGGCCCGCAGCCGGTCTGCCGGCACCTGCACCCCATGCGCCGCGCAATAGCCCGCGATCATCGCCAGATAGTCGTCCTGGCTGCAGGGATGGAACCCCAGCCACAGACCGAAGCGGTCGGACAGCGAGACCTTCTCCTCCACCGCCTCGGAGGGGCTGATCGCGGTAGAGCGTTCGTTCTCGATCATGTCGCGCGGCATCAGGTGGCGGCGGTTGGAGGTGGCGTAAAGCAGCACGTTCTCCGGCCGCCCCTCGATCCCGCCATCCAGGACCGCCTTCAGCGACTTGTAGTGCTGGTCGTCGTGGCTGAAGGAAAGATCGTCACAGAACAGCAGGAACCGGTGCGACACCGCCCGCAGGTGCGCAAGCAGGCGCTGGACCGACGGCAGGTCGTCGCGGGCAAGCTCGACGATTTTCAGGTCATGCCCCTCGGCCCGCACCTGGGCATGCACCGCCTTGACCAGGCTGGATTTCCCCATCCCCCGCGCACCCCAGAGCAGCGCGTTGTTCGCCGGCAACCCGCGCGCGAAATGGCGGGTGTTGTCCAAAAGCGTGTCGCGGCTGCGGTCAACGCCGATCAGCAGGCCGATGTCCACACGGGCAACCTTCGCGACGGCCTCCAGCCGGTCAGGGGCGATGTGCCAGACAAAGGCCCCGAACCCGAAATCCGGCGCCGGCATCGGGGCCGGGGCCAGCCGTTCCAGCGCGGCGGCGATCCGGTCCAGCGGGTCGGTCACGCCTTGGACTCCGCGTCCTTCTCGGCACCATCGCTTGCGGAAACCGGGCCATCGGTTTCGTCATCCCACAGCCCCTCGGCCCGCAGCTCGGCCTCGCGGCGCTTTTCGATCCGGCTGATCAGGAAGATCGAGACCTCGTACAAGGGATAGACCGCCGCGAAGAGGATGATCTGGCTCATAAAATCGGGCGGGGTGACGATCGCGGCCACGATCAGGATGATCACGATGGCATAGCGCCGCATCCCCCGAAGGCCGGCCGAGGTCGCCAGACCGGCCTTGCCCATCAGGGTCAGCAGCACCGGCATCTGGAAGCACAGCCCGAACGCGACGATCAGCTTCAGGCTGATGTCCAGCGTTTCGTTCACCTTGCCCTGGAAGACGATGTCGATCCCCTCATCGGCCACCGGCTGCGCGACTTCGGTCAGGGGGGCATCGGACAGGCCGGGCAGCAGTGCCGTCAACAGCGAATAGGTGTCTGCGAAGCCCAGGAAGAAAGTCATCGCGATCGGCGTCACCACATAATGCGAAAAGACCGCCCCGGTCAGGAACAACGCCGGCGAAGCGATCAGGAACGGCAGGAAGGCCTGCTTTTCGTTGCGATAAAGCCCGGGCGCCACAAAGCGCCACAGCTGGTAGGCGATCACCGGAAAGCTGACCATCAGCCCGGCCACGACCGAGATGTGGACGAGGACGAAGAAATACTCTTGCGGTGCGGTGTATTGCATCACCGGGTTCGGGTCACCCAGCTCGCGCATCGACAGCTCGATCGGGTGCAGCAGGAAATCGAGGATCGGTTCCGCCACGACGAAACACAGGATCATCCCGACGAGGAAGGCCGCGACCGACCAGATGATCCGGTTGCGCAGCTCGATCAGGTGCTCGACCAGCGGGGCCGAGCTGTCGTCGATGTCGTTCGTTGTCATGTCGCCTCGGCTGCGTCAGGCTTCTTGCGCACCCGCCCGGCGCGTTTGGCTGCAGTGGGGGCCGCAGGGGGGGGGGCCGCAGGTGCGGCGATGACAGGGTCTGCAGCGGCGGGGGCCGACGTGGTCTTCGCCGCCTTGGCCGCCGCCTTGGACCTGGCAATTTCGGCAGACTTCTCGACCGAGGCCTTGCGCTTTGCCGCAACCGTTTCCGCCAGCGCGGCCGTTGCTGGACCTGTGGCCGCGACGGAGGCCGCGATCGGGGCCGCGATCGGGGCAGCGACCGGGGCCGCGACCGGGGCCGCGACCGGGGCGGCGGTCGCGGGCATCGGCGGCGGGGTCAGCGGGGCCTTCGGCTTTGTCGCGGGCTTCAGCGGATCCCACTTTTCGAACTTGTCGGCAGCCGAGCGCACCGCATCAAGACCCATGGATTTGGGGCTGGTGACGTTGCGCAGGTCATCGGCCACCTCCTTGATCCCGGATTCCTTGGCGGCCTGCTCCATCGCGCGGCTGAAGTCGCGGCCCATGGCGCGGATCTTGGCAGTAAAGCGGCCAAGCTCGCGGAACATGCCGGGCAGGTCCTTCGGGCCGATGATGACCAGCGCCACGATCCCGATGACCAGAAGCTCGGACCAGCTTACGTCCATGTCGCGTCCCCCGGGCGCCCGAAGCTCAGACCTTGTCCTTTTCGGACGGGGTCACGTCCTTGGCCGCGTCGGCCTTCTGCGCCTCGATCTCGGCGGTGCCGTCGCCGACGCCCTTCTTGAAGGCGGTGATGCCCTTGCCGACCTCGCCCATCAGCGAGCTGACCTTGCCCTTGCCGAAAAGCACAAGCACGACGACCGCGATCAGCAAGAGGCCCGGCAGACCGATGTTGTTGAACATGGTGTTCCCTTTCGATTCCTGCCCCCGGATGGGGGCGGCATTCCACTTCTGTCCCCCTCATAGGGCCGACCGACAGCCGGTTCCAAGCACCAAGCCGCTTGCGCAGGGCAGTCAACTGACAGTATTTTGTCAGTAAGCTGGGCAATTTCGCCCCTCCGGCCGGCCGAAAGCCCGATGAAACGCGACGCCCGCCTTTACGACATCGTCCAGTCCCTGCGCGACGGGCGGCTGCACACCGCCGCCGAGCTTGCGGCGCGACTCGGCGTGTCGACCCGCACGATCTGGCGCGACATGGAGATGCTGGCCGCGACCGGCCTGCCGGTGGAAGGCGCGCGCGGGCTGGGCTACCTGCTGCGCGCGCCGCTCATGCTGCCGCCGACCATGCTGACGCCCGAAGAGCTTGAGGCCCTGGTCGAAGGCCTGCGCCATGTGGGTCTGGACGGCAACCCAAGGGCTCGGGCGGCGAAAAGCCTGCTGTACAAGATCGCGACCCTGCTGCCCCAGTCGGGGATCGAGGCCGAAGCTTGACCCCGGCACCGTCTGGGCCCGCTCGCAGGGACACTGACACGGGCCTGTTCCAGGAAATCCGGCCCGGCCCGCAACGGTTGCTGACAGGGTGTCGTCAGTTGGCCCGTGCCATCACTAGACCGTTGCAACCGATGGAGAGAGTGATGCAATCGATCGAACTTGTCAGCTTCCGCCTGACCCCCGGCACCGACCGCGCCGCCTTTGTCGCAAACGCCGCGCTGACCGAAGCCGTGGTCCGCCGCCAGCCCGGCTTTGTCGCCCGGATGCTGACCGAAGACGCGGACGGCCTATGGTCCGACATCGTGACCTGGGCCAGCCATTCCGACGCGCTGGCCGCGGCCGAGGCGGTGATGGCCCACCCGGACTTCGGCGCTTTCGGCGCGATGATCGACGGGTCCACGCTGCGGATGTCGCATTCAACGCTTGTGTGGCGGATGGGCTGAGGCCACCCTTGGCCGATGCGCCGCACCGACCGTCTGTTCGATCTGATCCAGACCCTGCGCGACGGGCGGCTTCACACCGCCCGCGACATGGCCGAACGACTTGAGGTCTCGACCCGCACGCTGTGGCGCGACATGGCGACGCTTATCGCCTCGGGCCTGCCGGTCGAGGGCGAACGCGGCGTCGGCTACATCCTGCGCGAACCGATCAGCCTGCCGCCGCTGACACTGACCGCCGACGAGGTGCAGGCCCTGACCCTGGGCCTGCGCCTGGTCAGCGCCGGTGCCGACCCGTCGCTCGGCCCCGCTGCGGCATCCCTGCGCGCCAAGATCGAAGCGGTGATCCCGGCGCGCCTGCTGCCGGGGGCCGAAGATGGCCACTGGGTCTACCCCGGCACCGAAGCCCTGGCCGCCGCCCGACACCTGCCAACCCTGCGTCGCGCGATCCGGCTGCGGGAACAGCTGGTCCTGACCTACCGCGACGGCGATGGGCAGACCTCCCTGCGCCCGATCCGCCCGCTGGTTCTGGAATTCTGGGGCCGGGTCTGGACCATTGCCACCTGGTGCGAAACCCGCAACGCGTTTCGCAGCTTTCGCGTCGACCGCATCGAAAGCCTTACCATCCCGGGCACCACCTTCCCCGATGCGGCTGCCTGCAACCTCGCCGCCTACCGCGCCAGCCTCAGCGCGTGACAGGCAACACCCGGCACCGGTCATGCCGGTTCATCGGCCTTTGCCCCGCGCCCTGCCCACCAGTCGGATCACGCCCCAGACCAGATAGAAGATCGCTGTAAGCCCGATGGCGGTGGCGGCGCCAAAGATCCAGAAAACGTCAGGCCGCTCAGCCGCCCGGTTCAGGCTTTCCTGAAGCCCTGGCCCGGCAAGAAGACTGAAAACGGCAAATATTTTAAGGGCAATCTGTGCCGCAAACCCGGAAACAAGGCCCAGTCCAACAGCGGTGCCGATCAAGGTGACGTGTTTGAACATGGTGTCCCCAAAGGCCCGGCCGGATGCCCTGACACTGCTGACGGTCTGCTTCCACCGCGTCAATCCCGTCGTCCAGGGTCTGGCGGCCGTCTCCGGACAAAGTGATGCGCTGACGTCACTCTCTGACCATCCCGCCCGGTGGCGATGGCAGAAGACGGCCTGTCGTCTGTCACTTGTACAAGGATATTCGGGCCGGGGCTGGACGCTGGCCATTGGACGCATGACGCGCGATGACTGCCGCAGCGGCCATGCTGACCGGACGGCGCGCCGGGTGTCGACCGCGCGCTGAACGGCGCGTGATCAAGGGAATGCGCGCGGCATGGTCAACCGGCGACGGACCCGCCGCGCGTCAAGGCGGAAGGAAGACGGGAGAAAGACAGCCGGTTTGCCGCCCAGAGCCTGACGTCAAGACCTTGACTGAACGTCCAGACCCCCGGCGCTGCTTCAGACCCCGAACACAAGGCACCGATCCCGCCGCATCATCAGCCACAAGACCGTTCCGGGCTTGGGCAGGAACACTCCGGGGACCGAAGCGGTCAGTTTCGCCCCCTCGAAGTCCATGGCGAAGTCCACCAGGCTTTCGCGGCCCAGATACCGGCTGCGCAGCACGCATCCCCGGGCCGGAACACCTTCCTCGGGCGTCGGGTTCGGCCCGCGCCCCGCCCGGTCAAAGTCGATGCGCAGGTGCTGCGGACGGATCACGATCTCGACCTTGCCGCCATCGGCATGGCCCGGCGTCAGGAATGCGCCAAAGGGCGTTTCGGTCAAGGCACCCCTGGACACGCCACGGATCACGTTGATATCGCTGAAGAACGCCGCCGCCGCCTTGTCCACCGGCGCGTTGTAGACGTTGTAGGGTGCTCCACGCTGCACGATCCGCCCGGCCCGCATCAGCGCGATTTCGTCGGCCATCCGCATCGCCTCGTCGGGTTCATGCGTGACCAGAAGGACCGCCGTGCCCTCTTCCTTCAAAAGCTCCAGCGTCCGGTCGCGGATGCCATCGCGCAAGCGGTTGTCCAGGCCCGAGAAGGGTTCGTCCATCAGCATCACGCGCGGACGCGGCGCCAGCGCCCGCGCCAGCGCGACGCGCTGCTGCTCGCCCCCGGAAAGCTGGTGCGGGTGCTTCGGGCCGAAGCCGGAAAGATCCACCTTCTCAATCAGTTCCGCAACCCTGCGGGCCTTTTCGGCCCGGTCGATCCGCAGCCCGAACCCCACGTTCTCGGCCACCGTCAGATGCGGGAAAAGCGCGAAATCCTGAAACATCAAGCCGACTGACCGCGCTTCGGGCGGCACATGCACGCCGGCCCCGGCGACCAGACGCCCGTCGATGCGGACCTCGCCCGCTTCGGCCCGCTCGACCCCGGCGATCATCCGCAGGGTGGTGGATTTCCCGCAACCGGAAGGCCCCAGAAGGCAGGTCACCTGCCCCGGCGCCACCGCAAGCGACACGTCATCGACCACCCGCCGCGCCCCGAAGCTGCGGCTCAGATGCTGTACGTCAAGACGAAGGGGGACGGCGTCTGGCATGGAACTCAAGCGACTTGCTCGGGCTTTGGGTATCAGCCCGCCCCGCCCCCCACAAGCCGGTCACATCGTGCTGTTGGTGGCGCCCCCGTCCAGCAGGATGTTCTGCCCGACGATAAATCCCGCATGCGCCGAACACAGGAAGGCGCAAGCCGCGCCGAACTCGGCCGCGGTGCCGTAGCGGCCCGCCGGGATCGTGGCGCTGCGCTCGGAGATCGCCTGGTCAAGGCTGATCCCGCGCGCCTTGACCACGCCTGCGTCCAGCGCGATGGACCGGTCGGTGGCGTGGATCCCGGGAAGAAGGTTGTTGATCGTGACACCCTTGCCCGCCACCTGCCGCGCGGTTCCGGCGACAAAGCCGGTCAGCCCGGCACGCGCGGTGTTGGACAGGCCCAGTGCGGCGATCGGCGCCTTGACCGAAACCGAGGTGATGTTGACCACCCTGCCCCAGCCCCGCGCCATCATCCCGGGCAACACCGCCTGCATCAGGGCGATGGGCGTCAGCATGTTGGCGTCCAGCGCCCGAAGGAAGTCTTCGCGCGCCCAGTCCGGCCAGTTGCCCGGCGGTGGACCGCCCGCATTGGTGACCAGAATGTCGACCGGGCCCTGCGCCAGCACCGCCGCGCGGGCGGCTTCGGTGGTGATGTCGCCGGCAACCGTCCGCACATCGACCGCAAACCGCGCCCGAAGCGCTGCCCCGGCCGCCTCCAGCGCCTCGGCCCCGCGGGCGTTCAGCACAAGATCGACGCCGGCTTCCGCCAGCGCTTCGGCACAGCCGCGCCCCAGCCCCCGGGACGACGCGCAGACCAGCGCCCGCTTTCCCCTGATCCCCAGATCCATTCCGCCCCTCCCCCGATGGCCGCTAAGCCTACCATCCGGCAGGGGCGGGACAAGCCTTTCCCCGGATTGCTCCTGCAGAAATACTCCCAGGGGGTTTG